>NC_014041.1:1376250-1987500 GCF_000023465.1 Zunongwangia profunda SM-A87
TTGAAATTGTAGAAAAAACTTCATCGGTTTTGCCTTGCCATTCGATGAGTTTGCCGTCGCTTAGATAGGATTTTTGATGTAGTAGTTCGTTGATTTTTAGTTGGTCGGGTATCATATTTTTAAATTCAATTTAGTATAATGTGAATATACTCAATTTCCATTCTTTAGTGATTGTGAAATTATCAATTTATTAAGTTTTATTTTTATTCAATTATATTTTGAATTTATATCTGAACCTGTTTAATTTGCCATTTCAAATTCGGGATGTGGCGCAGTCTGGTAGCGTATACGTCTGGGGGGCGTAGGGTCGCAGGTTCAAATCCTGTCATCCCGACGAATAGGGTATTAAAAGGAATTCTTTTAATATATAAATAATTGAAAGTCAGTAAAATGTATTTTTACTGACTTTTTTTATATCCGTTTAAAAGCATATTCATTGATGTCCTATTTCGTGTCCTATTTTTTTAGGAAATAAATTCCTAAATTTAGGGTTAATAGCCCGTATTGACTTTCGGAGCGATTTGGCTTTCGTTTAAAGGAATGTTTAACCAAAACGAAAGTGATGACGAAATTTCACACATTCAATATTCATTTTTGGTTGAAAAAATCATCAATCAAAAATGATGGAACGACCCCTATCTATGCAAGAATCTGGGTAGATAGTAAACCTAGCGATATAAGTACCAAGGAATCTGTACATGCTAAACACTGGGATGATAAGGCAGATCGGGTAAAAACTAGAACAAAAAACGCCAAAATCGTCAATGATGCACTAGATGAGATAAAATCACTCATCAAGAAAGCATATAGGCAACTTAAAGATGAAAATAGGCCAATTACCTCTCAGTCTATTAAATTGAGGTATTTTGGCAAGGATAAGGCTGTATTGACGTGCAAGGACCTTATGGATTACCATAGGGAAAATGAACTTCATAAACTGGCACCTGGTACCGCTAAGAATTACAATGCTACCGAAAAATATGTGAGCCGTTTTCTCAAAAAGGAATTCAAATCGAATGATATCCCTTTGGCACAGATCAACTATACCTTTATAGTAAAATTTGAAAACTATCTCCGCACTTGTCCCCCTTTGAGTAAATCCAGACCGCTCAATCACAACGGTATGATGAAGCATTTAGAACGTTTACAGAAGTTTACAACCCTTGCCCTGAAACATGGTTGGCTGAAATCAAATCCCTTTGCATTATATCAATTGAAGTACGAGGAATTTGATTGTCCCTTTTTGGAGCGGGATGAGCTCGACAGCATAATGCTGCTTCGCATTTCCCAAGAAAGTATTCGGTTGGTTAGGGATGTATTTGTTTTTTCCTGCTATACCGGGCTCAGTTATATCGAGGTAAAAAACTTGAAACAATGCGACATCGTCAATGGTATTGATGATGAGCAATGGATAATGGTCAGGCGTCAAAAGACAAAGACCCCGGTAAAACTACCCGTATTGGATGAGGCCAAGGCAATATTGGAGAAATATGCAGATTATCCTAGTGAAGAAAATAACTATTCGCTATTACGAATGTTCAGTGATCAAAAAATCAATAAACACCTCAAGAAAATAGCGGAGTTATGCAACATTAAGAAGAACCTGACTTTTCACGTTGCGCGGCATACCTTTGCTACTACAATAGCCCTTCTCAATGATGTTCCTATAGAAACGGTCTCAAAAATGTTGGGGCACACCAAATTATCAACGACCCAGAAATATGCCAGGGTTATTGAAAAGAAGATTAGTAGTGATATGACTAAATTGAAAATAAAATTAAATAATTCAAAAAAGGAGCAAAACTACAGGTCAACAGCACACGACCATTTAAAAATTGTTTGATATAATTTATTAGGTTGATTCCCGAGAGCTTATCACAGTATTCGTGCTAAGCTCTTAGGAATCAATTTTTAACAAGCATGATGGTCAAAGTAAATTACTATTTTTTGTTCATAGGAGTTTTCAAAACAATCTTCCTACTTCCATTTAACTCTTGCAATTCCAATTGCAATTTCTCCTTACTACCCAGTACAAATTTGGGCAGCACATACACCAAGTGTAACGATTGGCTGTTATAGATCTTCGAAGGCATATGGCAAGTATAGATCGGTTTTGTTTCCAGTTTTTGAAAGGAAGATTTTCTTTTTTTGTTGCCACTAACGCGGTATACTTTCAGAAAATCTATTTCGAAAGTAATTCCCGAAGTATTGGTAAGTTCCATTACCAGATAGGTTTCTGAAGCATTGTAGGCGATACGTCGTAACTGAAGCTTGATGCCTCTTTTACGTTTGGTCTTGGAATGTTTTTTACCTGTTTTTAGCAGATACTCAGCAAAGCGCTGAAAATATTCCTGTCGCTTAATAAGACTGTCTTGTTCTTTCTGTGTGGTTTTGGGAGTAGCTTTGGCTGGAATCTCCATTCCGATACTTTCATCAGTAGAAATAAAATAATTCAGTTTGGGAAGTTCTTTTTTATATTTCAGCATATAGGAATAGACCTTTCCATCATCGGTCACTACCAAAAGGTTACTTTCTTCTCCGGGTTGTGCCTTTAATAGCCCAAAATACTGCTTCTTTTCGCGATTATAGGTAAACACAAAATTGGATGCTCCTGTTATGCCTTGTCGGATAGCACTCGGTAAAAACAAGGCCACGTTCTTTTTATCATTCGCATATAAAGTATCTAAAGCCTTTTGGGCATTGACTGGATTTATTAAAGCCAGTAATAATATAATAGTAAATGTTCTCATAATATTTGATTTTAAGAATGTTCCTGTGGTATTTTTAAGAGTAATTGATAGCCGTTTAGTACGATGACTTTAACCTGACGGTTACTCCTTCTAAAAAGCTGTTTGATACCGCTCACCTGTGGCACTCCCGGTACTTCGAGTTCATCTACGACATCACCTATTACCTGACGGCGCACCTCTTCCCGGAAACTGTTCTCAATATAGATACCTTTACTGCCATCGGCCAGATCATATGCCTCAAAAGAAACAGGTCTTCCTTTAATGTGCTCGATAGTAAGTAGGGTACGATTGGGTTTAAAACTCACAAAGCCATATAGAAGCGTATTTTTTGGGACCTGCTTTCCATCGATCAGGGCAGCTCGTGAAAGCCGCATCCGAAGCCGATAATGTTGTTTGATGGTCTGGGTGCCATCGACTTGAACATATAATTGTCCGTCTGTGTTTTGCGATAGGGTATTTAGGTTTTCCTTTGGATTGGAGGCAAAGAAGAGTTGGTGTTCCAGGCCCATTTCTTTGGCGGCCGCTTCCCGTTCTTTTTTATTGATTTTTTTGGATAACGTATCATTTTTGGATGGAGCTGGGGTTTGTGGAGCTGCCTGATCTTGCCGGTAGGTGCTGTAGGCATAATCCATATTCCCTTGCGAATAAATACTGTCGATCATCCGTCTTTTTTCTTTATCCCTTAGGTCAGGATCATAGGTTCCGGTAGCATCCAGCAGCTCTTCATCATAGACGCTCGGTGCATTGATCTCGCGTTCCTTTTTGATGTTTTCCAGGGCTTCCATTTTTGTTTCATATTGTTTTTGGTCGCTACCTAACTTTGGGAGGGGGACCTGATGGGTATCAATATTGGTTTCTTCTTCTTTGCCAAAAGTGATGAAGGAATAGGCAACGATAAACAGCACGACACTGACTACAATCAGTATCATTACGATTTTATTCTTTTGAAGTTTCATAAGTATGGGATTTAGTAATAAGTATTATTCAGGATTAATTTTGCGAAGGCTATTTTCAAAAAAGTCGGTGATGAGCAGTCCGTGCGGATTATGAGGGAAATTCCGGTCGACCTGCATCAGTTTTCCAGCCGTTTTCAGTTCATAGCGGTCAGTTACTGATCCACGGTTGATCTCAAAAACGATAGTAGTACTAAATCGGTATGGCTCGCTTTGCAGTTCCACCTTTGAATCAATAGTGATGACTTTTTGAACCAGGGAATATTGCAAAAGCCGGTTATAGACGCCTTCGGCTTGTTTTTGCTGATAGAGGTCAGATACGGAACTGTTTCCCAGCCACAGGCTCTTTTCGATATTACTTTTGTAATTGTTGGCATTAAGCCCATAAAAATAGCGATGGAACAGATCCAGATGGGCCAGGGCTTCTACCTTCAGGTTTTCCCGTTGCTTGACCACTTTCAGGGGAATAACGCTACCGTCCCCATTAATCACAAAAGCATTGTTCAGGGATTCCCGGTGGAGTTTGATGACCATTACTATGGAAATGATACAGACCACGGCCGAGCCAATTACCGAGGAGAGGACGATAAAACGATTGGTCCGTAAGACCTTGTAAATATTTTGATAGGGTATTTTCATTTTGTGTTTGATTAGACTATTAATGATCGCGTTAACCTCCGGTAAACAAGCGCAGGGTAAAAGTGCTGGCCTTTCGGTAGAGCTTAAATTTGAGCAGGACGATAAAACCGATGGAGGCACATTCGATGACAGGCGCGAAAAACTCGCCTCCCCAATCTGCCCCAAAGAGGTCATTCCAAAAATGGCTGTTGATTTCGGTATGGAGGTTATTGATAAAAATATTGACCAAAAAGAAGGCCGGCACGAGCATATACACCCCGGCATAAAGCTTAAAAAAGGTATAGGCCAGGGAGCGGAATTTTTCAAATACGGCCAGGCTAATGACCAGCGGAAAAAATGCCTGCATTATTCCCAATAAAAAATAGCGCTCCGCCAAAAAGAGGGGATAGATAAACAAATCCAAAAGCCAGAGGATTACCCCAATAATAAAAGCAAGAATTTTAAGTCCGTATAACGGAGTTACCAAGGCTTCGTATAACATTGCCATTGCTTTTTTGGCGGCCTCAAGGGCACCCACATCCCGTTCAATATCAACATCACTGAGCTGCAAGGGGAGGAGTGCCGGGGCCGTGTCCCGGTATTGGGATTCTATAGCGACCAGAATATTATCAAATACGTCCAATACCTGTGTAGAGAAAATAACCAGTAGGACAATGGCAAAGTTTTTAAAAAGTTCCGTCGGGTTTAATCCCCAGGTATGTCCATCGGTCGCAGCCACACCTTCATTATATTTTTTAAGGATATTGATCAGGAAAAACAAAACGGCCAGTGTCTTCATCCCGGTAATGGTATACTGGGAAAAATCACTGTCTTTGATCGTATGAAAGACCGTATCTATATATTCCAATCCCAAACCTGGACTTATCACAGTATTCGTCATTTCATTTACGCTTTTTATTAAATCCCACTTAGTGGGCGATTATTGATATGATCCTGCATTTTTCGAAAGGAAATGATTTCCTTATACCGGCGTGTTTTGTTCTGCACCTCGGCGACCATCTCATTGGATTTAGTTTCGTAATCTTTTAATACGGTAGCTCTTTCCGCATCGCTCATTTTTAGATAATCACTGGTCAGGATTTTATTGACATAATCCACGCTCTCCATCGAACGATCGATAATTTCCTCAAAGGAGGCTGTCACCCGGTTGATTTCATCGGGTTTTATATACGGGGAGTTGAGGATTTCTTGCAAATCGCCCTGCACCATATTAAAGAGGTACTGGTTATTCTGGATCAGTTTTCCTACGGCATCCAATTGTTGGATCACATTGCTCACCTGTTCGATCCGCTCTTTTTGTTGCTTTAGAAACTCGACGGTCTTGAGTAAATTGGAAGTTTGCTTGGCCGATTCGATCAGCTGTTTGGCCAGGCTGATAAAATTCGTATTATCATATACCGGCATTCCCTGAGCCACAATGTGGCCTGATGAAAAGAGGGCAATGGATAAGGTTATCACGAATTTTTTGATGCTTTGATTTATGGAATGTTTCATAGAATGTTGGTTTTAGGTTATACTTTTTCTTTAAGGAAGCGTTCAATGGCCTTTTCCATATCATTGGTTTGTTTATAAATGGCCATTATGGTCTGGTTCTCACTACCATCGGTCAGGTAGGCCGCATAGACTTCCGGGGGTACTTCCAGACGGAAAACGTTGCTTTCCTTTCCTATTTTGATAAACATTTCGGTGTATTTCCGCGCCCCTGTAAGATTGTTACGAATGGAACGTAATTGGTTCAAATCGTGGGTAGAGAGATTCAGCCGTTTCTTTAATTCTCCATAACCTTTCTCATTACGAAGACTGTAGATGACTTGTGTATTTTCCAGAATACTTGCTGAGGTGGAATTGTTGGGCAACTGGTTAATGGATTGCAGGATGATCCCGATAGCTCCATTTTGTTTTCTGATGGCCTGGTAGTAGAATTCCACGCTTTCCAATACATTGGCAAACTTCAATTGCTTGGCAAACTCATCAAAAAGGATAATTCCTTTTTCAGACCGGTTTTGCCAGATCGTGCGCTCAATGGCTGATTTGATCAGTTTCAGCATCACCGATAAGATTTCTTTGTTGTCGCGGACTTCATCCAGTTCAAAAACAATCAATCGTTTGTCCTCGATCTTATAGGTTTGATCGGCCCCCACGTTAAATAGAAAGCTGTAAAGGCCTCCTTCCACATATTCTGAAAGGATATGCAAGAAATCATAGGTACTGAAATGCGCCTCCCGGATTCCTAATCCCTGTATGAGTGTATCTTTGTTTTCATCTACAAAATGATATAAAGAAGCTAACGAATGCTGATCCCGGATTTCCTGATAATACTGTAAGAGTACTTTTTTCATTGCTACTTCCTTGCCTTTGGATACTTTTTGTCCTTCGGCCAGAAGTTCCAGAAGGAATACCGACAGATCTTCCAGCCGTTCGGGAGTTAAATCGGCATCAGTGGAAATATAAAATGGGTTAATCCCTAAGTTTTTTCCCTGCTCATAGCGTAAAATGATATGATCGTTAGGATAGAGCTTGGCGAATTTGGAATAGGAACCGCCCAGGTCGATGATGACTAGTCGTACACCGCTCTCAAAATATTGACGAAGGATGTTATTGGCTAAAAAGGATTTCCCTTCGCCCGTGGGAGCGAAGATGGCAAAGTTCCTGGCCTTAATGCGTTTCTTCTTTTCATCCCATACGTCTTTTAGGACCGGGATATTATGTTGCCGATCATTAAAGATAATGCCTGTATGATCGGAGCGGTAATTGGTATTGTTGATGTAAAGGCACAGGGCGTGTTTAAGATCGGTTACATAAAGATCTTCATTAGAAAAGTTGGATGCAAAACAAGGATAGGAATTTAAAAAATAATGCTTGCGCTCTTCTCCCTTGGGATAATAGGGAAGCATATCCAGTTCCTTGAATTCGGTTTTGATTTTCGAAGCTATGCTACCCAGTTGTGT
This sequence comes from Zunongwangia profunda SM-A87, assembly GCF_000023465.1. Classification (NCBI taxonomy): domain Bacteria; kingdom Pseudomonadati; phylum Bacteroidota; class Flavobacteriia; order Flavobacteriales; family Flavobacteriaceae; genus Zunongwangia; species Zunongwangia profunda. Next base: position 1,383,541 of record NC_014041.1, read on the forward strand.
TGCTTCCTGAGACCAAAAAATAATGTTGAGATGGCCACGGATAATGCGAGAGCTATCATCTTCATTGATGCGACTTACGATCTCACGGATTTTCTTTAATACCACTTTGTTCTGGGTGCCAAAGTTGGAGCTCTTGGAAAGTTCCTCGATTTTCTTTTCCAGTACTTTTCGCCATTTATGTTTATCATCTAAATAAAGGATGTGGTTAATGATATGGTCTTCATCCAGATCCAATCCCAGTCCATCGATAAAGCCCTGATGAAATGTAAAATCATCAGAAGTGAATTTTTCATTGATCTTACTGCTTTGCAGGCTTTCCCCAAAGCATTGTTCACTATTGATCGCTAGCACATCAAAATGATAATTGCCAATGGCAATTCCTTTTTGATCCAGCCTGATGTCTGTATCCACATTTTGATAGAATCCATTAAAATAAGCGTGGGTAAATTCCAAAATAGCCTCTTGACCTAATGGGGAAATGGTTATTTTTCTACTGTTATTGATAAAGGAAACGGCATCCTTTACCGCTCCAATAAATTCCCTGACCTGGTGATCCAACTTTTTATGAATGCCTTTTTCAGTCTTCCGAAACGGGTTGACATATTTGGAAGCTTTTAGATGTTTGTCCAGAGGAAGTACAAAAAACAAGTAGCTTTGGTGCTGTAAATATTCCCGATTTTTAAAATAATGATGGGTGGCTTGTTGCAGAAAAGTATTATTCGGTAGTGCTTCAGCCGTATAATGGGATTTGCGGTAAATATCCTGTTTCTGGATAACAGTTCCAGCTGGAAGCGATTTAAAGGCCTGAAACCAACTAGCGTGTAGGTCTTCAAAATCCTTTTCCGAGAGGGAATAAATTTCGGGTAGCGATACCTGGTAACCGAGCACGATATTGCCATTGGATGCAAAAAGTACATTATTCTGAATATCCAGGATGGGATGGTAAGCTGAAAGGTTAATCTTTTTCATCATAGCATAGGCTTAATTTTTTGTTGCTGATATGTTGTGGAAATACTTTTTGGAAATGGAATAGTCCCGGATTTTGAACAAGTTTGTTCAGCAAAACATACAGGGCGATGTTCCATAGCAGTATTGTTGCGATCATCCCTAGACTAAAAGAAAAAATGATAAGCAGTAGGGAGGCGATCACCAAGATCATTTGCAGGGCAAAAAAGGAGAGGGGAAGTCCTAAAATCATCGCCCGTTTTCGAATGTTCTTATAAGGTATGAATACTTTCATTACACTACTATTCCGATGAGATAAGTAAAGATACCCACCACGGCACCTGCGATGAGTACAAACACGAGCACACGGGTAATTCCTTTTTTCAGATCGGCATTTTCCCCAAAGAAATGCCCGGCGTTGAATAGGAAACCCACCAAAAAGATGACCCCGAGGATAATGGGGAATATGGACCGGATGGTATTGGAAATATCATTAACGGAATCTTCGATACCGCCAATTTGGGCAAATAGGGAAGTGGATAGTAGCGAAAGCAAACTCGCCAGGTAGATAGATTTTTTCATAACGGAACGTTTTAAATTTTTGATTCGTTTTCGTTATGAGAAAATTAATGATTTAGTATTTTAAATAATTGAAAATCAATTTATTGTGAATAAAATATTATTTATTTGGAATTGATTTTCAATGATGTGATTTGCCATCAAATTTTATGAAATTTGGAAGTAGGGTTGTTAACAACTCGAAAAGAGGAGATGGAAAGAATAGCTGAAAACGTCAGATTTGTGGTTTTACGATGGAAAGTTTTTATCCGATATTTCGGAATTGGGTTTGGCTTGTTGGTGGTAGTAAGTTATGCGGTTTTGAGGTATGAATTGTATTTTATCCCCTTATCATATCATACATTTGACAATTCTATAATTTATATAATGGGATTCAGGTCATATTATTTCAGGATAGCTTATTATTTTAATTAACCCAAGGCCAACAGTGAATAAAATATAACTTTGTCCTAAAAAATGAATTCTCATAAAAACAATAAAATAGGTTTTTTAGCCGCATTATTTTCTGCATTAGCGTGGTCGACCACGGGTATATTTGTTCGGTTTTTAAATGATTTTTCTGCGATAGAAATCGTAGCTGGACGTTGTTTGATCGGCCTTTTTTTTATGCTTTTGTTTTTAGTTATTAGCCGTGGAGGCCTGTCAAAAAAAATATGGATTTCAAAGCATTCCTGGTTGTTAGGGTTATTAATGGCTGGATATTTTTTATTGGTCGTAACAGCTTATCAAATCGCTCCCGTTGCAGAAGTAGCCATTCTTACCAACACAACTCCATTATTTGCATTATTCTATAGAAGATTAAAAGGTTTGTCGATAACTTCTAATGAGGTATGGGGAATATGTCTCGGGGTTATAGGCGTTGTTTTGGTAGTGATTTCAGGAGCATCTTCCAATCAATCTTCATTTAATAATTTACATCTACTTGGGGATTTTATGGCATTGATTGCTGGATCAGCAATGGCCATATATTCTATTTTTTATAGCACTATTGATTCATCTAAAAAACCCTCCTCACAGATAGCAACATTTTTTACATTTTTGATAGGTAGCCTAGTAAGTTTTTTCATAATAGGGATATCCGGTAATATGATTCATATGAGGAAACTATTGGATTTGAATGTCATCTATTTTATTCTAGGATTAGGTGTTTTTGCCACTCTTTTACCAGCACTTTGTTATGCCTATGCCTCATCAGTGTTAGCTTCGGTCACTGTAACATCACTAAGGTTGCTTACGCCTCTATTAGCAGCAACTCTTGGCATTCTGTTTTTAAATGAAATTCCTAATAATTTATTTTGGCCGGGAGCTTTTATTCTAATCACCGGCTTATTATTGATTATTCGACAAAAATAAAATCATAATTACTTTCTTTTATCCCTACTTTCCTTATCAAAAGCCACCAAATTAAATAGCTCTCGCATACGGCTACGAACGCGATTACCATAACGCTCTTCCAGTTCTTGTGCATTAAGATTGGTGGTGGCGTGGGTTTTGATTTTACGTTTAGTGTTTAAATAAAGCTCGTAGCGGGATAATAGGACTTCACCCATTACATTACAATCCTTTCCATAAAAGCGGCCAGGAGGTTCCACGCCCAGATCATCGAAACAGAAAAAACAGGAATTCCCGTAATCTTCAATGGTTTTATAGCCTAAATGATTAAAACCGAACACTACATTTCGGCAGGGGATCATTTCATAGGGGCGTTGGTGCGGCACCATATGCCTAAGCAATTTCATCAGGCTTGTTTTACCGCAGCCCACCGGCCCGGAAATCAGAAGACCTTTTTCAATATCAATTCCAAATTTCTCACAACTATCACGGTCTTTGATAAAATAGGAGCATAGCTTGTATAAAATCCTTTGGTCTTCAGAGTGAATTTTAAACTTTTTGCCAAACAATAATTTTCCTTTAGCATCCAGATAGATAAGCATCTTTTTAAAATCATACTGGATCTCGTGGTTGCGGAGTTTTCCAAGTTGGTAGGCGACGCCACCTTCGGTAATGATATGTGGAGCTTTATATTTCATAGGGGGTCATCATAATTTTTATCGGTACTCGTCTTAAGGTTGTCCTGATATGGTACACTTGCGATTTGTTTGTTCCCATTTGAATCTTGAAAATTTGAATTTTTAAAATTTCGCTGTTTGTTTTTGTTTTTAGTGTTTTGCATAGTTTGTATATGTTTATTTATAGATACCACTGCTTGTTCATTACTTGTCTCGATATTGGTACAGCTTTGGTTCACTACTTGTCCAGAGCTTGTCCCAAAATCGAACATCTTGATTTTACTTCCTTTAAAAGGGTTATGTGATGGGATATACACAATATAGCTCCAATAGCTCAACTCTTTAAGGCATTTATGGTAGGTGGATTTAGAACCAATCTTTGCATACTGCATTACTTCTTCGCGGTTGATATAGAATTCCTGTCGAAAAAAATTACTGTTCCATAGTTGAAATAAAGCAATATAAAGGCTGATATGCGTAGGGTTCAATCGGTTGTCTTTAGAAAAGTGTTCAAACACACCATTGAGATGCTTGATGTAATTGATTTCTTCCAACATCAGAATTTATGATGTACGCGGTTATTTTCCAGTACTTCCATTATGTCGGCGTAATTATAATAAAGAACACCTCCCATTTTGGTATACGGAATAGTGCCGTTAATACGAAGGTTCTGTAGTGTTCCCGGGGAGATTTTGAGCAGTTCGAGAACATCGGTGGATTTCAGCCATTTCTTGGTTGGTTGTCCATTTTGACTTTGTAGTAATTCTTTAATGTCTTCCAGTAATTCCATTTTGAATTCCCGAAGATCGTCGGTGGTAATAATAGATGTTGGCATAATAGAATGTTTTAAAAGAAAGGGCCGTCAAGGTTCATAGATTTTAAATGACAGCCCTTTCCATGATTTGACTTTCGTTTTGTAAAATTGCGTGGCTTTAATGGATTTTTTTCGGTAGATGGTTCGTAGTACGAAAAAATTTAACTTTTCTTGTGAAAAAGGACAAATTGCCCTGTTTTGAGGTAGCGAAAAGAGGTATTGAGAAGAAATGGAATCAAATAAACATGGTAGATGCAATTTTCGAAGTAACGGTTAACTACGAAAAACTATGTATGATCTTCTTCATTCATTTTAGCCTCAAGTTTTGCGGCAATAGTGTGGAGGTATTTGGTACGCGGATCTTTACGTGATTTTATTTCTCCGTAGGTTTTATAGAAGTTATCGATCTCGATATTAAAGAAATCTTCGAAGGCAGCGACGATGGTTTTTAAATCTACGGTACCGTGATTGATATCCCCTTTAAAGTAAAGGGCATAGATAATTTCCACCAGGCTTGTTTTAGTACCAGACCATACCAATAGATTGGGCTGTCGTTCCCTGAATTCTCCACTGCTTCCGGGTTGTATCAATTCTAACTTCTCCCGAATATAATGGATGTAACGATAGAGGGCCTGTACCTGTGACCATAGCATATCGTGTGACGTAGAGAATTCTGGATATTGGTAATAGTGAATATTTGGATTGAATGAAAAATCCCTTTTTCCATGCCGACTAAAGAAAAGGTGATCCAAATAGGTATGGCCCTGTTCCATATAGCTTACGAAGCTGTTGTTTTCTGAGAAGAACTGATTGATTTTTTTAATCTCTTTCTCCAAAAAGCGTACTTTATGGGAATTCCCAATTTTAGGAAGGTTAATTTCACAATTACGGATCTGTGAGAAATAGATATGGTAGCTCATGGGAAGTGGCTTAATATTACGAAAGAAGTCTATTTCTGACTGAGGATCTTCAAAATCCTCTTTATTCACGTGTTTTTGAAGTTTCGATAAGGTTTTGACGGAAAGCTGTATCCCTGATTCCGCTTTTTTAAGATCGGAATCCCCGGAATGAATCAGGTTATCGATGTTTTCGCTAAAGGCCGACATAATGTTCTCGATCATGAGCTGAATATTTATGGATAACAAATAGTGGCGTTGCTGTGCTAGTTTCAAATTTGTGGGTTTGAGGATTGATAGCGATCCTATATGTCCATAAACTATATCAAATTCTATTAAATTTCATTAGCTACAGATAAATTTTAACCTAAATTGAATAAATTGACAATTCATCTTTAAAAATCGATAAGTAATTTTTTGAGATAAATTTTATCTTTGATAAGCACTTAACCTAATAATCTTAGCGGATTTTATTGCAAGGTTCACCATTCTTAACTAAAAAATGTTCAAATTATGTTTGAAGGTAAGTATGGCACCTATTGGATTGATAGTGGTATTTTACATATGGTTTATAAGGAGAATATTATTATTGATTTAAAAATTGCCAAAAAAATCACTAGTGATCGTCTTTTATTCCAGAAGGCTAAAGAATATCCAGTTTTCTGCGATCTCTCTGCTGTAGTCGATTCTACATCTATGGCAAGGCGTTATTTTGCTGCCCAGGGAACTACGCTGATGAGCGCAATCGCCATTTATGCAGGTTCACCAGTGGCGATAAGCCATGCGGAATTCTATATGCGTACCCTAATGCACAAAATACCTACAGCGTTTTTTACCCAGAAGTATCAAGCTTTAAAATTTTTAAAAGATTATTGCAAATGACATAAACTGTAAACACTAGAATTATGGAGCGGGAATTTAACAGGGAGAATTTACAGGGTATTTATCGCTTGCTTACCGAAATTGCAAAAGGTAATTTTGCCTATAAAATTAGGCGTAGCCGTTATAATGATGAGCTAGAAGCGCTCATAACTTACTTTAATCAGGCCGCTCAGGAACTGTACCGTACCCGAAATCAATTTTTATGGATCAACCGTGAGAACGAAGCTGTAAAAATCCGGACAGCTCATTTTGTCCTGGACCACCAATTTAAAATTCAGAAATTAAGTTATGATACTCCTGGAAATAAATCGGTGAAAGCAGTAGATTTTGTTGGTAAACCTTTTGAAATATTACTGGTAAAATCTTTTAGGAAACAATGGCGTAAAAAGATAAAATCTTTAAAAAAGTCTCGTCGAATGTCTTTTTTTATAAAGCTTGAATATCATTTTGATAGCTTTGTGAATATCGATTTAGATTCTGTTGTTTCACGTTTTATTAGTGATAAAATGGAAGAATATATTGTTACCTCATTTTTATTAGAAACCTCAAAAGACATAGCCTTAGTCACTTCGAACAATATTGCCCTTAAAACCTTTTCCATATGGGATCAGAAATTACTTAAGGAGATCCAGGTGTATATAGAACACCATCTTGAAGAACCATTAGTAAGCATTGATGAACTGGCCCTGAAATTTCAGACCAATACCCATAAGATAATCAATGGCTTTAAAGAATTATTTGGCTGTACACCGTTTCAGTATCACGCCAGGCAACGAATTGAGCGTTGTAAATTTTTAATCGAATACAGTGAACTTAATCTTATGGAGATTTCTATTAAAATGGGTTACGGATCCTATCCTAATTTTTCAAAACGTTTCAAGAATATAACACAGATATCACCTAAACGATATCGGGATATTGTTCGAAAGTCGTAAGATTTAATGCAATTTGTATAAAATTGACAAGTTGACTTCTCCATCGGTTAAGTATTATGATGCAGTTTTATACCATTGAAGATGAAATGGATATAAAATGATGAAAAAGAGGATGAAATTTAATCTTGAACTCGCTATTCGTTTTCTTTTTATCGTGTTGTTTTTATATGCAGCATTAAGTAAACTGATCGATTATCAAAAATTTTATAACGATCTTTTAAACAGTCCTATTTTAGGATATCCTTTAGTTGCTCGATTCGTATCCATTTTGATACCCTGTTTGGAAATTATTGTTTCAGGCTTGCTTAGTATGGGGAAATGGCTAAAAACAGGGTGGTATCTGGTATTTTTACTGATGGTTCTATTTACTGTTTATATAGGATCAATATTGTTTTTTAGTGAAAGTGTACCCTGTTCCTGCGGCGGTATTATAAGTAAACTAAGCTGGGACGAACATCTTATTTTTAATGTTGCCTTTACCATCTTAAGTGGCCTGGGAATATATCTTCATAGAAAAAAATAACATAAAATATTGTTGCGCGACGATGCAGGAGAAGCCGAAAACCTGAGAGAGAGTAGGCACTTAATTTAATTTAATGATTATGAAAACCAAAAAGTTTTTAATGCCGGTTATGGCAATCGCAATGGCAGTAGGACTAGCCTTTAGTACGAAAGCAGATGTACAGTCTAACGGATGGGTAGAACGGGATGGAGCATCTTATCAATTACAGACCGATCCCTGTAATTCTAGCAATCAGGCACAGTGTGAAGTGATTTTTACTGATGATCCGGGAACGGTGCACCAGGTATATATGGATGAAGCTTTAAGCATTCCGAAACCTGGAGGATCGGGAGGTTTACCTTATGAAATTGAGGACTAGGTAGATCATCTTTTTATGCAACCCCGGAATTTTATTCCGGGGTTTAATTTATGATCAGTTTTCAGAGCTTCCGATAAAAGTCCATTTAAATTTCTCATTAAAATACATCTTAGCCACATCTTTTAAATCCTTAGCTGAAAAAGATTCTATATCGTATTGCATGATATCTTCTGACGGTATAGCGAGCTGATGTTGGTAATGATCATATAATTGTTGTATAAGTTCACTGTTCTCATTTCTGGCAGGTTCTTTCCATTTTTTCAAGTCAGCCCCGTTTTTTATAGCCTTTATTGTTGCAGGGTCTAAGCTTTCAGATTTCAATTCCCTGAAGAATTCATTACAGGAGGTAAGCACCTTATCAAAATCATCGGTACTGCATTGCAGGTAAATTTCTATACTGCTCATTCCAGTTTCTGGTTGCATGGATTTGATGGCCCTTGCCGAGTATACGCCAAGGTGGTTATTAAAACGGAGTTGTTTTAGTTTAAAATTTAAAGCCGTTTGAAGTAATTCTAAATTAAGGGCAGTTTTATAATCTATGTGCTTATCTGGAATGCTGAATTTAATGGATAGATATGTGTTTTTCACCGGTTCGGTAAATTTATAATGACTGTTCTTATTCTCAGGTATGTGAGGCAGGTAATTATCACATTTGAGAAATGCTTTGGAAGTCTGACTTGGTAAATTTCCAAGGTATTTCCTTAGCAACGGGAGCATTTTTTCTTTGTTATAGGGACCAACAACCAGCACAGTATATTTCTCTGGATGCGCATGTAAATGTTCATATTTTTTTAAAGCCCTATAATAATCTACAGTAAGGCTTTCCTTATAGCGTTTTATTCCTCGTGGGATACCAATATAACCGATTTGTTCCTCTATAAAATCCATAAAATTATTACCGGGCCGTGAGTTTCTTACCCGGTCTTTAGCTTCCTGCATTTTCCAGTCTAGAAAAGCTTCTGGTTTTGGTGTAGGCCTCGCAAAACTCAGATATACGGTTTGTAGAAAATTTTCCAGATCCTCTGGTGCAAAAGCGCCTTCGAATCCGGTTTCATAGGGGGTTATATAATTGCGGTAGTGATGCTTAAAACTTGTAGTTTCCAAAAAATTATTGATCTCAAATTTATCGTAGTTACCAAGCCCGCTATTTTTTAATATCAATGGGGAAAGAATGGCTTCGTAATCTTGGCTCCCGAAACAAGCACTACCTTGGGGACTAAAACCATGCATCATGATCTTATCTTTAAACCTTCCGGTAATGGGGTTATTTTGTTTTAAAATTAGGGTCACTCCATTTTCTAAGGTGATGATTTCTTCTCCATAATCACCGTTTTGTCGATCTATAATTTGGGCTGGGATTAATCTAGCCTGTTCTTCCTGGGGGATAAGGTTTTTAGGTGTTTTTATTTTAGGGACAGCTCTTGGATTCTTTATTCCCTCTTTTATAAATCTAAGAAGATCTTCTTTTATATAGTCTTCACGATTTTCTGTTTTGGGAATAATTACCGAAATATTGTTAGGAATCCAACGCAAGGTTTTTACATAGTCGTAGAGATCTTTAAGTTTTAATTGATTTAGAAATAATAGGCGCTTTTTTAAGTTTTGCTTTGTAGGCTTATCGTTTATAACAAGATTCATATAGTAGTCTGACCAAAACGATACTGGAGATTGATGAGGCTCACTTATAAACTGCTTTCTAGATTGTATAGCAGTTGTGAGCTCAGTCTTGGTAATTCCATTTTCACTAATTCCCGCCAGGATAGCAAATACATCTTCCACATTTTTTTTAATAGAGGAGGGTGGGGTATGGATATAAAGACTATTTTGAGAAAGATCGTAATAAGGCATAAAATTCGAATAGTAATCAATAGTATATCTATGCTGAAGCTTTAGTAAACGGTCCTGAATGATGGGTGATAAAATATGCCAGAATTCTTCCTTTTGAAGTTTTTCCCACTCGCTCGTATGCTTATAATGCTCACTAAAATAAAATTGAAACCTCGATAAGGATACATTGCTGTCCAGGGATTGTTCCACAATAAATTTTTCTGGATTTGCTATATAATTTTGAATACAGTCCCTGGAACTCGGCTTTTTCCCTACCAGTGGTATATTTTCAAATATCTTTCTAATTTTAGCTTCAATTTTATCCGGATCATCAAATTTTCCAACCAGTAGTAGGGTCATTACATCTGGTCTATACCATTGATGATAAAATTCCTGAAGTGCACTATCTGAAGAATTCATCAGTTTATCCTTAAACTCATTTGGTGGAACTACCGGTTTGTTACAATTAAAAAGCGTATTGTATATTTTATGTGAACTATAATTCTTTTCAGGTTCTTTCAACAGGTATTCCTGGTAAACCGCTTTTTTTTCGGCTTTAATCTGCTCTTTATGAAACACGACCTTTCCTGAAGCGATTTCGTATCCAAAATTTAAAAGGGTATCTAAAGCTATTGCGTTTGTTTTCGGATAAGAAAATTGATAGTAGGTAGACGTTCTTAAGGTGATGGCATGCATATCATTCTGCTTCATTTGCAGTGCCGATAAAATATTGGTGTCGAAATTAAAATTGGTATAACTTTCTAAATAATTAAATGCTATATGCTCTAAAAGGTGCGCATGCTCATATTGATCATCCCGCTCTTGATTGCTTCCCGCATTAACGATCAATCGAATTTCGTTTTTTTCAATGTTTTCTGCGATGGGTTGGATAATATACGTAAACCCGTTGGCAAGAGTGTCAATAACGGGTTCGGGCGTTAGCGTTTTACTATCCGGTATCGTTTGTCCACTTACAGGAAAAATAAAAGAGAGCCATAGCAGGGAAAATGCAAGGTATGCTACATTATGTGTTTTCATTATTATCATTTAAATTTAATAGCCAGGGTTTTGGGTTAAATTCGGATTCTTTACTCGTTCGCTATAGGGGATGGGGTAAAGCCATGCATCGGTCGTAAAATTGGTATTAGGTTTAGCGTTAAGTGAAGTCTTTTTGTCGTAGCGCTTTAGGGCTAACCATCGATGTCCCCATTCGCTAAAAAGTTCTCTTCTATTTTCTACCAATAAGGTGTCCAGCAGTTGAGAACTACTTAAATCATTGGAAATTTTGGGAATGCCAGATCGTTCCCGGAGCGCATTGATCCCATTAATGGCCTCCTCTAATTTATTCAGTTGAATATTAGCTTCAGCCTGGATAAGATATTGTTCGGCCAGGCGTAAAACCATGGAATACTCGGTAATATTCCCTGAGTAATCATACTGAACCTTGTATTTATAGGGATAATATAAATACTCCTCATTAATCATAATACTGTCTGTCCAATGCTCTTTTCGAAGATCCTGCTTATAAAAACTATTTATAAATTCTTTTGATAGCGCAATTGGGGTGCTATTGGTAGGTGTTTTGATCAGGAGGTTTCCATCGCGGGTATGACTAAAACTATTTCCCCATCCAATCGGGGAAATTTGCCAGATCGCTTCGCGGCTATTGGCTAAGAATACCTGGTCGTGTTGTGCCAAAAGTTCATATTGGTCATGGGCAGCAATGATTTCTGAACTGTATGACCTTGCAGCTTCCCAATTATTTAAAAACAGGTGTACCCTTGCCAGTAAAGCCTTCGCCGCAAATTGGTTTATGCGCGTTCTATCATTATCTTCATAGGTGGGCGCCAGGAGTGCTGAAGCCTGTTCTAAATCTAAGATGATCTGATCGTAAATTAACGGTGTCGCTGTATTTTTTGCGGTCGTATTTTGATGATAATCGGTCTGTAAAATAAGCGGAACTTCCCCGTAAAGATTGATTAAGTAAAAATAGGTGAAGGCACGAACAAACCGGGCGCTACCTTCAATTTTGGCAATTAATGGTTCCGGCAGGTTTTGGTTGTTATTTACCCCTTCTAGCAATAAATTTGCCTGATAAATGATGTTATAACATCCCGACCAGAGAATGAGGTTAAAATTATTGGTGGTAGAAATATCATTTTGATAGAATTCTATAATATCCTGGGTGGTTGAGGTTACTATTAAATTATCGGCAGATAGGCTGGTTAAATAACTTACCGATTGTGCCCCACCATTGGAAAAACTGGTATTGAAAAGCTGGTTAAACAATCCGTTTAAGGCACTTTGTGCGGCTTGCTCATTAGAAAAAACAGCCTGAGTATCGAGCATATTATCAGGTGTGTTTACCGCTATAAAATCCTCACAGGCACTTAGGCTTATAAGGCTAATGATGCAAATGGCTTTTAGGTATAGTGTTTTCATTTTATGAGGTTTAAAAGGTTAATTGTAACCCGGCAGTAACACGCTGTAGCTGGGGCAGGTTTGTACTGTTAGGGTTTTGAGGATCCAAACCGGTATAACCGCTAAGGGTGAACACGTTTTGTCCTTGCAGGAATAGGTTAAGCCGTGTAAAAGGTAATTGCCGGATTAACTTTTCAGGTAGGGTATAGCTTAGGTTGATACTTTTCATTCTCACATAAGATGCATCTACAGGTCTTTTAGAGCTTTGTAAATAATTCCTGTAGGCGCGAAAGCCCGTAATGGCCTGCGTGGGTTGCTGAGCGGAGTTTGTTACCGGGGCGCCATCCATAGTGTAGCGTCCGTCAGCTAAGATATTGGTTTGGAAGCCCGGGGTTCCACTATCATGACTTAGCCCTTGTTGTTTTACAAATTCCAACAAGAAATTCAAGTGAAACCCTTTAAACGATATTTGGTTTGAAAAACCACCATAATAGGTTCTGCTAAGATCTTTAAATACCATACGATCTTCATCATCATAACTTCCATCTTCATTCACATCAACCACACTAAAAAAACCGGTCTCAGGATCTATTCCGTCATAAGCGTAGAACCGCATGATGTTCAACGGATATCCTACCGCATATTGGGTAGCATAAGGAGTTTCTTCGATTCCCTCAAATTCGATTAGTTTGCTTTTAGGAAAACTAATATTTACAGAAGCCTGCCAGTTAAATGTTTTGGATTTGATGAGGTCACCCGATAGTACAAGCTCTATCCCAGAATTTTCAATAGTGGCCGGGAAATTGGCTTCTACGCTGGTAAACCCAGTAATAGCCGGTAAAGTATAGCCCACTAACTGGTTGGAAGAGCGATTGCGATACCAGCTAGCCTCCAGGTTAAGCAGGTTACCAAAGAAGCCAAGTTCTATGGCGGCTTCCAGTTTTTTGTTCGATTCCCACGAAAAATCAGGATTGGTAAGGCGGGTAGGGTACAGGCCGCCCGGTCCCGGGGTAGCTTCGTAGGTATTTAAATAGCGATAATCGCCAATTTGATCGTTTCCTGTAATACCATAACTGGCACGAAGTTTCCCAAAATTCAAAAAGTGTAGATGATCTGTGATAAAAGGATATTGTGAGAAAATCCAGGCCGTACCTATAGCCCCAAAATTAGCAAAGCGGTTATTCGCTCCAAATCGTGAAGATCCATCCCGCCGACCGGTAAGGTTGATAAAGTAAGTTTTGTTTAGATTATAGCCTATACGGGCGAATATCGCCTGGTATTTATAGATCACTTCCTGATCGGTAATTACGCTTACAGCATCAGCAGCATTTAAATTTCCGATAAGATGTTGATTGGCATAACCGGTTGCCGATAAATTTAGCTGGTGATTCTTATTTTGCTGAAAGGTAGTTCCTAAAATCAGGTCAAGGTGATGGGAGCCTATATTGGTTGTATAATTTAGTTGCGGTTCTATACTCCAGGACTCCCTGTTGGTTTGTGAATGCTGTGACCGATTGGACACCCGGTGCCAAATAGCGGGGTCTGAAATTTGAATGGGCAATAAATTGATATTATCGTTATCCAGCGTGGTATAACCAAAATTACTTTTAAGGCTGAGACCGGGGAGCATTTTATATTCTAAATTAAGATTACTCACCAGCGTTTTTGTGGAGTTTTCACCGGTACTCTTTAATATGGCTACCGGGTTGCTCCAGGATGATTGTGCCCAGTTAAGGCTACCATCTTCGTTATATAAGGCGGGCGCATTGGGCGGTAAGTTTAAAGCCGTGGCCACAAAATTAGCACTGCTAAAGAGATCACTATCTGTGAGGCCATAATTCACCAAAGCATTCATGCTAAATTTACCATCTTTGGCCGTATGATGGAGACTAAGATTTGCGGTCTTTTTTTCAAATTGATGATCCCCAGGGAAAACATTTCCCTGACGGGTATAAGAAGCACCCGCCCGAAATGACGTTTGTGCGTTCCCACCAGCATAAGACAAATTGGTATTTAGAATGGGCGCGCTATGTCCAAAAAGTTCTTTTTGCCAATTGGTTTGGCGATCCTGATCCCATACTACTAAATCTTCGGCGTTCGATGGGGTGGGGTCTACCTGGTCATTTAGGAAAGCTCTGCGTCGTAATGCCAGGTATTGCGGGGTCTCCATAAGGTCTAAGAAATGGGCCACTCGGGAAAACCCACTGTAAAAAGTCACCTGTAGCTCATCTTTAGCCGTATAGGTTTTATTTTTTGTGGTTATGAGCACTACCCCGTTAGCACCTCGGGAACCATAAATCGCGGTAGCATCAGCATCTTTTAAAACCTCTATACTTTTGATGTTGGCGAGATCGATGCCATTTAAAGGATCGGTTCCGGTTGTACTGGTAAACTGATTAATGGAACTCACCGGAGCTGAGTTTACCGGCATACCATCAATTATATATAAAGGTAGGTTACCGTTATTCCCTAATTGCGTTCGTAAACTATTTTGTCCCCTAATACGTATGGTGGGGGCTGCTCCCGGCACACCGGTTTGCTGAACAATTTCTACCCCGGCCATACGTCCCTGTAAAGCTTCAATAGGACTGGTTACCGGCTGTAATTCGATATCTTCCCCGGTAACCCTTGCTATATTTCCCGTTCGTTCCCGCTCGGTCGTGATGTAATACCCCGCATTGATCACTACTTCAGATAGTGCATCGGCGTTTTGTTGTAATTGGATATCACCCTTAAAATCATTAGTGACCACCAGTATTTTGGTGGTATAACCCATAAAAGAGTAGGAGAGAGTATCGCCAATTGCGGCGGTAATACTATACTTCCCATCCAGATTGGTCATTGTACCGGTTGAGGTTCCTTTTACGATCACGTTAACGCCGGGTAGGGGCAAGCCTTCCTGGTCGCTAATAGTTCCCGATATGATTTGTTGGGCTAGGGGATTTTCGGCATAGGCCGGGACGATACCTAATTGAAAAAAAAAGGATAATAGGGGTATTAGCACTACAATATTGCAGCACTTGTAATTATTTTTCATAATTTCGCTGTGGTTTTTTGTTATTTTAATAGTTCATAAAGCCATAGCCTTCCCTAACTAGACAGCAATCTTAATCTCGGGAAGGCTCTTTTTAGCTTAAAGCCCGTGAATACGGCGCTAATTCAAATGTTGTGGTTTTGTTTTTTTTTCTTATAGCTATTGGTTTTAAGGGTTATATTAATAGTTTATAGTTAAGGGTTTACAGCTCCAAATAATTCAAAATTTAATATCCAAGATTTGAACTGATTCCTGGTTTTGATTATCACCTCTCACACTTCACTTTCTACTTTACGCTTTCATATTTCCCAATTTCAATAGTCATTTCGACTGTAGCGTAGTGGAATGGAGAAATCTCCTCTTTCAATCTAAAATAATTCCAAATTAAGAATTCAAAATTTCATCCTGATTTTCACTTTCTACTTTTAAACTTTCCAACTCATTTTTTAAAAACCGGCCCAGCTTGCCTGTATCGGCAAATTTTGGATTTGCACAACTAAGGAAAACCCTGTATTTTTAGCATTGCGAGTACTAAAGAATACGATGGTTACCCCTGTGCTATGCCTATGTGGTTTGCCAAGGCACCAGGCCGGTTATACCGGGCAAAAGGCAGGGCATTTTGACCGCGGCTACGCCCAAATTATTCTGGTGGACGCTTGATGTTTTTTGAAATAGGTTGTAATGATTGGGGCTGTGGTTTACTGTTATGAAAAGAGAAAAAACCTTTATGCAGCAATATGCCGCTATGGTGTTTAGTAGGATATGTAGTTCTCGTTTTCATAATTCTAATAGTTATGTAAACGAAGTTTTTTCGAAGTAAATATGAAATATCCTAAAATAAGCAAGGGGCAGTCTCACACCTTAGACCTGTGGGTAACCAACCCGGAACTTCTAAATTTCAATGAAACTTAGCAAGTCCTTCCACCTAAAGTTAACGTGAGACCACCCGCATGCAATATGCAAAAGTATAAAACTTTTTTAAGCATGGGGCGATCAGCACGGTCTTCTCGGTGGAAAATTGGTTGTTTACAGGCCGAAAAAACATCGTTTATCAAGGCTAATAATAGCCATGATTATCAAATCGCTTAAACAAATATAAAAATATAATTTAAAGTACCAAAAATAAGGTACATTAATTTAATTATGAGTAAAGTTTTTGAAAGTTCCGCTATATATAAAATCGAATATGAATTAATTAAAAATGTAAAGAACTTTCGTTTAGAAAGAGGTTGGTCACAAAGAACTTTAAGTAAAAATATGGGGCTTTCGGAGACATTCGTAGGTAAATGTGAAGCAATAGATCAGCCTGAGAAGTATAATCTACGTCACATTAATATCCTTAAAGAAGTATTCAACTTTGAAAGTTTAGACGATTTGTATCCCGATGGTTTGCCAAAAGATCAGTTAATAAAATTGAGATATAAAAAAGTACCTAAGTTGAAGATAGATGGTACTTATTCTAAATTTTATGAAACAGAAGTTATTAAAACTATTATTATGAAGGAGAGTACAAAAATTAAAAGTAACAAATCTTAAGAACCATTCTACCACTCTTAATCCGATAAATCCCAAACCAAGTAAACTTTTCAATTATTTGTATGGTGACGGAGAGCGACCGAAGATAGAGATATGATTACAAATACTGTCCAAGCTAAAGCTTGGACAGTATTATAATTTTTAAAGTAAATATTAAAAACCTGAAGGACAGAAGAGATTAACTACTCATGTTTAGGGTTTAAAGCAGTTTTAAAAAAATCAACTCATATATCTGTTTATTGTGATTAAAATTGAAATAAATTAAGGGTTGCCTTTCATGTTATCGATTGAACGTAGATAATATTGATTTAAAGATTAAGATCAGTATACTTATCCATAATTTCACCGGTCACAAAACTTTTAAGAGCAATTATTTTATTCTCTTTATTAATATATTCTACTTCCACAAAAAATTTGAAAAGTGCGTAAACAGCAAAACGAGAATTCCCCGCTATTACCATATCTAAAAAATCTCCCTGGGTAAATAATAAATCGTATTGCTCATGATCTGATAATAGTTTATATTGGTAAAGCGTCAAAACCTTCATAATCAAAAATCTATTAAAAGTAAAAATAATGAAGCAATTTAATATCTGTTACTATTAGCGAAATTTTCTAATATTAATTCAAATTCAAGAGTGTAATGATTAGGTTATAATAATTTATTTCTTCATATATTCCTGCCATTGTACAATCAGGTATTTATCTTTGCCTGATTTTTTTAAATCTAAAAAACCATAATCATAAACAAAGAAGTACACATCCCCTCTTGAATTTTTCCAGTAATGACTGAAAAAATCGGGATTAAAACCATCGTTTAAAAGTGCTGTTTTTCGCACCGTAGTATACCCCTTGTAATTGTAAGTTTTTAATATTTTTCGGTTCAATTTCAATTGACGATCCACTTCAAAATAAAAAGCCTCTTTTTTCTGTCGCATTTCATATTGATGTATCGACTTACATTTTGTTGAACAAAATTTCTTATCGGTTCTTCCGACAATAACAGATTCACAAACTGGACACTTTTTCATACGAATATCTTTAAGCGTATATTATGCGACTAATATACGCTTTACATCAATATTTTCTGGTAATATTGAAAATGGATTATTTTAGAAACATCAGCCTCTACCATTTAATGATCGGTAAACAAAAGATGATAGGGATTAAATTTCAACCCGATAAGGTCATCCATGGACTTATTAAAAGTCTGGACAACCCCAAATGGAGCGACCATTTTAAGATGGTCTATCTACCCAATACCAAGGCAAACCGCTCCCAGATATTCATTACCTTTAAAGGGGTCGCATGGATCAACTATAACAGGTTTTATAACAATCGCCCTTCCACAACAGGAGCTGCCCAAATAGATAGTTCCTGGTTTCGTAACCGTGATATACCGGGAGGTTACCGCCGTTGCCCAGAAAATTATCTTTTAAAACTGGAGCTTAAAAGGTACTCTGTTAGTACTATTAAAACATATGTCACTTTCTTTGAAAAGTTTATTAATCACTATTCACAGCGGGATATAGACAGTCTGGATGAATGTGAGATTAGATTGTTCCTGCAAAGTTTGATACAGGAGAATAAGTCCAATTCCTACATCAACCAGGCTATAAATGCCATCAAATTTAATTATGAAGTGGTCTGTGGGATGCCTAACCGGTTTTATGATATGGAGCGCCCCAGACGGGAACACAGACTACCCCAAGTTATTTCTAGAGAGGAAATATTTGCGATCATCGAAAACACTAATAATATCAAACACCGCTGTATTGTAGAACTCCTGTATAGTAGCGGTCTGCGCCGATCAGAACTTTTAAACCTGAAGCTTCAAGATATAGACAGTAAGCGCATGCTTATTAAAATTAAAGCAGGTAAAGGCAACAAAGACAGGTTTACTATTTTATCTGAGAAATGCCTTGCCCATTTACGACAGTATTACAGAAAATGGAAACCGGAAATCTACCTTTTTGAAGGGCAACCGGGAAAACAATATAGCGGAGCGAGTGTACTAAAGGTGGTCAAAAACGCCTCTAGCAAGGCCAAACTGAACAAAAATATAAGTCCGCACATCCTGCGCCACAGCTTTGCTACCCACCTTTTGGAATCTGGCGTGGATCTTAGAAAGATACAGGTTTTACTAGGGCATGGTTCTACTAAAACCACTGAAATTTACACCCATGTAGCTACGAATACTTTTAAATCAATTAAAAATCCTTTAGATTAGTCATCGCTAAAAAAGAAATAAACGTACCGGTACGTTTATACATACGTTGTGTGCAATTAAAACACAGCAGTCGGAATAAGCCGAAAAAAGACTGAAAACGGAAGTAGGCAAAACAGAAAAATAAAAATTTATGGCACTTTTCAGAATTACAGTAAAACAAAACAATTATTCAAATGGAATTAGACTTGAAAAAGGTATGACAGTTGACGTTTCTTCAAGATATTCTAATCCAGTAACAACAAATGGAGGACACGAAGTTATTGACGCGTTTCAAAGAATGTATGGAATTGACATAAAGAAGAACGGTGGACTTTCAACAGTTTATCTTGACGTGAAAAAAATTAACTAAATGAAATCACGACCAAATCTTTTTGATTATGCAACTTCTGAGCTTTCTCAAGATGCTTTTTTGACTTGGTTAATTCAATGGGCAGATAAAGACTATCGAGAAATTGATAGTTCTTTAAATGCTTGTGCAATTTCCTTTGTTCAAGAACTTTTAGGCAAAGACAAATCCTATTCAATTGAAACCATAGAAGCAGGAAGACAATGGAACAACATTGACGTTTGGGCTTTAGTGAATAACAAATATTTTCTTGTAATAGAAGATAAAAAAGGGACTAAAGAGCATTCAGACCAACTCAACAGATATTCTGAACTCTCTAAAAAGCATTACGAAAAATCAGACATTGAGATAAAGCTCGTTTACTTCAAAATGGAAGAACAAGGAAAATACTGCGATATTAAAGAAGCAGGTTTTTCACCTTTCCAAAGAAGTAAAATGCTTTCTATTCTTACAGACTATTTCAACTCGACTGAACAAGCAAAACAAAACGACATAGTTGTGGACTATTACAAGAACCTTGACAACTTGGACAAGAAAATCAAAAGCTACCTGACTAGACCTTTGAATGAATGGTATTGGCATTCTTGGCAAGGTTTCTACTCTGAACTTCAAAAACACATTGGCGGAAATTGGGAATATGTTGCAAATGCAGCAGGTGGTTTTCTCGGCTTTTGGTGGAATTGGAATTACTCGAAAGTTGACGGAAAAGAATTTGAATATTATCTACAATTAGAACAAGACAAATTTGTGTTCAAACTCTATGCGTACAATGAAAATGAGCGTAGAGAAGTCAGAGATTTGTATCGCAGACATTTGTATAAAAAGGCAAAAGAGTTGAATATTAGTATTTCTCAATTTGGTCGTTTAGGAGCATATATGGGAGTTGCTAAATTGAACTCTGAGTACCGACTTACAAACGAAAACGGACTTTTGGATTTTCAAGCCACAGTTGAGAATTTAAAAGGACTAATGAAACTTATAAACGAAACCAAAAAAGAAATAACTGCACACAACACCGTGTATAGTTAATGGCGGTTAAGTACTAAATTGTAACGCTTTTCATTTGAGTAAAACAAGTGCAAAACCGAAAGTAAAGTGCTTTGAAATCCGCCACTAACCATACACAAACCGTTGTAAGCAATTAAAACAAACATCCTGCTAACCGAATATTCCATATCAGAAATAATAACCTCAGTCCCAGAAGAAAATATTTTCTACATTGGAACATTTGAGGGAACAGAGGGAGCTGACGTAGATTGGCCTCACAGACACGATTTTTATTCACTTGTTTGGTTTACCAAAAGTTCAGGAATAAACGTAATCGACTTTGAGGAATACAAAATCATTCCCAACAGAATTTTTCTAATGCAACCCAAACAGGTTCATAATTGGTCATATTCAAATGAATCAAAAGGCTACACTTTGGTTTTCGATAAACATTTTATAAACCAATTTCCGTTAGAAATAATGAATATTCCGTTTTTTGACCTAAAACCAAATAACATCCAACTTCTAAAACCAATATTTGAAAATTTAATTGAAGAATCGAAACTAAACGACAACTTGGGAGAAAAATCGATTGTTTCGGGAGTTAATTATTTGTTGCTTCACTTAACTAGAATGGCAAACGATTTAAAGAAAAATATAAAACCCAAGCCAACAACGACATTAGAATTCTCGAAATTGGTGGGCACCACCATTTCTCAAAACCTTACGGTAAAAGATTATGCTGACCAACTTCATCTAACAGTCGAAAAACTCAATGAACTCTGCAAAGAAAATTATGGACAAAACCCAAAAAATATTATTTTAGAGAAAAAGATAACCGAAGCAAAACGACTTCTGTATTTCACAGATTTGTCAATCAAGGAAATTGCTTTCCAATTAGGTTTTGAAGATAGTTCTTACTTCTCGCGAATTTTTAAACTAAAGACCAACCTTTCACCTTCGGACTTCAAAAGTACCCGATAAACCTTCAAAAGTCCTACACCTTAACACTACTGTCATTCTATTTTTGCAAAAAACAATTTTAGAATGGAAACAAACAACATTAAAATCGTAAAAGATTATTTCGATAAATTTCTCTCAGGCAAAAAAGAAGAGGCTTTTAAGCTATTAGACGATAAAATTACTTGGACTGTCAAAGGCTCAGATAATGTGCCTACCGTAGGCTTACGAAAAGGGAAAAAAGAGGTAGAGGATTTTTTTCAAAAATTTCAAAACACCTTTGAACCTCAAGAGTTTAATATCAACCATTACTTTAGCGATGGAGATTTGGTTTTTGCAATCGGTAATTTCACCCATTACATTAAAGAAAACCAAAGGTTAGTCAGTAGCGATTGGCTTATAGAATTTGGTCTTATAGATGGAAAAATAACATCGTATAAAATTTTGGAAGATTCCTATGCACTGTATTTAGCATTTAAAAAGTAATTCTATGTCTTATTTTAAAACGGAACTATGTAATTATTTTTTTCAAGAAAAAGGTGCTGGAAAAACATTGATTTTTGCTCACGGATTGTTTGTTGACCAGACCATTTTTTCACATCAGTTTGAACATTTAAGTAAAAGTTACCATTGTATTTCTTTCGATATGCCTGGTCACGGCAAATCCTCTTTTGGAGAGAATGGATGGACATTAGACGAAATTGCAAACGATTTTTATGAATTCATCACAGTCAATAATATTAAAAAACCAATATTAATTGGGCAATCTCAAGGAGGAATGGTCTTTATGCGATTAGCTACAAAATTTCCAGACTTAGTAGGTGGATTGGTATTAATAGGTACTTCGGCAAAAGCAGAATACAAAGATAGATTGCCTTTTTGGAAAGAAGTAATTCAAATTTTGAATTCTAAAGATGAAACAAACATTAGTAGCCTACTAAAACAAATCCAAAAAAACGTGGTGTCGGAATATTTTTTGAAAAACTTTCCTTCTCAAGCCATTCAGGAATTAAGAATGATGCAGAGCCATCATCCAGTTGGTCTGAAATTAGCCACAGAAGCTGCTACTTTAAACCGAACGGACATTTCTGCAGAAATTCATAGAATAAAATGCAAAACTTTAATTGTCTGTGGAAAAGATGACCACGCCACGCCTTTAGACCTTTCTGAAATGATGAAAACAGAAATTAAGCAGGCTCAATTTGAAATAATTGACAATGCATCTCATCATATTCCGATAGAAACACCAGAAACGTTAACGGATTCAATTTCAAAATTCGTCATAAATATTTGAGATGAAACAATTAACAATTTTAGTAATCCTATTCCTTGCAATCAAAGGGTCTGGACAAACAGAAAAACAAGTAAAAATGGACACTACAAAAACAGAACGTTTCAACAAAGGTTGGGATAAATTAAAAGAAATTGACGGACAAGCAGGAGTGAACGTTATTGAAAGCCTAAAAGATGTATCGCCTGATTTAGCAAAATACACCATCGAATACCCTTTTGGAGATGTTTACAGTAGAGATATTTTAGACAATCGAACAAAAGAAATTGCAGTCGTTGCGGCTTTAGCAGCAATGGGAAACGTAGAACCACAATTGAAAGTACATATTAACGCTGCCCTAAACGTTGGAGTAACTTCCGAGGAGATTTCTGAAATTATGATATTAATGTCGGTCTATGCTGGTTTTCCTTCAGCATTGAATGGGACTTTGGCGCTGAAAGATGTGCTAAAAGAACGAGCATCGCAGGATTAACTGCTTACAACAACGTATATAGCTCATAGCTAATTAGTTACAAACCCAAAGTTAGTGCATATTTGCCAAATCGCCAAATTTTTGAATTTGGCTTTTTGCGTTTATAAGATAAAAAGAAAATACAAAAATTTGGCTTGTGCTAAACCGAAAAGTCCGTACCTTTTTACTCGCTACGAGCCATATACAAGACTGTTACCAACAAGCTGAGAAACTATTGAAAAATTCGATTTTCCTAATAATTTTTATAACATTTCAAGTTCACTCATATGGACAAAATCTTGACGGACTTTATATCTGGAGCGGAGAAATAAAAGGACCGAAAACCGATTACGGAATTGTGGAGATAAAAATAGATAGCGATTCGACATACACCCAAACGGACTTTTCAGGTTATAAAGCTGACTTTGACGACCGAGAAAACAAATGGAACCGCATTGTTCGGAGTGGAAAAATTAAAAAAGATGGTGGATTTTATCTTCTGACTGAAATTGGCAATCGAAAAAATTGGCATCTGGTCAAAATCCGCAGAAATAAATTAGTTATTTACGGATACAAAAAAAAGAGAAATGGAAAACTGAAAAAAGTGAAAGGAATAGAACTAAAAAAAGCCAGTTGGTAACAAAACCTATAAACAATACGCGCTTCGGGCTTAAACCAATGGTTTATGTATTTTTATAATGTCCGCAAAATCTTTTGGATTTTGCTCTGGACAGTAAAATATATCAAAAACAATAAGATTTTGCTACTTGCGTGGCAGAAAGCAAGCGCTAGTTTGCTCCCGTACTGTTCATAGCTAAACCGTTATACGCAATGAAAAACATGACTTCAGAAATAACGCTTGACAATGTGGAAGAATTTTGTGTTCCATTTGAATCCCATCCCTTAAAATGGAAATTTGAAGATGAAGATGGATTTATTTCTGATGAGTTTAAGGATCAAATTGTACCATTGGAAACAAAAGCTGCCAAATTTCTTTGGAATTTTGAAAGTACCCAAAGACAGCTTGGTAACATCCCAAAAATGGAACAGCATTACAAAAAGACTTTAGAATTTTATAGTGGTGCTTCATCTAATCAAGAAGTTAAAAAATGGCTATATACTTTAGGGGTTCCATTTGATCAGAAAGTATTCTGGATTGATCAACCACAATGGGGATTTATTTTGACTTGGAAAATGATCATTAAATATTCAGATGACTTATTCTTTGGTTCTGATGCCATTATTTGGGATAGATCTCTGAATTGGTGTTTAAATTATGATCACAATGACATGTTTTATTTTGGGAAAGATCGAATTGATAATGCTGATATAAGGTCTGAAGAAATATCAGAAAATAATGATATGATGAAGGCATTGATCCTTAAACATCAGAAAAAATAGGACGCGTATAACATCGCCTATACTTCATGCCGAAAGTGTTATATTCGAGAGGTCGGCACGAAAGTATAGCCGCAAACCGTTGTGCATAATTATGAAGAACATCCAAATTTTAATAATTTTTCTATTTTCAGTTGGTGTTTATGCACAAAACACAAGCAAAATAAATGCGGATTTAAAACTATCTGACTCTCTGACTTTGGATTCTGAAATCCGAATCTATGCTGGTGGCGGAATAACAAATTATTCTTCCCTTTTTAGAATGTACAAGGACAAATCGGACAAATGGAAAGCGGAATTTTACCAGCATTACGCAAAGGTTTCTGGACAAGCAGAACTGCAGACTGAAAAGCAAACTCTAAAATCGAAAAATGATATGGAGTATGTTTGGAATAGTATTTTACGAACCAATGTTCAATTCCTTCCAAATATGTCTGAAATAAAATATAAAATGAGAGAACGTGGAAATGTTGAGCTTGTTGATGGTGAATATCAGCTAACGTGGCGAGCTAAAGAGATTATGGATGGAGTTGGTTATAAAGTTCAAATCAAAGCAAATAAAAAATTACACGAAGTTGATTATGGGAATCCAGAAAGCTATTTAAAATATTATCCGGACGTAGATGAATTAATATATTTCAATGAACTTTTAGATACAATAAAAAAAGAATTTGGAATTTGGAAAGAATAACAATGCACAACACCGGCTATAGTTCATTGCTTTTGACTTTCCTCTCCGAAAGTACTCGTAAATTTGCTATCTTCGGTTTATGTCGGAAAATCCTCGCGGATTTTCACGCAACGAAACCATAGCCAAACACGTTGCCAACAATACATAACACTTTCAATATTATACTATTAGTTTAGTTTTCAAAAATAATTATCAACAATCTCACTGATCTTTAAGTGGCTGATTTAAAGACAACTAAATCTACAACTAATTGTTTATTCCTTTTTTAATCTATTCTTATTAACAACAAAAAATTTCTTGTTTGTTTTTTATGTTTGTTTTTTAATATTTAGTTGTATCTTTGAAAACAGATAAATGATTAATATGGATACTAAAGAGTTTTTAAATAGAAGAATATCAGAGGTCGAAAAAGAGCTTAGTAGTCTTAGAGCTGCGTTATCAGCTTACGAAAGATCAAGTTCTAAATCTAATATTAATTCAGAGTATGATACAGATTTACAAGAAGTATCAAATGAAAAGTATGATGGAACTTGGATAGAAAATATTTTAACAGTTATAAAGAATAAAAATAGATTTCTTCACAATACCGAAATAGCTAATGAACTATATAGCTCATATGCTGATAAGGATAAAAAATCTGTAAAGAGAAGAATATCAGCTGTTTTGTCTTCTGCATTATCAAAGGGAGAAATTGACAGTTTAACAAATCATCGTTTCTCTAATTCTATTAAAGATACAGTTTGGGGTAAAAAAGAATGGTTGGACGAACAGGGACAAATAAAAAAAGAATATATGTATACATCAAAAGAAAATAATAAAAACAACAAGACTTTTGATTTTTAAAAAATAAAGGATACTCTGAACAGTATCCTTTATACGGAATTGGAAAGTCCAATTCTTTAATTTCACTAACTTAAACTCATTTTAAAATGGCAAAAGTTGTTAGAAGAGTGATTACGGTTCGACCAAAAATCACAATCACTCGTACTGTGAGAATTACAACTAGAACAACTAGAAAGTAATTCAATTAAAGGGCGGAGATAAAATCTTCGCCTTTTTCTTTGACAAAAATAGTATATTTTATCGATTATATTACAGGAACTGGTGGTATTTTTATGAGGCGTTTAATTAATGTGAAAGGAATAATTTCCATAGATTAACTACATTTATGCTAAAAAAGTACTGTTGGCAACACGCACAACATATATAACAAATAGCCAAATCTTTTCTAAATCGTAAATTTTGGTATATTTGGTTAGTCGCCAAATCTTTTGATTTGGCTTTTTGAACTAAAATTAAAAATCAAAACACAAAAGTTTTGGCTTGTGACGAATCGAAAATAAATCATTTTTGCTCGCTACTTGCCATATATAAACACGTTGTGAGCAATATGAGAAAAACGCTATCGATACTAATTTCACTTCTGATTTTATCTTGTGACAAGTCGGAAAACAAAACGATTGACTACGGAGCGTTTGAAATAACAGTTCCGAAAAGTTGGTCAGAATATAAAATAAAAGGAATTGACAGCTATGTTAGCGGATTGATAACAGACAAAAACGACACGCTGATTTTTGATTTAGGTTGGTACTCACCTGATTTGACTAAAAACCCAGAGGTGTTGGTATTTGAGCAATCTGAATATGCAGAATTTAGTGACAAGCAAAAAAAGCAATTAGAAAATGTAAAGCATTTAGTTATTGAGGACTTTCTAACCGCTGAATATGACGCAAAAGATTACTTTAAGTACGAATACGAATTGGACAGTATTGACTGCTTTATAGCTAAATTTATAAAGCCAAAAAATAAAGGATATGGAGTAAGTGGAATTTACATTGACAGCTTAAAAGGCGGTGGACCGAATTCTAACAAAACTAGTTTGAGTTTTTATGGAAATAATCTATCTGACTCAACGCAAACTGAATTTTTTAAGGCATTAAAAAGCATAAAACTGACTGAATATTGTGAATAAAATACTGCTCACAACAATGGTAACTGTTGCACAAGCCTATATTTCTAAAAAAAGAGAATTATCCTGATTTTTCGTAATAGATAAGTTATTGTTATTCAAATTTATCGTATTCTTTAAAACTACTTTTATTTCGAATTTTGATTCAAAAAGAACTTGTGCAACAGGCACAATGTATAACCGCAATTACGGCGGATTCGACTTCGTCCGAATCCACTCGGAATTGCTAAGCCAGTTCTAAACCGAAAATTAACGCATATTAACCCGTAACTGACGGTTATACGAGACCGTTGTGCTTAATTCTGCCCCGTCCTGAATAAAGGCTACATAATTTTAAATATTATGTATCTTTTTACTCCAGATTTTTTACCCACTCAGTGGATGGTTGATTTATATGAAGATGACGATATTCGTAAAGATGTTTATTTTCTGAATGATACTATAGTGATGAGTAGTATTACTTATACAGATTTATTTATGGTAAATAAATATCCAGGTAATCCAGATTTATGGACAGGTGCAAATACTAACTACCAGCAAGCTCCAAAAGTTTTTAGGATTGCTGAAATGTATTTAATATCTGCGGAAGCTGCATTGAGCATTTCAGAGTCTCAGGCTTTAGCTCCTTTGAATGAACTACGTCAAGCTAGAGGTTTAAGTGCTGTAGATGCGTCAGGAAGCGCTTTAGTTGATGCGGTAAGAGAAGAACGTACTCGTGAACTGGCGTTTGAAGGTTTTAGGTTAGATGATTTACGTAGATGGGATTTAGGTTTTACTAGAAGAGATCCACAGAATACAGATCCTCTTCAACCTGGAGCGAACTATTATACTAAATCAGTTGAAGCTAGTAATCCTAAGTTTATATGGGGTGTTCCTACTAATGATATACTTATTAATCCTGGTTTAGCCGGCGAGCAAAATCCTGGATGGTAATATTATTCAAGAAAGTTTAAAGCTTCAAAAAACCACCCAATCTTGGGTGGTTTTTCTTTTTAGTAAGATATTTGCCTTAAGACTTATCCACTTCTTAAATTTTTTAGAGAAAAAAATTGTTCTTTAATTGATTACGTATTTCTTTAAAGAAAATAAATAACTACTCTGTTATGTAATATTTTATTGGTAAAGTGTAATATTATTAAATAAGTCAGGTTTAGATTTTAAGCAGACTACTATAAGACTTTTTCTAAGTAAATTGTAGAAAAATGTTTTGAGACCGAAGCGATCTTATTTAAAGGAATAGTTTTTTTAAGTTATACCTTGGTTATTTTCATATTTATCTCGAAACGTTTTTTTGAGCAAGTTTTTCATGCAAGTAGTTTTCAGAAATCTTCCGATAATATGACAAGAAAAAGGGCAGTGCCGGAGTCGATGGACAGAGTTTACAGAATTTTAGGGAGAACCTCTCTGGAAATTTGTATAAAATCTGGAACCGTATGACCTCAGGCAGTTATTTTCCGCCTGTTGTAAAGGAAGTTCGTATAACCAAGAAAACAGGAGGCTTTCGCAGTCTCGGAATTCCTACGGTATCGGATCGCATTGCGCAACAGGTGATTAAAAGTTACTTAGAACCCAAGGTGGAAAGCAGTTTTCATCAGAATAGTTATGGATACAGACCCAGGAAAAGTGCGCATCAGGCACTGGAGAAAACAGTGTCCAGATGTGGTTATTACAGTTGGGTGGTAGACCTTGATATTCGTGGATTCTTTGATAACATTGACCATACCCTACTGATGAAGGCAGTAGAAAGGTATACAAAAGAGAAATGGGTGTTGATGTATATTGGAAGGTGGTTGAAAACAGGAGTATCCAGAGAAGGTGAAATCACCGATAGAATAAAAGGTACTCCTCAAGGCGGCGTCATTAGTCCGCTACTTGCCAATATATTTCTTCACTTTGCATTCGATAAATGGATGCAAATCCATCACTCCAATATGCCTTTCGAACGATATTGCGACGATGCCATCATACATTGCACATCAGAGAAACAAGCATATTTCATTAGAGAGGCTGTTTCTAAACGGATGAAAGCTTGTAAGTTGGAACTCAATAGTGAGAAAACTCACATTGTGTATTGCAAGAATCACGTGCACAGCGAAAGTCACAAGAATACAAGTTTTGATTTTCTCGGTTACACGTTCCGCCCCCTCAGACGACCAACCAAAAATGGTTGGAAACTGACTTACTTTCCAGTAATGAGCCACGCCTCAAAGAAAGAAGCAAGGCGAAGACTTAAGAAGGTTGTCAATAGAAAGTTTCGGGGATCCATCCAAGAACTGGCACAGATAATCAACCCTATGATAAGGGGCTGGTATCAATATTTTTGCAAGTATTCGAAATGGACAACCCGTGGACTATGGTATTGGTTAAACAGGAAAATAGTTAGATGGATTAGGAGGTACAGAAAGCGCAGTAGAGTGCAAGCTCGAAAATGGCTAAAAAATGTGTACAAGACTAACCCACAATTGTTTGAGCATTGGAAACCTGTCTTAGATATAAAACCTTACTAATTGTACCGTTAATCTGGAAGCGCCGTATGATGGGAGACTATCACGTACGGTGCTGTGAGAGACTTGGGGTGAAATTCCCCTTGTCTACTCGACCCCATAAAAGTGATGGATAAAAACAAAAAGGGCACCACCCATCAGGGCTATTACTGGGTGTACCATTGCCCTATAGATAAAACCGTACTCTTTGATTACCAACCCGGACGAAGTGCCCAGGCTGCCCAGCACGTATTATCTGGATTTAAAGGCTACTTGCAAAGTGACGGGTACAGCGTATATGACAAAATCGGAGCACGGGAAGGGATTACGCACCTGAACTGTTGGGCACACGCTCGAAGAGAATTTACCAAATCCCTGGATAATGATAAGCAGCGAGCTGAAATAGCCCTGACTTATATCCAAAAGCTTTATAAAGTCGAAGCCAGGGCCAGGGAAAACAACCTGGATCCCGAGCAACGAAAAGCGCTTCGCCTGGATGAATCCTTAAAGATCCTCGAGGGGTTTGGTAAATGGATGGTAGATGAATTACAGAAGAACCACATCCTACCGAAAAGTCCGATAGCAAAAGCCATACATTACACCTTGGGTAAGTGGGACAAGCTACACACCTATTTATATGATGGAATCCTGGAGATTGATACGAACCTTACTGAGAATGCCCTTAGACCCCTTACAATCGGAAGAAAAAACTACTTGTTCGCCGGGTCTCATAATGCAGCACAGCGATCGGCGTGTATTTATTCCTTTATGGCTATCTGCAAAAAGCACGACGTGAATCCGCAGGAGTGGTTAAAGCATACCCTGGAGAATATTCTCACTATCAATCATAAAAACCTCCGGGATCTGTATCCACAGAATTATAAAAAACTAAAGAATACCTAATAGATCTTCACCGCTAAGTTCTGTTATAAGTATATTCAGATTAACTTCCTAGATGTACTTGGTGGGGTGCATACTAATAAGCTATCTAATTGCAAAAATGAAAGGCACTAAACATATAAAATTTAAAAAATACTGGAATAATAAAAGAACTAATACTTATGAGAATTTAGAAACTGAAACAGCTAATAGAATTGCTGGAGGACTTTTTTTTGCAATGATTATATTATTAATTTTTATATTATAAGCCAGTGCACAATAACTAAGCGTTCGTGTGGCCGGAACGGCCTAACATGAAGATCCTGTTGATTGGCAGTTATGTGATAGGTTATTTCTTGCTGAGCATTTTAATTGTAGCCGTTAGGCGAGGGGAGTATTGAGAGTAATCCAGGTTGAGTTTTTACGCATAACTACTGGAATTTATACTTGTCTTTTAAAACAACTAAAAATGCGGTAAATTTAGTGTTCTCTAAAATAGAAATGAAGGTACCGGTAGGTTTATATTTATGTTGGGCGCAAGCTAAAAATCGAAATGGCGAAAAAAATTGGACTTTTAATATTAATCGTAATTATTTCGATAATTCTTGCTTCGATTTACGGAATTTTTCACAATCAAGTTTCTTACTCAATCTCGAATGAATATTTTACAAAATTCAAACTTGAACAATTTGGATTTGTTGCCTATCCAGATACTGTGATTATGACAATTGGAGTAGTTGGATTTTTATCGACTTGGTGGTTTGGACTTTTAATCAGATTGATAAACGGAATTGTTGGACTATTTCAACCGACTGCAAAAATAATGTGGAAGAATACTTTCGGAGCAACAATTCGGACTTTATTAATCGCAATCGGATTTGGAATGGTGGGCGTTTTGGTTGGTAAGTTTGTAATCTCAAACATAAATGCTAATTGGAATCTTCCAGCGGATTTAACCGACCGAAAAAGTTTTTTGATTGCTGGAACAATGCATAATTTTAGCTATCTCGGTGGAATAATCGGACTGATATACGGAATTAAATATCAATTAAAAATAAAAAAAGCCAATGCCCAATAACTAAGTCTTCGTGTGGTAGGAACGACCTAACATGAAGATCCTTTTTACTGCCGGTTATGTGGTTTTTAATTTTTTTAGAGCACTTTAATAGTAGCCGTTAGGCTAGGGGAGTGTTGAGAGTAACCGAGGTTGAGTTTTTACTGGTATCGATTCACAAAAGCTACTGGAATTTATACGTGTGTAGTTATAAATGCTTTTAAATCAATTAAAATTACGGTAGATTAGTGTTTTAACTAAAATGGATATAACACAACTTGTTTTGTTATCCGTACGTTGGGGGCAATTTGACAAAATCACTAATGAATACCATTTTGAAATAATTAATGGCTAAAAAAAAGAGGAAAATATCTTTTCAGTTTCTCATCAAACAGATGGGAACTTCAGCTGGTACAGCCATTTCAATATTCACTTTACTTGGAATGGGATTTACAGCAGGTGTCTATTATAATGACTATGTGAAAAATGTTGAAATATTAGAAATCAAAAAAAACAATTTTATCGAAATTCAAACATTGAGCTATGAAATAGAATCTTTGAAACTAGAAAATAAGGAGTTAAAAATTAAAATCACTGATTATGAGCAAAAAAGCGAAGAATGAGTCAATCAGTGATTCACTAAATCTGATTGTAAAAAAAGTTCAAACTTTAAAAAAATCGGAGGAAGTGAAAGATGAAAAATCACTGGAAACAATTTTAAAAGCAACAGAAGAAGTTAGAACATTCTTTAAAGGAATAAGAAAGATATTTTTAATTCTTTTGAGCTTAGTTGTTTTATTATTTGTTCTTTTAATTATTTCAACTACCTATAATACCAAACTGGAGAACTTGAACTCAGAATTGGAGAACCAAAAAATTGATTCTATTATAAAAACAATAATGGATATTAAAAGAGTTCAAAAAAATGATTCAACAATTACGACTTCATATAGTTATCAAGTTAGAGGTGACAAAATTGTAACATATAATGAACTAGTAAATGAGAAAGATAGTTTGAGAAATACAATCGACAGTTTAAAATTATTGAGAATCAAGTTGAAATCTAAAAACTCTGAACTTGACCAAAAGCTAAAGATGATTATCGATAATTACGGAATTAAATTTACTGAATTCTATAAAATCAAAAACAAAGACACTATTAATTACTTGAGACTTGAAGGAAAGAAAATTGATTCAGCTCTAATTTTGTTAGAACATTATCGAAAAAATCTTTCTTACGATAAAGAAAAAAATAAATGGTATATCATTGAAAATAAATAAAAACGAAGGCACAACAATGGCTATAAGTAATTGCTTGTTCTCGCATACTTCTGAAAATCCTCACGGATTTTCAGTCTGGTGTATACTTGCAAAGTTAAGTCCTAACCTACGCAACTACTCATAGCCTAACCGTTGGGCAAAATAAATAATCGATTAATGAATAAAAAAGAAATAGAGCTTAAAAGAGTTTTAGAAATAGAAGATCCAATTTTATTTCTAGGTGCTGGATTCTCATTAGGAGGTAAAACAAATCAGAACCACCCAATTCCTAATGGATCACAACTTAAAGAGATATTAATTACGCAGTTATTAAAGTATCCAATAGACTCAGAAAACTATAATGACCTGATCAAATTTAGTTTATCTGATGTAAGCGATTTCTGTGAAAGTGAAAAAAGTAAGGCTCACCTAGAAGATTTCTTAATCGAGATTTTTAAAAACACTGAGCCATCCGAACATCAAAAATTAATAACCAAATTTCCTTGGAAGAAAATATATACAACTAACATAGATGATATAATCGAAACTAGTTATCAGATTTCCAAGAAAAGTTTGTTAGTTCAAAATTTCAAAAGAAAATCTACTTTAGATAATAAAGGTAAAACTGAACTATATAAGCTTCACGGTTGCGTGAATAATCCAAGTGAAGGGTTTACATTCAGTTCCAGAAGTTATTTGGACTCTATGATTCTAAATAAAGATTACCGTTTCAATAGTCTTTCATTGGATATGCATTCTGAATCAATAATTTTTCTTGGTCATGATTTCAATGAAATCAATATTGATTTTTACTTAAAGCTTTATGAAAATTCCGGATATCAATCTTCTAAGGGCAGCCTCATATTTATAAACCCATCCCCATCAATAATACTGAAGAGTAAGATTAAAAAATTAGGAGCTACTTTAATAGAATGGAAAACCGAAGAATTCTTTGATTTTGTTCTACGAGTACAAGAAAACAAAGATTCGAGCCAGACAATAAAGCAAAAAAGAACATTAAGTAGATTTAGATTCAAAAATCTCAACGATTTAAAGTCTCAAATATTTCCAATAGAAAATTATGAGAGTGAATTGTATTTTGGATATGAACCAACTTGGAAGGATATATTTGATGAATGGGATTTTGAAAATAGTGAAATAAACAACTCATTAAAACATTTCGATAATGCGCTTAAAGATTTGCAGTCTGGCCTTATAGCCCTATATGGAAAAGGGCTTTCAGGAAAAAGTTCCTATCTCCTCAGATTGGGGCAAAAGTTAGATATGGAAGGATTTGAAGTATGGAGTTATGAAGGAAAATATTTCAATTATTTTGAATTTTTTAAATGGATCAAGTTAAATAAGGAACAAAAGTATTTTTGTCTTCTTATTGATGATGCAGCTCATATGTATAAAGACATAACACGTTTAATAAATTTAATACCGAATGACCAAAGATTGATTGTAATTACAACCTCTCGTATACCACTTCACATAAGATTGCGATATAGTATTATTGATTTTCCACATATTGAAAAATTTTTAGAACCAAATATCTCTAAAGAATTTGCTACAGAAATAGAAAGAACATTGGACCAAAAGGGTTATTTGGGCTCACTTAAATCTAAAAATCAAGCTGAAAGAATAAAATATATATCTGAAAATAATGATGTATTAAGCTTATTATATGAGATTACATATGGTAAAGAATTTAGAAATCGATTAAATAAAGAACTTAAACCTCTACTACTACAGAGTAGTTCCGAACATGATTTACTATCATTGTTAGCAATTTTTGAAAAGCTAGATATACCTACGGTCCCAAAAGAATTAATTTCTTTACAATACGGCGGGGATTCAAAAAAGGTTTTAGGTGAAATTGAAAATTTTATAAAATATACATCTAATGGTGATATCAGTTTAAGGTCTGGTTTTTATTTAAAAAGTATTTTTGAATCCATACCAAAAGATAAGATAATAGAAATCTTAAAAGCCATTTTGAAAAGTATTTCTCCGCAATTAGATAACCGGCCAGGTAATTTGTGGAATCATATAGAAGCTTCCTGTATCAAACAAAAAGTTCTTAGAAAAAAATTAAAATTGTCAAGTACTCAAATTAGAAATATGCTGTACGACCTGAAAGAGGATCTCGGTATTAGTTTTAATTATTGGATACAATTGGGTATTACTGAGCAAAATAGTAAAAGCTTCGACAAAGCATTAAACCATTTTCGCCAAGCAGAGGCAATTGCTCCAAGTTCTTATATGATACAAAATGCGATTGGCAGAAATTTTCTGAAACAAGCAAATAATATGGATAATAAATCCCTAGCCTTAGCCACATTTGAAGAGGGTGAAGAAATTTTACTAACTCTAATAAATAATCGAGAGGAGTATCAAGTTAAGGCCTTTTCAACTCATACCTA
This sequence comes from Zunongwangia profunda SM-A87, assembly GCF_000023465.1. Lineage (NCBI taxonomy): Bacteria > Pseudomonadati > Bacteroidota > Flavobacteriia > Flavobacteriales > Flavobacteriaceae > Zunongwangia > Zunongwangia profunda. The sequence continues at coordinate 1,418,725 of NC_014041.1, forward strand.
TCTTTATGAAAAAATAAATTTTCTCAAAAAATTTAAAATCAAACCAACTAATAGAGAATTAAAAGAATTGTTCAAGCTTTTAAAACAATTAATTGATAAAGATCCTGATGATGCTATGTCAAAAGAATTGAGCAATAAATTTTTAAGGTATCTGAAATCGATCAAAAAAGAGAACATAATGAAAATAGGATACCATGATTTAAAAATGCTTAAGTCTATGTTTTCAGATTCTGAAATCGATTTTGAAGATGTATTGGAGTAATTTACTTTGCCCAATAACTAAGCGTTAGTGTGGCCGGAACGGCCTAACATGAACGCACTGTTGACTAAACCAGTTCTTTGCCGGTTAGCCATATATGGGGATTAGTCTATTTTTAGGAGGTAGTATTTGTCGGATAGTAAATCTTGTCTCTATGCAAGATATCGGCTTTTGGTTATTGACCTAAAGTGCAACTGCTTTTTACTATGTTCCTTCACTGGTACTTACAGGATTTAGTGTCATTTTGATCGTTTTAAGCCATAGGTTTCCTGTTACGCCCGGAAAGATCGTTTTTCGTACTCATTTATTTGATTGTTTTCTTAGTTTTTCCATCCAGTATCTAGGTGGGCCTCGGGCGGTAAAAGTAGTGAGTGTCACCAATTTTCCTTTCTTGCACACCGGGCAAAGCTGGTGTTGTAATGGTTGATGCTCTTTGAGTTGCACCCGTACCAGGTTTTTCTGTAGCTGGGTAAGTGTAATTTTTTTATGGTAGGAACTCAAGATCCCATAATGCCGGATGCGAACAAATCCTTTGGGAAGTACGTGAAGTGCGAACCTCCTGATGAACGCTGCATCGGATAAACGTAACAAGGATTTTCTTCCCCCGTGGCGGTAGTCCTTTACAGCAAATGTAAAGCTTTGATTATCCAGGTTTTTTATCCGATGGTTACTTATGGCGATCTTATGGGTATAGCGGCCAAGGTATTCCACCACCTGGGCGGGACCTAAAAATGGACGTTTACAATAAACTTGGATAACTCGGATCAAATTGTGCCACTGATTTCGGTCGGTTAGTGCCAGGCATTTCGGTTTAAATTGTGCCACTTTTGGTATTAAGTTAAACCTGTATCGGTTCGATTTGTGCCAGTTGTTTCGGTTTGTTTTGTGCCACTTTAAAAGATCAAGTAAATAATACCTTGTCGCTTAAAACGAAGCGATATGGCCAACACACTTGATCCAATGGACTTAAAACAGATAATATCCTTACACCTCGATGGGTTTAGTAACCGTAAAATTGGAGCCACCCTTGGGATCTCCCGCAATACGGTAAACACCTATATGCGTTTGTTTAGCGTTAGTGACTATGCTCTTAAAGAGTTGCTGACCCTTGATAATGCAACCTTAGATAAACTTTTTCCCTCCCACAGCACTATTGACAACTCCCGGTATCAAGAGCTGATGCTCTATTTTAAGGAGCTTAACCAAGCCCGTAACCATCCCGGGTTTACCTTTTTATATCATTATCAGGAGTATGTCTCCCAGTCTAAAAACCCATATGGCTATACACAGTTTATGGAGCATTACCGCCGTAAATATGCTAAAATCAAAGGCTCGATGAAGCTTGAGCACGACCCCGGCAAGGAACTCTTCATTGATTTTGCCGGTAAAAAGCTTCACATTATTGACAAACAAACCGGGGAATTAATTCCTGTCGAGGTGTTTGTAGCTATTTTGCCCAACAGTCATTACACCTATGTAGAGGCTTGCAAAAGTCAGAAACGCGATGAGCTGATCAACTGTTGCCGTAACACTTTACACTTTTATGGCGGGGTACCTAAAGCGATTGTCTCTGACAACCTAAAATCAGCTGTTAACCGTGCCAGCAGGTATGAGCCCGAGATCAACCGAAGTTTTAAAGACTTTGCCCGGCATTACAACTGTGTGATCAACCCCACCCGAGGCTATGCTCCACAGGACAAGGCTTTAGTAGAGAATGCCGTAAACCTGGCCTATCAACGGATCTATTATCCTATGCGCAAGATGAGCTTCTTCTCTATAGAAGAACTCAACAGGGAGATAAAAAAGCAGCTGGGGCATTACAACAACTTATTGTTCTCCCGCAAGGAGTCCAGTCGCAGGGAACTGTTCCAATCTGTGGAGCAGGAATACTTGAAGCCCCTTCCAGAGACAGCTTATGAATTAAAAAGCTACCGAAGGGCAAAGGTTCAGAAAATAGGCTATGTGTACTTCTCCCCGGATAAAAGCTATTACAGCGTGCCCTATCGCTACATAGGAAAGGAAACCACCTTGCATTACACCCGTTCTTTAGTTGAAGTGTATTACCACTATCAACGCATCGCCCTGCATCAGCGCAACCCCTCAAAAGGCAGTTATAATACTAACAAAGAACACCTGAGCAGCACCCATAAATACTATAGCGACTGGAGTCCTGAATTCTTTAAAAAGAAAGCAGCCTTGCACGGGAAGCACGTGGTGGATTGTGTCGAAAAAATAATCACTGCGGTAGATTATCCTGAAATAGGGTATAAGCGTGCTATGGGGCTTATTCAGCTCCATAAATCCTACGGCTCCCAGCGGCTGGACAATGCCTGTAAAAGAGCTTTACAAGCAGATGCAGCCACCTATCAGCGCATCAAGAACATCCTGAAAAACAATCTGGACAAGAGCTCCCTGTTCTATCAGGATTTGGAAGAAAATAAAACACATATACCGAAGCATACTAACATACGCGGTGCTTCAGCTTATCAGTAATCTAACCTTTAAAAACAGTAACTATGAACAACAATCAGACTATTGAAAAATTAAAAGAAATGCGACTAGGGGCTATGGCTCAGCTGCACCTGCAACATCTTAAAGACAACCGCATAGCCGGGATCACTGCCGATGAATATCTGGCATTATTGACCGATCACCAGTGGGAAGACCGACACAACCGTAAGATAGAAAGGCTTTTAAAACAGGCGGGATTTAAACAACAGGCCAGTCTGGCTGACATTAACTACTCCCAGAACCGGAATCTGGATAAGAATATGTTTGCTCGATTAGGCAGTCTGGATTTTATAACCAGAAAAGAAAACATCATCCTTACCGGTGCTTCAGGAGTAGGTAAAAGTTATTTAGCTCAGGCTTTAGGGCATCAGGGGTGTATGATGGAATACAAAACCATATACACAAACACAGCCCGGCTTTTTAAAAAACTAAAACTTAGTAAGGTCGATGGCACCTACCTTAAGGAACTGGGAAAACTCATCAAAGCAGACCTTCTAATCCTCGATGACTTTGGGTTACAGAGTTTTGATAATCACGCAAGGGAAACCCTGATGGATATCATCGATGACCGCTATAATAAAGCTTCCACAATTATATCCTCACAAATACCCGTATCTGCCTGGTACGATATTATTGGGGAGGGGACTATCGCAGATGCAATCTTGGACAGGATTGTAAACTCCTCACACCGTATTGACCTAAAGGGTGAGTCGCTAAGAAAAGGAGCTTTAAAGAACCAGTAACATTAATTTTATATATAATTGCAGTATCTTTTAAAGTGGCACTGTTTGACCGAAACAGCTGGCACCATCACTCCGAAATAGCCATCAGGTTTTTTGCCTTTAATAGTTGGTTCAGAAATACTTTTAATTCTTTCTTCTATAGTTTTTTTCGTAAAACCAACTTTGAATAAATTATCATTCAAATCATAAATTAGATAAATTTTTTCAATTCCTTTTTCATTTTCAATAATCGATTTTTTATTAAAAATTAATTTAAAAAAACTTATAGGTTCAATAGTCAAAACTTTCTCTACCGCTTTTTTACCTTTTAGTATAAATATAGGATTATTTAATTCTTTCAATTCATATTGATTGACACAGAAAAAACCAAACATTTCGTATGTTGATTTTAATAGATTTTGAAATGTATTAAATAATATAATTTCATTTAAATTTTTAAACTCTTCACTTAAAAATCTACAAAATTGATATGTTATTATATCTCTATTTTTCAGCTTTCTTTCAGAATTTAAAGCATATCCAGTAAGTTCGTTGTAATTTACAATTAATAACAAATCATAACTTTCAATATTTTTTTCATCGTGAGCTAATATGCTATAACTTTCTTTTCTGATTTTTTCAATAACATTATTTAGTTCAGGCTTTTTATTTGATTCGAAAATTTTTAGAACTTGCTCTAAATCAATTTTTCTAATTCTTTTATTTAGTTCGTTTGTATTCACATTTTGTATTATAGCTAACTTTTTTTATAAATAAAAAAAGTGTCGATTTACCGCAACATTCATCCGGTTATCGACACTTTATTCAATTCTTAAGTATTTTTTTCTTCACTATTTTTTTTCCAATAATTTCTCCAAATAAGCCACCTTATCCTTTTCCGCTTGAACCAAACGCTCATAAAGTTCAACGACTTTATCTAAAGGGTTAAACGTACAGTGAAAATTATTTAATGGACCGTTATTCACACTGTTATCGTTGAAATTATTAATATTGTGAAAAATCGATTCCTCGGAAAAGTTCTCAATAGCTTCTTTACTCACCCCTAACACTTTCGCCACTCTTTCCAACTTTTCATCCTCAATATGCTCGCTTTGTTCTAAGCTGGAAACACTTTGTTGGCTGATTCCTAATTCTGCGGCAAGGGTTTCTTGCTTCATTCCTCGAAGTTCTCTGATTCGGCTGATTTTTCTACCGATATGACTGGTTTTTGTTGCTGTGCTCATAATCTCAAAGATAAACATTCTTTTTAAAAGTTGTACTCCTCACTCTTTGCAGTAAAAAACAAGATTCTCCTTGTTTTTTACTCGATAATCGAGATTACCTATTCCAAGGGTTATCTAAATATTAAAAATAATTTTCTAATAAATGCCACATCGTCTAAAGGCAATTTACTAGTCATTTTGATTCGCTACAGCCGCTTCCTTTTAAAACTTGAATCCTCATTACCCCCACTAAAGTTTCATTTTAAAACCTCTTGATCTATGCTTACCATTTACATCCTCACAAAGTTATAGAATTTGCATTACCCCAAATTACGGAAATCCTCATTATCAACTTTAAAATTTACCGCTATGAAAAATTTACAGTCCTTAGATATTAAAAAGATCGTTACCGCAATTACCAGTATCGTTGAAACTTTATTCATCTATCAATATAGAGATTTCTTGATTATAATTTGCTCCTATAGTTATCAAGATACTCGGCCAAAGAAAAAAGAAGCTTTATTAAAAATAAAACATTTTATTTTTAACAGTTATGTTTTTACATTTTTTAATACTTTTCAAAAAAAGCAATTATTTTTAAAATCTTTAACTAAGAAAAAATTTTAATACCATGTTCTATTTTGACAATGATTTTAATATCATTTAGTGAAAATAATTTAGATAAGAATATTCCAAGTGAAGGAAATATTAATTTGCCCCCTTGTGCAGAAAGCGTAAGAGTTGACTGAGATGGCGACGGAGTCGCGGAGTTGGAATGGACCTTTGAATGTCAATATGCTGATGCTATGCGTGAGCAGTTCCAGCAAACTTGTCTAGGAAATTAAATCATAATATTTTAATCAATTATTAACCACAAATAATGGCTTTTTTCAAATTTAATATGACAAAAAAAATACTTCTTCTAATTACTGTTTTCTCATCATTACTCACTCAAGGCCAAAACCAAACAGGTTTAGTTTATTACGGAGAAATTCAAAGTATGGGAGCTGGGGCGCCAGTCGGTCCTGATCTAAACGCTATTCTGGTATTTGATAATAATCGTTCTTTATTTATTACAAGGATGGATTCTTTAGAAGGAGGACATATAAGAGAACAACGTAATTTTGAAGGCACTGCAAGAATTTCAAGAACTGTTACTACTAATGAAATAGGCTTTAGACATTTAAATGATTTTAAAAAAGGAATTTTTACTTCAAGAGATATAGGTTTTAGTTATGTAAAAGATCGTACTCCTAAAATCAAATGGAATATTACTTCGGAAACTAAGGCCATCGGGAAGTTTACAGCTAATAAAGCTACCGCTCATTTTAGAGGTCGGGATTATACGGCCTGGTTTACTCCCGAAATTCCGTTACCTATTGGCCCGTGGAAATTGCAAGGCTTGCCCGGTTTAATTCTGGAAGCTTACGATACCAATAAAGAAATTTACTGGTATTTTAAATCTATAGAATATCCTACGGATAAATCATATTTATTAAAACCAATCGAACATGATGGGGAATGGATGAGTACTGAGGATTTTAAAAAAGATCAAATCAAAGCTTTAAAAAGTGCTTTGATTTCAGGTAGAATGAGTGCTGAGAGTGCAAATATACGTGGCATTCATGTAAATAATACAACTCAAAATTTAATGCTAAGAAGTTATATAGAAGGATTTGCAGACGATCAATAAAATTATAGTTGTTTTTATTTTCTCTTGTCTGGGGAGTCTTTATGGACAATCTGGTGAATTTGTAGTACATGGAATCGTTCAGGATTCAATAACAAGCGAAACCATCGAGGGCGCTTCTGTAATTTTAAAGCAGGATACCCGTTTTCTAGCTTTTGGCTACACCGATGCAAAAGGTGTTTTTGAACTGATTATTCCAGAATTTCAGGAAAATTTAGTTTTGGTCGCTAACAGCATGGGCTTTACTAAGCAGGAAATTTTTTTGCTTAAAAATAAACAATCTTATACTATAAAATTAGTACCACAGGTAGAAAGCCTGGACGAAGTTTTACTGCGACCAGATGAAAAGATTGTTATTAAAACCGATACGTTGCGTTATAAAGTCAGCGCTTTTACCAATAAAACCGAGCAAACCGTTGAAGATGTTTTGCGCAATATTCCCGGTATCGAAATTGATGGCGATGGAAATATTAAAGCGCAGGGACAGTACATTAAAAAGATCCTGATCGAAGGAGATGATTTAGCCAATAATAATTATAAAATCATTTCAAAAAACCTGGACGCTCAAGTGCTCGATAAAGTTGAGGTAATAAGCAATTATGAAGAAAATCCCGTTTTAAAACAGTTTTTAAATTCAGATGCCAAGGTTTTAAATCTAAAATTAAAGGAAGATCGAAAAACGGTACTTTTTGGAACAAATACTGCCGGGATCGGAAATCGCGAACGCTCAAAGCTAGAGAGTAATCTGGGGCTGATTAAGGAAAAAATAAAATTCCTGAATCTGGGAAAGTGGAACAATACTGGCGAATGGGCAGACGAACAACTTTCTAGTTATGTTTCAGAAAATAGTTCGGGGTTCAATGATTTTGATAAGGATTTTTCAAAAAAATTAGATCCTCAAGTGTATTTACAGGAAAGTACGATTATGCTCGATGAGCGAAATTATATTCAAAATAAAAGTTTTTTCGATCATTTTTTAATTCATAAACCTTTAAGCAAAAACACGAAATTAAGAGCTGCAACTTCGTATATCAATGAAAAGCTCGATCAGCAGTTTGGCGGTAATTATACTTATTTTCTGGATGATCCAATTACCTATAATGAACAACATGATTTTGCAGGAAAAACACGGAATTTTAGAAATGAGATCGAAATTTCGAGTGCGATTTCTAAAGATCATTATTTAAATTTTACAAATGTGGTCGATCTGAAATCTTATGCCTCTGGTACTTCGCTTCAATTTAATAACGATCTGATCGATCAGGATTTGGACACTCGGGAACGAAATCTGGAAACCGATATTAATTTCAGTAAAAAGATTAAAAATGGAGCTATGATCATGTATGGATATATAGCCCACAAAAAATTGGACGAAGATTTTACAGCTTCGCCGGTTTCTTTTCTGGAAGCTGATAGAGCGATAACCGGGAATTATAAAACAACATTAAACTATCAGGGGATTGAGGCCGATTTCATTTTCAGGAAAAAGAAATGGTCGTATAGTTTTTTTGGCGGAGTGCAGCATTTAGACGAAGAATTTACCGGAACATCAAACGAAATAAATGCTGAAATCGCGATCGATAGCTTAAGTGGCGGTAATGATTCGCGGCAGCTAAGTTTAAGGGGCGGGCTAAAGCTCGCTTACCAGATGAATGAAAAAATGGATATGAATGCTAAAATAACAGGAGATATTCTAGATTATAGGAACTCTTTTTTTAAAGACCAATATCTAATCTATAATCCTGAACTTTCGTATCGTTGGTTAAAAAACAGTTTTGGCAATTTCAGACTTTCTTATAAATTTCAGCAGGATTTGCCAAGGCTAAGTTCTTTGCCCAGTTTTGGCGTTTTAAAAAGTTACAGGAGTATTCAATATGGGGCACAGCAAGTAGAACTTCTAAAGAGTCACCGCTATTCGCTTAGCTATATTTTGAATAAAGTAAAAGATCGATTTTTACTGAGTACAACATTGTCTTATGTAGATTATCAAAACAGTTTTGTACGCCAAAATTTTATTGCTGAAAACTATAATTTTTCTTCCTTATTTTACACAAATTCAGAAGACTTTTTAAACCTGAATGCTGGGGTGACCACCTTTATCGATAAGTTGAATATGACCGCCAAACTTGGAATTAACCAAATGTGGTTTACCAGGCCTTCGGTCTTGAATGATCAGTTTGCTTTAATCAAGAATAAATCGCAAAATCTCTATCTGAGGGGAACAACCTATTTTAAAGGGAATTACGATTTTTATTTTCAGCTGAATTATATGAGAAACTCAGGTGAAATTGAAGGAAATTCAACCAAAATTGAAAATTACTCGGCCAGTTTTGAAAATGTTTTTAGAATCAACGATAAGTTTTTTTTGAACTTTAAAAATGAATTATTTCTGGTAGACGATCAGTTTTTTGAAAGTAGCCTAATAAATGCCGAATATCGACCTAAGCAAAGCAATTGGACTTTCGGTTTTAATGCACAAAACGTATTCAACACTCAATATTATCGCTTTCAGAACATCACTAATTTTGAACGATCTGAACTTCGCTACAAAAGTGTAGAGCGATTTGTACTTGCTTATGCGAAATGGAGGATATAAATTAAATTGGCAATCTTTTATTTTTCTAAGATTGTTATTTCGTCATTAAGATTTTTTCAAGATAGACAAATTTTTCTTTTTCAGCTTCTTTTACGGAAAAGGTGTTTACTAAAATGAAACAAAAAGTAAAGATTTTTAGTATTCATTATACCCTGAATGAGATTGAAAACCGATTGACGGAAGGAGACAATTTTTTAAGTTTAGCTTTAAATAAGAAAAATATAATTTTTCAAGAGAGCCCTTTTTTTCTTACCGGATATAATAATCATCCAATAATGTTTCAACGAATACATGAGCATTGGAAGTCTAGAATTAGTAAAGCAGAATACTTTAATAGTAAATTGGATGTGAGTGATGATGATACCTATAGCGAACCAGCTAAACTTCTTTTAGCGAATCAAGCTATTTCACAAACCTGTGCAGCGCTACTTTGGGTTTATTGGGAATTTAAGCCACCCGTATTTGATTTAGATTATATGATTCATCTATGCCAGAACTTTAGTAAGAGTATAAAAATTGTTCTTCCTAAACATCCTTTCGATCTCAACGAGTTTATAATCTATTATGCCATGCGCAATACAATTTAAACTATAAATCGCTTCATCATATCCCCATTGAGGACGGATATTATACTTCCGATTTGGCATTTAAATTTTTGAAAGCTGTACGTGTTGAAGGAAAGAAACGATTAACTGAATTAGCTGAAATTCATAACATCTAAATGATGTATTCATATGGTTATTTGATTAGTGGACACGGTTAAAAATTAACTACAGGACTACAAATTACGTGGTAATTCAAGATGTGTGTCTGTGGAAACAATTTTGATTGCTCCCCACGGTCGCAATTAAAAAAAGAGAGGTTTAAGGGTATTTTATTTATTCATCAATGATTGTAAGAATTTTGGTTCGAGACCTATTCCAAATCCCCACCAACGTTTTTGATTGTATATCCATTCTTTTCCTATAGTTGATGTCGCATAATCAAATCCTATGGGTACAAATGAAAAGCTAATATTATTGTATGTATAATTTATTGTGAGACCAGTTGAAATAAAAAATTGACTAACTTCATTTTCATCTTTTAAATAGTTTTTCGTTGTTTCTGAATTCAATTTTTCTACCATAGGAGCTGCCCAAATACCTAAAGAAAACTTATGATTTGATTTAAAACCCGTCCAAAAATATCTATTTCTCTCAAATTCAATAAAATTTAGATTAAAACCTAAATTATTAATTCCAGAGGAAGCTGTTGAAGATTTGTATTTATTTTTAGGTCTAACTTTAAAAGGTATCGTAATTAATGAAATTGGGAGAGGTTTCCAATGACCTTTTTTAAATGGAAGACTGTTTGACGTAATGGGAGTGTAATTTAAACTCTGTCCTCTGTTTCACTGCTTCGGGGGTACCCCCGAAGCAGTGGTTGCCAAATCGAGCCTAATACGGTCTTCAAATCTAATATATAATTGCTGTATTGTCAAGCTCCAATTATGAAGTGGAGTGGTCCATTTCTTTTGGATGTTCTGAGTAGCCAGGTAAACTAATTTGAGCAGTGCCATATCATTGCTAAAGGCTCCTTTAGTCTTGGTTACCTTACGTACTTGTCTATGGAATCCTTCCACGGCATTGGTGGTATAAATAAGCTTTCTGATGGGCTGAGTATATTTAAAATACTGTGATAGGTGCTCCCAGTTGTTCTGCCAGCTTTCAATAACTACCGGGTATTTCTTGCCCCATTTCTCTTCCAGGTTCAGGAGCTGGTCTTGCGCTACTTCTTTGCTGGTAGCACGATACACCAATTTTAAGTCTGTCATAAACTCCTTCTGATCCTTAGAGGCTACATATTTCATCGAGTTCCTTATTTGATGAATTATGCACAGCTGCACCTCTGTTTTCGGGAAAATGCTGAGGATAGCTTCCGTAAAGCCTTTGAGATTGTCAGTACAGGCAATGAGTATATCCTCAAGTCCCCTATTTTGAAGGTCAGTAAGTACCTGAAGCCAGAAATTGGCACCTTCGCTTTCTGAAATATACATTCCAAGCACTTCTTTATACCCATCTTTGTTTATGCCCAGAATATTATAGAGCGCCCTATGTTTTATCTTCCCATCCACTTTGACTTTATAGTGCATGGCATCCAGCCATACGATACAGTAAAGAGGTTCTAAGGGACGATTTTGCCAGGCTTTAATATCAGGGATAATCCGGTCGGTAATCTCTGTTAGAACATTGTGGGAGATCTCAGTATCGTACATTTCTTTGATATGGCTGCAGATATCCCGGTAACTCATTCCAAGCCCGTAAAGACCGATTATTTTCTCGGAGAGGTTATCAGCCAGAATGGTTTGGCGCTTCTTACGATCTCGGGTTCGAAACTACTGTGACGGTCCTGTGGTGTTTTAATATCAAAAGTGCCAACCCCTGTTTTAAGTTTCTTGTTACCCTTACCATTACGCTTATTTCCATGGGAGCGCTCTTCATGGTCAAGATGGCCATCCATCTCTGCTTCGAGAGCCTTGTCTAAAAAATTCTGTAGAAGCGGTGCAAAAGCACCATCCTTTCCAAATAGACTTTTGCCAGTGGTAAGTTGTTCTAAGGCTTTCTTTTCAATCTTGTTTAATTCATCTTGTGTCATTCTAATTCTGTTTGAGTTTTAATATAAAATTTCTCAGACAGACTTCAAATTACAACCTCAACGTAATACTAAATACTTGGTAACGATTTAATTTTATCTTTCTTAGATTTAAAACATCGTTTTTGTCGTAACCGAAAATAGTTAAAGTATCATTTGAGGATTTAACATCTATTACTTCATGGAATTTATAGTTCTTTAAATATGAGTTTAAAGAGGTTGTAGACACTGATTGAGAGAAACAATAGTTAATGATAAATAGACTTAACAGAATTAACAGTCTTTTAAATAATAACATAAAGTAATTTTTAAATTAAATTTTTAATGAATTTGGAATTTATAACAGACTGTAAAAAGTTGAAATACCTATTACTAGGTATTAACATTTCCATTCTATGGAAAATATATTCATAAAACTTATTTACTTTTTTTATCCAGAGCATTTGCCTTTTTAGTTTCATTGAAGTACTACTAAAGATCAAATGAAATAGGCCATTTACTTCTTAGAGCCGTCACATTACCTTTTTGGTATAGATACTTCTACAGGATTTAGGATTAGGAAAAGGGCTATAAATAGGAAAGCGTAGCTTACCGGTTTATGCGCCCGCTAATGCTAAATCCTGTTCTTTTGAGAAAAAGATAAGGCTGTAAAATTGAAAGTAAGTTTATAGATTTTTTTTAGAAACAGATAAATAATTTCTTTATTGAATTAGGCTACCATTTTCAACTTTTTTATCTGGCTTTAATAAGGTAACGGTATCGTTTTCTCCTAAAATACCTAGAACAAGGCACTGGCTCATTATATTGGCAATCTGTTTTGGTGGAAAATTAATAACGGTAATTACCTGCATCCCTAAGATTTCATTGGAGTCATATAATTTAGTGATTTGAGCTGAAGTTTATCTTGTTCCAAAAGCTCCAAAATCAATTATCATTTGATATGCAGGCTTTTTTACTTTTTTAAAGTCTTCAGCTGATATGATGGTACCTACACGCATCTCGACCTTTGTAAAATCATTCCAAGTCAAATTTTGATTTTCCATATTTTTTTAAATTATAAATGATTTATTTTTGAACACCCTCTATAGTTTTCATAAGATAATAAGAAAGAATATCTGGCTTTTCTTCCGGGATATAGTGCCCGCAAGAATCAATAGAAATGTTTGTTAGGTTATTGGTTATTTTTTTTATTGAATTTCCTAAGCTCATACCAACTGCCTGTTTACCACCTATTGCTAAGACTGGAATACTTAGCTTCCTTAGAAGTTTTTTATTTTGAGTACTACTTTCAAAAAATGCCCTGTAATAATTAAATCCAATTTTTAGCTTTTCTTTTCCCTTGTACGCATCAGTATAAATTTTAAGATCATTTGAATTAATAGCTGATTTTACAAAAGATTTATTTTCAAAAAACCATTTCAGGTATGCTTTTTCTTTTCCATGGATTAAAAATTCTGGAAGATCTTCAATTTGATTAAAGTAGAATTGCCAAATTTTATCAGCATTCTCAGGGCTAAATAAATCTGAACCAATGAAGCCAGGAATTCCCGCATCAACTAAGCAAAGAGTTTTCAAATTTTTCTCATATAATAAACTATAGGTAGTGGCTATCCACGCTCCAATATCATGCCCAACCAAGTGAAAGGAATTAATCTCCATCTTAGTTAGAAAGTGGTGAATCTTATTGGCTATAAATTTACTATCATAATTTGTTGTAGGATCACTATAACCAAGACCAGGTAAGTCCAAAGCGATTACTCTATATTTTTTGGAAAGTATTGGAATGACTTTTCTCCAAGTATACGATGTCTGTGGCCATCCATGTAATAATAATATAATTTCCCCTTCTCCTTGTTCTATATACGCTATCTTTTCATTGTCTACATTCAAATATTGAGTAGATGGTAGCGATTGAGCGCTCCCAATAACAGTAACTAACCATATAAAAGGAATTGATATTTTTTTTCGAACCATAATTTAAATTTTTAACGGTTCAAAAATCCAACATCATTAGAATTTTTTCATTGACCTATGTTAAGGATTTGATCCTACTTAACGATTCCGGTTTGATTCCCAAATAAGAAGCTATTTGATATTGGGGTACCTTTTGTTCTATACCAGGATAAGTTTCAAGTAAAAGCGAATACCTGTCCTTTGCAGAATCCATTAAAAGAGAGGTTTGACGTTTACATTTTCTAAGGAAGTAATCATCACTAATAAATTTAGCAAATTTATAAGCTTCAATATTTTCAGCAAGAAGTTCATTATAACTTTCTTTACCTAAAATCAGTAATTGGCTATCTTCAAGCGCCTGTAAAAAGCCTATAGCTGGCTTTCCTGTTAAAAAACTAGAATAAGCACTAGCGAAAGTGAATTTTAAATGAAAGTCTATATTGTATTCAGATCCATCTTTTCCGATAAAGTACCTAAGGACTCCGCTATTTACAAAAGCGATGAAGTTTCCTACTTTACCAGGTCTGATTAAAAATTCCTTTTTTTTAATTTCCTTACAAACTACAAAGCTTAATATTCGGCGTACAGAACTATCTGAGAGTTTTACAATATCATAAAGGTATTTTTCAAAATCTTCCATAACAGATATTAAAGCGTTAAAACGAATATGACAAAATTATCAAATCTAAACTTTAAACAGCCTTAGAATAAATATTTGTTGTAAAGATATTGCATGCACAATCTAGGTAAAGCGAACGTAAGTCAAAAGCAAATTTTCCGCTTCAATCTATTACTATTTTTGTTTGCTTTTGGCTTATGTTCAAGACCATTTCGACGAACCGTTTTGACTGTAGCGTAGTGAAAGGAAATATGGTGAGGATTGTTCAATAGATACCTACAATTTCATTTTTTACTAATTTTTGCTGTAAATAATTGCCTGTTTATAGGGCTTCCCAGAGGGTTTGCAGCAAAAATCCATGAAAACATTTTGAGTTGAACGTATAAAAAAAATGATAATCAATAAAATAAAAAATAACAACATCGCTGTGCGTGTTGTCCTCTTGCTGTGCCTTTTTTTGATTATATCTCTCAAATGAATACAGAGGTTAGACAAGAATTTACTAAATTCAGACCGTAAATTACTTTACTCATCAAATATCTCAAATGACTATCGAAAATCTTTTATTCATTTATGATTCTGATTTAAAGAAAAGAAATTGGTCGGATTGGGTAATTTCACATATTATGTTTTCTCCTCCTGTGCATCGATATTCCGGAAGGGCAAAAATTCTTTCTGATCAATTCATCTTTAAAGGCTACGATAAGCAGAAAAATAAAAATGTTGAAATAATATTATATAGACATCTAATTACACAACTCTATTTAGGTTATGATAAAACCTATTCTCATTTTCAAGTACTTTTTAATTCCGGACTTTAATAAAGACACATGAAAAGATGCATATTTTTAATAGTAATAGCTCTATTCAGTATTCATGTAATAGCTCAAGAGAAATTTATTATTGAAGGTAGGATCATTGATAAAGAAACCAAAACACCTTTAGTCTATGCTTCAATTATTTTTTCAGATAAATCTCTAGGGACTACCACTGATGAAAACGGAAATTTTACCTTTCCTCTCTTTGATACAAAACTTTCTGATAGTATCTCCATTACTTATATGGGCTATAAGCCTATAAAATTAACTGTGGCAGAAAGTATGAAATTAAAGGAATTTGAGCTCATTCAAGATGCCTTTGAGCTTAATGAAGTTGTTATAAACACCGAAAATATCAACTTAAAACAATTAATTAAAGAAACCGTTAAGAGTTATAATAAAAATCGAAGAGAGCAACCTCATATTGCCATTGCACATTACCGGGAAAAAGCTAAAAAGGATCATGAATATATTATGTACATGGAGAGCATTGGTTATTCCATCTATGCAGGAACGATGAAGGATGCTACATTACTGTCAAATTACAAGTTCTTCTGTGAAAATACCAAAGCTTACGTTTCTAATTCCGAATGGAAACAATATAAAAGCCTTCCTTATGAATTGCCTGCCCCATCAGGAGGAGCGAATTTAAATATTTTTCGATATATTGAATTATACGGGTTACTTTCAGAAAAACATTATAGAGGTTACAGTTACAAAATTGATTCAACTTATCTTTTCAATAATAATATAGTATACAGTATTCGCTTTAAAGGGGATATAGCAGAAGGTACCATACATATTTTTAAAGAGAGCAAAGAGATCTTTAAAATTGAATGTACAACAAATAAATACTGGAGCAGGGCATTCCATAAACTATTGACTGCAAAAGTGAGGATTGCGTTTAATTATTTTGAAAATACTCCTTTTGTTTCTTCAATCAATGCTCATTATGAGAATCAAAATCTGTTGTACCAAAACGACCTGGAGATATTGGTTCAGAAATTTCAAAAATTTTCATTAAATGAAAATGAATACTGGAGCTTAAATAATTACGATGGAAATCCTTATATCCAGTATGATCCTCAGGAATGGCGGGACTTGGGTATTACTAAGGATAAAGATCATGAAAAAATTGAAAGTGATATACCTTCATTAGAAAAAGAATTTCAGGATTATTCGGGCCGATGGTTCTTTGTGAATGCCCAAAGAGAGGAAATAGCCAGGACAGTCATTCGGCGCCTAAAGGAAAATTTTTAAGAAATATATTATACCAGTGAATTTTAGACGATTATTACCCGGGAATAAAATTATATATAATGTTTAACCTGCTTGGGGAACTTTAAAAATTCCTAGTATTGCTCTATAAACGACTAAAGCCAACTGGTGAAAGTTTATGATATGAAACATCAAATTAAAGTAAATAAAATATGGTTCTTTTTGTCTTTTGTGATTTTACTTACCAGTGCTTATTGTCAGACTAGCAATTCTATTCCCAAAATATTAGCAGAAAAATTAAATGAGGGTCACCTTTATATTCCGGATTCGCTCTCTCCCGGACATTATTTCTTGGTAGCTCAAACCCCAAATTCCATTAACAAAGACGAAGAAGTCATCAAATCGGTAAGAAAAGTCAAAATTATTCAGAACATTTCTTCACTACAGAAGGAGATCACTACTGATCCACCGCAATTGAAACAAAAGGAATTAGATTTCAGCCTGATGCCGGAAGGAGGGCATTTAGTGTCGGGTTTGAAAAATAAGTTAGCCTTTAAGGCGGTTGATAAATATAGAAATCCCCAGGAGGTTTCCGGTACTTTATTTGAAAATAACAAAACCCTAATAGAGTTTAAAAGTTTGCATGCCGGTATGGGAAGTTTTTATTTTATTCCTGATTCCAAAAAGGAATACCATATCGAATTAGAAGGGAGTTCCAAAAAATACATATTACAGGAAATTAAATCGAAAGGACAAGTTTTACAATTGTTGTCAAACTCTTAGGACACACTTGTTTTAAAGGCCATGCAGAGTCTCTACCTGCCCCGGCAAATATATGTACTTAAGGATTCAAATTAGAGGTGTAGTGTATGCATTGGTAGCAATTAGTTTAAACCATGAAAAGCTTATCAAGATCCCTGTTAAAAATTTCCCGAGGGGCATAGCCGAAATCACCCTGTTTAATCATGAGCTAGTCCCAGTAACCGAGCGTTTGCTTTTTGTAAATCATGACCAGAAATTATATATCAAAGCAATTGCGGATAAAGAAATATACTTTACAAAGGAAAAGGTGAAAATTAAAATTAAAGTTACGGATGACGAAGGAAATCCAGTTTTAGCACACTTGGGAGCAAGCGTTTACGATAAAATATATGATGACCCTGAAGATTCAAAGACCATAGAAGGTCATTTCTTTTTGTCCACAGTCTTAAGGGGAATAATCTATGATCCTGAATATTCTTTCAATCCAGAACAGCCTGGTCGTAAGGAGTCATTAGACCTGCTGATGCTTACACAGGGATGGCGGAAATATGAATGGCAGGAAAACAATCTTAAAGAAGAAACTGTAGAAAAACAACCTTATATCACTGATACGCTCATTGGTAGGATATACCTCAAGAAGCGAAAAACACAGGTAAATTTAGGAGAGCAGTACGTAATGTCTTTTGCTGGCAATTCAGAATCAGGCAAAACTCTCCTTGAAGTAGATAGCCTTGGACAATTCGTAATATTACCCCAGTATCTACAGCAGGAGAAAAGAGGCTATATGTATTTAAAATTGCTAACCAATATCAAGGAGCTTGGCATTGGCATTGTTGATCCTTCTTTTGAACCTCTTAATAAACTTATAACCGATCAAAATATTAGCTACCTTTGTCGGAGCCCAAAGAAAAAACAGCTATTAGTCCAGAACGATTATATGTAGCGTCCGATAATGTAAACTTATTGGAAGAAGTGGTGTTAACCGGTAAAAAAACAGATTTTTAGAGATAAATATATGGGTTCGTTGGACAGTCTGGCAAAATTGAATATCAATAATGATTATGAGTGTGAAAGTGGTTTTTTAAATTGTGAAGTTCATGAGTTTTCTGATAAAAATACCAAACCTGTCGAGGTAGAAGCTTACGGACAATACATAGGTTTCCAATGGAATAGTGAAAGAACAGCCTATACAATAAAAGGACGTCAATATATAACATATCATTATCTTGAATTTACTGAGGAAGAATTATTAAAAAAATACAATTTAGCTCGGACCAAAAGCTATTATCCTAAAAAGGAATTTTACAGTCCTGTTTATGATAAAAAAGAATTGCATGATGATTTTCCAGATTATCGCAATACCCTTTATTGGAAACCTGATGTTGTAACGGATAAAAATGGTAAGGCAGAAATAGAGTTCTATTGTTCCAGCATAAGTAGTCATTATTGGGGAATAATCGAAGGAATTGACGGAAACGGACTATTAGGTAGAGATGAATTTAAATTTTATGTAAGAAAGTAAGTGCTACCCTAATGCCAGACTTTTATACAAACTTTCTAAACCAATAAATGCAATTAAAGAAAATAGACATCATCTGAATGAAAGTTATATCCTTAATCACTAAATATCAGGGCATTCATATATTAATTATGAATCTGCTTTTTACAATATGTTGCCTAACAAATGTTAGCGGGCAAGAAATGGAAATTAAGCCTAAAGACCAGTCCGGTTGTATCCCTTACCATGAGAAATCTGGCAGACTGCTTTTAGAAGCCTCTTACAACAACGAAAGTTTTCTTATGATCATTGATACGTATTGTCATTTTTCTCAATTACCAAGCGACTGGGTCGTAAAGAAATGGAAATTAAAAAAAACTCCATATAGACATTCCACAATAGATGTGAATAATAAGCGCAGTAAAGTTCGATTGAGGCTGATGGATACTATATCTATTTCGAATACTTTTTCTGCATCTAATTTTTACATACGCCCCAATAAGGCTTTTAATAGTTTTGAAGTTGGCATACTTGGCCTTGATTTTTTCAATGACTTGAACTGGAAATTTGACTTTAGAAATAATGAAATATGCTACAATACACAACCTTATCAATTATTAAACACTTTAATAAGTAACCAATTCGACAGGAATACAGAATTCCCATGGTTAACTATAAGTATTGATCAGAACGAACAAAAAGTAATTGTAGACCTCGGTGCTGGAAATGATATGATGATACCTGCTGGTAGCAAATTGGGCGCCTATTTAATTGAAAAATATAAACTTATCCCTAGATCTGTAGATAGTGGCGGAGCGAATAAACTTGGGGGGAGTGACATTCAATATAAAATAAAATTAGATTCAATTAATATTCAAGGAACACCTGTAAAGGATGTAGAGATTATAATAAGTGAGAATACGAAAAGTTCATATATCGGCTGCGGAATTTTAAAAAGAGGTAGACTCTATCTAAATTTTAAGGGGGATAGTTCTTCGCGCGGAGAAATAGGTCTAGAGTTATATAAGCATTAAATGACGCGATTAAGAGATAGAATTTTTATAAATTGCTGTATATTCCTTTAAGGGGTTTAAGGCCCTGAACTCCTGAAATGAAAGGGTGAAAACTTTGTTTTATATAGCACACCCAAGACAAACTTTGTAATCATTAATGCCGTAGTAATGTTAGAGAATGTCAAGTAAATGTCGCTGGATAACGCATTGATTCTTCATATTTTTACATTGGATTTATTAAAAATTATGAAATCGACTGGAAAGATCATTTATGAGGTTCGAAAGCAAAAAGGTATTTCCCAAGAAGAATTGGCGATCATGGCCAAGGTCAATTTAAGAACCATACAAAGACTGGAAAATGACATAAATGAGCCAAGGAACGCTACTATAAATTTGATTTGTGAAGCTTTGGAAATAGATCAAAATGACTTACAGTCCCAAGTAGAGAAAGAAAATTCAGGTAGTTTAATTCAAAAATTGATAAATTCTATATTTCTACTTTTTTTTAATGTATCAATAGCATCTTTTATCATATACTTGACGGTCTATAACAGTGCAAATATTTATAGTAGAATAAGTGCATTCTTTCTTTGCATTTTACTCCCATATTTTATTGTTTCAATAACACGCAATTCTAAAAGCCATTTGAGGCTTATAAAATTTGGAACAGGTTTTATTCTTCTAATTGTTTTTTCTGCTTTTCCAAGTAAAGTTGTCCACAACAATATTTAGTGGAGCTATTCCATTTTCAATAATAGGTCTTGGCGTAATTTTCTATGGCAACTATATACCTATCAAAAAATAAAGATTCACGATCTTTTAATCTAAATATATCAATTATTTCCGCTTAAATATTCTTGTATTATAACAATATTGATCCTGTCAACCTTCCTTCAATTAAAAAAAGCTCTTTATTGAGCATTTCAATATTGATGTTATTTGTGCTTGGATGTGATCATCAAAATACAAAAACACCGTTTAAGAAAGCATTGAGATCAACTAACACTTCCATTAAAGGTAGTGTTTATAACTGGCCTACCGATACCGTTTACTTTGCTACTTTTACATTCCATTCTACATATTCTACCGTAGAAGGTTATCAAATACTATCACCAGATAAAACCTTTGAGCTCAATAAAAATAATGTTGATAAACCTTTTGTCCTTTTTCTAACACCAGATGATGGGATACTATCACGTACAATACTGGGAGAGGCTCGGAGAGAAACTCTCCTTGTCTACTAAACTACAAACCGTTGGGCAAAATCCTTGGTTTAAGACCTGTTGAAAAGCAAGTTAGATAACGAAAAAGCATAGGCTTTTAACGCTCATATTTTAAATTGGCGTACAGGTTAAAAAAACAACTCGATCAGAATCCTGGAGCTGGGAAAATATTGGAAGACAGAATGTTGCAGCTAGGCTACCCCGAATATAATATTTTCTAAAAGCTATGTGAATGTCCCTGATTTGACTTTTTTTATTAAATTGCGAAGAAACAACTTCGGATATCGTATACATTAAAAAACAAAATGAAACATATTTTACTTATAATATACTTTGTTATTCCTGCTTTAACCTTTGGACAAAATAAATCTGAACCTGCCTGGTATCAAATGGATAGAGACGGAGAGTATTTAGAAGTGGCTAGTTATCTATTATATCAAGTGCAATCAGACTCGACAAGAAATAAGCACTTAGATTATCTACATATTGCTCGGAGTTACGGATATTTAAATGATTATGAAAAAGCAATTTTTTATCTAAATCGATCAATGGATGGTCTATCCGAAAAAGATGATGAACTATTTTGGTGGTATTATAAAGGAACTTTAGCATTTTTTGAGAGAGATAAAGCGAGCCTGAAAGAATATTTAGAAAAACTTGAAGCTAATTACACTCCATATTACGAGAATAATTTTAGGACATTAAAATCTTTATATGAGAATTTCGAAAAAGGATATAGAGAGGCTTCTTCCTGGAAGGGTTGAAAACTTAGCTAAAGGTTTTCCTGTTTTGAAGGCTTCATTTCTAAAAAAAATATTCTCGTTTCTAAAGATTTCGGTCATAAATAACTAAAATATCATTTAAGCTATAATAGCTCGGAAGCTTATAATTATCTTTATAGATTGCAGGAGTTCCAATGATATTTAAAGATTTAATAAAACTTTGGGAAGATTCTATCTCACTAGTTGGAATTTCTTTATTTTTAACTGGCACTTTTAAGGATGAGCTTTTATATAATTGTTTAAATTCTTCATTTATTTTATGATCTACTTCAGAAAAAGCAGTTAAAATCTATTTTTGCAGGTACTATATCTAAGGGTGATTGCGATGATGAATGTAAATCAGATGCTGATTGTACTGGCGAAGCTGATAAATGCAAGCCTCAAGATGCAAGTAAGACATGTTCTGGTAAAGGTACAATTAACATGTGTGTATGGGTATAATTTTTAATTAGAATTGAGAATCAAGTTATCAATACTTGGTAAATTGATTTTTTTTTATTTTAATAATCAATTATGCAAAAATTAATTCTTTTCATTTCAATATTACTATTAATTATAAATGTTGGCTGTAATACTCCAAAGCATAATCCCATGGATCACCCAGTCGTAGAACTATCATTGGTCTCCCAAACGCCTCAAAACAAATTTTCTTTCCCAAAATTATATTCTACATATCCAGTTTTTTCAACTGCTGAAATTTCAAAAAAGTATTATTTAGAAAAGCTTGAAAACTTTAAAGGAATTCCAAAATTAGATACATTTTTAATACAAACAGAGAGTTTTAAATCTGGGAACTTTTTTGGAAAGATTGCATTATATAGTGATGATAATAAAGATCTAAGCTTTTATAGAGACTCTCTAAAAATGTTTTATGATAAAAACTCCCATAACTTAAATATTATATCAGGTTTTAGGGGAAACAAACAAATAATAATAGCAGATTTAAATAACAATAAAGATTTTAGTGATGATTCTATCCTTTCGTTTCCTAAAAATAAGGATGAATCTATAAAAAATATAGATTCAGTTGTCGAATTTAAATACAATCTAAATGATTCAGTATCTACAAATTTCTCTAAAAGACATATTAGAATATTCCCAGATTCAAATAGTATTTATGCTAAATTTCTGAAAGATTCTTTAAACAAGTCTTTAGCTACTTCTTTTGAACTTATGGATTTTATGAAAGGTCAACTAAGAATCGATACCTTAGATTATGATATAGCTATTCAAGGATTTGTGAAGAATAGAACGTTAATTTTAGTCAAACCAATAAATATATCATTATCCGATCAAGACAAAGTATTTAATGAAAATTTTTATTTTTCAGTAGGAGATACATTAATATTAGAGGACAATTTCTACAAAATTGATTCTCTTAGCGATAATTTTCGAAAATTATATTTTAGTTTGATTAAAAATATTGATGTGTATCGCGGTAGAAGACTAGGTGTTAAGATTAAGAATTATAACCTTACATCTTTGACTAAAGATACGACAACAATCAAAGAGTTTTCAAAAGGGAAAAAGTTTATTCTATTAGATTTCTGGGGCACATGGTGTGTACCATGTCTAGAATTATTACCAAATCTTAAAAAATTCCATCAGGAAAATGACAACGTTTCAATTATCAGTATTGCATTAGATGAATCTATAGATGTTGTTAAGGATTATTCTGAGAAAGAGGCTATGTATTGGAATCATGCATACGTGGACAGAAACAATAGGAAAGGTATAATAACTGATTTGAGAGTAGAAAGTTATCTTACATTTATTTTACTTAATGACAAACTGAAAATTCTATATAAGGGAGCGGGTGAAACAGCCTTAGAAAATATCGAAAAAATATTGAGAAGTAAAAAATAACTGATGTTTCTGAATTATTTAACCAATATTCCTTAGCTAAAAAAAATCATATTGAAGAAAAAATTTCCTTTTTACAAACAACCAGATAATAAAGATTGTGGCCCTACCTGCTTGCGTATTGTAGCCAAGCCTATTGTTTAAAGGATGGAATATTTTCATTGGTGAAAGCAATTGAAAAAATGAATGAACCCCGTATACGAGCCCCGCTTGGTTTATCCTGGGCGAAGTCGAAGGCTACGGTGGCATGAGAGGTGCACTCCGTCATTTGTTGGCGGAGCCGTCCACTCGACTATATTTAGGTGCGGATAGATAAAAATTCCATTTATAAATCAAGATTTTTCGGCAAGCAACTCTTTTAATCTATTCTTTAGTTGGATTGGTTCTAAGTTTACACCTAAAATCTGATTATTCTTATCTACTAAAAAACTAGATGGATAAAATTGAATTTGCAAAGATTGAATAGTCTTGTTACTAGTTTTATCCACACAAATTAGATTTTGCCAGGGCATATCGAATTTCTCTAGAGCATTTTTCCAGCTTTCTTTATTTTCTTGTATAGCAATAAATATAATTTCTACATTTTCAGTATTAAATTTTTTGTATACTTCTTTTAGCTTTGGTATTGCTTCCATGCATGGTGTGCATCCAACAAACCAAAATTCAATAAATGTTAGTTCAGCATTGCTCTTAGAAATGTCTACCATTTTATTATTCTCATTAGGTAAAATAATTGTAGGTAGTTTCGAGCCTATTTCAAATTTTTCATATTTTTTGATATTTACTTTAATATCATTTATAGAAGATTTATTCTGGAATTTTAAGTCTAGCTTGTCTAATAAGTTGCTAGCCTCAAAAGATGATATAATTCCTCCTTGCTCAACAATAGCCGCTAGCATTTCTCCTATCAATGGATTTTTAGGGTATGTCGAAATTAAGGTATCTAATTTATTGTACACTTTACGTCCAAAATCCTTTTGATCATAATTTGATTCATAAAAAGATACAAACTCATTTTTAAGGTTTTGAGTTTTACTTTTTCCAGTAAGATGAATAATTGACATAGATTTATCACCGGGACTTACTTCCAAATCAATTTCATAATCAGAGTTTTCCAAGTATATTCCATCGCTACGCCTTGTATTCTTTGTGGATAAACTAATCTTTTTAGGATGATCAAATTGACCTTTAAACTCAAATTTTTCATCTTTAATCTTCGTACTATCAATGAAATCCTCCCCTATTATATAAAGATAATCGGATGCGGCGTTTTTGATTGTTCCTTTAATACTATAGCTTTTATTTTGGGCAAAGCATATTACGGAAAATAATAATATTAAACTTGTGAATTGTTTCATGATGTTTAAAAGATGATTTTGATTGAATTTTTTTAGCAATTAAATACAACTCATTTTATAAATAAAAAAGTGCCGATTTACCGGAATATTAATCCGGTTATCGACACTTTTTTCAAATCTTAAATATTTTCTTTTTCACTATTTCTTATCCAGTAATTTCTCTAAATAAGCCACTTTCTCTTTTTCAGCTTTCAACAATCTTTCGTAAAGTTTTTCTTTTTCTTCATAAGCCTGAACTAACCTATCCAAAGGATTAAACGTACAATTCAAATTAGAAACACTTACAGACGAAGCTCCTTTATTAGAGCCTTCATAATTATTTTGAATATTATATATCAAATTTTCTTCACTAAAATTCTCAATAGCCTCTTTACTCACCCCTAACACTTTCGCCACTCTTTCAAGCTTTTCATCTTCAATATGCTCGCTTTGTTCTAAACTGGATACACTTTGTTGGCTGATCCCTAATTCTGCGGCAAGGGCTTCCTGTTTCATTCCTCGAAGTTCTCTGATTCGGCTGATCTTTCTACCGATATGACTGGTTTTTGTTGCTGTGCTCATAATCTCAAAGATAAACATTCTTTTTAAAAGTTGCACTCATCACTCTTTGCAGTAAAAAACAAGTTTTGAATTGTTTTTTACTCGAGGTTTCGAATAATTATTCCTGAATCTTTTCTAAGATGATTTTGCGTGTAACTTTCTTTCTTTGAAGATTTGATTACTTAATCCAGCTACAACAATAATACTAACAATCATAATTGTGATAAAAGCATTATTTTCTTCTTTTAACAGGAAGCCTCCGATTGCAAGGAATATTAAGGAAATTAGTGCTGTTGCTTTTGTTTTAATAGATAATTTATGCATTTAAGAAATTTAAAAAATGAGTGAATATCAGATACCTCAAACTTAATTGCAACAATTAACAAATTTATGTTGTTAAAAGCAAATAATGCACGTCCAGATATTTCTCTGAACACCATCCTGATTGCCTGCCCCGGTTGTAATTAAAAAAAAGAAAGATGTTTAATGAGAGTCTTTTAAAGTTTAGCTATAGGAATGAAATCAACTTGCTTTTCACCTATAAAAAAAGAAAATGAGGAAGTATACCTTCCTCGTTTGCTAAATATGATTCTGGATCTTTTAAAATTTATATCCTAGTCCTATACTAAATGCATTAAATTCAGAATCAACATCGATCCCCTCAGAATCAGCCGCATCTTTTACCTCTTTTGAAAACCTGTTCGTTAGTTCAAAACTGTATTTTGCTTCTACGAAAAAATTAGAATTAATTTTATAACCCGCACCAAAAGCTAAATCCAGCCCAAAAGTATTTAAAAGATCGATTCCTCCTATTGAAACGTTGTCTAGCAAAAAAGTACCTTGCGGTCCTGCCTGAAGATAAAAGCCAGAATCTTGTATGTAATACTGCGCAAGAACCGGAACGATTATAAAATTAACATCATCGGCATTGGCATAATTAACAGAAGGTTGTAAATGAAAATGATCTGATAAGGTAAAGTCAACCAATGCACCCAGATAAAATCCAGAGGAATTTCCTGAAGTAGAAATATCCTCTAAAGAGTTAGAAGATTTTCCCTCGATATTGATGTAGCCTCCCTGTACACCAAAATTAATTTCCTGGCTAAAAGAAATCATAGTAGTCAATATTGCGACTACAGTTAGTAATTTTTTAAACATATAAAATTTATTAAAAGATTGTTTATCAAATTTAAATTAAAAAACAATTTGAAAGATACATTCACAAAATAAAAGCTTGAAAAATTAAATTTTTTTGACTGCCACCTACTGAAATGAAATATGGCTAGGAAAGCTTTATTTTATGTAAGAGGACATATTTTAACATTACACATAATTCATAATATTTTCATAAATTTTAATATATAAATGATTATTTCAATTAATTATTTAATTATATTTAAAATGCTAACCAATTCTATATGAGTCATGAAACTACTTAATTCAACTTTAATTTTTCTTTTATTTATTTTAAGTTTTGTAACACCATCACTTTTCGCTCAGGAGAAAAATGATGTCATTTTTATGCTTACCGGAGAAACCAAAGAAGGTAAGGTAACGGGGATACATGAAAGCACTATTGACTTCGTGTATAGCGGGGAGGATCTTAAGTATGAACTTAAAAAGTCGGATGTTCTAAAGATTATTTTTGCCAGTGGCAGAACTCAAATTATTTCACAGGCAACAACTCCAACTACAAATGCTTCTACCACAACCGCTGCTGAGCGTAAAAATAAATTGGCAGTTCTTCCATTCACAATGGTTTCCAATGATCAGGGTTTAATGAGTGAGGCTATGTCTGGACAAATCCAACATGCTGCGATTAATTCCTTTAAAAAGAACACCAGACAAATTATGGTACAGGACCCTATGACTACTAACGCTATTCTCTTAAAAAATAATTTAGATCTGAATAGTATTAAAACGATGATGCCTCAAAGGGTAGCGGAAATATTAGGAGTAGAATTTGTAGTCTATGGAACTGCTAATATTAGTTTTGAAGGCACACGCTCCTATGGTACTTCCAGCACAACTTATCAGGACAAAAATAAAAAGGATAAGGATAAAAAGGAGGAGAAAAGTTCTGGAAAAGAGTTTACTTCTAATAGTTCTTCAACCACATCAAATTACGATACGTCTATAGAGCTAAATATTTTTTCTGATTCTGGAAGTAATCTATATTCAGTAAACCGTAATGCTTTTGGAAGTTCATTAGATACCTATGATGGAACTTTAAATTATTTAATTAAACGAAGTCCCTGGGGTAGTAAAAACAAGTAATGTAAGCTATTAATTTCTGGGCTTTAAATTCATGATAATTTGTAAAAATTGCCATCAGCGTTTTCAGGGGAACTATTGTAATAGATGTGGGCAAAAAGCTACTGTAAAAAGAATTCATCGAGGATTTATTTTTAATGATTTACAGTTAGGCCTTTTCAATATCGACTCAGGTTTTTTCTATACCGCTAAGGAACTTTTCACACGACCGGGTTATGCTATTAAAGATTATATTGTAGGTAAGAGAGTTAGGTATTTTATGCCTGTCTCTATGTTACTTGTATTATCTACAGTATATAGTTTCTTATATCATTATTTAGATGTTGATATTTTTTACCAGGGCACTAGCGTGTATAGCGAGAATGAAAAATATATGAGTCTTGTTAAAGCCTTAGACGGAAACTATGCCTATTATACGCTGGTTTCCCTACATATTTTTTCATTTAGTTCATGGTTATTATTTAAAAGATTTGGATATAACTTTTCAGAGCATTTTGTGTTAAATACCTATGCTGCCTGTCAACGACTTTTTTTTCATACTATTTTTCTAAGCATTCTTTATATAGCTCCAGAAGAACAGAATAAATACATTTTTATTTTTCGCATACAACTAATTGTCGATTTTTTACTTTTTCTATGGTGTTTTATTCAATTTTTCAAAATGAGAACAATTACGATAATCATTAAAACTTGCTTAAGTTTAATTTTATCCTATTTCATCCTACTCATCATAATCTCTTTTATTTATTATGTCCTATAATTCAATTTATTTTTCCGGTTTATTTATTGTTTTGTTTTCCCACCAAATAATATTGGCACAAAACAAGGATTCTGCAGCCATAATATCCTATGCTGATAAAATGCAGATTAAGCTTAATGTAGATTCACATTTAGAGAATTACTATGTTTCAAACAATGAATCCGAAACAGATTTAAATCTTGCCTTAAATAATGATTTAAGACTTACGCTTCTTTTAGACTATAAAATCTTTAGTCTTTCTTATTCTTTTACGCCAGATTTTTTACCTGGAAATCATGGAGATGAGAATAAAGGAGAGAGTAGTTATTCTGATTTTAGTGTTTCATTATACCCCGGTCAATTTGTACAGGAATTAACCTATCAGCGAATGAAAGGGTTTTATGTAGTAAATACGGCTGATTTTGTTGCCAATCTGCCAGAAGATAGTGCCTATTTGCTTTTTCCAGATCTAAAAAGAACCTTCTATGGAGGTTCTACCGCTTATATTCTAAATTCTGATTTCTCTATAGAAAATTTAGTGTACCAGAGAGAGTGGCAGCGCTATAGTACTGGAAGTTTTGTACCTAGATTCAACTATAGTTATGCTGAATTTTCTAATGATTTTGAGGACTTTAAAGGAAAAGAGAAAGATTTTGATTTCAGTTTAGATCTGAATTATTACTACAACTGGGTTCTTGCGGAAAGGTTTAACCTCTCGCCATATGCTTATGGGGGCTTAGGAACCCGTATCCAAAATTATAGGCAAAGCGGCGATAAATTGAATGAAAAAGAATCAAATACATATTTTACCCAGGAATATGGTGGCGGGTTACAGCTTGGCTATAATACAGACAAATTTCTTATGGGAGCAAGAGTTTCTTATAAATCCTTAAATTATAAGAATGCTAGTGATTTACGTATACAAAATGATTCATGGTACGGATTATTTTTTATAGGATACCGTCTGGATCCACCTGAAAATTTAAAAAGAATTGGAGATCAATTTTAATTGTAGTCGATGAGATTTAAATTAATACTATTATGTGTTTTAAGCGGTCTTCTAGGTTGTAAACACAGTAAAGAAAAGCAAATTATAACTCCAAAAATGGTATCTATAAATCCTGAAGGTACTTATACGAGTGATCAATATGAAAATAGGGATAAAGGATTTGACTGGGTTGGAATTGAGGTTTTTTCTATAGATGATACTTTAATAAAAGTTTCTTTACGGTCTAGAGCAGACCTTAAACGTCCTACTTGTACATTGCACTGCATTGCTAGAAAATTGAATGATTCCGTCTATGAATCTGTTGAAACGACGATTCCAGTACGTTTTAATTTTTCGAAACAAGAGGTATCCATCTATTCTTCATCACGACAGGAGTTAGCTTATTTTTGCTCTGGTGGAGCTAGTATCCAGGGTGATTATCGCAAGATCTACGAGCCTATAGACACTTCTCAGGTGGATCCTAGGTTATATTCAAAATACATACATAGCGATGGGATTAGCTTTGAAATTACACTGCAACTTCTTGATAGTCTGAAAATTTTAACGGTTATACCTGCAGGCTTATCTAAAGATAATTCTACATATACCCAGCAAATCGATAAAGACATTGTCTCTGCTAAAGCTTTAGATCTGAATAATGATGATGCGCCTGAGCTGTTGATTGTATTGAAAGATTTTAAAACTCAGGAATCAACAATCCTGGCATTTACAACAAATCAGAAAAATTCAATGAGTACGATTAACTTTCCGGCGAACGAGTTTCATCTAAAAAAAGGATACTATAGTGGATACGATACTTATGAAATAGAAAGTGGCAAACTAGTCAGAAAATTTCCTGTGTTTGAAAATGGAGAAGCGAGTGACTATCAACAAATCATAACCTATACACTTAAGCCGGGAGAAGCTATGCCCCAATTCAAAATTGATTCTGAACGATTCGTCAAAATAAATCAAAAGTAAAATTTCTAAGTATTAATAATTTAGTGATGCGTGAATTGACTACATGAAATGAATTAATACTCAATTAAATGATTGTCTAAATTTAAGAGGAGATTCATTCGTTTTATTTTTGAAAAATTTGCTAAAAGATTGTGGATGCTCAAATCCTAATTGATAAGCTATTTCACTTACCGATAAATTAGTTGTTGATAGTTCTTCTTTTGCCTTTTCTATTAGTTTATTGTGAATGAATTGTTGAGTGCTTTGCCCGGTAAATGAGCGCAGCATATCACTCAAGTAACGTGCCGAAACATTTAATTGCTCTGCTAAATAAGTAACAGTTGGAAGTCCGGAATTTAATGCCTGCTCCTGTTCAAAATACGTTTTTAATAAGTAGTCTATTTTAGAAAGCAAATCGTTGTTAACAGCTTTTCGGGTAATGAATTGCCGTTCATAAAAACGATTACTAAGATTAAGTAACACATCAATTAAAGAAAGAATTACATCTTGTGTGTGCCTATCGATGTGTTGATATTCGATTTGAATCTTTTGAAATATTTCTACGATATTATTTTCTTCCTTTTCCGAAAGGTGTAAGGATTCATTTAATGAATATGAGAAAAAACCATAATTTGTAATAGTTGTTGCCAGTGGGTGCTTTCCTAAAAAATCCGGATGAAACATTAGTACATATCCAGTTCCAGCATTGTCATTATAGTTAATGGCATTATCAATTTCAACAGATTGCACTTGTTTTGGTGCAGTAAATGTCATGGTACCGGTATCGAAGTCGTAATACTGTTGACCATATTTTACTTTGGATCGAATATTATTTTTTAAGGAGATTGTGTAAAAATTGGTAGAAAACTGTTTCCAAACTTCAGTATTTTTAATATGTAATTCAGAAACAAGTACGACGCTTACCAAAGGATGTAAAGGCTTTGGTAAGTGTAGTAGCATGTGAAAATCAGAAAGAGAATTTATTTGTTTCATATTACAATTTAGTTAAAATCCTAAAAATTGTTTTCTTATCATTTTTCTAAACCCCTCACTTCCTATGTCTTTTCGCGTATTCATCATTTTGTTGGCATCTCCTCCGGCAACATATTTTATTTTATCTTTTCCATCTGTTGCGGCTTCGTAGACTATTTCGGCTATTTGTGTTGGGGTCCCTGCTTCCTTCATCATTGTATCAATATTACCAAACAATTTATCCTCTAATTCCTGATAAGCCTTATGTGAGCTTTTGTCCAGAGATCTGCCTGCAAAATCAGTAGCAATAGCACCTGGGGCAATTGTTTTTATTGCAATATGGTATTGGCTCAATTCAAAAGACATACTTTCTGACCATCCTTCCAACCCAAATTTTGTAGCCTGATAGAGAGAATGTAGGGGAAAAGCTAAACTACCACCGATGGATGTTGTCGTAATAAATAATCCTGCTTTCTTTTGCCTGAAATAAGGAATAAAGGCTTTTGTAACTCGAATAGCACCCAAAAGATTGGTATTTATCTGGAGTGCAATTTGCTCATCACTTACAGCCTCTAAGGCTCCCATAAGACCATAACCTGCGTTATTGAATACTACATCTATATTGTTATTTTCAATAACATTACCCACAAGAGTTTTTATCTGCTCTAAATTGGTAACATCCAATTCATGGAGAATTATATTATCCAATTTAGAAAGCTCTGTTTCGTCTTTAGGATTTCGCATTGTTGCAATGACATTCCAGCCTTTAGATTGAAATAAGATAGCAGTTTCTTTTCCTAGACCTGAAGAAGCCCCAGTAATTAAAATTGTCTTAGACATTTTTAATAGTTTTAAATTAATATACCAAAGGTCTTCAGAATTAAAATGTGATACTTAGCCAAATGGAGTTTAATTGTAGCCTAAATTACGTTGTAATCGTCTTAGTGAAAATCAAAGTTTTTGCTTTTTCAAAAGGTGTTTATTACTGCTGTTCGTGCCAATCCATTTAATCATTCTTAGTACTTTATAAACGTTAGAAAATATATTTCGTGCATTCAGGTGACATCATATTTTATATTCTTGAAAAG
This sequence comes from Zunongwangia profunda SM-A87, assembly GCF_000023465.1. Lineage (NCBI taxonomy): Bacteria > Pseudomonadati > Bacteroidota > Flavobacteriia > Flavobacteriales > Flavobacteriaceae > Zunongwangia > Zunongwangia profunda. The sequence goes on from NC_014041.1 coordinate 1,451,025, forward strand.
AACATTAAAATCGATTATCCATGAAATGGGTGAAAAGCACTAAATAAAGCCAATAGATATTAAATAGAATGATTCAGATTTGGTGGTGACCTCTTGAAAGCATATTTAGAAATCCTATTGACAAGGTATAAAAGCAATAGGTATAGTTTTGACAGCCCGAAGAACTAATAATAATATTAGTGATTTTGATATTCAACCATACTATCTTGGATAACATGTTATAAACATTCCTAAAAGACTCTTTGATATTCGCAAATAAAAAAAGACTCAACTTAATTGAGTCTTTCCGTAAATATATACCAAGGTGTTATTCTGATCGCTCTAACTGACCTACTTTCTCCCAATTTGGATCTACTTCCATACTAATAGTTAGGTAAAGTGTTCCATTATCTGTTCTATAGGTAGAACCCTGTTGAGGTCGCCCGTCTATTTCTTCAGGTTTTAATTTATACATGGCTCCGGTAATAGGATCTACAACAAGTCCGATAATTCCACCAATCACTATATTTCCTAAATACCAGGCGTTAAATTTTTTCTTTAAGGTTGTTCTATAGGCCTTGTATCCATCAAGTTTAAGTACGACATTATATTCCTGATTTCTTTTTAGTTTTTTTTGGATTGGTGTTTGCCCCATCTCAATTTCATTAATAGATACCAGAGCTTGTTTAGGGTTAGAGTTTATTAATACTTCCTGCCGGGAGCCAGAAATGATTGTGGCGCAACTGGTAATCGCCAATGCCAAAACAATAGTTACTGCTTTAAAAAAAGTATTCATGTTATAATTAATCAAGTTTTAATTCATATTGTTCTAAGTTGGAAACATCGCCATTATAGCTATAAAGGTCAATTTTAAGACGATAACAAGAACTCCATAAATCGGGCTTCTTCTTATTCGTTACCTTTACAATGTTTGCTCCATTTTTCCTGGCCTCGATTCTTGCTTTATTTAATAAGCTGTTAAAGCTGCAATCTGTGGAAAATCCTGAATCCTGGAATTTTAAGACTCCTATTTTAATAAGATTTTCAGGCAAGGGATCTTCCACGTCTAAAAAAGCTACTTTTTCATTGGATGATAATGTCGATTGTGGGTTAGTAAAGTTTGAAGAGATTTTTGGACTACAACCGCTTAATCCGATTATAATCGAGGCAATAAAAAATAAAAATTTTTTATTCATAATCATTAGTTTTAAGGTGTTGACTAACAATTTAATGGACTCCCATTACAAGTCATTGATTTGAGCGAATATATGTAATAATTCGATTGAATTTTAAAAAAAATGAGGATCAGGCTTAAAAAAACAACACGTATATATCACTGTTAATCAGACATATAATTTAGTTTTATTTAAAACCAGGACTTTAAAAGAATTCCCCTTACGGATTTGTATAAAAAAAATTTAGCGAACTTTAGATAAATGGAAATCTCCAGCTTCAAATTCTCAATAAATTTATTTGCTTTTGGCTCATGTCTAAGAGGTATAACTCTAACTGTGATCCAAGCTGTATTTATGCCAAAACTGCCAATTCACCTTACAGATATAAAAAAAAGACTGCGGAACGGGCTTGTTCCGGCACCCCCCATTTTCGACTCATCGATTGTTCTCAAAGCGCAATATAGCTTTTAAGTAATTTTTAAATTTTTCATAAATCCAGATCTCAGCTAATTCTATTTATCGTTATCACCTTTCAATGCGTACGGCTTCTAACACTTTGAATGTTCAATAGTAAGTATAATGTTTTTCATCATTGGAATAGAAGAACACTATTGTTCATAATTCTATATTTGCAATGATTATTGTTGAACCTGCATAATTATATTTAGTTTTATAAAGACAAAAATAATGCTATTCCATCGTTATAGCCGCTGTATAAACATAATCATAATTATCCATAGGGCTTGGTGTTATCTCATTACCCTCAAACGCTATTCGGTAGCACTTAGCGGATGGATTTCTTTTGCCCTTTGGAATATCCCAATAGGTAATTAGTTCATGTACTGTATCATCACCAAATATATAAGGACATTTTATCTTATAAGTAAGTATTTCCTGTGTAGGACAATCCTCTAAAGGTAAACCAAACTGATTGGTCAAATAAGAATAACCGTTATATTTTGAAATGCCTAATTTTGGGCTGTTAACATCTGGTTCAAAGCCAGGTTTGGCAGGAGCACTATAACTATCATTATCCCAATTCCAACATGGCTCAGAAATAATAATATCTAAGGCGTATGAGTCTTTCGAAATATCTAAAGAATTATTGATTTCAATTCCATTTACTAAATCATTTCCTGAAGAATCCTGAAAGTTCAAATATAAATTGTAGCTAATAAATTCGGGTTGTTTATGGATAGGTGGATCACAGTATGAGAACATGATCAAAGCAACCAGACTTAATATTTTTAAGGCTTTCATTGTGTTTTTGTTGTTTTCAGTTCAATAGGCTCAATACTATTTATTATGATTCCTGTAAAACAGTCATCAACACAATGATCTTCAACATAACCGCAGGTAGAAATTAAGCCGTTGTTTTCATATTCGAAATAGGTTGTTGCGTTGTCCCTGGCTATAAGCCATTCCTGTGCTGCTTTATTGTATACTTCTTCAAGAGTGATGGGATCGGCTCCATTCTGATGAACTCCAATTTCCGATTTTGTTTCAGTCCATTGAAGTTCACTCTCCGGGATATCTTCAGATAGACCTGCTGTAGCCGTATAATCAAAATGTCGTTGTATTATTTCTCCTTCTTCTACTATTATTGTCGTTTCCCAATTAAAACCAACCCAAGAGCCATGCTCTACTGTATATTGGTAGGAATTCCCGGAAGATTCTTTAAAATCCAACCAGATCTTTTTACTCGTTCTAAACTCGCTTTGGTAGTTTAAATCATCTGAATCACAAGCATAGAATAGGGTACCGATAAGTGTCAGTACAATAACGACTGTATAGATTTTGCTTTTCATAATTTTTAGAAGATTTAATATTTATTGCCAAAATAAGGTCATTATTCACCTGGATTAGATCATGCTTGCTAAGCATTCATTTTAAAGGCCTTACATTGTAGATGCTTTTTCGCTTCATTAGTTGCGTCAAATGGCTGGTTTATAATAGCAAATCTAAAATGAATATTTTTCTTTCTAAAAACAACCAGGATTATGCACTGACAAATATCTGTTTTACAGCTAAAAGATAAAAATCACTTCAGCATACGATTTTTATAAACGCCCTAACAGTTGTATACATAAGATAAGCAATACCATAGCAATTGGGTACACAGTAGCATATGCCACCGCGGGGGCATTGCTTTTTGTAAGCGAGTCTGTGGCCGCAAGTCCCGGTGTACTGGTCATCGCCCCTGTAAGCGTGCCCAACATCGATAATATATTTAATTTTAAAAATATTCGGGCGACTATAGTGGCTAAAAGCATTGGAAAAAACGTAACAACTGCTCCCACAATAAATAGGTTAATCCCATACTGATTGAAAGTTTCCACAAATGTAGCACCGGCTTTAGTTCCTACGGAAGCTAAAAAAAGCATTAGTCCTAGTTGTCGCAAAAGATTATTCGCCGTTCCACTCATACTCCATAAAACCGGCCCTGTTTTTCCTAGTCGGCCCAATAGCATGGCTACAATTAGTATCCCTCCTGTTAACCCAAGACTAAACTGGAAAGAAGCCCCAAAATTTAGGGAGATTTGACCAATTAGTATTCCTAGGACAATCCCTGTAGCGATAGGAAAAAAATCGGTATCTGATAAGTTCGTATTATCATCCCCTAAAATTTCAGAGATATTTTGGATATGATTTTTTGCACAAACCAGCGTAATCTTGTCCCCCATTTGCAATTTTGTACGGGGACTGGCAGAAAGTTCGATCCCACTACGTCTTAATCGCGTGATCGTAGCATCGTATTTAGCTCTTAAATTTAACTGTGTAAGATTTTTATTGATCACCTGGGGTTTGGTAATTAAAAAAGACTGTACTACATATTCTTCGTTAAAATAAAGTTCTTCATCTGTAGTACTACCAATTAAAAGCCCTATTCGTTTTAATGCATCTTCTGTTCCCACAGCTTTAAGTAAATCGTTTTTATGTAATACGGTTTGTGGTGTTGGGGTAAAAACATGGTCGTTATGTTTAACTCTGGAAATAATACCTTTAGTCATTTCTCTAACACCAAGCTGCTCTATGCTCATTCCTATGGCACTATTATTTTCTACAATAAAATTACGAGTAAATATAGGTTTTTGATGAGCGGTCATTTTTTGTTTGTATTCTTTTTCCAGATCATCAATATTCAATTTAAATAATTGGGGATAGAGCCTTACAAAAATGATAACGAGAATAACTCCCAATGGATATGCTATTCCATACCCTATAGAGACCAAATTAGATTTGGTAACATCTATTCCCGCAGCTAATCCGGGGGTACTGGTTAAGGCACCGGAAAGTAAGCCAATAGCAATTGGCTTATCGATATCAAATATTAGGATAGCAATATACGTAAGCAAGGTTGCAGAAAGCACAACGACAACCGCTATAACTATAAGGTTTTTCCCCTGGTCTTTAAATGCCTCAAAAAAACCAGGTCCTGCCTGGAGACCAATAGTATAAATGAATAAAATAAGCCCTATTTTTTCTAAAATATCGGGTAGCGTAGCGCCTAAATGTCCAAATATTAAGGCCACAAAAATAATTGCAGAAATATCTAATGAAATGCCTTTCACCTTTAGATTCCCTAGCATAAAACCTAAACAGATAATCAAAAAGAGTATCAAATAACTATTATTTAAAAATTCCATTTTTAAACGCATTAAAGTTCAGATTAAAATTAAAACAACGCCTGCGCTTTTAAGTTGATAATTATCAGGTTTTGAAGGAAAGTACTTCAAAGAATGTCCAGAAAATATTTATTATTTTTTTTCTAATTCCAGGCATCCCTATCCCGATAGCTATTTGATATTTTAATGATTCTATTTTGGTTAGAAACAAACCGGTAATCCCAGTAATTATCGATCCCGGGATTCAATAGAAATACATTTTAAAAACAACTGCTTCTAAAATAAGCTCAAAATAAAAAATTGACCGTATAAGCTGATATTTATCAGTTTTTTCACTCAGGACAATTCATACCTTTATTATGGAAAATAACGAAATATTAAAGTTTGATTTTTTAATATTTTAAAAATGGGTGCGATAGGCAGGAAATTATTTAAAGGAAATTTTTCCTTAGAAAATAATCACTGAGTGTTAATATTTAAGCCAAATGCCATGAAAACCAAGAAAAATCCAAAAGCTGACCTTAATAGAGGAAGTTTGATTTTTTTTCAAATTGGGCTAATCATAGTGCTATCCTCTGTTTACTTTATGATCGAGATGCGAACCTATAATGTTACCAGCCAGGATAATTTTATTATGGAAGTGGAAGAAGAAAGAATTTTAGAAATACCGGTAACCCAAATGAATACTCCGCCTCCCCCACCTCCACCCCCTGCGCCAGAGGTTCCTGAAATTATAGATTTGGTCGAAAATGATATAGATATTGAAGAAGATGAAATCGCCTCTACAGAAAGTAATCAGGATATCAAGATTAATGTTATTGCTGAAGTTTCAGATATTTCAGGAAGTGAGGTGGAAGAAGAAATCGAGCAGGTACCATTTGTTTTTGTCGAAGAAGTTCCTATCTATCCGGGTTGCGAAGATTTAAAGGATAATGAAGCACGAAAACAATGTATGATCCAAAAAATAGATGAATTTGTAAGGACAAATTTTAATACTGAAATAGGCACCGAAGCCGGTGTTTCTGGTATAAATCGAATCATTGTCTTATTCAAAATAGACGAATTTGGTAAAGTATCAGAAATTAAATCTAGAGCTCCGCATATTTTGTTGGAACAAGAAGCTGAACGGGTAATTAAAAGTTTACCCCAAATGACCCCTGGTATGCAAAGGAATAGACCTGTGAGAATTTCATACTCACTTCCTATAGTGTTTGATTTTAGAGATCACAATTAATTAGCTAAGTAACGCTAACACAATCCATCTTAAACCTTTTAATTATGAAAACCTTACTTATCCCATTCGACTTTTCCAAAGCTTCTGAAAACGCTCTTAAATATTCAGTTGAATTTGCGATGCATGAAAAACCAATATTAAAGATATATCTGTTGCATTTGATAGACGAGCATACCAATGAAGACGATGCTTATAAAAAATTAAAAAGTATCATTAATGAATATGATAAACCCGAATATCCAGAAATAGAACCATTAGTAAAACGCGGAAGATTAACTACCCTGGCTTTAGCGCTGCGCCAAGAATTACAAATTGATTTAGTAATTGTAGGAACCAGAGGCACAGAAGTATTCAGAAAAGATATGACCTCCAATACCTCTAAATTTATTAGAGAGGTAGATATGCCGGTACTGGTGATCCCCGAGAAATCACAGGGTTTTAATTTGCGAAACATCGTATTAACCACTGGAGAAGAAAAAATTCCAGATAGAAATGTACTTTTTACCTTGCTGGAAATCGCAAGACGTTTTAATGCAAAGGTGAATTTATTAACCATTGGCAGGGATAAAAAGATGATGGGAGATTCTGAATATGATGAATTCAATGAAAAAACCATAGAGTACTTTTTAGAGATGTTCTATTCCCATCATACCTTTATCGCCAATGAAGATATCGTAGAAGGTATTAATCAATACCTGGAAAAACAGCATATTGATATGCTTGCCATAATGCCTAAAACGCATTTGGCAAAAGATAAGGCCTCACAAGGCAAATTAACTAACATCCTGACCATATATAGCGAAAAGCCTTTATTGATTTTAGATTAAGGCGTTATTAATATGCCATATTACTTTTTATTTCATAATTGATATAATTTATCTGATCGTTTTACATGTCTCACATATAATTTCATAACCATGAGTAATTTTTTAGATTATCCAAAAACACAGGACCTTACAAAATACGGATTAAAAAACAATAAGGTACAGTGGAACCTTAGCGGTGAAGAACTACAAGAAATAACCTTAAAAAAAGGAATGGGAAGACAAACCCAAAACGGAACTCTAGCGGTAAATACCGGTAAGTTTACTGGTAGATCTCCTCAGGATCGATTTTTGGTTCAGGACGAGTACACTAAAAATGTATGGTGGGGAAAAATAAATAAACCCATCTCTCCTGAAAATTTCGATAAGCTTTATAATCGTGTAACCGATTATCTGGAAGGTAAAGAAATTTATATCCATGACGGCTATGTTTGTGCATCTCCGGAATACCGAATGAATGTAAGGACAATTACTGAATATCCATGGTCCAATTTTTTCGTAAAAAATATGTTTTTACGACTAAGCGAGGAAGAATTGGAACAATTTGAAGAAGAATGGCTAGTACTTTGTGTGCCGGGTTATTTAGAAGAATCTCCTACAAAATATGGCCTGCGAGCAGAAAACTTCAGTATTCTTAATTTTACTAAAAAAGTAGCCTTAATTGGTGGATCTGCTTACACCGGAGAAATGAAAAAAGGAATTTTCTCTGCCTTGAATTTAATTTTTCCTAAAGAGAAAAATGTATTGCCTATGCACTGCTCTGCTAACGTGGGGCAAGATGGTGATACCGCAATATTCTTTGGATTATCCGGTACAGGAAAGACTACCCTTTCTGCCGATCCCGAGCGAAAATTAATAGGTGACGATGAGCATGGCTGGACACCAGACAATGTAATCTTTAATTTTGAAGGAGGCTGTTATGCCAAAGTAATCGGCCTAACCGAAGAAAACGAACCAGACATTTTTAGAGCTATTAAACCGGGGGCATTATTAGAAAATGTTGTCTTTGATGAAAACGGGGAAGTAGATTTTCTGGATAGTAGTATTACTCAAAATACCAGGGTGAGTTATCCTATAGAACATATAGAAAATATTCAGGAAAATTCTTATGGCGAGAATCCTTCAAACATATTCTTTTTAACCTGTGATGCCTTTGGTGTTCTTCCTCCCGTTTCTAAACTTAGCCCGGGACAGGCAGCTTACCATTTTATTTCAGGATATACTGCGAAAGTAGCGGGTACCGAAGCCGGAATAACTGAACCTGTCCCCTCTTTCTCTGCATGCTTTGGAGAACCTTTTATGCCTTTACATCCCACAGTTTATGCTGAAATGTTAAGCAAAAAAATGCGGGAAGCTAACGTAAATGTTTGGTTAATAAATACCGGATGGAGTGGCGGACCTTACGGGGTTGGATCAAGAATAAAATTAAAATACACCAGACGAATGATCAGTGAGATATTGAATGGACATCTAGCTGATGTGGATTATGAAACACACCCAATATTTGGATTATCCATGCCAAAATATTGTGCCGGGGTACCTTCTGAAATGCTGAACCCTATCAATACATGGCTTCAAAAAGGAACGTATATTCAAAAGTCAATTCAATTAGCACATTCCTTCCATTTAAACTTTGAGAAATTTGCTGCAAAAGCAAGTCAGGAAATTATGGAAGGAGGCCCACTAATTGATGAGCATCATAAAATACCATCAGATTTGTAAGGTTCTTATTGGTTTTTTGTTGGAGAAGATCGAGGTCATTTTAACCTCGGTCTTCTTTTTAACCTATAAAATCCATATATAAAGTTTTGAAATTCTGATTAAGAAAACTGCTGAAAAAGGTCAAAACAAATAGTAATCTCAAACATATGACTACGGATATTTGAAAGTAACAGGCAGCTACATACCTCAACTATTTCTGTTTTATGATTTTGTAAAAACAATTTTTTACACAAAAACGTTATCCTTATTAAATAATGCTCACAATTGTAGTTTTTCGCACTTTGATAAGCCATTATAAAAACTAAAATCACTTATTATGCTGAGCCAATTATGTGTTCATTCAATCTTGCTCGTGCTATCACTTCTTGTATATACAACAGCTTGCTACCCCCAGGAAATCATTCAAAAACAAGGTCTTGCAAATAGCGCTATTAATTTGCAATCGTTGATTGTAGGACGCTATAGTGTATCTCTTACAGAAAATTTGGACTATACCGGCTTACACCATATTGCTAATGATGATGAAAATCAAAAAATCGTACGGCGCTCATTCGAAATGCAATATGTTCGCCTGTCTACATCGTTTAAAATTAATAACAGGTTTTCTGGTGCTATCCTGGTGAATTTGGCAGATTTTAAATATGAAAATCTCACTAACCGAATTTTAGAAAATGCCTTTATAAATTATGCGGGTAACGATTATTTTAATTTAAGATTAGGACAGTTCAGGCCCTATTTTGGTTTGGAAGACTCTTATCCCTTTCAATTGAACAATTCTTATAAATGGTCTAACCAGTATAGTTTATTTGGTCAAAACACCTGGCAAAGTTTCCAGATAGGAGCTGCAGTTTACGGCAATTTATTACCACAAAAAATACCTGTATATTATTATTTTACCGCCTATAACGGTAGGATAAAAAACAATTTCCACAATAAGCCGAATACGGAAAATTACGCACTTCGTTTTGAATATTTTCCCTTGCCGTACCTACAACTAGGCATCAACGGCGCAGTTGCCAACTATGAGAATAGGCATGCCAATGCCTATGGAATTGATGCTAAATTGAGCTATTTTTTTAACAAAAACTGGAAGTTGGATATGCATACTGAATATAAAAATGGCACAAATTTTCTGGAATTTGAAAAAGCAAATCAGGAGGTTAACGAGCCACTTAAAAATTACCGATCACAAGGAATGTACGTTTTGTTTCACTTAAAATATGCCGTAAATAACTCATGGTTGCAAGCGCTGGAATTTAGTTTTCGAGAAGAGTATCTGGATGAAAATATTCAGAAAAGCGGACGTATTCTACGTGAACATATTCCTATGCTGAGTTTGGTTTATGTAGGCGATTACAGTTCTAAATTATCTTTAGTAGGTGTTATTAGTGATTATCAAACCAATATCCCCGGCAGTAGGCAATACGACGGTTCCAAAATTTTAATTCAATACCAAATTGCTTTTAAATAATTTCAATTATGATTGTTTACTTCAAAAATACCTTAACAAGAAAAAATTTAATGGCCTTAACAGGTCTCTTTCTGTCTTTTTTCCTGATCATACATTTATTGGGAAACTTGCAACTATTGTTACCAGAAGAACAGGCGCGGTTACAATATAACTGGTACAGCAATTTCCTATCTACGAATATACTTGTTGAAATTATTGCGTATGTACTCTATGGCTGCATCCTGGCCCATACGATCGATGCTATTTATCTACGTATAAAGTCGAAAAAGGCTAATGGTCCCCGTCTTCAATACAATAGACGATCCAGGGCGAGTACATGGTATTCTAGAAATATGATGTTTTTAGGGATTATAATATTCCTTTTTCTTGTCATTCATTTTAAAGATTTTTGGTATGCTTATAAATATGGAGGACAACTGCCTTTTGATGAAAATGGATATAAAGATCTATATAGCCTTGTGGTAACTGCCTTTGGTGAGCTGTGGTATGTGTTGCTTTATAGCCTGGCTTTTCTGGCTCTTGGGTTCCATTTATTACATGGCGTTTTTAGTGCCCACCGCAGTCTTGGGGTTTATCATTCCTTTTATAGCAGGCTAATAAAAATACTAAGTCTTGTTTTTGCCATCGTCATTACTCTGGGATACCTCATCATTCCTATCACCATTTATTGTAAATCCTAATTACTTTAGAAATGTCACTTCAAACAAAAATACCGGACGGCCCTTTAGAAAAAAAATGGCAGAATTATAAAAAGAATGCGAAACTGGTTAATCCCAACAATCGTAAAAAATTAGAAGTTATTGTCGTGGGTACCGGTCTGGCCGGTGCTTCTGCAGCGGCTTCCTTAGCTGAAATGGGATATAATGTTAAAAGCTTTTGTTTTCAGGACACGCCACGCAGGGCACATTCTGTAGCAGCGCAGGGCGGTGTTAATGCTGCTAAAAACTATAAAAACGACGGTGATAGCGTTTACCGAATGTTCTATGATACCTTAAAAGGAGGAGATTTTCGTTCCCGTGAAGCGAATACCTATCGATTGGCAGAATGCTCTACCAGCCTAATCGATCAGGCCGTGGCGCAGGGAGTTCCTTTTGGCCGCGAGTACGGAGGATACTTACGTAACCGCTCTTTTGGTGGTGTGCAGGTATCCCGAACATTCTACGCACGTGGTCAAACAGGACAACAATTACTTTTAGGCGCCTATCAGGCATTAATGCGCCAGGTACATACAGGAAAAGTAAAATTATTTGCCAGGCATGAACTCTTGGACCTTGTCATCATTGAGGGCAAAGCAAAAGGTATTATTGCAAGAAATTTAGATACCGGAGAGATTGAACGTCATGGTGCTCACTGCGTGGTACTGGCTACCGGGGGTTTTGGTAAAATTTACTACCTCTCTACCCTTGCTATGGGCTGTAATGCTTCTGCCATTTGGAGGGCGCATAAAAAAGGTGCATTAATGGCAAATCCCAGCTGGACTCAAATCCATCCTACTTCACTCCCGCAAAGTGGCGAATATCAGTCTAAGCTTACGCTAATGTCTGAATCCTTAAGAAACGACGGACGTATTTGGGTACCAATAGATAAAGATGAAAGTCGACATCCCAATGCGATTCCAGAAGAAGAAAGGGATTATTATTTGGAACGAAAATATCCCTCTTTTGGAAATCTGGCCCCAAGAGATATTGCATCTCGTGCTGCTAAAGAACAAATCGATGCCTCTAAAGGTGTGGGCACACTAAAAAATGCAGTGTATCTTGATTTTTCCAGGGCTTTAAAAGAATACGGAAAAGAAGTCATTAAAGAGCGCTATGGAAATCTTTTTGACATGTACCATAAAATTACAGGTATAGATGCTTATAAAGAGCCCATGAAAATATCCCCCTCCGCCCATTTTTCGATGGGTGGACTTTGGGTAGATTATGAGTTAATGACATCTATCCCAGGACTCTTTGCTATTGGAGAGGCTAATTTTTCAGACCATGGCTCGAATAGACTTGGGGCTAATTCTCTATTACAAGCATGTGTAGATGGTTATTTTATTTTACCATATACGCTGGCTAATTATTTGGCAGGGGAAATAAACGTCCCAAAAACAGACATCCGAGATCCGGCATTTGAAGTTGCTGAACAAAAATCCAGGAAACAACTACAAGATTTTTTAACTATTAAAGGAACAAAAACGGCAGAAGAATTTCATAAAGAACTGGGGCGCGAACTTTATGATAAATGCGGACTCTCCCGCTCTAAACAAGGACTGGAAAAAGCGATTGTAAACATCCGTAAACTACGGGAAGAATTTAAAACCAACCTACTGGTACCCGGTGATATCAATGAAGTAAATAGTGAGCTGGAAAAAGCTGGTCGCGTAGCAGATTATATGGAATTGGCCGAATTAATGTGTATTGATGCATTACATCGCGAGGAATCTTGCGGAGCACATTTTAGGGAAGAATATCAAACCGAAGATGGCGAAGCGAAACGTGACGATGAACATTTTAGCTATGTTGCTGCCTGGGAATGGAATAAGGAACCTTCAAATCCCAAATTACATAAAGAAGCTCTAGTTTTTGAATTTGTACAACCAACCCTAAGAAGTTATAAATAGTAAGCTATGAAAATCAATCTACAAATATGGCGACAAAAAGACAATCAAAGTAAAGGAGGCTTTCAAACCTATACTTTAGATCATGTTAGCCAGGAAATGTCTTTTTTGGAAATGTTAGACACGCTTAATATGAAGCTGATCAAACAAGGAGAATATCCGGTAGAGTTCGATCATGATTGTCGTGAAGGTATTTGCGGACAGTGTGGGATGATGATTAATGGAATTGCCCACGGCCCATTAAAAAATACTACTACCTGCCAGCTACATATGAGGTCTTTTAAAGATGGAGACACGATCTATATTGAACCATTTAGGGCCAAATCTTTCCCGATAGTACGCGACCTTAAAATAGATCGTTCAGCGTTCGACCGTATCATTGCCTCTGGGGGCTATATTTCTGTGGATACCGGGCAGGCTCCGGAAGCCAACAGTATCCCAATATCTAATGAAGAAGCAGAGGCTGCATTCGATGCTGCCGCCTGTATCGGTTGTGGCGCTTGTGTAGCGAGTTGTAAAAACGCTAGCGCTGCCCTATTTACTAGTGCAAAAATAACTCAGTTGGAATTGCTTCCGCAGGGTCAAAAGGAAACTCATTTGCGTATAAAAAAAATGGTAGAACAAATGGAAAAAGAGTTTTTTGGTCATTGTTCTAATACCGAAGCCTGTCAGGTAGAGTGTCCGGAAAATATTTCAGTACTAAATATAGCGCGCATGAATTACGAGTATAATAAGGCTAGTCTTTTGAAAGAAAAGTAATTGATCGCAGGATTTGGGCCTGTTGATTAAACTGATTTAATCGTAAATACGTAATTAGACATTTTTTGTCTCTTTGATGAATTAATTAATTCGCTAATCGATATTCTTGTAATTATTTTTAGATTCTAAGTATTCTATACATTCCAATTCATTTGGACGAAACTTAAATATTGCTCAGGAAATTTTGGTCTTGTCGCTTCATTTAATATAGTCGTTTGAAAGATCACCTTATATAAAACCTCGTCATTAATTGAAGGATTGTCTAAATTCCAATGGAGATTGATTTGTTTTATTCTTGAATAATTTACTAAAGGATTGAGGATGCTCAAAACCTAATTCGTAAGCTATTTCACTAACAGAAAGATGAGTTGTAGATAGTTTTTCTTTGGCGTATTCGATTAATCTATGCTGAATATGTTGTTGTGTATTTTGCTTAGTATACATCCGCAAAACACTACCCAAATAATTGGCAGAGATATGCAGCTGATCTGCTATATGGGTTACCGATGGAATCCCATTTTGTAATGCCTTTCCGTTATTGAAATAGTTTGATAAGACCTGTTCAAACTGCTCCACCAACTCCATATTCGTTTTTTTACGGGTAAAAAATTGGCGCTCATAAAAACGCTCTGCATAGATCAGTAATTGCAATAACTGTGATATAATAAGCTCTTGACTAAATCGGTCGATATTGGACTGGTATTCCCGTTGAATATTTTTCAATAAATCAACAATCACCTCTTCTTCTTTTTCTGATAAAAAAAGTGCTTCATTTGCCGCATAATGAAAGAAATCGTACGACTTTATTTTTTTAGCTAAATCGGTACCAAATAAAAAATCAGGATGAATGAGTAAAAGCCAACCGGTAGCTTCTACTTCTACTTCAGGATTCATTTCAATCTTAAGAAACTGTAGGGGTGATACAAAAGTGAGTACTCCTGAATTAAAATCATAAGATTGTTGCCCATAATTGAATCGAGCATTGACATTTCGCTTCAATCCTATCGAATAAAACTCCTGAATCCATTGCCATTGGGTTTCATTTACCGGATAGCTCACCTTACTATAATCAATCAAACTGATTAGCGGATGCTCGGCAGCAGGCAAATTGCAAAACGTATGAAATTCAGCAATTGAGTTGAAGCGAAACGTCTTTTCCATAGCTCCTAATTTACTAAAAAGTACATTACAAATTATTGTCTTTTATAAAGTGTTATTTTGATACCATATCCCTCTTTAAATTCAAAAGCAGTAAGCCGCCCCGCTTATATAATCTTTGTATAATCCTTGGTATCTGGTATTGTTCTACTCGCCATTAAAGAGGTGTTTGTCTGGTTATATTATAAGTTTTTTTGTGCTGTGGGACGAACAACTAATTCGTTTACATCAACATCTTCAGGTTGAGCAATAGCAAAAGCTACAGCTTTGGCAATAGCCAATCCTGATATTGTTTCTTTTCTAAAAGTTTCAATAGCCATTTTCTTTAACTCGGGATCGCTAATCGTATTGGGTAATTCTGATTCGGTAGCACCGGGAGCGATTAATGCCACCCGTATATTGCGGCTTACTTCCTGTCTTAAACCATCTGAAATTGCCCTCACGGCAAATTTCGTCGCACTATACACGGTAGAAGTCGGTCCCACCCAACGGTCGCCTACAGAGCTGATATTTACAAATTGGCCACTGTCTTTTTCTTCAAATACCGGTAAAGCAGCAGCGATCCCATGTAGTACACCTTTAATGTTCACATCGATCATTTGGTGCCATTCTTTAATCTTGTAATTATTGATCATGGATAGTGGCATTAATCCTGCATTATTTACAAACACATCCAAAGTTCCATAGCATTCTAAGCTAAAATCTACAAAAGCACGAAGGCTTTCAGGTACTGTTACATCTAATTTGGTATATACGGCCTCACCACCATTTGCCTTGATTACATTAGAAATGGTTTCTAACTTAGCTGTTCTTCTAGCTCCTAATACCACTCTTGCTCCCATTGAAGCAAGATGTTTGGCTATGGCTTCGCCAATACCACTACTAGCTCCGGTAATCGCCACGACTTTTCCTTTTACATTTTCCATTTTTTAATGTTTTTTTAGATTAATTATACAGGGCAAAGTTGCTATATACTAGTCTAAAGAAAGTAGCTGGATCGTTTGGAGTTGTAGTCCAATCGTGCGAAATAATTAAATGCGATGCTGAGCCTCTTTAAAAATATATTTCAAAAGCTACGGATTAATAAGGTATAGATAGCATTCTGCTACACTTCCACCCTACTAGCTTAACACTCAAATTATAGGTCTATTAGACTTATTTGTTCAGTTATAAACCTTCATCCCTATACTTCAACAGATTGGTCGCTTTTTCAATTCTGAGATCGGTTTTACATACTTACACAGCTCCAAAAATTTTAGAAATTTCGGCAACTACATTTTTTCGGGATAAAACCACCAGGATATCGTTAACAAAAATTCGGGTATCTCCTTCAGGAATAATAACCTGATTGTTTCTTTTGATAAGCACCACCAAAGAATCTGAGGGCAAAATTTTATCCTTAGATAAGGATTTTATATACTGGTTGGAGATCTTTGAGTTTTTTTCAACCATCATTTCCAACAGCTCGTAACCATCCCCAAGATCTAAAAACTCTTTTACATTGGGCCCAAGCATGGCACGATATAGGTATTTACCGTTTAAGCGATAAGGGCTCTCTACCGTATCAATACCCAATTGTTCAAAAACCGGTAAAAGATCATCGTTATTTACCGAACTTACCAATCGTGTAATCCCCATTTTTTTTGCCAGTAAGATAACAAGCGAGTTTACCGCATCATCATTAGTAGTTACAATGATGGCATGGGCATCCTCTGCCTTTGCTTCTTTTAGCGTATCCGGATTTGTGGCATCGGCATTAATGACCACACAATCATAATTGGTAGCCGCAAGATTAGCAATACGCTCGTCTTTTTCAATAACATAAACATTTTGACGATCTTTAAGTGCGGCTTCAATAACATGCTTTCCAGTTTTTCCTGCACCAACTATTATAATATTCATATTTATATGATTTTTAAATTTAAATGTTTCTGATTTTTGTACCATACAGTAGCACTCTCACCAATACCAGAATCGGAATGATTTCAATTCTTCCCGCCCACATTTGTATGATATATATTAACTCCAGTACTGGGTTCATAGAGGGATCTGAAATTCCTGTAGAAAGTCCCACCGTACCCTGAGCTGAAGCCGATTCGAATATCGCATCGGCGAGGGTATATCCATCTTGCATAAAATACACGGTAAAACAGGTAGAAAAAAACACAAATAGTAAGTAGATAAGCGTAAATAATCCTGCCCTGGCCAATTCCTCATTCATTTCTGCAGGAAGTAGATAGCGATTATTAAATTTCACCTTTTTTATGGTATGCTCTGAAGCAAAGATTTTATTAATATGCCAGCGTAAGCCTTTTTGTAGTAGAAGGGCCCTTATAATTTTTATTCCTCCAACCGTTCCCCCTGCGGAACCTCCAATAATCATGGCACCAGCAACCATAAAAAGCACCGGTAAATCATCCCATGCTCCAATATTCGCTGTTTGCCAGCCCGTAGTGGATAAACCGCTTACAAATTGAAAAATACCTTCACGTACCGGATCCGATACCCCGTTTGAATTCATCAGTAAAACCGATAATAAAATCCCACCTATAACCGAAGCTATTATAAAAGCCCGGGTTTGGATATCATGCCATAGCAGTTTATAATTTTGCAGGATGGTGAACCTGTACAAAAAAGGAATAGAAAAGCCGCCAACCAGCATGGGCAACAAAAAAAGAATTTCCATTTTTGCCGACTGGTAACCTGCAATACTATCATCCAGTGTACTAAATCCCCCAGTAGACTGGCCGGCCATCGCATGGTTTACAGCATCAAAAATATTTTCTGCAATTGGATAATCCGGTAAAATAAAATAAGTGCCAATAAACAGGTAAACGGCCATTAAAAACGTGATGAAAACGTATATTTTCCATATAGAACGGGCTGTTTGGATCACATTGGTTTTTAATTTGGTGCCACTGGCCTCAGAACCATACAAAAGAAGGGCAGATTGCCCTGGGATTTGTTTAAAAATAGCTAGTGCCATCACGATAAAACCTGCCCCTCCTATCCACTGCGAGAAACAACGATAAAACATTAATGATTTTCCTATAGAAGGTTCGTGATAAGACATAGTGAGTCCCGTAGTGGTAAAAGCACTTGTGCTTTCAAACAAACAGTGTAAGGGATTGCGGAAATTCAGTAAACTGGACTCGTACTCTAATCCCGACGGCACAAAAGACTGCATCACTTCTAAAGGGGTAAATTGGGCAATCATATAATAGGGAATACTGCCCATAACGATAATCATCAACCAACCTAAGGCTGCGATCATTAAAGATTGCTGATATTGTGGATCTTCTACGTTTTTAAGACTTTTATAAATCCCGTAGGCTATGCCTGAAATCATAAGTGAAGAAATACAGAAGCCCAGTAATGAATACCACTCTCCATAGATAACGGCAACGACACCGGGAACGAGGATAACGCCTCCCAGGATTAATTGCAAAATAGCAATCTGTTGAAGTATTGTTTTAAACATTTATATAAAGTTTAATTAGGATTAATAACTATTTTCTGAAGGAGGTTTTCGATATTCCGCAGTCTTGTTTTAACCGCAGATGGTCTGGCAAAAAGTAGTTTTTCCCCGTCTTCAAAAGTTAGTAATAATGCCTTCAGGCAGGCCTGGGCTTCTTTAAGTTTACCTTCAAACTCGGTTGCAGATTGCGCAGCGATAAGAGCGTCAACTTTCTGAAGAATAAGTAAATTACAGTTAAGAGTCGCCCGTAGCTCTTCTAATTCCTGAAGTGCTAATTGATGCTGCAAATCTTTTATTGAAGCGTAGACTTCTATAATAATTTTGGAATGGGCTGTAGTAAAAAAATCAGTTGCCTTAGCATTCATAACATAAATTTTATCGCATACATGAGGTCATCATGGATCCAATGCTATTTGATGTTACAAATCTCGGCAGCGATTGCTTTACTAAAAATCAAGATTTAAATGAAAGGTATAAAGATTTTATAAAGATTGTCGAGGTAGCCCCCAGATATAAACCGAAGAATTATTTTATAATTTCGCAGCAACCAGATAATCATCAAGCTCGTAAGATAATATTCCTGGCAGGGCTAAAAACATTTCGCAATAAGATAGTAGGATTCGGTGATGTTGCTAATTACTGAAAACGGTACCCAATACCACTTTCGGTAATAATGTGTTTTGGATGGTTTGGATTGGCTTCAATTTTCTTTCTTAAGTTACCAATAAAAACACGCAGGTATTGAGTTTCTAACTGAAAACTAGGCCCCCATACTTTTCTTAGTAAATAGTGATGGGTTAACACTTTTCCTTCGTTCCTGGCTAGAAGGAAAAGCAATTCATATTCGGTAGAAGTGAGTTTAATGATATGTTCACGCACTTTTATTATCCGGGCGACAAAATCTATACTAATATCCCCGGTAGTTAGTATGGCGTTATTATCGGTATTTTGACTGTTACGTATCGCAGAACGTATACGAGCTAATAATTCCCCGGTACGAAAAGGTTTGGTTAAATAGTCCGTTGCCCCATTATCGAGAGCCGATACAATATCTGCTTCATTATCCTGAACAGAAAGAATCAAAATGGGATTATTAAACCATTGTCTTAGTTCCTGAAGGACCTGATGACCATTTTTATCGGGTAAACCGATATCCAGCAGTATCAAATCGGGTGTATAGCGGGCAGCAAGCAAAATACCTTCTTTGGCAGTACCGGCCTCAAAGACTTTATAATCATTACTTTCTAAATTTATTTGTAATAATTTACGAATCTGGGGCTCGTCATCTATAATAAGAATTTTGGGATTATTCATTTTCTTGGATGTCTAAGGTTGATATTTGAGCAGGGATTTCAATATGAAAATGCGCGCCTCCCGTCTTTATATTTTCCAGCGTGATTTTTCCGTTTAAAGCTTCTGTAAAGCCTTTAACTATAGAAAGGCCAAGTCCTGTACCTCCGGTAGCTGTACCTTTCATTTTATAGAACTTATTAAAAACCAGTTCTATTTCGTCTTTAGGGAAACCCGATCCGTTATCTGAAATATCTATAACCAACTTATTATCCCGATAATCGCATAATACAAGAATAGTTGTGTTTTTTGGATTATGACGCATCGCGTTGTGGATAAGGTTGTACAGGATCATCTCTAAAAAACCACCGTCCAGTAAGACTAAAGCCACATTATCGTTGGGTTCAAATACTATGTTTTGCAGTTCATGTCTTTCTGTATTTTCATTTATGACCATAAACACCAGCTCATTCACATCTACCCAATCGAAATTAGGTTTTAGCATACCTGCATCTAACCGACTCATATTTAGCAGGTTTTCAACCTGACGGTTCAATCGATTTCCGGCAGTCGAAATTTCATGATAAAGGGATTGTATGTTTTCTTTCGACAATTTTTTTTCGTTTTCAACGATGGTATCTACAGACCCCAATATCGTCGCTATCGGAGTTCTAAGTTCATGTGATAAAGAATTAAGTAAGGTATTGTATAAGGCTATGGTTTTCTCTTTTTCTGCTTCATCCCTTTTTTTATCCTCCATCTGCCTTATTTTGATAGTTAGCACAGCATTGATCATAGCGATGAGCAGGTACATTAAAAACAACAATAAATCTTCAGCCGTATTAATTTTAAAGGTGAGTACAGGAGGAATAAAGAAAAAATTGAGGATAAGCGCGCTTAACAGTGCACAAACCAGTACGGGTAAAATAGAAAAAATTACCGCGGTAAGCGAAACCGCTAGTAACAGGATTAAAGCAACTACTTTATAGCCCATAAAATCCTGAAAAAAGTAAGAAGTAAGCGACGCTAGCAAAATAATAGACATTCCTATGGCATATTGCTTACCTAAACTTATATTTCTGTGAAGAATTGAACGCACCTTTTGTTTGTAAATTTAAGTATTAACTTATAAAGATTTTATAAAGATTTACCAACGGACAAATTTTTATTGAATTTATCAAGGAACTGATTTACAATTAAAAGAGCATTTGATTTTTTTATAGCTATAGTTTCTGTGAAACAGTGATATTCATTGGCACCGCCAAAGGGTTTAATACCCCGAGGCTTGCCTCGGAATTGAAATTTTGTATTTATCGAATGCCTCGTGGGCTTGCCCCGAGGTAGTTTACTTTAAAAATAATAACTTTAAAATGTAACACAACTTACAGAATATCATACACCATCGCTTACTAACTTTAATCAGGCATTCATGAAAATTAAAGCCTTCTTCCTTTTAATACCCGTAGTTTTATTCCTGGCCAGTACTAAAACCTATGCACAATCAATAACATCACAAATTGAAAATTATCTGGATAACCTAAAGGACTCAGAATTTTCAGGAACCATATTAGTAGCACATAACGACACGATTATAGCTAAAAGAGCCTATGGACTTGCTAGTATAGAGTATGACGTAAAAAACCAAATTGAGACGAAATTCAATATAGCCTCTATTACTAAAATGTTTACTGCTGTGGCAGTATTACAACTTTTCGAACAGCGTAAAATAGCACTAAATAAGCCTATAGAAGAATATCTACCGGATTATCCAAACCAAATCGTTAGGAACTCGGTGACCACACATCAACTCTTAACGCACACTTCGGGGCTAAATAATTTCTATGTTAATGATTTGGCTATGATCAAAAATAAGGACTATAAGAATATTTCAGATTTTATTTCCCTATTTGCAAAGGATAGTCTCTTATGTCCACCAGGGACTAAATACAATTACAGCGGATCAGGATTCGTGGTTCTGGGACTCTTAATTGAACAATTGTCTGGCGAAAATTACTACGATTATATTCAAAGGCATATACTTGAACCATCGGGTATGACGAAAACATCAGCGATTCAGGTAGATTCAATTATAAAGAATAAAGCTAGTGGATATACTTCAGAATTTGGCAAAAGTGAAAATTTAAAAAGAAATGACTACTATCTTACTAAAGCATCACCAGCCGGATTCTATTATTCAACAATTGAAGATTTATTTAAATTCTCTAAAGCCTTAAGAAACTATCAATTATTAAACAAAGCTACCACAAATTTAATGCTGCAACCTAAAGTAAAGGGATATAATACGCATTTAGGATATGGGATTGATATCGATAATAGATATAATCAAACGATTATTGGACATAGCGGCGGATGGTATGGGATTCATTGCGAGTTAATGGATTTTCTCGACGATCATTATACCATAGTTATATTATCAAATATTGACGATGGAGGAAAAGCAGGAGCCTCGAAGGTAGCCGACTACTTTAAAATTTTATTAGCTGATAAGAGCGAAAATGAGTAAGCCCCTTACAAGAAAAAGCAGAGACAATTTGTTCTATGTACATATTATATAGAAATATATGATATCATATAAATGAAGTTTCAGGTTGGAGGAATATCATTATATTTAAAGCAATACGCGTTCAAATCTTATTACCTGTTCATTAGCTTATGTTTTAATCGTAACAACCAAAATCATCATGAAAAAATCTTTTTTAGCATTAATTCTAGTTCTCGTTTGTTCAAATTTATCTTCTCAGAAGCTTTTTAAAGCTGTAGATAAAGGAGATGCACAAAAAGTAAAAGCGCTATTAGAAAAAGGAGCTGATCCAAATGTTTATACGGAGGATGGGTTATTCCCTTTATGGAGAGCTACAGCCAATAATAACCAGGAAATAACCAAACTTTTATTGGAAAATGGTGCAACGGTTGATTTAGAAAACAAAACATCCTCCGGGAGTTTGACCTCATTAATTTATCCTTCACAGGAAGGATATTTTGAAATTGTAAAACTTTTGGTTGATCATGGTGCTGATGTTAACTATAATGCGTTTAAAGGCTTTACACCTATTCGGATTGCGGCTAGAAATGGTCATTTAAATATTATAAAGTATTTAGCTGAACATGGGGCTAAAATTGATGTAAAAGCTGAGGATGGAGCTACACCATTAGAACATGCGGCTTCTAAAGGCCATTATGACGTAGTGCGCTTTTTAATTGATAAAGGAGCGAATGTAAATACTGTAGATAAAGAAGGTGACTTTCCGCTGGGAGAAGCTGCTAAGTATGGCTATACAGAAATTATGGAATTACTGATTAGAAATAAAGCTGACTTATCTTTAAAAAATGCAGCGGGTAAAACAGCCTTAGATTTAGCAAAAGAAAGAGGGCAAAAAAGAGCTGTAGATTTATTAAAAAATCAGTAAGTTATTTCATCCAATCTGGGATTATCACGTAAAAAATGTAAACAATTGTTGTAAAAAGCCGCCATAAAAGATAAAAGTCAAATAGATCAGGATTTTTGATCATTTTAACATTTTTATCATTAGGGCGGCTTTTAATTTGTAACCGGACAACGGAATTACAGCTTAACCCCAATACCTAATCCAAAAAGCCATGGGTTGATATCTACATCAGCTCCAACGGTAGCATCTAAAGCAGTAGTGGCATTTACGGTAACATCGGTTTGCAAAAACAATTTTTTAATATCCAGGTTAATAAACCATTTATCACTAATCATATAATCTACACCTAATTGTCCGGCAAAGCCTAAACTGTTATCATAATCTAAATCATCTGCCACCGGACCTTCATCTACACTATAAAAAATAGTATAGTTTAAACCTGCTCCAATATAAGGCTTAAAATTACCCAATGAAGTTACATGATATTGACAAGTCAGTGTTGGAGGTAAAAGCCAAACACTTCCCAGATCAATATTTCCTGCAGCAGTATTTATAGCTTCTACATCGTGTTTTGTTGTTCCAAGTATAAGTTCTAATGACCAGTTTTTAGTAAAATAATAAGTAATATCAAATTCAGGTATAACTGTAGTAGAAATATCTGCATCACCACCTATCGCTTCTATTGAAGCTTTTTCGTCTGGTGAAACCACTACTCCTCTTAACCTAAACTGCCATGGATTATCCTGAGTTTTGTCTATTTCTTGAGCCTGAAACGAAAAACTAAGCAATAATGCAGCAAGTGTTGTAAATACAAATCTTCTCATAATTTTGAAATTTTATTAATACCTCAAAAATATTTCGAAAGCCACCTTAAAAAGATGATAAAAGTCAGTTATATTTATGATTTTTACTCTTATTAGACACCTCTTTAAATAGAGCTTCTCTTTTACTTTTTTACTATTAGGAGAAAGAGTTGATTGAGAATGAAATTCTATTAATAATTAACAAATTTCAATTGTATTTATTTAGATCATTCAGTTTGAATGAAATTTAGGTATGTTTACATTAGACAAAACCGTTATTTCATTATCACAACCTAATTATCTATGAGATCTTTACCGTTACTTCCTTTTATACTTCTAGCGCTTATTATCCTTACGAATTCTTGCGAACCGTCTCCATCAGAAAAATTAGAAGAAATTATAGAGATTATGGATCCTAATTTTAGATATGCTCTACTCCAAACTAATTGCGTAGATACCAATAACGATAAGGTAGGAGATAAGAACATCGATCTCAATAAGGATGGCAATATCGATCTTGAAGAAATCGAAGCAGTGGAAAGCCTAATTCTTGCTTTTAATCATGAAATCATCTTAGGTCCTGTAAATCTGGAAGAAATTAAATATTTTTCCAATTTAAAATATCTGGATATTACGCGTAATGATGATAACGTTTATATCGAAAATACTGGTACAACCAAAATGACTTCTAATTTTACCGCTCTTCACAATTTAAAAACATTGAAATTGAATTATCTAGGATCTGATTTTTATAGTGATCTGGATCTATCTAATCTGGAAAACTTAACCAAACTGGAACTCATCAATAATAGACCAAGCTATTTAACGGAACCAGCGGACTGGGAATATCCAACTCATTTTATAAAAATTCACATGAATGGCTGTATAAATTTAGCAGAAATAAATATGGAAAATAGTTTTCTTATAGTTGATTTTTGCGAGGCACCTTCAATCAAAAAATTAAATATGCGCTACCTGGAAGGCGGGGAACCGGATGTATTCGATTTTCATTGTCTGGAAAAACTAGAAGAACTTGATATTTCAGAAAATAGAATCACAAAATTAATTCTGAAAAACCGTTACGTGTTAAATACATTTTCGGCTTATGATATTGGAAATTCCGGAATGTCTAACTATCCCTTTGTCAAGGAAGTTTGTATCGATGACCTTCCTGAAGAGCTGGAGCAAATTTCGGAAATCATAAATGAGCATACGGTGATCAACACAGATTGTACATTTTAATGAGGTATTTTTATTTTGCAAATCCTGAAAAGATCAAACCATAAATTTATAAAATAAGGCTTATATTAAAGCACAACCATAAATCATCATCATGTTTATCATCAAAAAAATTAAATTACCAGCATTTCTTCTATTTTCAATAGTATTATTTGTAAGCAGTTGTAATCAAAAACCGCAATTATATGGGACACCAAATGTGGATATTGCAACCATTCAAAGTCAGTTTTTAAACTGGTACAGATATGATAAGATTTATATCGACCTCAGTAAAGATTACCACGCCTTAAATTCTAATTCTGAAGAAATAAGTAAAGAAGAATTTTTAGAAGAACTGAGTATGGCTAAATATTTGGTGGTACGAATGAATTCTGCCGAAAACACTACTTTTTACAAACTCATAGAAATACCGGAAGATGGTAATAAAGAGATTGGTAACCAACTTGCTAAGAAAGCCGACCGTGAATTACGCAATCTTAAATTATTAAATAAACCTTTTCCAGATTTTAATCTTAAAAGTTTAAAAGGAAATTCTTATCAATTAAGTCAGTTTAAAGATCAATATCTGGTGCTTAATTTTTGGTATACCACCTGTGGAAAATGTAAAAAAGAACTTCCGGATATTGAAGCCCTCGCTCAAAAATATAAATACCGCGATATCGCTTTTCTAAATATATCCCTAAACGAAGTACATACATTAAACAACTATTTAGACGGCAAAAATTATCAGGTTGAAACCTTACCAATGAACAAAAAGTATGTTTTAGACAGTTTAAGTATTCGCCTGTTCCCTACTTATCTCATTATCGATCCCAATAAAAAAGTTATCAATGTATCTAACAATTCCAGACAATTGGAAAAAAGAGTGAAAGAGATTATAGATGAATTAAATTGATGGGTTTAATTTTTAAAATTTACAGGGTAAAAAATTAAGTTAACTTCCTCATAGAAATATTTGTAGGTATAATGAAATTATTTTTGAGATCTCTTATCGGATTTGTACTCGCTTTATTAGCAATTTTACCCTTTATTTTTTTAGGTCTTTCTTTATATGATGCTTTTCCGAATATTTATGGTATTCTGGCTTTAGGAATCATTTCAGTACTAAGTTTATGGATGGCTTATGGAATATTTAATTTGATAAGAAAAAAAGGCCTTTTAAAGATTTTAAGTTATCCTTTCTCCTCTCCAGATCTGGATAATTTAAAGAAAAATAAGGATGAGTAAGGAACAATTCTTATGCAAAAAAAGAGAGGCCTTTTCGGCCTCTACTTAATTAAAATTAACACTCAAAAACTATTACTACATAACTATAGAACTATTGTAAAAGGATAGTTTTTGGCTTCTTAGACAACGGAATTATATAAGCCCCGTTCATGTTATCATATTTTAAATTTATTTCTTTATTTACTCTTAAATAAGCTTGTGGGCTATCGCTGGTTTTTTTATTTAAAACCAATTCAATTTCTTCGGAAGATTTATCGTAAATCAATTCTTTAAAAGTACCCGCGTCCAGTGTTAACCATAATTCTTTTGGCTCAAAATAGATCTTGCTTTTAGCCGCCGTTGTTAGTGTCACTTTTATTTCATCATCGTTTTCCTCGATATTTCCGCCAAAAGAAAGCCATCCAAGATCTTCGTTATTGGTAACATAAGTAGCCGAATTTACCGCATAGCCAAAGAAATTCGAACCATAATCCCCCGATAAATAATCGATTCTCATGGTCGAAGGATAGGAATGGAAAGCTGCAGATCCAAAACCATCCTGAGTGATATTCGAAATCGCTCCTAAAGTTCCGCCATAGCCAACTTTCAATAAATAAAAATCTGGATGATCGCGATACGCTTTTAAAACAGGAATCGCATTTAAACCCGATCCATAATGATGAATTTGGCGCTCTACTCTGGATAGTTTTCCTCCATAAAGAAAATCCCAGTATCTACGTGCATTTCCATTATAAGCCCAGTGTGGCATGACGGGCATATACGCCAAGATAGCGTTTAAAGTAACATTGGCTTTTTGCTGATATCCAAAATAATCACTCCACATAAAAACTTCTTCCTGCCCGGTAGAATCCCACGGCATTTCACTACCAAACGGATAGTTTAAAGATTTCCAGTGATCGGCTCTTTTCTTCATCGAAGATTCTAGTTTAGTCGCCATATCGGTTAAACCTTCAGCTTTCAGGTCTTTTAAAATGTTTAAGAAAACAGTTCCTTCCATTTGTCCAAATTCAGCATACCAGGGTGCTAACTCAGACATGGCAATAGAAGTGTGATAAGCCTGCCGCAAATACCATTTCCAGTCGTGATTATCAACTAAACCTTCATGATATCTGGCTAAACGATACATTACCCAGTAGGCCGCTGCAACATGAGGATAATTATACGATCTTCCAGGATCGTCTGCTCCTTTTTTATTCCACGCAGCCCAGGTATTATAGTTTATCGAGTCGCTATAGGTGCCTTTTGGTAAAGAATCAGGTTCATAAAAGAAAACACTTTTTTTAACACCGTATTTTCGATCTCCTTCATCATACTGAATCCCACCCCAAAGTGTTTCATCGATAAATAACTGAAGCTTTTCAATCTCTTCCTTTTCTGGCTGAATAAGCTGTTTCATCATTGCTCCTAACCAGCTTCCTGCACCGCCTTCATCACTTAATCCAGCTACCCAGGCGCGACTGTCCTGTGTGATCTGCTTTTTGTCTTCATAATCATAAGAGATCACCGATTTTGTTCTTCCAAAGAATTCATCGGGTTGATCAAACCACTGTTCCGTCATTAAAAAATGTCCAAAATCATCTACAACTTCGGTTTCAGGCTTAATCACCTTATAATTAATAGTTTGTTCTATACCATCTTTATAAGTCACAGTTACACGGCTTCTGCCCCAAATTTTCCCTTCTACCTGATATTCGGTAAAACCGGCACCTTTTTTATCGATTTCAGTAATTTTAAGAGCACCTTGGGGTTCTACTAAAATATTGTCAACGTCTTCTGGATAATTCAGGAATAACTTTCCGTTTACGTCCATTGGCAATACATAACCCGGTACGCCAACTGCCACCGGTCGTTTTTCTTCGATTAATTTATCCTGAATTTCTTTAATACCAGGTGCCAGGACAAATTTCAATGCGAAATTTTTGGTTTCCCCACCTCTAAGAATCAAAGATGTGGGTTTGTTCCACTGTTCTTTACCTTTCCACTCCTTTTCAGCATATGCTTTACTTAAAGCCATCCATTCATGTACTCCTTCAAAAACAATGCTTCTTGTCGTAGGATCATCATTTAAGGGACGGTAAGCCTCGAAAGGCATATTTTGCTCTGGTAACACCAGTAAAACCTGTCCTTCTCCGGTAAGGTGCTTTACTTCTACATAACCGGCATCTTTACCAATGTATGGGTCAAAAAATACATTATCAGCATGAGTTTCATCAAGATGTTTTCCTTCTAAAATATTATTGAAAGCCATTGGTGTTCCTAAGGCCCCAATCTCTACAGATTTTTTTGTAGGATTTGTAATTTCAAATCTCAACACTAAAGCCCCGTCTTTTTTCTCATAATATCTTTTAATGCTAAGCGGATTGTTTTTACCTAAAGTATTACTCAAATCTGCTGCAGCTAATACATCGCCGGAAACCGTCAAAGCTTCTACCTTTTTTCGGTTTTTAGCTGTTGAAAATGATTCCCATTGGCCATCTTCCCCTTTTATCCTGAAATTCAAATCACCTATGTAATAAATGCCATCTTTATCACGAATTTCGATACGCTCACCCGGAGTAAAATCAAAATCAGGATCTGAATTTGGATATAATCCGGCTACGGTTTGTGAAGCATTTACCAGTTTTAAAGTAAACTCATCGGTTTTTACTTCAGTAAAACCATCCTCTATCCCCAGAGTAGATTCCCGATCTTTAAGGTTATCCCAATACGTTGATTTCTCTTGCGCATTCACCCTTACCGTTATTAAAAACAATAGTAGGAATGTTTGTAATTTCGTTCTCATGTTCATTGTTTGCTCAATTATCAGGAATTGCGACGAAAATGTCCAATCCCAAACTATAGTTGTTTATGCTTATTTAAATTGCCGAATTATTTATTCATTTTAAAATTATAGATCCCGGCACTTTCCTTAGGAACGGCAATACTATTTTCTGAAATTTCTATGCCCGCTTCAGTAATGCTGATGCGCTCCTTATTGTCTTCATCATTAAAAACCATATCATGTTCCCCTGAAATGATAAATGCTTTTCCAGAAGTTGCTATACTTCCTGAAAGACCATCTAATTTTAAAACCTGTTGTTCATGCGTCGCATTGACTACTGAAATCGTCAGATATTCACCATCTTCAGTTAAAGTAACCGAAACATCTAATGGTTGTGGCGATCCGTTAAATTCAACCGGCTGCGTACCAAACTCTTTACGGTATAATTTTAAAACTAGTCCTGTTCCCTCTAACCATGCATCGGTTTTAGTCGTTTTTATCGCTCCGATTACATTAACGGTTTGGGCATAATTGGCCATATAATAAATATCCGACTGACGAGAGAATTCATTCAATCCGGCAGCGATACCCAATGCGTCCCTTAAAAAATAACGCGTACCCAATAAACCATACACATGTGGTCCGTACCAGTAATTCCACTCATCCATAGCGATTTTTATATTCTTATCTGCTATCCCGGGAATTTCCTTGCGTGCTCTGCGATGCTCTTCAGCCACAGCCGAGATCACTTCTGGCATCTGGTTGACATGGGTTAGTAAACCACCGGCATGCCAGTTTTGCTTATAAAAATGCTCACTTATATAAGTCATATACGCTCCACTGTTCTCATACATCATATCATTCCATTTCCCGGGATAACCCACGGCGATCAGATCGATATCGGGATCTACTTGCCACATGGCTTGAGCCACTTTATTATGCTTTTTTACGTAATCTTCGATAGGCATGTGCCCTAATTGCCAATCGCCAAACATCTCATTTCCTACGGCCCAAAGTTTTACTTGGTAAGGTTCTGGATGGCCATTCTTAGCTCTCCATTGGCCCATTTTTGTAGAAACAGCTCCGTTAAAATATTCAACTTCATTCGCAGCAAGTTCAGCAGTACCAAGACCGGTGTTAACCGCAATATTGGCTTTGGTGTCTAAAATCTCACAAAGCGCCATAAATTCGTGTACCCCAACATCATTGTATTCTAAACCATTCCAGGCTCTTTCAAATTTAGTTGGGCGCTTATCGGGATCGCCAATCCCATCTTTCCAGTCGTAACCCGAAACAAAATTTCCACCTGGCCATCTGTAAATTGGCGCGTCTAATTGCTTCATTAATTCGATCACTTCAGGGCGAAAGCCTTTAATATTATCTGAGGGCATTAAAGAAACCGCTGCTAATGTTAGCCTTCCTTTCCCTTTAAAAGTAATTTCTAAAACGGCATTATCGCTAGTTTCTTCCGAAGAAATCTCAAATGGTAGCTTCTGAAAATTATGGTCTGAAACCTCAAAATGCTCTTCTTTTCCGTTTAAAGAAATAGAAACTTCTTTAATATCACTTCCTTTAAAAACCAATCGGCCTTGATAGGTTTTACCAGAAACAATGGCTAATTTTTGTTGTCTTAAGTTTAAACTATTTTTTACCTGATACACCGGTAATTTTCCCTGAGCATAAGAATAGGAACTATCAATTTTAACCAAGTTGGTATCAACAGCCGTTTCCCATGGTGATTTCGCCGTACCGGGAACATAATAAAATTTACGATCGTCCAGCATCTCTGCCCACATTCCACCATAAATAGATTTTCCCATGTGTTCGATAAACTGACCATAGATATAAGGCGATATGGGTTCTAATTTTTTGTCGAGATTTACCGTAATTTCAGGTTTTAACTCTTTAACCGAGATTTCTTCTAACTGAAAATGATCAAAATAAACTTTTCCTTTTGCCTGTCCTCTCTTTCCCAGTAAAAGCTCCAGCATAAAACTATCGTCCATAGCTGTAGAGAATTGCATTTCAACCTTTGTCCAATCGGTATCCCCCTTAAAAATGGTATCTCCGATAAATTCGAATTTCCCTAAACCTAATCCAGCACCACTTTGCTCGCTGCCACCTACTACTCCTTCGGTTTTTATATAACCGGTTACTTTATAAGTTGCAAAAGGTTTTACATCAATCTTTTTAAACCAGCGTTCCGCAGTCAAGGTATCTGAAGAAAGCATAAGTACTTGAGAGTTGAATTGCTCTGAAGGTGCATCAGTATAATGTATCGGAGCACTCCATGGCTCGTATTGCCAATCGCTTTCTTTTATAGCTGTTTCCTTTTCCGAAGATAATAAGACTTTATTATCTTCTTTGCCGCACGACCAAATTATACCGGTAAGGAGCAAAAAGCGTAATACGTTTAATATTCTCATTTTTTAATTTTGAGGGGAATTATTTAAAATCGGTTGAGAACTTCCAGTTCGCTTTATAATTTTTTGGAATGTCTTTATCTTCCAACAATAATCGAAGTACGGCTACCGGCATTATGTTTTCTTTCATGACACGATCATGAAATTGCTTTTCTGTCCATCCTTGTTCTAAAAGTTCATTTCTAAGGGCATAAAACTGCAGTCCACCTATCATATACGCTAATTGATATAATGGCGGGGTGTACGATGTTGCAAAAGATCGGCGAACTTCAGCTTCGGCATTGGCATACTCATGCCCTACTTCGTCTACTAACATATTGATACATTGTTGTGGTGTCCATTCTCCCAACTGATATTTTAATGAGAAAATGATTCGCGCGCAACGGTGAATTCTCCAAAAAAGCATTCCCATTTTTTCTTCAGGTGTTCTGGGAAAATCTTTGTTCCATAAATTTATTTCCCAGTACAATGCCCAACCTTCCATCCAAAAAGGAGTATCAAACGAACTACGATAAGGTTTGTTACGTTGATTCATATAAAACTGAAGATTGTGCCCCGGATGTAATTCGTGTTGCACCGTAGGAAAGGAAAAATTCGGATTATTACCACGCATACTCATTAATTTATCCTCATGCTCCATGCCTTCAGTGGGATACGAAATACTAATCTCCCAACCTCCGGTAAAAAACGGATTCACTTTTTGGCGTTCCGGAGTCATCATGATCATTCCCCAGGTCTCTTTGGCTAGTTCCGGAATAGTGATAAGATCACGTTCTTCGATAAAATCTACCGAATGATCATATAAATTATTGATCGCTTCTGGTTGTTTACCAGGAGCAACATAAGTATTCTTTACATGCTCTAAAGCCGCTTTCCAATCGTTCCCATAGCCCATTTCGTTGGCAGCTTCAATCATTTCAGCTTTACACCAGTCAAATTGCTTTTCAGCCGTTTCTATCAGTTCTTCCGGCGTATAAGGAATAAACTCATATTCCAGATTTTTAATCAGGGTTTTTCTACCTACCGGTTGACCTATAATTCCACTACCATCGTCCTTTTGACTTGCTTCTGAATAGTTTTCCCTAAGAAATTCAGTATATTCCTTTAATTTTTGATCCAAAGAGGCATGCGGAGTTTTCATCCACCAGGTAAAATCTGGATCATAATCATAATAAAAACTATAAGCTTCGTTTAAACCTCTTTGTAATGAAGAGATTATAGCTGCAGCCTTTTCAGCTTTAAGCCAATCCTCAAATTGATTACTTTTAAGCGCTTTTATTTTTTCTGAGATACTTTTTTCAGCATCATTAAAAGCCATTGCCAATGTTTTTGCATCGGGTTGCGTTCCTCTTCTTCGCTGCTGAATAAAAGCATATAGATCATCTGCAAAATCAACAACGGAAGCTACTTCCTTAAAAGCATCGTAATCCTGATTTAAGAGATACTCCTCTTTTCCAATAAGATTTTTTAAAAGTATATAATCGGCTTTTCCATCTTTTGACAGTTCATTAAAATCTATATTGTTTAATTTGGTCTCCCAATTTGCATAAAACCGGTTGTAACGTTCGTAATATTCTTTGGATTCGCGCATAGTATAAGTACGCCTTAACGCAAATTTATCGGCTCTAAATGTGTTAATCACATCAATCATTTCATTAGCATACATGCTGGCGGAAAGACTTACAAATACGAAAAGGCAACTTAATAATTTATTCATGCGATGATTTAGGTTATATGATTTAAAAAGTTTTTTTTAAATATTTAGATGTCTAGTCTAAATCGACATCAAGATAAACTGAATGTCTTCCGTAGGTATCATAAAATGGTTTGTACATCACGCCGTCAATTTCAAAAGTCAGTTCTTCCGGATTTCCTTTTATGGAAGCTCCAATATTTTCAGCATCGAAATTTACTTTACGCCAATCTGTTCTTGGCTCATCTTCCTGAGCCGCTAATAAAACAGGACCATAAAATAAACTTGCGATATTCTGCTGATCCATGATGGGATCTAAATAAAAACCGAACGGCATTTGTAATTCTACCGTGTCACCATCTTTCCATTTTCTACTAAGGCTTAAATAGGTTCCGGGAGTGGCTTTCACTTTTTGATCCTTCCCATTGATCTTTACGGTAAATCCATTTGTAGCCCAACCCGGCACACGTAGTTTAAGGTCGAATTTACCTTTACCATTAATCGTGAGTTTGGTGTGATCTTCTTTTGGAAAATTAGTTTCCTGAGTAAGTTCTATATTCTTTTCATGCCAATGCAAAGTAGACGGCACATAAAGATTCACATATAGTGCTTTATTATCAGCTCCTTTGAAGTAAATCGAATTCTGCAGTTTTGTACTACTTTCCAGAGCTGTTCCATTACAACAGGTAAAACCGGTCATATTAGGGTTTCCAAAACTTTTTTTCGAACCCGGGCGCAACGGAACATGATAGGTGTTTGCCGGGGAATCTTCTGCTACTGAGGCTAAAATATGATTATACAAGCCACGCTCGTAATAGTCCATAAGTTCCGGACGCTGCTCGTAAAGAAATAAATTACGGGTAAGCTTTAGCATATTATAGGTCGCACAGGTTTCATTTTGGCCACCGGCAGATAAGCCATTTTCGTATAAGGTGCCTGGCTGTGCAATAAAACATTCGGCATTTGCAGGATTTCTGGCTCCTGCAACTCCGCCGATACTGTACATATAATCGTTGGTTGCCTTTACCCAAAAGTTATCGGCTACATTAAAATATTCCGGTTTATCAGAATCCCGATACATTTCTAGAGCCCCCACAATCTGGGGAATATGCTGATTGGCATGTAAACCTCTAAACGTATCTACATTTTTGGCTAAGCCATGCGAATGATTAGCATCACCAAAAAACACTTTGATATTATCAAAAAGTCGGGCGGTTTCTAAATAAGTATCTTTTCCGGTGATGCGATATAAACGAGCCATTGCTTCATTCATCCCGCCAAATTCACCCGCGATATAGCGATTCCACATACTTATAAGCGTATCGGTTGGTAATTCACTTAGGCGCGCGTAAACCCAATCTCCCATGCCTTCAGCTACAGCTAAGGCTTTTTCATTTCCACTTACCTCATAGATATCCATTAATCCGGCAAGGATTTTATGTAGCGTATAATAGGGTGCCCAAATTTTTGTTTCTTCAGTACCATACACCGCTCCATTTTCAAGCATAATAAATTGATCTGGAGGATAAGCACTTATAAAACCTTCTCCCCAGTTCCAATAATCGGTACGAATACCTTCTTCACTAAGATCAGAGCTGTAAATTTCTTTTCCAGGCCCCATAGGAACTGCTGTTGGATTGGCATTAAAATCACCTCCTTCTTCAGCTGGTTTTCCAGACATTTGGGATAATTGGTATAAGGTATTTACCATATACTCCATTTTATCGGCAAAATTTTGCTGTAAAGCTTTATCATAACCTGTACTGGCGTAAGCCTGAGCGATCGCTGTTAAATAATGACCGGTCGCATGCCCACGTAGTTTCGTTTCCTGAGTATCCCAAACGCCAAGAGGTTTTGCTCCCACCGGTTGCTCCTGTCCAAATGCATTTCTAAACATATACAAAAACGAATCTGGATTGGTTTGTGCCAGCGTATTTATAAATTTATCACGATTTTCAATGAATTTCGTGTTTTGTCCGTTTGTATTTGACTCTAAACTTACCTGATCTAAATCAAAAGCTTCTAATGCTCTAGCCGGCTTTTCAGCGATTGTACTCTCTACAACATGCACCGTCGCTTTGGGTTTCAAATCTGTTCCGGCCACACTTCCGTTTATGATATAGGTTCCAGTTTTTAAAACTTCGCTGTTATCATCGGGAGCCGGCCAGGTTACTTTTACTTGTGGGCCTTTTAGCCCATTTTTATAGGTAGCTTTAAGCGTTCTTGGCAATCGTGGTAAAACGCCTACCTGAGTTTCCACTTCGATATCATCTACGGAAGCTAAAAATTCATTGTAAAGTTGCGGACTTGTCCTTGAGAATTCGGGCAGGTTATCCTGAGGTTCTTTACGCTCATTTACCACACCATCGCGTTTTTTTAAGGCATTTTCAAAAATTCCTTTTACCTGATTATTGGTCAATCCAATTCTATAGATCCTGAAATCGTGGATGCTGGCATCTAAAGAAGCCTTATTTTGTGATATAGCCTTACCAATATATAACTGATTCTCTTCTCCAGATTCGACATTAAAAATATCGGATAATTCAAGTTCAATTTCTCCTTTCTGACTAACCTGAACGCCGTTCATAAATGCTTTTATAGTTTTTGAAGGCACATCGATCACCAAAACCAAATGTGACCATCGATCTTTCGGGAGTCCTACTTTTGAAGATGATAACGTGTAATCTTTATTTCTGTTTTCAGAAACTGCAGTTGTGAAATTTTCATTTTTTCCTGTTCCGAAAGGAGCTACATAAGCATGCGAATTTTGATTTTTTCCGAAGTCAAAAAAAAATTGATCTGAAGTTGGAGCATTTAACTTTATCCAGCCTGCCATACTAATGGATTCTACATTGTTAAGTGCTGAAGAAGGCAAAATGATATAAGCTTGTCCCGAAAGAGCAAGTACATTTTTAAATAGCTCGTCTTTTACAAATTTGGCATCACCTTTAATTTCTGCATGCAGGTTATTACGTGACCAGTCTTTGGCATCTTTATCAAAAACATAGCGCGCAATTAATCCTGTCTCTCCAATTCCGTCAAGAATCTGATCGCCCTGAGCGCGGACTTGCACTTGTCCTACAATCATAACACAAATAAAACAGGTGATAATTTTATACAATTTCATATTATAAATCTTTCGGTATAAAAAATTAAGCGTATTTCTATGATTACGTAACTAGTTGTAAACCTGATCCCAGGAAGGTGGATCAACGTCCAACAAATGTTTTACAAAAAAATCTCTTCGTTTACGTTCCCCAAATTCACCTCCTGAAGTATGGTTTTCTCCCGGTAAAACCACTAAATCAAAATCCTTCTTTGCTTTTATAAGTGCATCTGCAAATTGCATGGTCGATGCCGGGTCTACATTATCATCTACTTCACCTACGATCAGCATTAAATTTCCTTTCAATTGGGCGGCATTTTCGATGTTGGAGTTTGCCGCATAATGGGGACCAATTGGATAGCCCATCCATTGCTCATTCCACCAGATTTTATCCATTCGGTTATCATGGCAACCACAGGAAGCTACGGCAACATCATAGAAATCTGAATTAAAAACCAAAGCAGCACCGGCACTCTGCCCACCGGCAGAAGTACCACGAATACCTACTTTATCGGCGTTCATATAAGGATATTTTTCAGCCGCTGCCGTAATCCATAATTTACGATCGGGGAAACCAGCATCTTTTAAATTTTGCCAGCATACATCATGAAAAGCTTTAGATCGGTTAGACGTTCCCATACCATCAATCTGCACGACGATAAATCCAAGTTCTGCCAAAGAACTCAGTGCCCAGTAATAACTATTGAAATCCTTTGGAACAAATGAATCATGAGGCCCCGCATAGATATATTCAATAATAGGATAGGATTTTGAAGGATCAAAATTGGTGGGTCTTACAATAATTCCCCAAATATCGGTGTCACCATCTCTACCTTTTGCGGTAAAGACTTCAGGGGTTTTCCATCCTGTTTTTTCTAACTCGGTAATATCTCCTTCTTCTAAAGTTAATATTGGCTTTTTTTTACCTGCTTTCTTTAAAACCGTAACCGCCGGCATATCTACTCTGGAATATTGATCTACGTAATATTCTTTATCTGGAGAAAAAGTGACTTTATGGTTTCCATTTTCAGTAGTAAAACGGGTAAAATTCTTTCCGTCGAAATCTATACTGCAATAATGAATTAAATAAGGATCCTGATCTTTATCCAACCCACTTGCCGTAAAGTAAATTGCTCTATTCTTATCATCTACTTCTATTACTTTCCTTACCGGCCAATTTCCAGAAGTAATCTGATTTTTAACTTTCCCGGTATTGCTATCATACAAATAAAGATGGTTGTAGCCATCACGCTCTGAGGCCCATATAATTTCGTCTTTCCCTTTCACGTCATGACGATATTTTTTACCGTTATAATCTATAAAAGTTGGGCTTGTTTCATCGATTATTGCTGTGGCTTTTCCGGTTTTAGCATCAACTTTAATTACTCGGTATGCCTGATGACCACGCTGATTAAATTCAAAGGTAAACGAAGAACTATCGTCCTTCCACTGGTAATTGTACAAAGAAAATTGAGCGTTAAAAAGAGTTGTCGCTATTGGAATATGTTTTTTGGAAGATACATGGAAAAGTTGCGGACTTTTAAAATCTAATTCGTCCCCAGGTTTCGTATAGTCCCTGGTGTGTAATTTTGGCTGCAACTGATCTTTTGGACTGGACTCTACAAAATAGATATTGTGCTCTTCTCCCGGTCTGACTTTATAGGCTATAATTTTTTCGCTATTTGGTGACCAGATAATATTGGCGGAATAAAAGAATCCTTTGGTACCATCAAAACTTAATTGTGTTTCTTCCTTGGTTTTACTGTCTTTTACATACAGGTTAGAGTTTTTTATAAATGCGGTATATTTCTGATCTGGCGATGGTACGGGATCACCTTCTCTTTCATTCCCGCGTTTTCCCCAGTATCCTCTGGATCTATCTTTGGAAGCTAGGGTATCAATGACGCTAAGCTTATAATCCGAAAGAGTTAAATTATATTGTATGGTATCTAACTGGAATCTTAAATTCGACTTAGCTTCATCAAATTCCAGCTTAGTGATATCCATTTTTGAACTTTTGATTTTTTTATCTACTAATTTTGAAATAGCGCGTGCCAGTTTTTCATGATCGAAAGCTGTTTCCTTCTCTAGAGTTTCTGCATTTACAAAAATATATTCACTACCTTTTTCGGTATTGTTTTTATACCAAAACTCCTTCTTGTTTAACCAGTTGAAAGAATTTGGAGTGTTAAAGACTTTATTTCTGAAAAGCGTATCCAGAGATTCTGCTCTCTTATAATCTTCTACTGTCCCCTGGGCACTGGCCACTAGCGAAATCAGGAAAAAAATAAAATAGGTGTAAACAGGTGTTTTCATAGTTTAAAATTAAATGAAAACCTGTTTAATTTTAAATCGATCATTAACATATATTTATATTATATTAACATTAATTGATAAGTTTTATATGCTTTTACGACCTTATAGTATAGATTCTACAAAATAAAACGGAGTGACAATTATCACTCCGTCTTTAGTTCATAAAAACAACATCTTAATATCCAGGATTTTGTTGAAGCTTAGGATTAGCATCTAAAAAGGTCTGAAAAATTGGAAAAACATTTTTATATGTTGCCTCAGGTTCTGCATCTTTACAAAACCAGGATTTACCATTATAAACATTGGTATTAGATCCTGATAATCTAAACCTGATAAGATCCTGTCTACGATGGTGCTCTCCTACAAATTCCCAGGCCAAATCATCTAGAAGGCCTCCTAATTCTATATCATCTCCTCCTTCGTAAGTAGCTACAAGATTGCTGTAGTTGGTAGCACCTTCACTGGTATATTCTCTATGTCCATAGTCATAAATACTTCCTGAGGTTAAATCCTGTACAGAGCGTACGGCTTCGGTTCCATCCTCAAATGCACGCGCACGTACTTCACTTACTAATCTTGCGGCCTCCGCCTGATCCCTGTTCAGTCTCAATAAACACTCTGCCTTGATAAACATAGCGTCTGAGAGTCTAAAGAAGGGTACATCATCTCCATAAGTTCCATCGACACCTGGTACAATTTCATTCTTTACAAAACGATAGCCTTCCATCATATAAGCTCCCGGATTATCTATAGAATGCACTCTTTTTGTATAAACCAGGTTAACTTCTCCCTGATCATCTGCATTCATCCTCAATGGCTCTCCGGTTTCATAATGATATTGCTGCCCATAAGCCCAGGTATCTTCTAAACGCGAATCATTTTCATGATAGGTATCTATAAATTGAGGCACTGCACAACTGCCATTCCATGGAGACCCGTCGTATCCAAAAGCTTTAGCACCCTCACTAGTAAGTGCTTTGTTTACCAAATAATTACCACTGGCATAGGTGTAATCTAAAGGAATTGCAAAAATAATCTCATTATTTCCAGCTAGATTGGCTTTAAAGTTGTCTTTATAATTTGGTGAAAGAGAATAACCACCATTATTAATAATATCATCTACCTGTTCTAAAGCCAGTTCAAAATATTCATTATTACCATAATCGTTGAACCATGCATTATGATTCAGGTACATTTTGGCAAGAATCATTTCGGCTGCATATTTATTGGGATAGCCATAAACTTTTTCGGTTCCCAAATCTTCTTTCACAGCATTAAGCTCAGATACAACAAATTCAAAAACTTCTTCTGGACTGGCCTGCTCTGGCAGGTAACCGCTTTCTACAGCTTGTGTTGTTTCTAAAGGCACATTTCTAAAACAATCAAATAAGATATAATAATATAATGCACGCATGGTACGAAGCCTGGCACTTTGCAAAGCATTTTCCTGAATTTCAGGAAGGTCCAAAATAGTATTGGCATAACCAATGCCAGAATAAGCATTATCCCAAATTGTACTAAAGTGCCCTATATTAGAATTAAAATCATGCTTATGCATAGAAATATATAAATCTCCCCAACCCACTCCTATACGCAAGGGAGTCATAATTAAATCTGAAGACTCTTCCTGGATATCAAATAATCCATTCCATTCCCAGTATGTATACCGCAAATGGTTGTATACATAGCCCGTTAATCTTGAAATGTCCTGCTCGTTATTAAAGTCTATATCCTCGTTTGTAAGAATACTATAGGTATCTTCAGAAAGATCTGTACAGGAAAATGAAGTCAGAAAAAAGGCTGCTATTCCTGTATATTTTATTAGTTTATTTTTGAAAATTTTCATGATGTAGTTTTAAAAGTTTAATCTGGTACCAATGGTGAAAGATTTGATGGTAGGATATTTATCCCTAAAGTCGTTCCCGGCGGCATAAAAGTCTCTATTAGCTAATTCAGGATCCATTCCGCTGTAATTAGTAATAGTTAAAAAGTTTTTGGCAGAACAATACACCCGTACATCAGAAATATAATTTGATATTTTTTCAATTTTAAAATTATACCCTAAAGTGATATTATCCAGTTTTACAAAATCCCCTTTCTCTAAATAATGGCTAACAAAGGCCTGCGCTTGGGCTCCAGATAATGGACGTTCTCCATAAACGGGGTCTGCCGCAGATTTTAAACGATTATATTGAATTGAATTATTTTCGTAAAACATACGTTGCGTATTTAAAATATCAAAACCAAACTGTCCGCTAATTAAGGCGGTTAAATCGAAGTTTTTATATCGTAATGTATTG
Source organism: Zunongwangia profunda SM-A87 (assembly GCF_000023465.1). Taxonomy (NCBI): domain Bacteria; kingdom Pseudomonadati; phylum Bacteroidota; class Flavobacteriia; order Flavobacteriales; family Flavobacteriaceae; genus Zunongwangia; species Zunongwangia profunda. The sequence goes on from NC_014041.1 coordinate 1,491,621, forward strand.
GTCCATCCCATATAGACAGTAGGGAATCCATTACCTAGATACTGGCGATAATCGTTGGTGTTAAGACTTGTGGAATAGGGAATAGCCTCACCGGTATTTGGATCTTCTACCAGGAATAGTCCATTTTCCGTCACTCCTACAGATTTTAATCCCCAGAAATTTCCTATGGCCTGCCCTACTTCAACTCTATGGGTAGGAACATTAATCGGATCACCTGCATAGGCCACATCCAAATAATCTTCTGTTTCATATAAATCATTAGACAAGCTTAAAAGTTCATTATCATTATGTGTTAGCGTAACCGTAGTTTCCCATGAAAAATCGTCATTGCTTACAGGAAGGGCATTAATCATTAGCTCAAAACCCTGGTTTCTAATCGAACCTACGTTGGCCAGTGTTTGACCGTAGATGTTTGGGGGTAAAGGCACATTATATGAGTATAACAAATCATCGGTGTCTTTTCTGTATACATCTAAGGAACCCCCTAAACGACTATTAAAGAATGAAAAATCAAGTCCAATGTTAACTTCAGAAGTTCGTTCCCATTTTAAGTCTGGATTAGGATTTTGGGTTACCATTAAACCAGCTACCCATTGTCCGTCCTCATTTACAAAATTTCCGTAATTGCTATCATAATTATAGGTGGTTAAGGAAAGATAATTAGCATTAGGTCGCTGCCCCGTTACTCCATAACCTGCTCTAAGTTTTAAATTATTGATCCAACTAGCCGATTCCAAAAATGCTTCATTACTAAGCGTCCAACCAGCCGATACTGAAGGAAAAAGTCCCCATTTATGGTTGTCTCCAAACTGGGAAGAACCTTCTCTACGTATACTGGCAAGCAGATTAAATCGATTTTCATAACCATATTGAATTCTTCCAAAAAACCCTATTAAGCGAGAGTCATACTTTCCACTACCCATACCGGCATTTCCTTCATTCAGCCTGGCACCAACTCCTATATTATTATATAGATAGCCATCTGTAGGAAAATCTGAATTACTGGCATAAAAATTACTATTGCTAAAGTAATTATAACTATATCCTGCTAATGCATTAAAACGATGAACAGTATTAATATCGAATTCGTAATTAGTAGTAAGTTCTAAAAATTTGTCCTCTTTTTTCTCATAACTTTTATAAGCACTACCACTAAATCCAGTAGTTTTAGATGAATAATATCTGGAAGTAGTGTAGGTAGAAATATCTGTAGCCGACAGGTTTTTTGCAATTAAAAGATTGGTTACCCAGTTTTTTATTGGTTCGAAAGTGATATTACCGGTAATATTAGTTCGTCGTAACTCACGTTCCCCAATCAGCTCATTATTCATCGCAACCGGGTTAAAATATTGATATCGTCCAAATTCTTCGAAATAATCTCCGTCTTCACCATAAATGGGGGAAGTTGGATTACGAATAACTGCCTGGCGGTAAATATTGCTAATCCCATTATCCTCAATATTATTAGGCGTTCTTTTACGCTGCTCAGAAAAGATTTTAAAACCAACTTTTAAAATATCTTTTAAAAGATATTGCTCTAAATTTAGTTGTAATCTTAATTGATCATTATTCGATTTTTTAATAGTTCCATCTTCTTTTCTATAGGAAATATTTCCTGAATAAGATGTTAGTTCTGATCCTCCATTAATAGTAAGAGCATGATTATGCATAAATCCTGTTTGCGAAATCGCATCTAACCAATCTGTTTCGAAACCTCCATCACTAAAAGATGTTAATCCATCCCGAATATCCTGTGGAGTCATAAAATCAGCTTCCTTATAAAAATCTGATACAGACACAAAGGCATCATATACTACACTGGTTTTGCGATCAAAACTTCCTGATTTTGTACTAATAAGAATAACTCCATTAGCACCACGAGTCCCATAAATAGCGGCTGCACTGGCATCCTTTAGTACATCTACCGAAGAAATATTTTCTGGAGCGACCATTGTCAAATCTCCAGGAACTCCGTCTATTAAAATAAGCGGTTTTGTACTACCATTTAAAGTAGTTACCCCACGTAACATAATATTAGATTCATCATTAGGATTTCCAGAACTATTAGTCACCACTAAACCGGCTACTTTACCTTTAACGAGTTCAGCCGCATCCTGTATTTTTCCAGGATTAAAATCTTTTTCAGAAACACTGGCAACAGCACTGGTCACCTGGCTTCTATCCTGTTTTCCATAGCCAATTAAAACAACCTCTTCCAGGGCTTGTAGATCTTCTTCTAAAGTCACACTTAGATTACCACTTAGACCGCTTGTGTTTAACTCCTTAGTTTTATATCCTACGAATGAAAATATCAGTATGGCATCATCCGAATTAGTGGAGATAGAAAATGCACCATCAAAATCTGTAACGGTCCCATTACCTGTATTTTTTTCTTTTACCGAAACACCTGGAATGGGTACACCTCCTTCATCTATTACCGTACCCTCAAATTGTGATTGAGCAATACTTAGCTGAGAAAAAAATAGCATTAGAAAAAGCAATGAATATTGCTTTTTCTTAACATTTAATTTTCCCACATAAAAACATAATTTTTTCATCATAACTGAAATTTTTGTGAGTTTTGATTGATTTTAATCCATTAAAACTGGATAAACATTAAAATTTAGAGGATAAACTTACAATTAGATTAAGGAGCCTTTTGTGAAAAAATTAGCTTTATATAATACTATATTAACAAGTATTATTCTAAAATTTTTATAGAAAGAATGATGAGTATTTCCTTTTTTGAAATAGAATATTTAATGGCATCTTTTGGTAAAAGTTAAACAGATGATACCATGGCAGATACCCAAAATCTATCAATTAGATCTAACGTAATTTATGAATAATCTTTACATATAATATCAAAATCCAGATCTCAGAAAAATCATAGCAAAAAAAAAGACTATCACTATAAAAGTGACAGTCTTAAAACTTATATAAATATTTGAAACAGATTTTTTTTCTAAAATCGTTCCAAATCAAATGGTTCTAATAATACTGAGGTGTGATTGCCTTCTACAATTTCTGAAATTAATTTTCCAGTAATCGGGCCAAGACTCCATCCCATCATCGCATGACCTGCAGCAACATTCAAATTTTTGAATTTTGAAGATTTTCCGATAAATGGTAAGCCATCCGGTGATACCGGTCGTAATCCGCTGGTGGCCGATTTTTTCTCTTCAGGGGTTAAGGTAAAACCTGAATAATAATTAGAAGCTGCTTTAGCTATAGCTTCTACCCTAGTGGGTAAAATAATATTATTATCGCCCGATAATTCCATGGTACCAGCAAATCTTGTAAAACCTTTCATTGGGGTAACTGCTACTTTTGCTTCAGTAAGTATAGCCGGTAAATTAATATTGGTTTCTCTGGTAATGCTCATACTATAGCCTTTACCGGGTTGGATAGGTATATTCAGACCTAATTTTTTAGCTAAAGGAAAAGTCCAGCTTCCAGCTGCCATAATAAATTCGTCTGCCACGATGCTGTTTTTACTGGTATGCATTGCTTTTATAGTCTTTCCATCTACTTCTAAACCGGTAACCGCTTCCTCTAAAACAAACCGAACACCGTTATTTTCTAACCATTGCTTCAGGTTTTTCATAAAAAGATTTGGAGTACTGTGGGCATCACATTCATAATGTACACCACCAATAACATCCTCACTAAACTGGGGCTCTAAATCATGCAGTGCTTTTTTATCTAAAACACTAACATCTAAGCCTAAGTCTTTTCCTTTTTCGGCAAGCTTAGTTTCATGTTCTTCATTCTTAGCACTTTTATAAACCATAAGCAGACCTTTACGCTCTATGTGAAATTCAAAATCCAAAGATTCTAACATCTCCTCGTAAAGTTCTTTACTTTTTTCGTTTAATTCCTTAAGCACAGGAATAGCTTTGGCTACTTTTTGTTTGGTTGAAGATTTTTTGAAATACCAGGACCATTTAAAGAAATCTATATCCCATCGTGGTTTTATGTAAAACGGACTGGAATTATTGAACATCCATTTAATTCCCTGATTGATCATACCAGGTTCTGCGAGTGGTACAAAATGACTGGGAGTTACATAACCGGCGTTAATAAAAGAGGCTCCTTTTGTGATATTACCCTTATCTACGATTGTTACCTCGTAGCCGGCCTTAACCAGGTAATAAGCAGAACATAAGCCTGTAATTCCTCCTCCAATAATTGCAACTTTTTTCATAGATTAAAATTTAAAGTACCTGAAATCCGTGAGCATAAGGATCATCATCATCGATAACTATATTATTATAACCAGTTACCATTGCCCAACCCTCTATACTCGGTATAATCGCCTTTTTATCACCTAATTCTGTTTCCTCTTCTATTCTGCCAATAAATTTACTACCAATTATACTTTCATGCACAAATTGATCGCCTTTTTTTAGTTTTCCTTTGGCATACCACTGCGCCATTCTTGCAGATGTCCCAGTACCACAAGGAGAACGGTCTATAGCTTTATCTCCGTAAAAAACAGCATTACGTGCATTAGAGGTTTCATCCATTACAGCCCCCGTCCATTGGATATGGCTTAAACCAAAAATTGTTGAATCTTCCGGATGAATAAATTGATGTGCTTCATTTAATTTGCTTCTCAACTCCCTGCTCCACGTAATCAATTCACTGGCCTGATAATGCTCCAAACCTTTAAAGTTATCCTGAACCTCTACAATAGCGTAAAAATTACCACCGTAAGCAACATCTACCTTTAACTCACCCAGCACATTGCTATGCACCGTAATATTTTCTTTTGCCAAATAAGATTTTATATTCACGATTTTAACCGACCTTACTTTTTTTCCCTCCTGAACGTAACTCACTTTCACGAGTCCGGCGGGTGTTTCCAGCCTAAGCGTTCCTGGTTTTTTAGGAGAAACCAGGCCTTCTTCAATCGCAACAGTGACCGTACCAATAGTACCATGCCCACACATTGGCAGGCATCCGCTGGTTTCAATAAAAAGAATTCCGCAATCATTTTGGGGATCTGAGGGCGGAAACAAAATGCTTCCGCTCATCATATCGTGGCCGCGTGGTTCAAACATTAAACCACGACGAATCCAATCGTATTCCCGCATAAAATTTTGACGCTTTTCACTCATGTTTTTTCCTTCGATAAAAGGGCCGCCACCTGCAACCACTCTTACCGGATTCCCACAAGTATGGGCATCGACACAAAAAAAAGTTTTTCTTGCCATTAAAGTCTATAAGCTATCTGTTGTGTATTTATTATTGATATTACGTAAAATTCCTAAAGAATTTTCATCTTTTAAGGCCTGTGGTAGCAATGCCTGAGGCCAGTCCTGAAAAGAAACCGGGCGTACCCATCGTTGTACCGCTGTTAATCCTACTGAAGTGAATTTGGCATTCGAGGTTGCCGGGAATGGTCCGCCATGCGTCATCGCCGCACAAACCTCTACCCCTGTTGGCACACTGTTGTAAATAATTCTGCCTACCGTATCGGTTAAAGTATCGATAATCGTCGCAAATTCACTTAGTTCTTTTTCTTCGGAGTTTAATACTGTACCGGTTAATTGCCCTTCTAGTTGCTCAAGCACTTCACCTAACTCGGTTTTATCTTTACATTTTACCACTACTGAAAATGGACCGAATACTTCTTTATGGAAGTTTTTATTCTGAAGGAAATTTGCACCAGAAACCGTGATCACTTGCTGTCTGCCAAAATTTGGCTGAAGATCGCCATTATACTTGCTAACTTCAGAATAGCCTTCTTGCTCTAAAACTTCCGTTTTTGAAGCCTCATATTGATGTTGGATTCCGGGACTAAGCATCACTGAAGGTGCAAGATTCGATAAATTCTTTCCTAATTTTTCAACAAAATTATTTAAGTCTGTACTCTCTATTCCCAAAATTAATCCTGGATTTGTACAAAACTGGCCACATCCAGCGGTTATAGAACCTGCATATTGCTCAGCCCAAAAATCAGCTTTTTCTTCTAAGGCTGAAGGTAAAGCCAAAACGGGATTAATACTTCCCATTTCTGCATACACCGGTATAGGTTCAGCACGATCTGCAGCTAATTTACAAAGTGCAGTACCCGCTTTATAACTTCCAGTAAATCCAACCGCTTTAATTTTTGGATGTTTTACAAGCCATTCTCCAACTTCAATCCCTTTGCTATTTAAGTTAGAAAACACACCATCTGGCATTCCTGTTCTCTTAGCCGCTTTTATAATTGCTTCAGAAACCAATTCTCCCGTACCTGCATGTAAGGGATGTGATTTTACGACAACCGGAGAACCTGATGCTAATGCGCTAGCGGTATCTCCTCCTGCTGTAGAAAACGCAAAGGGGAAATTACTCGCTCCAAAAACCGCAACGGGTCCAAATGGTACCTGCATTCTTCGAATATCAGGTTTTCCTTCGGGATTGCTAATTATCGCCTCTACCCAACTACCTTCTTTAAGCATCTCTGCAAAAGCTCTTAACTGTCCGGCTGTACGTGCGAATTCGCCATTAGAACGTCCTTCTGGCAAACCGGATTCTACTCTGTAAATTTGTTTTAAAGCTTCAGCATTTGCTTCAAGTTCTTCAGCAATTGCCTCTAAAAATTCGGCTTTATCAGCATCAGATTTTTGCTTATACACTTTAAAAGCGGCAGCCGCTTTTTCTACAGCAGCATCAACCTCATCGGGTGTAGCTTCATAAAAAATAGCGGCCGTTTCTTTATTTTCTTTTGGATCAAAAGTTTTAAAGGTTACTTCACCTTTACTGGAAAGCTCCTCACCAATATAATTTTTTCCTGTAATCATGCTTTCTTTTTTTCTTGATTTATAAAGATTTGTATTCTACTAACTCTGGTCTTACAGCCATTGCAGCGTCAATTATTCCCTTCACTCTTTCTCTTTCTGCTCCCTGTAAAACTAATCTTGGAGCTCGCACATACTCGGTTCCTAGACCAGTGGCCACTTCCGCTAATTTTATGTTTTGTACTAATTGTGGAGAAATATCCAGTTCCAGTAATGGCATAAACCATCTATAGATTCTTAAAGCTTCCGCAATATCACCAGATTTTACAAGCTTATAGATAGCTACGGTTTCTGCCGGATAAGCAGCAACGAGGCCTGCTACCCAACCATCTGCCCCTGCAACCATGCTTTCTAAAGCTAATGTATCTACACCACATAAGATTTTAATACGGTCACCAAATTTGTTTTTTAAACGTGTTACATTACTAATATCACGAGTAGATTCTTTTACGGCTTCAATGTTTGGACAATCTGCTAGAAGCTCTTCAAACATGTCGATAGTGACTTCGATCTTATAATCCACAGGGTTATTATAGATCATAATCGGTAAAGATGTGTTTTTAGCGATCTCTTTAAAATATACTACAGTCTCGTAATCTGTTGCTTTGTAACGCATTGGTGGTAATAACATTAATCCCTGCGCTCCCCAGGCTTCAGCATTTTTAGCGACCTGAATGGCTTCCTTGGTAGACTGCTCGGCAATATTAATGATTACCGGCACTTGTCCTGCTGTAATTTCTAAAGTTTTCTTTACAAGCGTTTCCTTTTCTGCCGGTGTAAGGGTACTAGCTTCACCCAAAGTTCCTCCTAAGATGATTCCGTTTACACCTGCTTCCAGTTGTGCGTTAATATTCTTTTCAAAGGTTACTAAATCCAGTTCGTCATCCTTTGTGAATTTAGTGGTTACTGCGGGCATTACCCCTTCCCATTTTATTGCCATGTGTTTAATTTTTTAACAAAAATATATGCATTAGATCGCTTTCAATTTGTAGTGATTAACTAAACCTGATACTATATTATCATATAAATTGACTAATCCAGTTTTTTTTAATAATATTTACAAAAACTAAAGCCAAATGAAAGTTCTGCCCTTTAAAATCCCTAAGCCAGAGAAGGAAGCCTTGGTTTACCAGGAAGATCATGAAATTGTATTTTATGATAAACTTCATCAACACGAAGAGATTCAAATTAGCTACATTATGGAAGGTAGCGGATCTCTAATCTTAGGGGATAGCATTAACGAATATCAGCCCCACGATATTCTTATTATTGGAGAAAACATTCCCCATGTTTTTAGAAGTGATGCTGAAGCGCATCCAAATTCTATAATGTATACCCTGTTTTTTACAAAAAAGTCTTTTGGAAAAGAATTCTTTAACCTAACTGATCTTAGCGGAATCCAGAAGTTTTTTGATGAGTCTGAATACGGAATGAAAATTAAAGCTGATGAGAAGAAATTTCATCTTTTTAATAACCTGAAAAGACAAAGTAAAATTGAAAGGGTTGCCACTTTATTATTACTACTAAACGAACTTACACATGCTGAAAGACAGCCGCTATCCTCTTTTGTTTATCAGAAAAAATATACCGAAGATGAAGGAAAACGAATGAACGATGTTTTTCAATACGCCATGGATAACTTTCAGGAAAATATATCTTTAGACGATATCGCTGATATCGCTTTTATGAGCAAAAATGCCTTTTGCCGATATTTTAAAAAACGAACCAACAAAACTTTTTTTCAGTTTCTAATAGAAATAAGGATAGAACATGCCTGCAAATTACTCTATAAAGATCATGACTTATCGATTTCAGCGATATCTGAACTTTGCGGATTTCAGAATATCGCTAATTTTAATCGAAAATTTAAAGAACTAAAAGGGATTACACCTACACAGTACAGGCAGCAAACCGATTAATTATTACTATTTAAATCCTGATTACATGTTATTATGCTCCAAGAAATAATTAGTAATCAAAGTATACAGGTGAATCGAAGTATTCTTTCCTTCATAAATGGTATGAGATCGGTTTGGATACGCCATCATATCAAATTGCTTATTATGTCTTATTAGTTCGTTTACTAAATACTCCATGTTCTGATAATGTACATTGTCATCGCCAGTACCATGGATTAGCAATAAGTTTCCTTCCAGATTTTTCGCATAGGTTACCGGCGAACCTTCAATAAACTTCTCTTTATCTTCACTTGGCAGTCCCATATAACGCTCCTGGTAAATATTATCGTAGAATAACTGATTTGCAACACCGGCAACCGCAACACCTGTTTGGTACACATCAGGATATCTAAACAATAAATTTTGCGTCATGGAGCCTCCACCACTCCATCCCCAAACATTTACTCGGTCTCTATCTAAGAAATCATAAGTTGCCAATACCTTTTTTGCTGCTGCAGCCTGATCGTCCGTATTAATCACTCCCACCTTTTGATAAATACTTTTTCGCCAATCGCTACCTTTTAACGTTGGTGTTCCTCTATTATCTATACTTATCACCACAAATCCTTGCTGCGCCATAAATAATTCATATAATCCAACCCATTGATCGGTGGCAACAACGCCCCAGGGCTCACCATACACATGAAAAAGAACAGGATATTTTTTCCTTGCATCAAAATTTAAAGGTTTGGTCATTCTAGCATCCATTTGGATACCGTTATCAGTAGTTACGTTAAAAAAAGTCGTTTCCGGCAACGCTAAAGAAGCTAGTTTATTTTTTAATTGTTCATTATCTACTAACGTTTTTACTGATTTATGCTTTGGCAGGCTCACCAAATTGACTGTATTTGGTGTGCTCACATTAGTGAAATTATGAATGGCATATTTTCCGTTAGGCGAAACATCGTAGGTGTTTACGCCTTCGAATTGCTGCGGAGTTATTCTGGTTAACTTTCCGCTTCCATTTAAAGGCACACGGTATAAATAGCGCTGCGTGGCATTATCTGGTGAGGCTACGATATATAAATTTTTATCATCGGTTTGATAATAGGTCGCTACATCATAATCACCTGGCGTTAATAGTATTTTTTCGCCAGATGCTAAATCCACTTTGTAAATATGACGCCAACCATCATTTTCCGTCATTCGTAAAAATGCCTTTCCATTATCTACGATTAACTGATCATTATTCCCCCATTGATTAGATGAAATGTCTGGGTAACGCAAATCCACCCAGGTATCTTCAGTTTCTGTATAGACTTTTTTCAATTCTGCTGTTGAAGGCTTATAAGTGAAAATATTGAGTTGGTTTTGTTTCCTATTCATTTGCTGAATAAGTAGTAAATCTTCACTAAGCCATTGCATTGCCGGTAAATAATGCTGAACAGGATCACCCGGCATCGGAATCCATTTTATTTCGGAAGTTTTTGTATCTACAATTCCGACTTTTGCTGAAGAAGGATTGTATCCCGCTTTTGGATACTGAAGTGCAATGGGTTGTGAATATACCGAATCTGTATTATTAATCATGTAAAAAGTACCAATGTCTGAAGCATCTAATTGCCAGAATGCAATTTTGGAAGCATCGGGACTCCAAATAAACCCATCTCGCATTCCAAATTCTTCTTCATACACCCAATCAAAAGTTCCATTGATAATATCTCCGGTACCATCTTTAGTGAACCGAGTAATTTCCCCCGTTTTAAAATTTTCTTTATAAATATTGAAATCTTGTACATAGGCCACAAACTGATTATCTTCAGAAAATTTAGCAAACATCAACGATGAGGATGGAAAATCTTTTCCTAATTGTTTTAATTCTTTGGTATCAAAATCATAAACCCAAAAATCACCTTTGGTATTGGAACGCCAAACCCGACTGGAATTGGTAAAAATAAGTACCTTGCTACCATCCGGGGATAACGAAAAATCCTCTATTGCCAGGTTTTTACCATTTACAGCAAGATGTTGAGCCGCCAGGTATGTATTTGATTGATGATTTTTACTCACGTAACGAATAAGCTCATCATTACCCGAATCATCTTTTTCGATACTTACAAAAGCATCTCCGTTTTCTATCCAGAAAATAGGGCGCTGGTAATCGCTACTAAATTCTGATGAAGAATAAATACGCTCTAAGCTTAAAAGTTCAGGGTCTTCCTGCGCAATTATTGAGGAGGAAAAGAAAAACAGTACCGCTATTCTTAAAAGGTAATTTTTAGCCATTTTTTTATAATTGATTTGTGATTATTAGCGCATGGTTTCAGCTTTTAATAATCATATCTTTATTGATTCTTACTAACATCATCCTGACCCTGCCTCGCCGGCAGGCAGGCGTAGTGGAGGGATCTATATACATTAAGGTTTTTCTAGCTTATTTATATTTAGTTATTCCGTTTCTCCCAATAGCTAAAGGTATCTCCCATGCTGCATTTTTAAAAGCATCCCTCAAAATTCAGCTTTCTGTATGAATCCAACATTAATACACCTATTTAAAAGAGATTTCTCCAATACGCTATGCTTCTGTCGAAATGACAAAAGAACATTGAGCATAAACCATGAATCTCTTTTCTATACTCTAAATCCTTAAAAGATTTCTCGACTTCATTGTATTGCGCTAGAAATGACTAAAAAAGATCATTCCAAAATCGGTTCTATAAAATAGGTATAGCTATAATTTTTAGGTTTGAGCTGGTATTTTTCCCAGGTTTTTGCGCCCCAACTATTATCTCCACCAACACCCATTTGTTTATAATCAATATTTAGATAAGTCGCATCTTTAGGTTTAATATCTGTGGTATGTCGTTGTGCTTTTTCCATACCCGGATCAAAATCTGAAACTGGATTTCTTAATGCACTAAAAGATACCAAAGGCATTCCGGTGAATTTTATTCCGTTTCCTTCATTATCCATAAGTTTTACCCAGCGATTATCAGTACGATAGCCATTTTCCTGCGGGCGAATGTAGGGTACGTATAAATCCTCTACACTCGAATTATAAATCCCTACAAAAGCAGAAGTTTTACGATCCCAATAATTTTCGTAAGGCCCGCGACCATACCATTCTACGTTATCGTAGGCTAACGGAAGTACCATGGAGTTACCAAATCTCGGCAGGGAAGTTAGCTTTTCTGTATCGCCGTTGAATTGAAAATCATTACCGACTTCAATACGTCCGTTTCCGTAAATTTTATAGGTAATGTTGAGATTAGAAGAAACCGAATCTAACTTATAGTTCGTTTTTACTTCAACATAATTATCCTTTTTTTCAGAAGTAAAATCCATTAATTTAGGATTATCCGTTGCTTCTTTCCAGGCTCTTGCCCGTTTCTGAAAGTTGTTTCCGAAGTCATTATCTGTTGGTGCCCTCCAAAAATCTGGTTGAGGTCCTTTCTTGATCAGGTCTTTCCCTTTAAAATTATATGCTGAAAGCGCTCCTGTTTCCTTATCAAAAACAACCTCAACATCGATATTCGAAATTATAAGATTTTCGCCCTTATTTTTTGTTTTCAGCTTTTCTGAAGCTACAACCGGTAATTTTACCTCACTTCCTTCCTGAAGCTGAATTTGATTTTTGGCAATTACATAACCCTTAGCAAGAACAGCACCAATATTCTTAGTTTTTACATAGAAATTTATAAAATACTCTGCTCCCTTTTCTAGTTTAAACGCCTGGATTTGGAATGTTTTTTTCTGAGGCGCCAAATCGATCGTTGTGGGACCGCCACCCTCAACAAATTGTCCGTCTTTTATTAAATCATAAAAGATTTCGTATTCATTTAAATTGGTAAAAAAGAAACGATTCTCAATTTCAAAGGTGAAATTTCCTGCCTGCTTGTCTTTTAATTTAATAGCTACATTTTGATAAACATCTTTTACTTCGTAAAGTGCAGGATGTGGTGTACGATCTGGATTTACTAATCCGTTAATCACAAAATTAGCATCATGCCTATAGCGATCTGGTCCAAAATCCCCGCCATAAGCCCAATATTCCTCTCCGTTTTCATCAGTTTTTACAAATCCCTGGTCGACCCAGTCCCAAATAAATCCGCCCTGGATTTGTGGATTTTCGTATACAAAATCCCAAAGATCTACAAGATCACCGGTACTGTTACCCATACCATGCGCATATTCGCACCAAATAAATGGTCGATCCGGATAGTTGCCCAGGTAGTTATTTTTTATATAATCAACGCTGGCATACATCCAGGGAATGATATCGGTATGTGGTTCCTGGAAACTTTTACCACGCTCGGCTCGCTCATATTGCACCGGACGGCTAGGGTCGTTTTTCTTTAACCAGTGATAATTTTTTATGAATGCCGGACCATCGCCAGCCTCGTTCCCCATAGACCAGATAATGATCGAAGGATGATTTTTATTGGTTTGCATCATTCTGGCGATACGATCGTGATGCATTTTCTCAAATTCGGGTTTATTTGCCGGGGTTTTATCCTCATCATAACCAAAGCCATGACTTTCAAGATTCGCCTCGTCGATCATATAAATGCCATATTTATCACATAGCTCGTACCAATATGGATCGGCAGGATAATGCGAGTTTCGAACGGCATTGATGTTATATTCTTTAAAAAGTTTAATATCCTGAAGCATGGATTCATGTGAGATCACGTGGCCTGCGTATTGATCATGCTCATGTCTATTCACTCCTTTAAGTAAAATCGGTTTCCCATTTACCAAAAGTTGTCCGCCTTTAATTTCTGAAGTCCTAAATCCAATATTTGCTGAAGTAGCCATTAGCGTTTTGTCGGCATCATTAAGATTTAATGTTAAGGAATAAAGATTTGGTTTTTCGGCCGACCAATGTCTTATGTCTAGATCTGAAATTTGAAATTTCAGCGTATCATTTTTAGCTTCAGCAATGGGTCTTGTTATTTCTGAAATAACCTTTCCTTCGTCCCAGATCTTTAAATTTAACTGAAGGTTTTTACGAGAACTTTCCGCATCGATAACCGCATATCCGTCTAGAATTCCTTTTTCGTAATTTTTATCCAGTCCGGGAGTCACAAAAAAGTCTTTAATTCGGGATTTAGGAGTTTTGTAGATATACACATCGCGCTCGATGCCGCTTAATCGCCAAAAGTCCTGATCTTCTAAATAACTTGCAGAGGACCATCGATATACTTCAACTGCAATATTGTTTTTTCCAGGTTTTAAATACTTGGTAATCTTAAATTCAGCCGGAGTTTTAGTTCCTTCTTTGTAACCGACTTTCTCTCCGTTTATCCAAACATAAAATGCACTGTTTACCGCTCCAAAATGTAAAAAATAGTCTTCATTTTTATCGAATTCCGACTTTGGTAAATCGAATGTTCTTTTATAAGATCCTACCGGATTATAGGTAGCGTCTACAAATGGCGGATTAATTTTAAAGGTGAAACCTGAACTCACATATAACGGAAAATCGTATCCCTGTAATTGCCAATCTCCAGGAACTTCAATATCGTCCCAATCTTTTACATCGTAATCAGTTTTATAAAAATCTACGGGTCTTTTTTCAGGAACCGCCGCAAAATGAAATTTCCAGCTTCCGTTTAAACTTTTATAGTTTCCAGATTTTTGGTATTCGCCGGTCAACGCATCAGCTTCTGAATCATAAATATGAAAATGAGCCCTTGGATCTTCGGTATTTACAGATAAAATGTCTAAACGCTGCCACTCAGGATATTCCTGTGCTTGTAATGAAAAAGAAAATGCTATGAACAAAAGGCTAAAATAGTGGAGAAATTTAAAGGAGAGAAAGTGGTTCATAGCATTTTCAGATTTTCTATAGTTATGAGTTTTTAAGTTCTTCTATTTCTTGTATTGTTTTTGCCAGGGGATCTCCCAGCAGTTCTTTTCCGTTTGCAGTAATCAAAAAGTCTTCTTCTACACGCATACCGCCAAAGCTTTTAAACTTTTCGACTTCGTCATAATTTACAAAATCGGTATATTTTCCCTGTGCTTTCCAGGAATCGATTAAAAACGGATTAAAATAAATTCCGGGCTCTACAGTAAGTACATTCCCTTCTTCCAGTGCTTTACCTAATCGCAGAGATTTAAGTCCAAACTCAGTACTCTTTTCAAGATCATCGGTATACCCGACCAACTGCTCGCCAAAGTTTTCCATATCGTGAACATCCATTCCCATAAAATGGCCTAAACCACATTGAAAAAATAAAGTGTGTGCACCGGCATTTACAGCCTCCTGAGTATCGCCCTTCATTAAACCAAGACCTTTTAAGCCTTCTACAATTCGGCTACATGCTAATAAATGGGCATCTTTAAATACATAGCCCGGCTTTAATGCTGCGGATGCGCTTTCGTGAGCATCTAAAACGATCGAATAAACTTCTCGCTGAATAGCTGTAAATCGTTCGGCTACAGGAAAAGAACGTGTCATATCTCCCGCATAATTCATAGCCGTCTCAGCTCCACAGTCACATAAAACGATATCTCCGTTTTCTACCACCGCCTGTGTAGCATGATTATGCAGGTATTGGCCGTTTTTAGTTAAAATAATAGGAAAAGAGATATTTCCGCCACCGGCAATAGCAATAGCCTGTAACTCCCCGGCAATTTGTTTTTCGGTTACCCCGTGCTTTGTCCATTTAATCGCATGTCGATGCATGGCCGCAGTAATGTTTACCGCTTTATGAATTTCTTTAATTTCTTCAGCAGACTTTATAGAACGTTGTGCGATGACTGCTTTGGTAAATTCAGTCGACTTTTTAGCTTCAACTTCGTTCACCGGAATTCCGGTAAGATTACTGATCTCGATCGTTACTTTATTTCTATACGGAGGCAAATAATGCAAAGGCTGAGCTTTTTGCTGTGCGTTTTTAATATAAGCTTCCAATCTTGACATTGGCTGTACTTCAGCAATACCAGATTTTTCAGCATACGTCGATAAAGGTTCTACTGCTCCAACCCAAACAAAATCTTCAGGAGTAAGGTCATCTCCAAAAAGGATCTCTTTATCATTATCTAAATCGATAAGTACGTAAAGATCGGGAAGGTTCATTCCGAAGTAATATAAAAAGGTACTATCCTGCCTAAAGGGATACCAATTGTCTTTATAATTCATTCCGGTTTCCTTATTCCCAGGGAATATTAAGAGTCCGGATCCCACTTTTTTCTTTAAGCTCTCTCTTCGCGCTACATACGTTTCTTTTGAAAACATCTATTCTTACATTTTTTAGTTACCTGTTTCTGTTCAAACCCATTGGTTGTTTATCAGAAAATTATTTCTTAATTCGAGGTATCCCGATCACTATAGCTATAGGGATCAGGACCTGAATATTTAATCCCGATTATCGAGTAATTCTACATCTATATAATACATTCGCTCTATCCTCCAGGGTGTAAATAAATACTGGTTTTTATGCTGAATAGCTACACTTTGCCATTCTGATGAAGGGATAATCTTTATTTTTTCCTCGTCGCCTTTTAGCACCAATGGTAAATTAAAACCATCTACGATATTGGTATATTTATAAAACATTTTACTATTCGGTGCATCTATATATAGCTGAAGTTTCGGAATTTTTGTTGTGGTTAAATATTGCTCAAACACTTTAGAATAATCGTAACCTGATTTCTCTGAAACATATTCCAGGATTTCTGAACCGTCTACCGTTTGGTTATGAAAGGTCATATTTAAACCGGTAAGAACATTCTTGAATAATTTATCATCATCCATACTATGCCGAATGCTGTGTAGCATATTTCCGCCTTTTGGGTACATATCACCACTCCCCTGCGCATTAACATCATAGGCAGGGATAATCGGTTTGTCATTTTTGATTCCTGCTCTTGTACCGTAGTTATAATCGTTCGCAGCTTCTTCGCCATACACATAATCCAGGAACAGGGTTTCGCTATAATTGGTAAAACTCTCATGAATATACATATCGGCCAAATCGTTAGTGGTAATATTATTCCCGAACCACTCGTGACCACTCTCATGGATAATGATAAAATCCCAGGTTAAACCAAGACCAGTACCCGATAAATCCCTGCCGCGATAACCACCGGCATACCAGTTTCCGTAAGAGACATTAGATTGATGCTCCATCCCGGTATGTTCTGTCTCTACAAGTTTGTAACCATCTTCATAGAAGGGATAAGGCCCAAACCAATATTCAAAAGCATTTAAAAGATTATGAACTTCAGTAGGCATATAATCTTTTGCTTTCTCCAAATTATAATCCAACACCCAGTAATTAAGGTCTAAATCGCCTTTTATCCCGGTGTATACTTCAGAGAAGTTTTTATAATGTCCTATATACGGTATAATGGTATAATTGCTTATTGGATTTTCAACACCCCACTTATAAGAAACCGTACCATCTTTATGTTCGGTTTTATTTAGCATTCGGCCATTTGCCACCGCCATTAAATCCTTTGGTACTCGCATTGTTAAGGAAGCTCCATGATCTGGCTCGTCACTTTGGTGATCTTTATTGGGATACCAGATAGAAGCGCCAAGTCCCTGACAGGTCACCGTCATCCAAGGTCTGCCTTTTTCGTCTTTGGCAAAAGTCCATCCACCATCCCAGGGTGCTCGAATCGCCTCGTGCGGTTTTCCACTAAAATAAATTTTTACTTCATGCTCAGATTCTATTTTTTGAGCAGGCGTTTTTACGTGATAAACATCCCCTTCTCTACTATAACTTAAGGATTGCTTTTTATCGTAAATAATACTATCGATCACCAGAGGTTGCTGAAGATCGATTTGCATAAAATTAGGATGGTCTTGCTGAACTACTTTATAGCTGATCTTATTCAATCCTGAAGTATATTTTTTATCAAAATCTGGTGTTACTGAAATGTCATAACGCATCACGTCCCACCAGGCTCTTTCAGGAGTAATACTTCCTCTAAGCGTATCGGCATGAGTAAATTGAGTTTCCTGAGCTTTTAAAGAAATTGCCGTGAAAATCAATAAAATCAGGAAATATAATTTGCTATTCATAAGTATAAGTAGAGAGTTTAGCGTAAAGTTGTAAAATATTTGTTCAATAACCAATAAAAACTTGATTTATGGGTAATATAGTATCATTTAAAGTTAAAATATAAGGAACTCATGAGCATTTATGCTTTAGACATTTATAAAAACAAGAAAAGATAAAATAGAAAAAAGAATGTAAAAGAAAATTAATTTATGTAAATAACTGTTTATAATTATTAATGATTAAATTATGTAACAAAATCAATAAAACTAATACCTATAACCAAATAAGCATTCATCACTCAAACGCAAAATCATTAATTAAAAAATTTATGGACTATCAAACCAAAAAATGCCCTTATTGTGCAGAAACTATAAAATCTGAAGCAATTAAATGCTGGCATTGCGGCGAACGTTTTGATACTGGCAGAATAAACGTCTCACAACAACCACAAGCACCAGTAACCGTTATTAATAATTATCCAAAATGGAGTGCAGGAGTAGCAATTTTACTTAGTATTTTCTTTCCTGGTGTTGGGCATATTTATAAAGGCGAAGTCTTAGTCGGAATTTTATGGCTAATATTTGTGACCATAGGCTATATCTTATTCATTTTTCCCGGAATTATTTTACATCTTATCTGTATTGTTACTGCCGCCAGTGGCGATCCTTATAAATAGATTTTAATAAAATCCCGGACTAGTGATCTGATCAATAAATCGGGAAAACAATTATAATTTTTAAGACATCCAAACCTTTTAGTTCTCATTACTGGTGGAAATCACCACCACAATAAGATTAAATATGTAAGTTAAAGCAGTTGAAAATATCTTAATAATAGTAATTAATTGGCTGCAAAAATTAGATTTACGTAATATTTTTAATTTTCAGCCTGCTTTACTAAATCAGATTCGAAATTGATCTTTTTAAAATTGATATCTTCTAAATTTAAAAGAACATCTATATAGATATTATAGGGAGCTGAGCTGACTCGTTTTCCCTAAATCAAACCGCCCTCAATAGTTATTGCATTATTATTTATCCAGGTACCAAAAGCTTCAAAATTCACTTTTATCGCTTAAAGCTCTTCATCGTCGTAACAAAATTCCTTTAGATCTGGAGCAATTTCAAAGAATATGTTTTCTCTGTAATCATCATCTGCAATATTCACACATTGCTCAGCAATAAAAGGATTAGCAAAAACCAGATGCTCACCATTATCGATAGCATATTTTGCTGGCATAAATTCTGCCACAGCTATTCCCTGGTTCTGCTCATAAAAAGCACAAATGCATGTCTGGAGTACAATCTAAATTTTCATCATCATCACGGCTAAAGGCCAACAAGCTAAGAATCGAAAATAACGCCTATATTTTTTTCATTTGTTTATATTTACTAATTAGATAATAGTTGGATTAAATGCTTGCCCGAATAAATTAGGGATATACATTTAAAAATTATCGATTTAGATTTGAATACCGATCTTCAAATAGACTAAATGAGACGAAAAAAGTTTTTAAAAAGGCTCGCCATTTTAGGCGGAATTGCAGCAATTCCAGGGCTGTATGCCTGGCAGGTTGAGCCATTTTGGTTAGAGTTTGTTCGGCACAAAATGCCGGTTAAAAATCTGCCTAAGCATCTTTACGGGAAAAGCCTAATGCAGATTAGTGATGTACATATAGGTGATTTTTTCGATTATCAGTACATTATAGATTCCTTTAAACGAGCCCAGCAATTAGACCCGGATTTTGTAGTCTATACCGGTGATTTTGTAACCTATGAAGAACCAAAAAATCTGGAGCAGCTTGCTGAAGTTATACCCTATTTTCCTACAGGAAATTTAGGAAGTGTTGGAATTTTAGGAAATCACGATTATGGTATAGACTATAAAGAAGCGCACGTGGCCCAAAATATAATCGATCAATTGACTTCCCGAAACATCCAAATTTTAAGAAATGAAACCAAAGAATTAAACGGACTCCATTTTCTGGGAATAGATGATTATTGGGGTATTAATTTTCACCCTGAAAATGCTACCCAAAATTATAATCCCAAAACTGCGAATATAGCCTTATGTCATAATCCAGATGTTTGTGATCTGGATGTTTGGAATAGTTATCAAGGCTGGATTTTAAGTGGCCATACCCATGGCGGGCAATGTAAACCGCCTTTTTTAAGAGCTCCTATTTTACCGGTAGAAAATAAACGTTACGATGCCGGGATTATCGATCTTTATGATGGGAGAACGCTCTATATAAACCGTGCCTTGGGATGTTTGCGCCAGATGCGATTTAATGTACGACCAGAAATCACCATTTTTGAATTACAACCCGCATAAATTTAATATGAAATCACCCAACCTAAACCCTGTCACTCCCGATACTCGTATCGAAATTCTGGACATTTGGCGTGGGGTTGCGGTTTTCGGAATTTTCGTCGTAAATATTGAAATCATGAACGCGGTGTTTATGAATCAGGATATGTATTACGATCAGTCGGCAGGAAGGTTTGATACGCTAATTCAACGAATTTTACAGCTATTTTTTTACACTAAATTCTTCCCGATATTCTCATTATTATTCGGGATGGGCATCGCCATGCAGCTTGAGAAACTGAAGCATAGAAAAAAGAATAGCCTTTTTATGCTTAAACGCATGCTTATTTTATTTGTAATTGGTATGCTACATGTCCTGGTGCTTTGGGGAGGTGATGTGATTCATCTTTATGCGATTTTAGGTATTTTTATCTACTTTTTGTATCAACTAAATAGCAAATGTTTACTCCTATTGTGTCTTTTTATTTTAGTATTTCCTCTTTATGATTTGATTGCTGAATATATGTTCTCCCGGATAAATTATTCACCTGAAAGATTTTTAGAAAAATATAACTTCGAAACGGTCACTAAGATTTTAAGAAATGGAAGCTACAAACAAGCTTTAACTTTCAGGATTTTGGAATATTGCGCTAATCTCCCGGTTTTGTTGGTGTTTTTAGCGCCGATTGCTTTTTCCATGATGCTTTTAGGAGCAGCATTCGTGAAATCGGGTAAACTTTTAAGGCTTAAAGATTTTATCTTAAAAAATAAAAATGCATTTATTTGGCTGTTTACTATCACCACTATATACCGAATTATTTTTCTGTTTATTTTACCCAATTTCGATCTTTACAAAGGTGATTTTTTTAATCCTATCTGGCTTAAATTAATGGTAATTTGCGATACGCTTTTTGGTCTTTTTTATATGTGGTTTATCGCGTGGTTGTGGTTTACAGGAAAGTTAACCGGTTTCTTGAAACGTTTCCAGCCCGTTGGAAAGATGGCGCTTAGCAATTATATTTTTCAAAGCTTAATAGGAGTGTTGATTTTTAGTGGAATTGGATTTTCGATGTATCAGAAAATGAGCTTACTGCAATGCTTTATTACTGCTACAGTCTTGTTTATACTTCAGGTGGTGTTAAGTCAATTGTGGCTTCAGTACTTTAAATTTGGTCCTTTAGAATGGTGTTGGCGTTGCCTGAGCTACGGAAAACTATTCAGCATAAAAAAAGATTAAACGGAAATGAAAATAGCACTGGCCCAACTGCAATCGGAATCGGGAAATATTAAAGCGAATATAAAAAAGCATCTCGATTATATCGACAAAGCAGCTGCGGCAAAAGCAGATTTTATAGTTTTCCCAGAACTTTCTTTAACCAACTACGAACCGCATTTGGCAAGAGAGCTCGCATTTAAACAAAACGACAGCAAACTAACAATTTTCAAAGATTATAGCACCAAATATAAGCTGGCAATTGGCCTTGGGTTACCTTTAAAGTTGAATAATAAAATTCATATTGCGATGGCTATTTTTAAGCCCAAAAGCGATATTCAGTTTTACTTTAAACAATATTTACACGAGGATGAACACCCTTTTTTCCATCCAAAAAAAAGTGACTCTATAATCCAATTTCAGAAGAAAAAAATAAAACTGGCCATTTGCTATGAAATAACTGTAGAAGAACATCTACAGGATATAATTTTAGAAAAAGTTGATTTCTACGTGGCTAGTGTGGCTAAACATAAAAAAGGTATGGAAGATGCTGAACATCGTCTTCGGTTTATTTCAGACAACTATAAAATTCCTGTGTTATTGGTGAATAATACTGGTAAAGCTGATGAAATGAATTGCTGCGGAAATAGTTTTGCCTATAATCGTTATGCTGAAAAAATTGAAAGCTTAAATGCAGAAGAATCCCTTTTGATAATTAATGCTGAATAGCGGTAAGATATATTTAATTTACTTACATTGCTTTAATTTTTGAAATAGATGGAAGTACACATTAGACAGGAAAAGCCCGAAGATCACGAAGATGTCTTTAGCCTTATTGAAGCTGCATTTCTACATGAATCAAATAGTGATCACCAGGAACAGTTTTTAGTAGACCGCATCAGAAAATCTTACGCGTTTATACCTGAACTTTCGCTTGTTGCTGAGGTAGATAATAAACTTGTGGGTTATGTATTACTAAGTGAAATTACCATCCAAAACGACAAAAATAAATTCCCTGCTTTGGCACTGGCTCCCGTGGCTGTTTTACCTGAATTTCAATCAAAAGGAATAGGCTCTAAGCTTCTTAAACAGGCACATCAAAAAGCACGGGAACTGGATTATAAACTTGTAATTGTACTGGGGCATGAAGAATATTATCCAAGATTTGAATACGAACCGGCTATAAACTTTGATATTCAGGCGCCCTTTGAGGTCCCAAAAAAGAACTTTATGCTAAAGGAGCTAGTACCCGATGCTGCAAAGCATATTTTTGGAATTGTAGTATACCCCGAAGAATTTCATATATAAAAAGACCAACCGCATCCGGATGGACTTTTAATTATTATCGATTTTAAATATTTATTCTTCCGGAAAATTTTCAGCCTGCATCACCTCTTCAATCTGTAATGTGTGCCTGGCCGTGTGTCCGGCAATAAATAATAAGGATTGATAGCCGTCTACCGGACCAAAAGGAGAATCTGAAATATGATTTCTTAGATCTTCTTCAGTTTGATCGTTGATAAAGTCCATAATTTCATCGCGTTGTTCATCAAAGGCTTCTAAAGCGGCTTCTGGAGATTCGTAAGTTCCATTAGGCATTAAAGACTCACTCGCCTGAGCTTTAGTAGATCTATCGGTAATTCCAGCGATAAGATCTTCATCGCTCATTTTAACTTCGCTTTTGCGTTCTGGATTAGCATCACCTTCTAAAGCGGCTTTGGTCATTCCAAATAGCATTTTTTCGGTTTTAATAATATGTTCGAGACACTGACTAACCGACCAACGGTTTGGTGCAGGTTTAAAACTCAGCTGCTTTTCAGAAAGGCCATTAATATGATCTTCAATCGTTTTTCTGGTTTCTTTAAAGTATTCCTTTAAATCTATTTTGATAGCTTCTTTTATTGAAATTTCAGAACGATCAGATATTAAAATTTCAGTTTTTGGGACGCTGGTGAAAGACATGGCAAATAAAGCACAAACCGGAATAAATAGTTTTTTCATAGTAGTAGTTATTGTTGATCTCTAATTTATAATGTATAGTTTTTTTGCATGATTTTGATATTCATTATTTCCCGAATTATTAACGCTCAACCACGTAGGACGTCATCCGTTTAATTTTGGGATCTTTAAAGGAGTTAAATTCATAAACATCGCAAAAAGAAAAGCTTTGATCTTCAGCTTTAGGAGCTACTATCTTCATATTTCCGTTAACACAGGCTTTTTTACCATGCGTAATGACATCTACAAGCTCCAGCTCACTGTTAAATTCTTTCATATCTTTAAGCGCCTCTGCAAACTGTGTTTTTCCCTTAATTTCCTTTTTACCAATCATGATCCAATGAAAGTCTTCAGTAACCTGATCCAGCATAAATTGATGATTCCCATTAGCAAAAGCTTCATTAAATTGAATCAAAAGTTTTTCCTTTTTATTTTCCATTTCAAAGTATTTATAAACTATTCTGAAAAATACCTATAATTTCTTTAAATACCTATCTAAAAAACCGGCGGTTATCGCCTAATATTAGTAAATTGCTCATAAATCATCATTGATTAAAAATGGAATCATCAAAAGTCGAGCCAGGAAGAAATTTAGAAACTTATAGAATTTTATTCATTATAAAGGCAGTTTTAAATTTACTCATTTGCTTCGTAGGCCTGATGTACATGGTGATGGGTGTTGCTTTTACCAATGCAGATATACCCGACGATTTTCCGTTTAATTACTTCAACTTGATATTCTTTATTTTCGGAGGTCTTTTTATTCTATTCTCTATTATAATAACCGTACTTACCTTTTTAGCGGCTAAATATCTTAGAGAGCATAAAAATGCTACGTTTATAATTGTAGTTTCTGTAATAAACTGTTTAACTGGTATTTTAGGTATTGTTCTCGGGATTTTAACTATTATTGAGATTCAAAAACCAGAGGTAAGCGCTTTATTTGAAGCGAATAAAATCAAAAATTGAACACATGAAAAAATGGTTGGTAATTAGTATTGGCATTATAGCAGTATTATTGATTTTAGCATTCTCTACCACAAATTTAGGTACTCATATTTCTAATTTTACCGAAATCTATGCCGATGAAGGCCTTCATAAAGATGCTTTGGATATAGCGAATAACGACCCTAAAGTTACAGATTACTTCGGCACAATAAGCTTAAAGGATAACCTTTCCCTTTTAAACGGTGATGTGCAGTATAGCGAAGATCATAACAAAGTTGAACTTACTTTTAAGTTTAAAGGAAGTAAAGCAAATGGCGTTATCGATATTAAAGCCGCTCGTAATGCAGGAGAATGGGAATATAAAGCAATTATACTACGCAACAAAGACAAGAAAATAGAATTAGTAGAAAGTTCTAAGGTTTAAAGTTCACGGTTTAAAGCCATTCAAAATTCAACATTGAAAATTCCAGGTTGGTCCTAAATGGAATGAAGAAGTTTGTTTTCAGTATTCAGTTTACAATTTAAGCTATATAATATACATTCATCAGCATTCAAAATTTTGGTCAAATTCACTGTGATCACAGTGCACTCTCTAACATATTTTCAAATCGACTTATTTTTAAATCTTACTCCCAGATTCATCTTAACTTCTCTAATTTCCAATTTCGCCACACCCCTTTTCTCCAAATTATACACTTCAACTTAAATACCTATCTGTTTATCGGTTAAAAACAGCTTAAAATTAATAAAAGAGTAAGAATAGATTTAATTTGTAAATACAACATTATTTTTTTCACTTAATTTAACATTTAAATTATCGAAAAGACTTTCCGTAAAATATAAATATTATATTTGTTAACACTTATAGAGTAGATGATAGCAGTATTACCCTTTTACAGTACCCAAGTACTGGAGTACACTAATTTCCTATATTGGTCTTTTGCCGTTGTAGCCGCTATAATTCTGGGGCTTGTGATTTTTTTCACGTATAGATACACCACCAAATACAAAGCGAAAAGTCCAAAAGACAAACCACAAAATGGATCCTTAAACCATAAGTTTGAGGCTTTCGCCCTTATCACTTCTTTTCTCATCACTGTATTTTTTATGTTTTTTACCGTTCAGTCGATGAAGGAGATACAAACCATACCTGATGATCCTAAGCCGGATATTATCATCACCGGGCATCAATGGTGGTGGGAAGCAGAATATCCAAATAGTAAAGTAATTACGTCTAACGAAGTTCATATTCCGGCAGGAAAAAAAGTATTATTAGCGCTTAATTCCGCAGATGTCATCCACAGCTGGTGGGTGCCAGAATTAGGTCGGAAAATAGATATGATTCCCGGAATGACCAATTATATGTGGATGTATGCCGAAAAACCCGGAGAATATTTAGGGACTTGTAGTGAGTTCTGCGGAATGCAGCACGCACGAATGCGTATACGGGTTATTGCCGATGATGAAGCGAATTTTAAAAAATGGCAGGAAGAACAACTGGAACCCGTGATTACTGAAGGTAGTGCACTTTTTGAAAAAGGGAGAAACCTATTTGAGCAAAAAACCTGTACCAACTGCCACGCAATCAACGGAACCAGTTATAACGAAAATATTGGTCCAAATCTCACCCATTTTGCAAGCAGAAAACGGTTTTTGGGAGATTTTAAAGAAGTAAATACTACCAATTTAAGAGCTTGGCTTCATGACCCACAAAAGGTAAAAGAAGGCGCAAAAATGCCCAACTTTATCCTTTCTGACCAAGAACTCAATGCACTCGTAGAATATATTATACACCTTAAATGAGTCTATTTATAAACATACAAGAAGGCGAAGATCAACTTCCGGAAGTAACTTCAGATAAAGGAAGGTTACTCTGGATAAGCTCAGTAGACCATAAGCAATTAGGCATTATGTATTTATGGCTCGCCCTTTTCTTTTTTATTATCGGCGGGCTGGAAGCTATGCTCATTAGAGCACAATTAGCGGTTGGTGATAACGATCTGATTTCACCAGAATTTTACAACCAGCTTTTTACGATGCACGGTACCACGATGATCTTTTTGGTATTGATGCCCGCTCTCATCGGACTTGCTACCTACCTGATCCCATTAATGATTGGAGCGAACGAAATGGCTTTTCCCAGATTGAACGCCTTTAGTTTTTGGATGACGTGTTTAGGTGGTTTCTTAATGTACTTTAGTTTTTTTGCCGGTGGCGCACCAGATGCAGGATGGTTCAATTACGCGCCGTTGAGTGAAAGCAACTACTCTTCAACTCAGGGTGTCGATTATTATTTGGTAGGACTTATTCTTACCGGAATGGGAAGTATAGGTGCCGGTCTTAATTTTGTGACCACTATTTTAACCCTACGCTCCCCAGATATCAAACTAAATATGCTTCCGCTATTTGCCTGGATGATATTTATCAATGGATTTTTAATATTGGCAGCCTTTCCCCTATTGAATGCAGGCCTTTTTATGATGCTTATCGATAGGCAATTTGATGCGCACTTCTTTATTCCTTCTTCAGGAGGTTCGGCCATATTATGGCAACATTTCTTTTGGTCGTTTGGACATCCTGAAGTATACATTTTAGCATTGCCGGCATTCGGAATTATTTCTGAAGTGATCCCGGTTTTTTCAAGAAATAAGATTTTTGGATATAAATTCGTAGCTGCCTCTACCGTAGCCATTGCACTACTCGCCTTTGGCGTGTGGGTTCACCATATGTTTGCGGTGGGAATGACCAATACCGTAAACGGTTTTTTTGCGGCAAGTTCTATGCTGATCGGGATTCCAACAGGAGTAAAAGTCATTAACTGGATAGGTACTTTATATAAAGGAAGTATTAGAATGACGGTCTCAATGATGTTTGCCGTAGCTTTTTTAATCGATTTCACTATTGGTGGTTTAAGCGGCGCTTCTTTTGCAATCGTTCCCATCGATTGGCAATTAACCGATACCTATTACGTAGTAGCGCATATTCATTACGTATTTTTAGGAGGAACTGCCTTTGGGATCTTTGCAGGTATTTACTATTGGTTTCCTAAAATTAGCGGTCGTTTTCTTTCAGAAAAATTAGGCAAATGGCATTTATGGTTATTTGTGATAGGTTTTAATTTCACCTTCCTTGTTCAGCACGTACTCGGAATTTTAGGAATGCCCCGTAGAATTTATACCTATCCATCAAGATTTGGATCTTGGGAAATTTTCAATATGATCTCTACCTTGGGAGCGGTAATGATGTTTGTGGCCATTGCTGTTTTTCTGTGGAATTTATTCATTACCCTGAAAAAGCCACGTACTGCTCCCAAAAACCCTTGGGAGGCCTGGACCTTAGAATGGGCGACCAACTCCCCACCAGACTTAAAGAATTTTGAAGAAGTACCGCGAGTACACAGCAGACGGCCTTTGTGGGATTTGGCCAATCCCGATAATCCTGATAAGCGACTTAATTGATGAAGGATAAAGGAAAATTATTAATGCTTCTAATGATAGGCTCTGAAACGTTCTTTTTCATTGCCCTTATCATTGGTTATGTATATTATCGAAATTTTACGGAAGCTACCGATACGGTTGCTCAACACCTCGATGCCGTAAGAGCGGGGATTTTTACACTATTTTTAATTGCCAGCAGTGGCACCCTGATGATAAGTAAAAGAGCCCTGAACAAAGAAAATTTTAAAGGATTCAATATCTTCTTATTGCTTTCTATCGTATTGGGAATTGTTTTTATAACTGGACAGGTCACCGAATATATAGGACTTTATCAAGAACAAATCACCTTAAGTAAAGATGTATTTGGTTCCAGTTTCTTTACCCTAACCGGCTTTCACGGCTTTCACGTAATTTTAGGTATTTTGGCCCTGCTCATTTTATTAATAATGAGTTTGGGAAAATTAAGAAGAGTATCCATAGCCGGATTTGGCGGTGTTGAAGTTTACTGGCATTTTGTGGATGTTGTCTGGTTATTTGTTTTTTACTTTGTGTACATAACTCCTTTATTATGATAAATACAGATTTTTTCATAACTCCGGATAACTGGTCATTTGCAGGAATAATACTTTCTGTTTTGGTCATTGCAGCATACCTGTTGTTTTTAAAGACAAAAACTTCACAAAAGGCTTATTTTATAGTAACGGTAATCTTATTATATGTAAGTTTTGGTTCTCCTATAGCCTTGCTCCGAGACTATGGTTTGCATAGTCTTACAATGCTTCAGCATATCGTTTTGTTGATGATTGCCCCTATCCTATTCTTAAAATCCATTCCATCAAATACAATTTTATTTTCAGAAAAATTTAAGCTGAACATCCTACAGCAACCGAAAAACTATTTCCTAATGTTTTGGTGGTTAAGTGCTGTGATGATGTGGGGCGGACATTTTTTGAGCGCGGGCATTCTTTCCGCAGAAACCGGAACGGCCATTTGCGGTATTACCGCCACTAAAGATAGTTGGATCACAGCTATACCAGAAAGTCTTATTTTAAGCTTATTATTTATTGCGGGAATATTATTTGCATTGCCGGTTTTTAATCCTGTTAAAAGCAAACGCCTAGCTCCTTTAAAAAGTGTGATTTACCTTTTTACAGCCTGTGTAAGTTGCTCATTATTGGGATTATATGTAGCTTTTTCTGCAAGTACAGATACCTTAAACAGTTCGTTAACAGCATTTACCACTTTAAGAAGTCCGGTTCCTTTAACTTTAAGAGCAGATCAGGAATTAGCAGGAATGTTAATGTGGGTGCCCGGATGTATTCTTTATGTATTGGCTTCGGTTTCCATTTTACTGAGCTGGTATGAAGAAAATCCGGTAGAAAAGTCTGAAACAGCAATCCATACAGCGAAATAAGAAGATGATGAACCAAGAAAAAAAATATAAAGCAAAACCCGAAGAACTTCCCAAACCTACCTATTGGCCATTCTTTCTGGCTTTTGGAATAGTATTTATCTTTTGGGGAATCTTAACCAACTGGTTTTTATCGGGAATGGGCGCTATCGTTTTTGTGGTAGCACTTATCGGCTGGATCGTAGAAATCAATAAAGAAATTAAACACGATGAAGAATAATGGCTTGTAATTGCGAAAATCAAAATCCACCAAATAACCACAAGGAGTCACTCGACAGAAGAAGTTTTATGACAAGGATCACCTTGGGCGTAGGAGCTTTTTTTGCCGCGGTACTGTCTTTTCCTTTAGTCGCTGCAATGCTAGATCCTATCATCAGGAAAAAAACTGAAGTCTGGCGTTCCGTAGGAAAATTAACCGATTTCAAAATAGGCGAAACAAAAATGGTCACTTTTGAAAATGCCTCGACCTATGAATGGAGTGGTGGCATTGCACGTTCTGCAGCCTATGTAAGACGCAAAGAAGATGATAGCTTTTTAGCCTTATCGGTAAATTGTGCGCATTTAGGTTGCCCCGTACGATGGGTAGAAAAATCAGAAATCTTTCTTTGTCCCTGTCACGGCGGAGTTTACCATAAAGATGGATCCTGGGCCGCAGGTCCACCACCGCGCGGAATGTTTGATTATGAAGTAAGAGTACACAACAATAACGTACAGATTAAAACACAAAACATCCCCATAACCAACCTAACATCGTGAAAAAGGCTTTAAAAAATATATGGCATTGGGTAGATGACCGTGGAGGACTAAGCGAATTGGTGAAACCACTCACCACTCATTTGGTGCCACCGGGATCTAAATGGAATTACGTTTGGGGAAGTGCCACCCTATCCTGTCTAATTATTCAGGTAGTTACAGGAATTGCTTTAGCATTTCTCTATCAGCCCTCAGCAGACGTTGCCTACCAATCACTTCAATACATAGAAAATCAAGCTTTTTTAGGAAGTTTTATAAGAGGCTTGCATAATTGGGGAGCTTCAGGAATGGTATTGCTAATGGGGATGCATATGATTCGTGTGTATCTTTTTGCTGCGTACAAATATCCACGCGAAATGAGTTGGATCACCGGAGTGGTACTAATGGCACTCACTATTGTAATGGCCTTCACGGGACAATTACTGCGTTGGGATGATAACGGGGTTTGGTCTAGTGTAGTCGCCGCTGAACAAATGGGAAGAATTCCCTTGATAGGTGACAGTATAGCCCACTTTTTAATGGGAGGTGAAAATATTAATGGCGAAACATTAAATCGTTTTTTCTCTCTTCACGTATTTGTGATTCCCGCGTTGCTTTTCAGCTTTGTAGCCTACCACTTATTTTTGGTGTTTAGAAACGGAATTTCTGAACCACCTAAAGTCGGACGTTATTTAAATCCGAAAACCTATAGAAATTGGTACGAAAATATGCTAAAAGAAAAAGGAGTTCCCTTTTTCCCAAATGCTATTTGGAGAGATGCGGTTTTTAGCGCGCTAGTACTTATCGTTTTAGTTTTTATAGCTTGGTTTGTGGGCGCTCCCGAATTGGTAGGCGCACCAGATTTAACCAATGTAAAAGTAGATCCTAAACCCGATTGGTATTTCACCTGGATATTCGCCATTTTCGCCTTAATGCCCCGAGATATTGGTTCTTATGTCATTATGCTCGGACCCGTATTAACCATCACGGTTCTTTTAGCCGTTCCGTTTTTATCCAAAGGCGGCGAACGTAGTCCACTAAAAAGACCTTGGGCCATAGGCGCGGTCGCTTTTTTAATTATTACGATTTGCGGACTTTGGTACATAGGAGATGTAGAACCTTGGCATCCAAAATTCGATGCCGAACCACTTTCAGAATATACCACCGTACCCGAAGCAAAACCTTCGGTGCAACGAGGTATCAATGTATTCAATACAGCAGGTTGTCTGTACTGTCATAAGATTAATGATCAAGGTGGAATTCGGGGTCCAAATTTAACCAATGTTCAAAACAGGCTCACTAAAGAACAAATAATTATAAGAATCGTAAACGGGGCAGAAAATATGCCGGCTTACGGAGGTTCGCTTTCCAAAGAAGAACTTGAAGATGTGGTGGACTTCCTGCTGAAGGATAAAAAAGGGTCCAACCCAAATAACTAATAACACTACACAAACACTATTTTAATATGAAAGAAGCTATACGGTTTACAACAATAGCATTAATTATTGTCGCCCTCATCGTTTGCACGGCAATCTGGCCTGCCTGGGGATTTTCAATAATGGCAGCCGCTATCATTATCTTGGGTATTTATGATATCGTTCAAAAAAAGCATTCCATCACCCGAAATTTCCCTGTCCTTGGTCATATGCGTTTTCTACTGGAACTCATTGGTCCAGAATTGCACCAATATTTTGTAGAAAGTGATACCGATGGCAAACCTATTGACAAGAATCATCGCAGTTATATCTACGAGCGAGCCAAAAAAGAAAAAGAAAATCATCCTTTTGGTACCGAATTAGACGTTACCCAGCAAGGCTATGCCTGGATGGAACACAGCATTTATCCTACCAAAAAACTAGATCAAGCTCCCCGAGTGACCATAGGCGGACCGGATTGTAAACACCCCTATTCTGCCAGCTTATTCAACATTTCGGCAATGAGTTATGGTGCGTTGAGTAGTAATGCGGTAATGGCACTTAACAAAGGAGCAAAAGCTGGAAACTTTTTCCACGATACCGGAGAAGGTGGTATTTCAGATTACCACAGAAAAGGAGGTGATTTGGTATACGAAATAGGAACCGGTTATTTTGGTTGTCGAACAGAAGATGGAAATTTTTCAACTGAAAAATATGAAAAAGTTGCCGCCTATCCGGAAGTAAAAATGATTGAAATTAAAATCTCCCAAGGAGCTAAACCCGGTCACGGAGGCGTATTACCGGCAGCTAAAAACACCGAAGAGATTGCAGAAATACGAGGAGTAAAACCACATACAGATGTATTATCACCTCCGGGACACTCTGCATTTGATTCCCCTGAAGGTTTACTGAAATGGATCCAACAACTCCGTGATTTGTCCAATGGAAAACCTATTGGGTTTAAACTATGTATTGGTAACAAAAAAGAATTTATTGATATCTGCGAAGCAATGAAAGCCACCGGAATAAAACCTGACTTTATTACCGTAGATGGTGCTGAAGGTGGTACGGGAGCT
This sequence comes from Zunongwangia profunda SM-A87, assembly GCF_000023465.1. NCBI lineage: Bacteria > Pseudomonadati > Bacteroidota > Flavobacteriia > Flavobacteriales > Flavobacteriaceae > Zunongwangia > Zunongwangia profunda. The sequence continues at coordinate 1,523,867 of NC_014041.1, forward strand.
GCCCCCATTGATTTCTCAAATTATGTGGGAATGCCGTGGGAAAAAGCACTTGTTTTTGTAGTAGATACGCTAAGAAAATATGATTTAAAAAAGGATATAAAGATTATTACCGCTACAAAAATCTTTACCGCTTTCGATATTTTCCGTGCTTTATGCTTAGGCGCAGACCTTTGTAATTCAGCTCGTGGAATGATGTTAGCATTGGGATGTATTCAAGCTTTAAAATGTAACACCAATCAATGTCCTACGGGAGTAACTTCTAACGATCCTAAATTTATGAGAGGACTTGTGGTAGAAGATAAGTGGAAACGTGTAAGAAACTACCACGAAGAAATCCTAAAAGATTTCCTAGAGCTTTTTGCAGCTGCCGGTTGTTCCAATCTTGAAGAATTAAATCGTAGCCTAATTCATAAAAAAGTAGGAGAAGAAATCGTAAGTTACGATAGCATCTATCCTGAAACTGTTAGAATATAGACAAAGACACCACTACTAGGTTTTAGAAGCAAGAAACAAGAGGAGAGAACGGATTGATTTGAAAATGATATAATAGAAAATTTAAAACTCGAACTTTCTAACTCTAAACTTTTAAGCTTTCAATCTAACGGCGGCAGCGCCGTATTGATATCTTGAATTTCTGTATTCCCTAGTTTGTGTTTCATTTTCTTATAGTTCCCTACCTATAAACCAAAAAGTTGTATAAATCTGTTTTTAATTAAAGTAATAATCTAACTGATTTTGTTCTTTTTCTAAAAGTTTTTATAGCTAATTGTGTATAAATTTCAGAATCTTATGGATTGGTTAGCCTCATAAAAACTCAAACTTTATTGGCCTAACGAATACGATTAAAAGGCTCATCAAAAAATAAACTAACATTCATAACGGATAATTGGTAATCCAGATAAATGGGAATTATCGTTTTATTCAATAACGTGTTTATGTTGTGCCATACAGGCAACAATAACACTCCTAGGCTTGCTGGTTATTAAAATATATGAATTAAAGTGAAAGAGGTAAGCGTCCAATTTACGAACGAAAATAGGCGTTAGGCATATTGATACTAAGAATCTACCCTGGCTCCTTTTTCTCTTTGAGTTTGAACAGAATTTAAATAGATATACTAGATAACCTGAATATCCAATAGGAGACAATACCTTTAAAACAGTAAATTCGTCGGGGCAAGCCCCTCGGTGCAGTTTAGTAGAACACGTTTTATAACTTATAACCTCTACTAATACGGCAAGCCTAGGGATATTTAACGCCTTCCCTAAAAATATCCCCATAAACAGGGAGTAAATAAAGCCATAAGCTAGGTATCTTGCAGAAAATTAAACGCGATTCTAAAGATCATCGATTATGATACCTACCGAACAAGCTCATAAATACATTTCCAGATTTAAAAAAGCTGATCTAAAAAAAGAAGATTTCCATCAATTTTCAGCACCGTATCAAAAACTGGGTTGGGTACTTACTCAACTCAAAAAAGACCAATACAATTACTATACGGCTTCTGATTTAACAGCCAGTTTTGCAGCACCAGAAACGATGAATCCTTGGTCTAGCAAAGAAGGCATGCAATTGGGTGTGTTTTTGTTTGGAGAAATTCAAGCACCCTATTTAGGTATGATGTGGCAGCTTATCGACTCCCTTCCCTATCAGGAAGGTTATGCTAGAAAAGCATTTAGATCGAAAGCCAGCTTCCAGCTGCTCACTAAAAAAATCAACATCTTTAGACGCTTTTTAAGCCTGAGCCGTTTAGGACTGGGCAGCTTACCACTTCACGAGCAATTGCAATACAGCACCTATTACGATCGCGGAAACAGCTACTTCTTTGCTTCTATCTTCACCCAAAAACCAGAACTGGTAGCTGAAGTGGTAGTTGATATCATTCAGGGCGAAGACGAGATAGGCGGTGTTAGTCACGATCTTATCAAGGGCCTATTGCTTACCCCAGCACAAAAAAACTGGGAACTGGTAGGCAACTTACTCCTTGCAGCGCAACGGCAAGAAGGCTTGCGACAAACTATTTTAGAAAGCTTAGATGAGACCCATTTAGGAGCGCTTAAATACATTATCAATCTTATTTTAGAAAATGACTTGGCCCGTTTTAGCAGTGTGGTAAGAGCTGTTAATGTATGGTTTGGTTTTAATTGGGAAGCGCCTAAAAAAGCTACGGTGAATCGAATCCTACAGCTTGCCCAAAGCTTAATTCATAATAGCGATAAGGTTGACGAACTCCTTAACAGCAGAGATAATATAGAAGTGTATGTAGCACTCTGGGCTGTAGGGATTGTAGATGTAGATTTGGCCAATCAAAAAGCTTTAAATCGGGTATATCAAACAGAAAATAGAGACACCAAACTAGCAGCGCTTTATTTTGTATCGCAAACCGGCAGGACCAACACCTCTATTGTTGATTATTTTAAAAAAGAGCTGGGTAAAGATCCGGCTATCGATCATTGGGTGATTTTAAATTTACCCCAAATCGAATTGGATACCGACCTTTTTCAACGCGTATATGAAGTCGCTCAAGCTATTGAAAACGGAAAAGCACAAAAATCAGGAAAAATATTTTCGTGGTTTGACTTTCAGCCTACTTCAGAATCGTTTTTCAATTTTCTTATCAATCAGGCTAACCAGGAACAATTAGCCCTGCTCGCTGATGATATCGATCAGCTTCCCTCGGTATATAGAGAAAATTACATTCGTAAAGTGTTTCCCAACAGTCATCGCTATTATTGGGGCAAAAAAAGTGCACCACAACCGCAAGCCGATTACGATTACGAACGCGGTTCCTGGAAACGAAACTTAGCGCATCAAGCCATTAAAAACCGAAATGAAACCGTAATGGCTACCGGTATTCAACTCTTTTATGTGATGCCGCTCTATGAAGAAGATCTGATGCTTGCTGAAGAATTACTAAGTCGTAAAAGTAAAACCTTACGTTCGGCTTTAATAGAATTGGTGGTCCATCAACCTGAACCCATTTTACAGACCACTACCCTTCATTTAATAGAAGCTAAAAATGTAAATCAGCGTTTAGCGGGACTCGAAATTTTATCGATTTTAGATAACGAGGATCAATATCCCGAGTTTATCAACCAACAAATAGAACGCTACAAAGCGCGTCCCAAACACTCCAAAAATGAACAAGTCTTCCTGGACAAATTCACCAAGTCTGAACACGCAAATACCTTTAGTACTGGTTTTGGAGCTGTAGACTACAGCAACCTGAGTCCGCTGTATACCCCCCAACCCAAATTTCAAACCAAGATCAACTTTTTCGATAAGCTGGGTATTGTAAGTTCTGCAGGAAAAAGCAATAAGTTAAGCGCTTTTATCAACCCTAAAAAAATTAGTGAAGCCGTAAATAATTTGATTAAACGCATCCATGAGCAGCGCAATTATGAATACGAGCGAGAAGGCTATCAGGGAGAAACCACTACCCAATTATTAGGACAGGGCATTCACGACATTAAAGAATTAGAAGACCCTACCCCTTTAGAAGAATTGCATAACCTCCCGTTAGCCAAGCTTTGGATAGAATGGTATGAACATAGCCAACTTAACGATTATGAAATGTATATGGCTATTCGTTTTATAGCCAATGCCAATAACCCGTACAGTTACTACAGCACGCTTATTCCGTTTGGCAAACAATACATTCCCAATCTCGAAGCATTAGCCATAGAGCATAATCCACGTTCGTATTATGGAAAAAATCAAGTGTACTTAAAAGTTCTAAAAAGGCTCTTCAAAGTTTACCAAGATCAGGCTAATTTCATCAATTTTAAATTAGATCTCTTAGAAGATATAATTGCTAATTTTCCCGAAAAGCATAAAAAAACAGGCTTTAAGCAAAATGACTATTCCATACAATCTTCCAATTGGACGAGTATAGCTTCGCAATTTATAGGAGGCCTGGATGAAGATGAACTAGAGAATGCCAGCCTGGATCAACTAAAAAAGCTTTGGGATTTGCACCTGTACTTAACCGCTCAATACCTGGGGCACCCCAACCCGGTTTCGCAACTTCAGGAAGTCGCAGCAGGAAAAGTTAAAAATGCCAGGGACATGCCTGCTCCCAAGATCGAGGTAACCATTAAGTTGTATCAAAACAAGCTGATCAATGAGGATGATCTCTTGTTTCAGGCACTATATTCCGGAGAATTGATGTCCATTATAGACGGTGGCTTCAATTACCGCATGCGCAGCGGTAAAATTCCTAAAAATCCAATTCCGCCACACGTATTTGCTCCCCTTAAAACCAATCTCCTGCAAGTCGAATTAGAACGCGGTGATTTACCCACAGAAGCTTCAGATTATATCGGGCATATACAAACAGTACCGGGTACCCATTACGTATTTGAAATTTTACAACGCTTAGGCAAAGAATCTTTTGAACGCGGGTATAGCTATTATAACGACAGTAAAAAATCAAAATTCAGTGCCATACTTAGAAAAAGCATTCCCGGTGAATCAGAGAGTTATGCCGATTTTGTAGCGCTTGCTGACGAAGCCAAAATTCCCAAAAAACGCTTAATCGAATTGGCGTGCTATGCCACACAATGGGCAGGTTATGTAGGCGCATATCTGGGGTTAGAAAAGTTAGAAGATGCCGTTTGGTGGTTTCAGGCGCACGTTTCAGGCTATATGAGTAGTGAAAAAGAAACCATCATTTCCCGGTATTCCAACATTCCAAAATCAGATTTTGCCATCGGCGCTATTGATATCGATTGGTTCAATAAAGTCTATAAAAATCTAGGAAAATCAAATTGGAAAATTTTACACGATGCGGCCAAATATATTTCTGATGGAAACGGTCACCGTCAGGTAAAATTATATTCCAGTGTGATGTTGGGCGAAGTAAAAATCACCGAAACCCTTAAAAAAATCAAAGAAAAACGCGATAAAGATTACGTTCGGGCTCTGGGCTTAATTCCGCTTAGTAAAACCGTCCCCGAAAAAGATTTATTAAAGCGCTACAACCTCTTGCAGCAGTTTTTAAAAGAAAGTAAACAATTTGGAGCCCAGCGTCAAGAAAGTGAAAATCTAGCTGTGACAATTGCTTTAGACAACCTATCCAGAAACGCAGGCTATCAAGACCGCGTGCGTTTCAGTTGGGCGATGGAAGCCAAAGCAACTCAGGAAATTATGGAAAATGCTACCCTAACCCTTGATGAAACCCAATTAAAACTGGTCATTAACACCTTAGGTAAAGCAAGTATTCAGGTAACCAAAGCCGGAAAACCCTTAAAATCAATCCCGGTAAAGTACCGCAAAGAAAAATCGGTTATTCAACTAAAAGAGCATAAAGCGTATTTAACGCAACAATACAAAAGAACGCGTTTGTCCTTAGAAAATGCGATGCTTAATGAAGACCCGTTTACCGCTGCAGAAATACAGAAGCTTATGCTGCATCCTATTGTAAAAGCAATGCTTCACCAATTGGTCTTGTTTGCTCCAGAAAAAGAAATCAGCGGTTTTTATAAAAACGGCACCTTAACCAACGTAGCCGGAAAAACACACCCGTTAGCCAAAGAAGAGGTCTTGGTTATTGCCCACCCTGCTCATCTTTTTCAAACCGTAGAATGGGATTTATACCAGAAACACCTTTTTGCCGAACGCATCGTACAGCCTTTTAAACAAGTATTTAGGGAGTTGTATGTGATCACCCAAGAAGAACGGGAAACCGGATACCGATCTAAACGCTACGAAGGGCATCAAATTCAGCCTAACAAAACCGCAGCTTTATTGCGCAGCCGGGGCTGGACGGTTAACCGGGACGAAGGCTTGCAAAAAGTCTATCATCAACGCGGATTTATGGCTACGATGTATGCGATGGCCGATTGGTTTTCACCTTCAGATGTAGAAGCACCTACACTAGAAGAAGTGTGTTTTCATGCGTTAACCGACTATAAGCCCATTCCGCTTAGCGAAATTCCGCCGGTAGTCTTTAGCGAAATTATGCGCGATATAGACTTAGTGGTGAGCGTCGCCCACGTAGGCGGTGTAGATCCTGAAGCCAGTCACAGTACGATGCAAATGCGTGCAGCACTGGCCCTAGAATCTGCGAGACTCTTTAAGCTTGACAATATTGAAGTTAAAAACCGCCATATTTTAATCCAGGGAAAACTCGGCGAATACAGCATTCACTTAGGCAGTGCACAGGTAAGTAAAAACGGATTGGCACTTTCTATCCTGCCCGTACACAGTCAGCATCGGGGCCGTCTATTTTTACCCTTTGTAGATGATGATCCTAAAACCGCCGAGCTTATTTCTAAAATGAAACTCCTGGCCGAAGATCATAAAATACAAGACCCTACCATTTTGGCACAAATCAATAATTAATAGTAGCATGAGGGCGTTCCCCACTCCCGTGGGGCGCGCTTTCTGTTACAAGTCCGCGTGCTCGCGCACTGTGGGCTTTTCACGACAATCGCTAACGCAAAAGTCACGTTCACTATGCAACTCACGTTACAATTAAAAAGATTGGGGAAGAAAAAGGTAAAAAAGGTACCCTTCACCCTGGCAGAAACCCCACAAACCTTAGAAGACCTACTCATCGCTTGTGTAAAAAATCAGGTAGCAGCCTTTAATAACAAACGCTTAGCAGTAAATGTAATTGGTTTTTTAAGTCCGTCAGAAATTCAAGACCAAGCTACAAGCGGAAAAGTAGATTTTGGAGATTTAGCCAATAAAAATTTAGCTAACGAGCAAGAAGCCATCGATAATGTACGCATTGCCTTTAAAGACGGTTTATTCCTGGTCTTTATCGATGATGAAGAAGTTACCGATCTGAAAACACCCCTACAGCTTACTTCCCAAAGTGTTGTGACCTTTATACGAATGACCTTTTTGGTAGGTACCTATTGGTAAGCTACAACGTGTTGAATCCCTAAAAATTCCTGATCATAAAGATTGATGATGCCAAGCACAACTAAAACTTTTAGATCAGCCCCATCTTCTACTAAGATGCAAAAAGAATTAGCTCACTTAATATGCATGATGCACAGCTGCTGGTCTAAGTTGCTCGTAGAAAAAGAGCTGGGGAATTATGCGCCAAGTATTTGGCAAGTAAAACTGGCTGCGGAAGCGATTACCATCAATGCGGCCAACAAAACCTTTGCGTTTAAAAATGCCGAATTCTCTTTTGATGTACATCTGGAAGAACCGCATACAAGCAGCATGCATGCTCTTACCACCATTCCGGTTTCCGGGAAAGGAACCTATGCTTTAGATGAAAAAAATCAAGTACTGAGAATTTTGAATATGGTGTTGGATCACTAGTAAACTACTTCGGGGCAAGCCCGCGAAGCATTAAGCTGAACAATATATTTTTAGAACGAGACAAGTCTCGGAGCATTTAAATCTCGATTATCGAGTAAATACATTCCAAATCTGTAACTAACTTTATTCTTTCGGGAGTTTAAAAAGCTGTTCCCGATTTATTGGGAAGTAGCGGGTTCCTTTAAATCGAGGATTAGAAGGTATCATGGGTAGCGATGGATACATACGCGCTCGTGCAACGCGTTTTAAACGGATTCCCCCATCAAAAAGCGAATGAATTTCATCTTCATCGTTGATGTAAATCGGTTTTTCAACCCAAGTTATTACCTGAGCATAATTGGGTTGTACTAATAGTTGATTGTAAGGGGTATCCTGAAGCGAAAAGCTATAGCTATGTCCTTCTTGTTCCCCAATAGCTAGAGCTATCCACAAAGTATCACCTTTCTTTACCTGCAAAGAATAAACACTATCGCTTTCTGTTTTAAACTTTTCAGAGGCAATAAATGTAGAGGCATCAAAATCTTTACCCGTTTTTACGCGTATGCGTTTAGGGTCAAGTTTTCTAAAGTAAATCACCAGCTGTTCATCAGCAACAGCATCAGCATGGCTTCCGTAAAGCTTTATTGCATCCTGATCTGCAGTTGTCGTTGCATAAGCCGTATCGTTTTTCACCGTAAATGTTCCCTGAAAATAATTGACCGCGTCTGTTTCAGCAGCTGGCTTTTTAACTACAAATTGCTTTCTTTTAGCATTCATTCCTAAGATCACAGGAGCATCTGTATCAGCACTCTTAAAGAAACCGTGGTATTTATCTAATTGTTTATCCTTTGTAGTTTGCGCATGGGTAAAGCCACTGTAGCAAATTAGGGAAATGAGTATGGTACGTTTAAGCTGTTTAACTAGCATGTTTTAGTCGTTTTAGTTTAGGGTAATTGATACGGCCAAAGAACTCAACTTTTGGCCTAAAAAACCACCCTGTTTTCAGTGATTTTAGGTTTTTAAAGGTGAACATCTGTAGAAACGGCAAGCTTCGTTGTAGGTATAGAAAACTCAAAATAAGCAGCGTTTTAAGCAGTATTTCTATTGAAACAATATCAAATCCTGGGCTTTTATAGGTACTTTGGTTCCGTCTTCCCTCATAAACTGCCAGACGCCTTCGTGTTCAAAAGGTACGGGAAACTTAAAGCTCATTTCTTGGGTACGACTATTGAAACGGTCGTAAATCCCAATGACATACAAGGGTTTTAATAGCTCTCTTCCATCAGCAGTAATAACGCCGTAGCGGTTATTCTTTATGGTTAAAAAGCCATTTCCGCTTTCTTCAGGATACACCTTATCAAAATGAGGAGGAACTAGAATTTTTCCTTCAAGAGATGCAAACCCCTCTAGCATTTTTCCGGTAGCTTTATCTTCTTTTAACAACAGGAGATAGTGCTCGAATTCAAGAATTGGGTAAAACAGGGTTGCTTTGGTATCGTAAATTACCGGAACCATAAGTTCTCCTGCTGCATTGACATACCCAAATTTCAATTGATCGGTGCTGTCTTTTTGAAATAGGATAAAATTTCCATTTTTCAATTGTTGAATTTCCGAATATCCCTCGTTAAGCAAAAGCTGTTTTCGTTTATAATCATACAGATACATTTTCCCGTTTTTTTGAACGCTCAATAAAGAAGTGCTGTCATTTAAAAGCACGTTTGTAAACGGAAGCTTTTCTTTTTTATGAGCTTTAACCGAATAGCTGTAATACAAGCTGTCTCTCTCGTGCAGTAAAAACGTAGCGGCATCCAATGCTTCGATTTCTGCATAATGTACCGGAAGTACTTCTTTACCTTCCTCATCCATAAGACCTGCCTGGGTTTGATAATTCCCTACTTCTTTTACCACTTTTATAAGCTGGGGTTGCGCTTCAAAAACCTGAATAGATTTATATTCTATCGGTAGGATTAACGTATCTTCTTTTAAATCATAAAGGCCTTGATCACCATAATCCTCTTTTCTTACAAGCATTTTTTGATGTGGCAGAAATTTAGGAGCAACATAATTATCAGCAATCATAGTATGGGTATTTAGATTGTAAAGTTTAGTCTTTCCGTCTTTCTCTAAGCTGATTAATCCTTTACTTTCTGCTCTGGAAACATAAGGCGTACGCTGCCCATTGCTTAAAAAATGGATCTTATCATAGGTTGGGCGAATACGTTTACCGGTTTTGGGAATGTAAAACCCATATTTTTCATTGGCGGTTAGCTTAAAAATAGATTCCGTTTTATTGTCGGCAGTTTTCATTTCAGTCATGATAATCTCATCATAACCAGGAGGCAATACTTCTGTATTCTCCCGATCAAGCACGCCAACTTTGCGGTTTTCTCTACTGATGAAATAATGACCTTGCACGCGTAATTGGCTTTTATAACTTGGCGGAATTATAACCTTGCCCAACGTATCTATAATTCCAAATTTTTCATCTTTTTTAATCGAAAAATAAGGCCCCGATTGAAAGCTTGAATACGAATTATAAATTCCTGAATATTCAAAAGGAATGACTTCTTCTCCCTTGCGGTTAATCACCCCATAATAACGGTGATCATCTATGGTTTTTGCGGCTATTAAATGTCCGTTTTCAATCTGAAAGCTATCATACTCAGGGGCTGCAAATTCTTTTTGCTGCGGAATATTTATAATGACGTTTTTTCCTTCTTTTCTAAATGCGGCAACCCACTCATCACTTCGCATATTTGAATGGATGTGTTGATAGTTAAAAGGCACCAACACTTCATTCTTGAGATTGATAACGCCCCATTTTTCATTTTTTTCAGCATAAAAATAATCGGGCTTTTTGCCACAACCGCTGCAGTAATCAAAATCATCGTATTCAAAAGGGATGATCACCTTGTTGTGTTCAGCATCATAAACACCCCATTTTTCATCCTTTTTTACATTAAAATAGCGGGGACCTAGTATTTGAACATCATCAAATTCAAAGGGAACTATTAGGTTGCCCCAGGTATCGGCATAGGTTGTTTTTCCTTCTTTTTCCAGTTTTAAATAACGATCATAGAGCAATGCGATGGTATCATACTCCGGTTGCAATACCCATTCAGCTGAATCATTCAGCATGCCATAGTTTCCGTTATCAAGCTGTACTATGCGCATGAGTTTTTTCTCATTCTTATATACGCTTAGCATTCCGTTATTCGTAGGAGAAACGCTGTCTAATGGCTGAAATTCGTGTATCAAATTTTTAAACACGCGTTTTCCATTGGTGTTGATAAAAAAGGTACTGCTGTCTTTTTCTACCCGTGCTATGCCTTGAAAAAAACGAGAGCTTTTATCGAAGCTTACCGTATCAATAGGCGTTTTAGCAGCACTCATCGATTGACGGGATACGCTTTTGGCACTATCACACGCATTTAAAAACAATAGTGCAGCAAGTAGCAAAATGGAGTAATTAAGATTGGGGATGATTTTCATTTGTTTATTCTTTTTCTTTCTAGCATGGGTACTACAAATCGTACACAAAACAAGCAATCAGGCGTTTAGCATCATCGCGATGGTACCTTGTTGCTTTTGGTCGATTTTAATAGTTACGGCCAACACAGGACCGCTTTTTTTTTTCAAGTGCAACTCGAGCCCAAAAGAACTGATTTTCTAAAACTAAATACCCCCGGTTTTCAGGGTTTGTGAATTTTTTAAGAAGCGCGTGTATTCAAAAATCCCCAAGCGTGAATCTTAAATTTCACGGAATACAGGTATAAAATCCTGCTCATTAACCTCCAAATTTGTAATCAAATTAAAACGATAAAATGATGAATTTTAAGACCATGTTGCAGTTACCTGTTTTAGAGACGAATGAAGTTTTAAAAATACTTCAGGAAGTTGCAGACCATGAGCGCAAACAGGAGAACCCAAATATGCCAAAGATTAGCTTTAGCAATACAGAGGGTACCATTTCGGGTTACTTTATAAATTACGATCGCGATAAAGGGGTGGTGTTAATTGGAAATTGGTACGACAATGAGGCCGATTTGCAATATGTAAGTTTTCATAGTATTTCGTGTATTATGTTGCAAAACGTAAAAGATTACGTACATCTGCTATCTGATGGGAAAATACCGTTTACGCCCAGACCAGAAGAGGTGCCCACACAGCTTCAGCTTAAAAAAGAACTAAAAGCTGCTGGTGTAGCACTTCAGGAACCGCTGGGAAAAACGTTGAGCATCGTGTTTAATGCGGGAGAAAACCCAAGCGATACCCAAAAATACTACGCTAAAAAAGCGATTAATTTACTACAAGAAACGCTCGTTATCCTTGCCGAAAACAACCTGGCAAAAGAAGCCTTTTCTGAAACTGTTGATGCTATTGAGTTTGAATTTGCAAAGGCAAATACGATTGAATTAAGCGATAGCGTGCTTCGCATTACTTTCAGTCTGGAAAAAGGCTGGAAAAGCGTGTTGAATAAAACCGAACTTCAAAACGCAATCGAAAAGAATTTATAACCTTAACCCCTACTGATGATGTCACCTAATACCGTTATAGACCGTATCGAACTTCTTTTAAACAAAGATGAACATACTCAACAGCAATACCTCTTGCAGCAATTTGATTATAGCATTTCTGCTGCTTACCCTATAGCTGATGAATCTGAAAAACGAATAGATGTGCACGCCTCGGGCTGCAATCGGGAAGAACCAGACGAACTGTTTTTAGAATGGATCGCCAACCACCCCGGTACGTGGTCTGGTGTGGTACACATTTTCTTTAAAAATGAAAAAGCTCCCAGCTTAAGCATTCATTTTAAACAGTCTATTCTAAATAGCTATAGCCAATCGTTTACCGAAAATAGCGGCTATCAACAAAACGGCTATTTTGCCGCACAGCTAAAAGAGGTTACCATCAATCAAGTACAGATGAACTAGTACTTCTCCATACTTCCCAAAAACCAACAGAGACTGTCTAAAAAGTGACTAAACCGTCATTCTGAATTTAATTTAGAATCTCATCAAACTCATTATATCATTAAGAGAACCTGGAACCAGCCCGTTCGCCAGGTGGGCTTGTTTCAGGTTCGCATCCTCAAGACTTTGTTTTTTATCACAGTATAAGATTCCAGATCAAGCCGTACGCGTCGGCTCTCGCCCGGACTGACCCGCATAGCAATTATCACAAATTAAAGGTAACGAATCTTACTTTTAATCACAAAAAAACGGAAAGCTGGATGCAGCTTTCCGTTTTTTTATATAAACTCCTAACTTCAGGCGATTATAGATTATTTTCTAAGTATTCTTTTATAGCAATATCAGGAAAATAACCGCTGTGGTGACCACCCCAACAGGCAGTAAGCGAAAATACACCGTCTGCTATTTTCAATTCTTTCTTCTCTTCAGCGCCTTCATTAGGTATACAATAAACCGCTACAGAATTGATGGTTTCCTGCACCGCTTCTTTCCCCATATCATCTGCACACACTTCTTTAAAAGCATCGGTAAGACGTTGCAAACACACGCTAGGTACAAACTTCATAAAGTCCAGTTCAAAAGTGTCCCAGTTGATAGTTACCGGAACTTCTTTCCCTACAATCTCGTTAATTTCTTTTTGATAATCTGCTACATATTGATCTTCAATTGCTTTTGCAGTTTTCTTTTCTTGTAATCCCATAATTTTTTAATTGTAATTAATACTTCAAATGTATAGGTTAAGCTAATGGGAAAAATGACCTGTTTTAATGAATGTAAAATCTCACGGAATTCCGTGAGGGTGTTCCCTGAATTATGCCTTAGATTAGTTTATCTAAACATGATTGAATACACTGTCTATTACCGGAAGTTGTAAGCCAACCGATAGGATGATTTAGACAATGCCTACCTGCATTAGGCTTAGTCGAAGTGTAGGTTATACAATCAAAAACGAGTAACAGATGAAAACGAGTATCTATATCGGTATGCTAATCCTTGTGATCCTGGGTGGTCTCAGCTCGTGTGCGCGCCTGTTTGGCGGGATGAGTAAAGACAAAGCTGCAAAAACACTTGACCGCTATTTAAAAAAACATACCCAGCAAGCATTAGGCTTTACCAATCTAACCCGGTTTTGGAATGAAGGGAATATGAATCCCAATATGTTTAGTGTGGAAATTTTTGATGAGCAAACGCCCGAAATTCGGTTTGGTTTGCATTTTGACGCTAAATTGATGAACGAAAAAGATTCGCTTAAGCAGGGGGGCTTTCAAACACAATCCATTCAGAAACAGTACAACGAAGTGGAAGCCGATTTCCGCATCAAACAACGTATGATTGCTGCTTTAAAAAAGCAAGGCATAGCATTAGACTTTGACTACTATAGCGCGCAACTTCAGTTTAAAAACACGCCTACTCCAGAGTTTCTTAAAGAAACGCTTACCGCCTTAATCGCAAGGATGAACACCAACAAAAGTGATTTATTGAGTTCCAATTATTTTGAATTCAACCTACAAACACCTCCCTACTCTACTGCTGTTTTACAAGCCAAAACCACTTCTGAAGAAAATGAGGACTGGAAACTGACTTCTTTTAGTCTGAATACGCAAGCAGAAGATTATAAATTGATCGAAAAAAGCATTGAACAAGAAACGACCCATTATTTAAAGCAACTCGATCACCAATACCAAATGCACCCGGCAAGTAAGGTGTATGTAAATACAGACACTTTTAAAGAAGCTGTTTGGATTCAGTTTTTAAGTGATGCATCTGAAGCTGATGATACGCTTGTTAAGCGTTCGATGGCAGCGGTAACAGCAGTTATTTTTCAGTATTTCAATCCTGAAACGCATCACATTATCCGTACTGAACTGACTCCCATAGACCATCCAGACTCTTTTGAAGCCTATTGGGAAGGTATAGAAACGCAGCTGCCGTTTCCTACCCATTGGTAGTTCACTTAACCAACTAAAAACGTCTGATGCAGCACGTACAACGCCTACAAAAAATTAAACGACGATGATACAGGAATTCTATCAAAAAGCTATAAAGTTTGCCGGAGAAAAGCACAGTGCACAAACAGTCCCGGGAACAAATGCCAACTACCTGCTGCACATCTCTAATGTAGCGATGGAAGTCTTTGTCGCCTACAGTACTGACCCAAATTTTGATATTGGTTTTGCCATTCAAGTCGCTGTGCTACACGATACCCTTGAAGATACGACCGCCGATTTTAAAGAACTGAAAACTGAATTTGGTGAACCCATAGCTGCAGCTGTTCTGGCATTGACCAAAGATGATAAACTGCTATCCAAAACCGAAAGAAAGACGGACAGCTTAACCAGAATAAATGCGCTTCAAAAAGAAGTGGGACTGGTTAAACTAGCAGACAGAATTACCAACTTACAAAGTCCGCCCAAACATTGGAGTAAAGACAAGATTGCCCAGTACTGCAAAGAGGATCAACAGATAGCCTTGACACTTCAAAACAAAAACGAATACCTGCATAAAAGGTTGATCACAAAAATAGCAGCATATCAAAAAGCCAATAAGCTATTGGAGGAGTAAACGACGTCGGGGCAAACCTGTCTGCTTACAAAGGCAGGCCTGCGAAACATTTAAATCTCGATTATCGAGTAAGAGAAACGGTTAAATATGGAGTTTCTTAGCAAGAATAAAGAAGCTAGCCTGAGCTGGTTTTGGCACACATCTACTGAAATCTATACCAAACTGGATGCCTATTTCTCTTAAGATTAAAAAAAATCGGTTAGCTTAGTACTTGAACTAAAATGGGGGGAACACAACGTGTTGGTTTATGACATAGGTTGTGTGTAGAATTTGATAAAACGAACGAAATGCAAATAACATGTTTAGACACCAAGGGAAGAGTAGAACATTAAAACATAACCTACGGCTGGCCTCGATTTTGTCTTTTGTTTCTGGAATTGTAAATGTTACCGGCTTTTTAGAATTTAAGCAACTGACTACAAACGTGACAGGTCATTTTGCACTCTTTATGAATGATGTTTCCAATTTTGAATTTTGGAAAGGGACAGTTTATTTTTTGTATATTTTTTCATTCCTTTTTGGTTCTTTTTCATCAAGTTTCCTAATCGAAAAACTGAAAGAAAATAAAAAACTGAATGTTTTTGTTTTACCCACACTAATTGAATGTCTCATTTTATCATCAATTGCGATCATAAGCAATACTGGTGAACTAAAATATCCTGATCTCATTGTCTGTCTGTTACTTTTTGCAATGGGACATCAAAACTCCTTTGTGACAAAAATTTCAAATGCTGTCGTAAGAACAACCCACTTAACAGGACTGTTCACAGATTTAGGAATTGAATTATCACAACTTTTCTTTCCTGAATATCATCCCCATAGGGAAAAAATTAAAGCGACTATAAAACTTCGCATGTATATAATTTGCTTCTTTTTCCTTGGCGGAATAATCGGCGGATTTCTTTACTCAAGACTTGACTTGAGATTAAACACGCTTATTTTAGGAGTGGTCATTTTAGTAATAAGTTTATTCTATGATGATATAAGGTATAAATTAATAGCTACGAAGAGAAAATATAAACAACGAAAAATGGTACACCATAGCCATTAAGTAATTACTTGCGCTTGCCTAGCCCTTAATAAGCTTAGCGCAACATTTCTAAAAGTGCTAAATAGCACCCCTACTCATAATCGAGACCGTTATCTATCAAACTACCCCGATTCGATAACATACTTCACAGACCGAATAATGCTTTCCTGCCGGTTTTTAAAAGGATGTATTTATACGTTTTAGGCTCAAAAACTCCTGAATTTCATACATCTATCTTTTAAATCAATTAAAAATCTGCTAGATTAGTAATATTAGTAATAATTTAAACCAAAACCCGAAGATTACTGTTTTCATCAAAATATAATTTATCAAACTCTCTTTCTGTAATATTCAATAAAGTTGATAATTCTGACTTTGAATATTCTAAATCATTTAAATGTAAGTCAATAATTTCTCGAACTAATTTAGCTTTTTCTACAGGAATAAAAACCGGTTCCTTTTTTCTATAACCCAAATAGCTCATTTGTTTCCATAAATAATGATACTGATTTTGAGTAATAAGAGATAATTGTTTATAAGATTTGAATAAAATAGCTTGCATTGAAACTTTCCAATATCTTTTTAATTCAGCAAGCTTTTCTATAGTAATCTTTACTAAATGAGGTTTTATTTCTCTACTCGGAATAAGTAACTCACTAGCAAACAAATGTGCTTCATCTTCAACATCACGACTTTCATCAATTTTTTGAGCAAAGTGCATAATTAAATGTCCAAGTTCGTGAGCCAAATTAAATCTATGTCTATCACCAGACATAGATTTATTTACAAAAATAACAGGGATCCCAGATTGAGTAAAAACACTCAATCCGTCTAATTTACCCAAGTCCAAAGGAATAACAACTATTCCATTATCTTCAATTAATTTAGTAAGATTTTCAATACGTCCTCTAGGTACCTTCCAAAATTCTCTAATATAATTGGCACATATTTCTGGGCTTCCATCAAAATTACAATTCCATTTAGGCAAATTTGGTTCAGGTAGTTCAATGGAACTAACCATTTTTTCTAAATGCCACTCCAAAATGGTCATTTTAGATTGCTGTTTTCTTACTTCTTTTTGTGGTAAAGTAATTTTTTTTCGATAATGCCCTGAAATTAAATGAACATCCTTTTTTTGATAAAAAAAGTTTACTGGATAATTTAAAATAGTAGCAAACCGTTCAACTAAATCATCATCTATAGATAAAAATTCATTTTCGATTTTTGAAAGTGTTCCTTGCTTAATGCCCAATTTAAGAGATAAATCTTTTTGACTTAGACCTCTTGAATCTCGAGCCAACTTTAATATTTCTCTATTTATTTCCAAAACTATATTTTAGTTATTATCTGTTCCTGTTTCTTTGTCTTTATTTTTACCGAGTCCTTTCTTTAAACGAACTCTTTTTTCTATTATTTTATGCGCATCATTTCTACTTGGATCAAAATCAATAGAAAACTGTTCATAAGAATATTTTCCCGCTTCATCATACCATTCCAAAACATCACCATTCCAGCAAGCTAGATAAATACCACTGAGACTTGTCCAAGCTTGATCGGGAATGTATCCAGCAAATAGAAAAGTTGGTTCATCTAGGAATCCAATAATTCTCTGCTGTCCTAAATATTTTTTATGTTGAGGAGTTAAATAAGAAGAAACAGCAAAATTTTTATTCATCTTCTTAAATCGGACAAATAATTCATCATTGACATTTATTCCGAAAACCTTATTGAATTCACCAACTTGAAGATTATCACGTTCCGAAAATAATTCAAGTGTGTTTGCTCTAATCATATCGTGAATTATACAAGCTTTTGTTCTTGGTTTAAAATCAACGAATGAAGTAATTTCGCTACTAACGAACTCATTTACTTTTATAAAATCATTGAATCCTTTTTCTATACATTGAACTAATTCTGAATGGAACGGTTCAATAATTTCTTTAGAATCCTGTAGAGAGCGAATTTTTCTATCCATTATATTATATTTTACAGAACAAATATATTTCATTTTTCCAATAATTAATAAAAAATATTCCAAATTTTTTAAAAAAAATATTCCTAAAATAAAAAAACACACATAAGACACTACAAAACAAACACCTGGATGACTTATTAATCTAAGAACTAGGGTATATTTGGTGAACCACCAAATCTTGTGATTTTCATTTAACATAAAATACAATCGCAAAACACAAGAGTTTTAGCACTTGATGTGGCGGTAAAATTAACTCATAATTTTACTCTACTTTTAATACCCCCTAATCACCAAACAAACCCGATTCAATAACTACTCCACCGCTCCCGTTATGGTTTTTGCGCCGGTTTTTAAAAGAATGTTTTTACGGTGTGTTTCTACCGTGTTGACTGAACTAAAAAGCTGTTCCTGAAATCTCTTTAGAAGTGAGCTCCGCTCCCAACAGCTTTAATACTTCTTTTTCCCACGGATAAATCTTTATAATTTTTAATAATTATAAAAAATCCGTTAGAATAGTACTTTACAAAAAGGATATTATATAATTTATTGGGTTATCCGTTAGTTGTAGATAATTTGGTATTTTGGTTTATTATTTGTATATTTATTAGAAACTGTGTAGTTACATAAGTAATGGAAAAAGTTAGATTAGAAAATATCAATAAAAAGTATTTATCAGGAAAGGATAAATCTGAATCTGAAAAAGCAGTAGCTGAGTTTAGAGTTATTGAGGATAGAAATGACTTATCCTTATTGGAATGGATTGCAGCACAAGGCACAAAAAAAGGATTTGAAAGAGCAAAAAAAGTTGCTCACGAAATAATTATTGTTCAAAACGGAAAACTTATCCGAAAAAGACCTGGTAAACCTAACCAAGTCATTTCTAAATTAGAAGAAGAAAGACAGGTTGTTGTTGGAAAAACTACTTCTCTTTAAAAATTTGGAATAAAATAAATGCAAAATAAAAGATTAAGAATGTTTGCTGGACCCAATGGTTCTGGAAAAAGCACTGTATTCAATGAAATTAAGGAACAGTACGATTTCGATTTGGGCATTTATTTAAACGCAGATGAAATTGAAAAAAAACTAAAGAAGAAAAATTCAATTGCTATTTCTGATTACAATCTTTCAGTAAACATTGGAAACAAATTTAATGACTTTATTTCTTCCCATTCGCTTTTTAAAAAAGCAAAAAATGATGGATATAAGATAGATTTGACTTTCAAAAATGGGTTGATCATAAATCCAAATTCACAAACTCATTCTTACGAAGCATCAATTTTAACTGACTTTCTACGACAAGAATTAATTAAATCAGGACAAAAACTATCTTTTGAAACGGTAATGTCTCATCCATCCAAAATAGAAACTCTTAAATTCTCGAGAGAAAATGATTATAAGAATTACCTGTATTTTATATCAACTGAAAACGTAAAAATTAATAAATCACGAGTAGAAGAAAGAGTACTAAATGGAGGTCATCCAGTTCCTCCGATAAAAATAGAGGAAAGATATTACAGAAGTTTAGAGATGCTACAAGAAGCAATAAAATCTACCTATAGAACATTTATCTTTGATAATAGCGAGAGTAAATCTAGATTAATTCTTGATATTCACAAAGCTAAAACTGTAACATATAGGAGTGAAAGAATTCCAAAATGGGTTGATAAATATTGTTTAGGTATCAATTAAAAAACAGCAGACAAGTCGTATAAAATCAGGGTTCTACTCACGTAATTAATCTTATAAACTCGTTTTGTAATCTTAGACATATCTATCCTTGGCTAAATTGAGTTCCTAATCACCAAACAAGCCCGATTCGATAGCATATTTTACCGCTCCCGTTGTGGTTTTTTCAACCGTTTTTAAAAGGATGTTTTTACGGTGTGTTTCTACCGTATTGACTGAACTAAAAAACTGTTCTGAAATTTCCTTAGAAGTTAGCCCCTCTCCCAACAGCTTTTATACTTCTTTTTACCGCGGAGCAAGCTCGATGTTTTTTAAGATCATCAAAAATAGTTAGATTAGTATTTTATAAAATAGATATAACATAAATTGTTGTGTTATAAGTACGTAGACGTGCATTAGAAATGAGCATATTCACAGAAAATAAAATATATCCAGAGGAAGAGACTCCATTGAAGGAACACTTCTCGGAATTTTACGATTCAGTTTATGTAGCATCCTTGCCATTTTTCCGAATAGAAAATGAAACTAAATCGAAATCTTTTAAAGCATCTGAAAAAATAACTGTGGAGCAAGCAAAAGCGGAAATGAAAGAATTAAAATCGCTTAAACTTGAGAACGTAGAAATTTTCACTTCAAACAAAGATTATCCGAAAGAAAAAGAGATTTATGAAAATGGAGTTCTAATCAAATGGAAAGAAATCGTTTCCAATACAGAGTTATCCGATAGCATAGAATTGAATAGAGCCTTAAAAACATCTATTGGAGCCTATAAAAAGAAACTTGAACGACAAGATTTACTAAAAACCTTAAATCATTATACAGATTTAGAGAAAATTTGGCACCCATCAGAAGGCGGATTCGATTTGTTTACAAAAAAAAAGATTTACCAAGCGTTTAAGAACTTCAATAAAGATATAATCATAATAGTAGACGAATTCTTTGAGAACACAGTTGAACTTGATTTGACAAAGCTTTCGGAATATGAATTTATTGACAAAATAGATTATAAAGACTATTATATTTACTCATCTGACCGAGAAATTCTATTCACAATCGAATGGGATAGTTATTTCTGTTTAGTGGCAGTTGATAAAAACAAAATTGAATATATAGAAAACCACTTTGAAGGATTCATTGCAGATGAAAAAACCACTCATTTGTGGGATTGGTAAAAAAGAGAAATAAATAATATTCTGAATTCAAATATAACAGCCGAAAGAAAACCTTGGTGGAAAAGAACTATGGAATAAAAACGTGTTAACACCGGTAACCGTTGCACAAGTCCGTGATTTCTATAAAAACCTATTTATCTAAACCGCTTTTAAGCGGTTTTCTAGTTTTATACCCTTGATACACTTGGGAAGTTCACATAGGTTAGCAACGCTTTAAATGCTACTAGCGGGGTTGTTTTTAGTCTAAAATACAAGCCAAGCATCCCTGACCTACTTTTCACCGATTTTTAAAAGGATGTTTTTACGGTGTGCTTCAATTGTGTTGACTGAACTAAAAAACTGTTCTGAAATTTCTTTGGAACTCAGCTCCCAACAACTTTAATACTTCTTTTTACCGCGGAGCAAGCTCGATGTTTTTTAAGATCATCAAAAATAGTTAGATTAGTATTTTATAAAATAGATATAGCACAACTTTTGTTCTGTTATACGTACGTTGCCAGTACTATGAAAAAAATTCCGTTAATATTAATAATTCTGACTTTTTTTGGTTGTAATCAAAAAGAGAAAAACCTCAATTTAGCTAAGACGGATACTAAACTTACCGAGAAAAATGAAACGATTTTTTGGATTGATACAATTGCAAATGGCAAATTCTTGAAAATCTACTCAAAACCTAAAAATGATTGGCAAAATTTGACAGCTGAATTTGGAAACAAAACCAAAAAACATAAAATTGACTTAAAAACTGATGAATACGAAATGCTCGGAATTCCATTCACTAATCAAATTGAGTGGATTACTGAAAAGAGTTTTGCTTTATTAAATGGTTGCGGAACAAATTGTAGATATGTATTGATTTTTAATACAGAATCGAAAAAACCAATCGTAATGCCAATCGAATATTATCCCGAGATAAAATATGCAGATTACAAAACAGACAATCCGAATTTATATATTGCAGTTGAGCAAAACAATGATAATTCTTTAAATCTAAAAATTATCGAAACAGACAGTCAGAAAAAGGAAAAAGTAAATTTACCAAAAGACTGGAATCGTGGAAGCGGTCAAATCTATGATATTGTTGATAAAATTGAAATTAAGAATTCCAAAATTAAGATTGTCCAATACCAAGAAAACGGAATAAAAAAGGAACTGAATAAATTATTAACACTAAAATAAATACTACTGGCAATAATGATTATAAGTAATTGCTTGTTCTAGCCTACTTCTGAAAATCCTCACGGATTTTCAATTCAGTGTGTACCTGCCTACCGGCAGGCAGGCTTGCAAAGTTAAGTGTTAACCCACGCAACTACTCCGTGAGATCAAAAAATAGATCATTGAACCCGGCGATAAATACGATGCTTAACTAGCGGATTGGAATGCCAAAGATGATTATCTAAACAAGGATAAAACAAATACCTTTTTCAGACTTAAAATCTATTTCTATAAAGGACTACTCAAAGCCACAAGGCTGAAAAAAAATCCTGCAAAGAACGACAGTCTATTCAAAAATAAAATTACTTTTGCAATCGAAAAATTAAAAAAATGACAATGGACGAAGGCCCGTATCCTAGTAAATTAAAGTATTAACAATTCTGTAAGGGCTTCGTGTTTCCTTGCAGAATAAAAATGTAAGGAGACATCATCATGATTAAAATTTTCAAAACATTCGGTGGCTATGTTGAAATCAACGAACCACAAAAAAGTTGTTGGATTAATGTAACAAATCCTACATCAGGCGAAATTAATCAACTTAGAATTGATTATGGATTGCCAACTGACCTGATAAATGACATTTTAGACCAAGACGAACGACCACGTATTGAATTTGATGATGACTGGACTTTGATAATTCTACGCATTCCAGTCGAAGTTAGAAACAATGGAGTTCCATTTCATACCATTCCATTAGGTATTTTTATAACAAGAAGCTTCACTCTAACTTTGTGTTTGCAAGACAATGAAGTGTTGCCAATCATACAACCGTCTCCATTTCGAGACCAATACAAAGAAATTACCGACAGTATTAATTTTATACTTCGACTATTTCTTCGTTCGGGAAATTTATATCTGCGTTTCTTAAAACAAATAAATCAAATGACTTCAATGATTGAACAAGACCTTGAAAAATCAATTAAAAACAAGGAATTGAATAAATTATTGAAAATGGAAAAGTGTTTGGTTTATTTTATTACTTCAATTAAAGCAAATGAAATTGTTTTGGCAAAACTTCGTAATTCAAAAAAGATAACCACCCAAATCAACGAAGACTTGTTGGAAGACGCATTCATTGAAAATAAACAAGCACGTGAAATGGCACAGATTTATTCGGACATTCAAAGTGGAATGATGGATGCTTTTGCTTCGGTAATATCTAACAATTTGAATGTTGTAATGAAGCAATTGACACTTATTTCGATTATATTAATGATACCGACTTTGATAGCAAGTATGTTTGGGATGAACGTTCCAAATTTTATGGAAGATTCATTATGGGCAATGCCTTCAATAATTTTAGGTTCGTTGATTTTATCGATCTTGGGAGTAATTTTATTTCGAAGAAGACAATGGCTTTAATGACTAATAAACAAAGCCCAGTGGCTAACATCGGTAGTCGTTGCACACCCCTTTAACTAGTTAAAAACACATTCATTTAAACCGCTTTTAAGCGGTTTTTTTGTCTTATACAATCTCTAAATCAGATAGATAAAGTCTCTTTAGAATGGACTTATATTCCTGATTTAAGGCTTTGTAATCTTTAAATACAAGCTGAGCATCACTACCCCACTTTTCACCCGTTTTTAAAAGTATTTTACGATGTACGTCCAATCTACTAACTGAACTAAAAAACTGTCCTGAAATCTCTTTAGAAGTCAGCTCCGCTCCCAACAGCTTTAATACTTCTTTTTCCCGCGGAGCAAGCTCGATGCTTTTTAAGATCATAAAAAAATAGTTAGATTCGTATTTTATAAAATAGATATAACACAACTTGTGGTGTTATACGTACGTTAGCGGTCATTAAAACCGAGACTTTTAACCAAATGATAAATTAAGCAAACTCAAATTTCCCCAACTTGCAATAATGAAAAAACTGATAGAATATATTTTACAATTTGGAATTTTGAATTCGCAACAAATTAAACTGATTGAAAAAAAAGTAACTGAATTAGAACTCAGAAAAGATGAGTATTTTTCAGAAGCAGGTAAAACACCAAAACAAGTTGCATTCGTAGTAGAGGGTATTTTTAGAGGTTGTTATTATAATAATAAAGGAGAAGAAATAACACGTTGTTTTATTCAAGAAAAAAGTATAATGTGTGATTATGTGAATTTTGAAGCTAACGCCATTTCTTCCGATTACCTACAGGCTTGTACCGATTGTAAGCTTATTGTTTTTTCAAGGCAAGCTTGGGAAGAACTTTCAAACATTATTGTGGGATGGGACGCTATTAAAAGTAAGATGGTTCAAATTTGTATGTATCAAAAATCTAGAAAAAATCCAGTAATTTCTCAAGATGCTACAACACGTTATTTGGAGTTTATAGAAAACTATCCCTCATTAGTTAATCGCATTCCTTTAACCTATATAGCATCTTACTTAGGTGTAACGCAACAATCTTTAAGTAGAATCAGAAAAAACATCAGCTAAAATTGCTTTTTACCATTTGGTAAAACAACTCTTTTTTAATCGATAGAACTTTGCATCATCATTAAAAAAGAAATAAAATGAAGAAAGTATTAATCACAGGAGCCAACAAAGGAATTGGCTTTGCCACAGCTAAATTATTATTGCAAAAAGGGTATTACGTTTATCTCGGTAGCAGAAGTATCCAAAATGGTGCTTCCGCTGTTGATAAATTGAAAGCAGAAGGTTTAGCCAATGTTGAGTGCATTCAAATTGACGTAACAGATGACAATTCAGTTAAAACAGCTAGTGAAAAAATTGATGTTTTAGATATCTTAATAAACAATGCGGGTATCAATGGAGGAAATGATCCATACACCGCTTTAGAAGCCACACCAGCAGAATTTCAAGCGGCATTTAATGTCAATGTAATAGGAACATCAAGGGTTACCCAAGCATTTATCGATTTACTTAAAAAATCCGAAGAACCTCGAATTGTAAATTTAAGTACAAGTGTCGGTTCTCTTGCCTTACAAAGTGACCCAAACTGGCCAGCTTACAACTATGCTAAAT
The DNA here is from genome assembly GCF_000023465.1 of Zunongwangia profunda SM-A87. Taxonomy (NCBI): domain Bacteria; kingdom Pseudomonadati; phylum Bacteroidota; class Flavobacteriia; order Flavobacteriales; family Flavobacteriaceae; genus Zunongwangia; species Zunongwangia profunda. Next base: position 1,548,735 of record NC_014041.1, read on the forward strand.
ATGCCGTTTATGCAGCTTCTAAAGCCGCTTTAAATATGTACACGATTCATTTAGCTTACGAACTTCGTGATACAAATTTTAAAGTAAATGCTGTTTGTCCAGGATTAACTGCTACAGATTTCACGTTTGGAAATGGCGGAGAAGCGGAAACAGCAGCTAGAAGAGTTGTAAAGTATGCTACAATTGACCAAAATGGGCCAACAGGAAAATTCTTTAGTGAAGAAACAAATCCTAAAACGGAGGAAATTGACTGGTAATAAAAAAAAGAATAATAACGAACCGCTAACAATGTATATAAAAAATAGCAGAAAAGAGGTAAACACTTAGTTTATTCCTTTTCTGCTATCTTTGTTTTACACTGAAAATTAGTGGCTATAAATCTGCTACTTTTCATATACTAACCGTTGTGCAACATACCCAAAAACCAATGAAAGGAATATTTACAATAGTCTGTTTAGGACTCATAATTTTAGGTTGTTCAGAGAAAAATAATAAACCGAATGTAAAATCATTACTCGTTGAACAATTGAAAAACACCCACACAAATAAGGAGTGGTTTGTGCCGACAAAAAAAGCAATCGAAGGAATTACTCTTGAACAATCGAATTGGAAAGACAGCACGGAAAATCACTCGATTGGAGAATTAGTTTCTCATTTAATTTTCTGGAATGAAATGAATCTGAAAGCTTTTAAAGGAGAAAAAGTTGCAGAATTTAAAGGCGACAATAAAGAAACCTTCAAAAAGAACAACGGACAAGATTGGGAAAATGCGACAAGAAAATTAGATAGTATTCAAACTGAATGGGAAAAACTGACTGAAAACGCAACTGACGAACAAATAAGTGAGTGGAATGTTGAAATTGCGAATATGACTGCCCATACAGCATATCATACAGGACAAATAATGTATATTAGAAAGCGAAATGGTTGGTGGAAATAATGAAAAAAAATCGGGATTGAAATTAACATCTGAGAAAGTACGTTACACAACACCGGTAGTCGTGGCACAAGCCTCTAATTCTTAGAAAATCTCACTTATTTAAACCGCTTTTAAGCGGTTTTTTTGTCTTATACAATCTATAAATCAGATAGATAAAGTCTCTTTAGAATGGACTTATATTCCTGATTTAAGGTCTTTGTAATCTTTAAATATAAGCCGAGCATCCCTGTCCAACTTTTCACCCGTTTTTAAAAGTATTTTACGATATACATCCAATCTACCAACTGAACTAAAAAACTGTTCTGAAATTTCTTTGGAACTCAGCTCCGCTCCCAACAGCTTTAATACTTCTTTTTACCGCGGAGCAAGCTCGATGTTTTTAAAGATCATCAAAAATAGTTAGATTAGTATTTTATAAAATAGATATAACACAACTTTGGTTGTGTTATACGTACGTTACCCACAAGCTAAAAAACACAACGTAATTAATGAGAGTAAATAATCCTAAAATCAAAGTTGACGACTTATCAATCAATCCAACTTTAATATGTTCAATCGACCTTGAATTTGATTACTCTCTCGAAATTCCTATTTCCGTTACTGGTAAATTAATTGGAAGTAATAATCGAGTGCTTGCATTGATAAGTGAACACCAAATCAATTCCGATTATGATTATGGGTTGCGACTTTTATCAAAGGATGAAAAAGAACAATCCAGAAAAGAAAACAGACCGCATCGCAGATTTGTCCAATTAAGTGCTCAACTGACACAAATCGCTATAGAAAGCATCGAAAACCAGAGAGACAAAACTTCCGATAAGTCAATTAATTTTTCTCTTGATTTGGTAATTAAAAGTATGAGCTTGACAAAAGACATTTCAGACAACAGGTTTGAAGATTTTATCAAAATCAAAATCGCAAGAGAATATTCCAATGTAAGCATCGAACAAAGCGAATGGATAAATAAATTTTCAGAAAAATTGGGAATTGGAAAATTTATGCTTGTTGAGCTAAAGGTTCCGAATAGCGAAGTACCAGATTTTTGGAACAAATTATTTGAGCTGTTAAGGAAAAATGTGACAGATATGGAATTAAGTATTCGTTCTGGAGATTGGCAGAAAACGATGCTCTTTGCGAGAAAGTTTTTTGAGAACATTAAAATTGGAGATAAGAAAAAAGGACACAAAGAGTTTCGTGAGGAACTGAATAAAAAAATGACTGAATTGCAACACAGCGAAAAAGGAATTCAAAATCTTTACGATGGGATTTGGCAATTTTTTGAATTTACCTCAAAGTTCATTCACGACAAAGACACAGATGGTAACAATTATGAGGTTCTGCCTATTCCAAGTAAAGAGGATGCTTATTTTGTGTATGCCTTATCAGTTGGACTTTTAGGCTTATTAGGAAAAAATTTAGAATAAGAGACAAAAAAGCCAGTGTACAACAATGCTCCTATGAAAAACCCTAGTCCAGTTCTTTAAAGTTCAGTTTATTGTGTATTTACAAAATTAATTGCAAAACCGCCCAACACTTACCCCCTAATCATCAAACAAACCCGATTCGATAGCATATTTTACCGCCCCGTGTGGTTTTTTCACCCATTTTTAAAAGTATTTTACGATGTACGTCCAAATCTACTAACTAAACTAAAAAGCTGTTCTGAAATTTGGTTAGAAGTCAGTCCCTCTCCCAACAGCTTTAATACTTCTTTTTACCGCGGAGCAAGCTCGATATTTTTTAAGATCATCAAAAATAGTTAGATTAGTATTTTATAAAATAGATGAGGCTGTCTAAAAAGATGATTTTCGTCAACCTGAACGTGTTTCAGGTTCTCCTACTAAATTGATCATTAGCAGGATGAGATTCTGAATTTAATTCAGAATGACGATTTTTGACCCTTTTTATACAGCCTCCACGTACGTTGGCAACAAGCTAAAAAAAACCGAAAACAAAATGGGTAATTTGAATATAGAAATAAAAGCTAAGTCAAATAACAATTCAGAAATAAGAAAAATATTACAATCTAAAAGTGCGGATTTTAAAGGTATTGACCATCAAATTGACACATACTTTAAAACAAATGAAGGTAGATTAAAATTAAGAGAAGGAAATATTGAAAACAAACTCATTTTCTACAAAAGACAAAACAAAAAAGGTCCAAAAAAATCGGATTATATAATTTACTGTTCAGAACCGAATTCTTCTCTAAAACAGTTATTAACTATATCAAATGGAATTCTAACAATCGTAGATAAAAAAAGAGAAATATATTTCATAGATAATGTAAAATTTCAACTTGACACTGTAAAGGATTTAGGAACATTTATAGAAATTGAAGCAACTGATGTTAATAAAAATAAGAGTAAAGAAGATTTATTAAATCAATGCGAATTTTATATGGAGTTATTTAAACTATCGGAATCAGATTTAATATCAGTTTCATACAGCGATTTAATTTTGGAGAAAACAAAGCCAGTGTACAACAATGCATCCTATGAAAAACCCTAGTCCAGTTCTTTAAAGTTCAGTTTATTGTGTATTTACAAAATTACTTGCCAAACCACCCAACACTTACCCCCTAATCATCAAACAAGCCCGATTCGATAGCATATTTTATTGCTTTTTTGTACCTATCTTTAAAAGAATGGTTTTATACTTTTTAGTTCCCCAGACTACTTACCTTATCCAGGACATAAAACAAATAGCCTGGGGGCAACTTGGAAAAAAGTGTTGTTTAGTGGTTTGCTGATTTGAAAACCAAAGATTTTTTTTAAGACCAAGCATTGGAAAAAAAGATCCCTTTTCAGGCTATATCTAAAAAAAACACTATTATTATAGCTATCGTTGTAAACAAGCTGAAAACGAAAACTATGATACATTTAATTTGATCTATAATCAACGGAATAATTGTTATTTATTTTCTTTACCTGATTATTGGATTTATCTTAAAAGGAAAGAAAATATTTAAACCAAAATTTAAATTTGTTTCTATTTTTATAATGGTAATCGGAATTGTTCAAATAATTTCGGCATCTGATTCTGAGAAAAATGCAAACCAAATTTCAATAACTAAAGATTATAACAGAAAAAACAACTCAGAAATAAAACAAGTAAAATTGGAAGACAATTGGACTTTTGATATAAATATGATTGTAAAATATTCTATTGAGCAAGATGAATATATTCCAATTGAAAGTGACAGTCTTTTAACTGGACTTGTGAGCTGAAATAGCCAGTTAAGTCTGCTTCGCAATTTTTGCATTTCCCTAAACCAATATGTTGAATCATTCCTATGACACTTAATTGTAATAGTTACTTTAGCTAAAGTACTAATCTAAACGGTTTTTTGATAGTTTCAAAAGTTTTTATGGCTACTCATTTAGCCATTCTTCCTTCTATCTAGTACTAAACATCTAACTAAAAGTCTGCAAACCAATTGTGGTCTACTATAAAATGATTTTACCTGAAAAGCCCGCTAAAGACTATAAAAATTGAAAAACACTTCTCTTGATTTTTTATTAGTGAAGTTAATTGCGTTAGGTAACGTATGAATATCATAAGCTGGGTTTAGGTTCTAAATTTTTACTATTCCACGAAATCCTCTTGCGGCGTAATAGGAATCTGCGCCGTTATGATAGATAAATACTTGGCCATAACGGAAATCTCCAAAAATAGCGCCTCCTAGTTTTCTAATATGTTTAGGCGTTTCTAGCCAACTTGAAGTTTTTGTATCAAATTCATTTAAGGTTTGTAATTTTCTATAATGCTCTTCATTCATTAATTCAATTCCCATTTCGGCAGCTACTTCTTTAACACTAGCAGCAGGCTTAAATTTTTTTCTCGCTGCTAAGGCTTGCTGGTCATAACAAAGACTTCTTCTTCGTGCTGGACTTTCTTTCGAAGAATCGCAAAAAATATATTCTTTTTTATTAATATTAAAATCTAATAAATTTGGTTCCCCTCCTGTCTTTTCCATTTCATTAAGAGACCATAATTTATCTAAATTTTGTTCCAGTTTTTTTTCAACATCAGCCCAATTCAATTCTTCAAATCTTTTTTGAACCTCAAAACGAGATTTTAAAATCTCCAATATGGATTCAATTTCTTGTGCTGTTAGATTTTTATTAAAAGACATTTAATTCGTTTAAATTTAGTTCAAAAATTACTACCTCTTACCCATATGTATATAATACAATAAGTTATGCTACAATCATTTCACTTATAGTACTAATCTACCTTATTTTTTATTATTTTAAAAGCAATTGTAACTACATATATCAATTCCAAGAGTTTTTAAGGATTAGGAATGCCTGTAAATACTAAACCTTTCTTACTCTCAAATCTCCAATAGCATAAAGGCTACTATTAAAATGCTTACCGAAGAATTACTCACTAGGTATATTGTTGAGTTAAAACCCTCTTATTCAAGCGTATATTCATATAAATTTTTATGGAAAGAATTATAATCAAAAACCAAATTAAAGATGAAAATCCAATATATGATGCTAATTTTCCATAAATAAATGGCATCAGTGTAATACCTATATAGGCAAAAGCCATTTGCAGCCCCATTATTGATTCTGAATTGGTTTTTCCAAAATTGTGAGGTGTGTTGTGCAATAGGCTAGGAAATATAGGAGCACAACCAAAACCTACTAAAAAAAAGCCAGGTAAAATGCTGGCTTGAAATGGCAAAATGAGGGTTACTATCCCTAATACGATCAATCCCTGACCTAATTTTACCAATGCCTGATTATTTAATTTTAATGAAACAAAACCAGAAATAAATCTACCAATTGTTATTCCTGCATAATATATGGCTACAAATTTCGCAGCTTGTTCTGCTTTAAAATCCCTTACTAAAACAAGGTAACTCGCCCCCCATAGACCAAAGGTTGCTTCAATTGTACAATAGCAAAAGAAAACCGACAAGGCTGATTTTATTCCTGGAAGCGAAATTAATTTCATTAAAGAAAGTTTAGATTGAGACCCCCGGGAAGCTTCTTGATTTTTCGCTTTTTTACCCCATAGGGGAATAGACAATAGTAATATGAAGACCAGCCCCATTTGAACCCAGCTTACCGCGTTGTAGCCCTCTTTCCATGATTGCCCCATTGCCAAATATCTTGCCATTAGCATAGGGCCAATAGCTGCTCCAACGCCCCAGAAACAGTGTAGCCAGTTCATGTGGATCGCCCTATAGTGTAGTGCAACATAATTATTCAATGCAACGTCCACACACCCAGCTCCCAAACCTAAAGGAATAGCTAAAATACAGATGAAAATAAAATTTTCTGAATGTGCAAATCCCAGAAGAGCTAGAGCGGTCATAAGAACACTAATAGTAGTTATTTTGGCCACACCGAAACGTTGTATTAACTTTGCACTAAATAGACTGGATATAACGGTTCCCGAAGCGACTATCATCGCTATTATACCCCCATAGTGTATTGGCACATCAAAGCTGATGAACATAGAAGGCCATCCCGAACCAAGTAGGGAATCTGGTAATCCCAGACTAATGAACGCTAGATAAATTACTAGGAGTAAAAGTCGTTTCTTCATATTAGTAATCTTTATGTACAACGGCTACCATTTTGTATATAGCCTCTTGTAGTTTTAAAAGTATTTGCAGCTGCGTTTATATAAGTTCCAGTAGTTTTAAGATTAGTGCAGCCGTAAAAACTTAATCTAAATCTATCTTAAATCTCAACTATCCTAACGGCTACTATTAAAAGACTCGCTAAAAAAATACTAATCATCGTAACGGCTAATAAAGTTAATTAATAGAGCTCCTTTTTTATCACTTATTTGTTTCCATCTTTTAAAGATCGTACTGCCAATCTACACCTAATATAGGTTTACCAGAAAAGATATTTTAGCAATTTTTTTAATTATTATCTATTAATGCGGCCCCACATCTTAGGTTTTCTATTACTAATGATTGCGATCGGGCCGACCTTATTTTTGAATTAGTTTCTTTAGATATTCAAAGCGGGGATCATTGACCCAATGGGATATTTCCTGATCTACGACCTCTCGGTGCTTTTTTCGAATATCCCGTAAGGAATTTCCAATAGAATTTCTTAAATATTTATTTTCATTCTCCCGGTATTCGCTTATCAGGGTGATCGCAACTTGTGGATTTTCTTTAAAATAAGGTCTTCCTGTCCATATTCTTAGCCCTTCGATAACTGCCCTTTTGGTATTGGGGTTGGGTTGTGATAACCACTCTTTAATGGTGGATAGGCTTTTTTCATAACCAATGCTAAAACAATAATGATCAAAGGCTTTGGCCAGCATTTCCTGAACCCTCCAATTCGGGTCTTGCGCCACTGTTGTTCTCAGGATTTTTAAGGCTTGTGGATGATCAGTTGAAAGTTCTCCTAACATATAAGTTCCCAACATTCTTACCTGATAACTTTCATCAGATAAAAATTCTTGTGCTAGCTCCAAATGAGGTTGGCTCTTATCGTTTAGGATACTGGTTCCAGCTTCTATAATATGTTTGAAACCGTGTTCAATTGTCTTAATATGTTCAAGGAGTTCTTTCATTGGTTTAAATCCCTAACCTACCAATAAAGGACTTGCAAGAGGCCTTAAGTTCATACTTCTAAAATTAATTAAAACCATTTATTTTGATGGCGGTTTCCTATAAAATATTTTTATCTGAAAGCTTTACAGATTGAAAAACGCTCTGTTAATAGCGTATTATTTATTGAAACTATTAGCTTCTGGCGAGGATTATAATTTCAAGTAGCCCGATTTTAAAGGCAGCTTAAAGGATTTTTTGCCAATGCTTGGTTTTGGAGGTGCTTGGTCTTAAAAAAATCTTTGGTTTTCAAATCAGCAAACTACTAAACAATACTTTTTTCCAAGCTGTCCTTTATTTGCGATTAAGCGATTGTTGGCAATTAGCCGGCTTATTATACTACTAAATTTTGAATTTCATTTTTTAATTCTAGCAAATGTCTTTTTACAATTACCCAGACAATAGCTTCGTCAATACTATCATATGCGTGGACTAATCGATTTCTAAACCCTATTATTTTCTTATCATGTTGAATAGAAAGGTCTAATTCAACTTGTCTGAGTTTGTTTAATCCTTCTCCAATTATTGCTAATTGTCTTTCTATTGCACTTTGTGTTTTTAAATCTTTTTGATAAGAATTAAAATCTGGAGTATTCGGCTATAAAGTTTTCAATTAGATCAATTGCAATTAGTATGTCAGAGAGATACTTCTTGCCTTTTTCCGTCATAAATTAAAACTTTTGTAGCATCAATATTTTTCTTCAAAATTGGATTTCTAAGTGAAGATTGGGTTAATAAATCCACTTTTCTTTGAAAGAATTCTTCTAATTTATCCCAGATAGCTAAAAGTTTTTCTCCTCTTTCTAATGGATCATCTTCTTCTAGTTCAATCAATAAATCAATATCGCTTGAGCTTTCATCAAAATCATCCGTGGTAGCAGAACCAAAAGCATATAGATTTTTCACATTGTACAGTCTACACAACGAAGTAAAATCAATCATTTTTGCCTCTATGCTATCTTTAATTTTCATCAGGCTAATATAATCAATTTATAATTTGAAATAAATTGTTCTTTCGAAGTTTGCGTTATGTTCCGGCTTGTTACACAACGATAGCTATCAAAATAGTGTTTTTTTTTGAACATTATTTTTATAGCCTGTTAGGGGACTTTTTTTGCCAATTATTGGTTTTCGAGGTGTTTGGCCGTAAGCACTACATCTGTATTACTCTCAAAACTCCGCTAGCCTAACGGATGCTAATAAAACGTTCTCCAAAAACACCAGTCAGCAGGATCTTCATGTTAGAACGAAGACTTAGTTATTAGGCTTTGTTTTTATATTCATTTACTATTTCACTATCCCAAACTTGAACTTCTATATATTATCTATCGTACTTTGAACTTTCTTGAATTTGTGATTTTTCCTCGGTCGGCAGTCCATAGTTATTAAACAGATTGTTTATTTCACTCAATAAAAAAACTTGCCCGTTACAATCCTTTCTATAAGTTTCAAGTTTTGGCTCATCGTATAACTGAAATGATAACTATCAGGATAAGTAAAACTTATATGTTCAGGCTTAAAAACAGTTATAGGAATTTTTATAATACCTGGATTTATGTACCAAGATTTCGCCCACTCACATTCTCCTAATGTAAAATAGAAAGGGTCATTTCTATTTAGTTTACCTCCCTTTTAGATAAATTTTCCCTTAATTTAATATAATTCTCTGGTCCTTTACTATTCCATCCTTTCGAGATTTGATTTTGGATTTCTTCAGCTTTTTCATAACCAAATTCAGTAATTTTTCGGAATGGTCCATTTTCAAGTCCATAATAATGAAATAAGAATTTCAGTATAGTCATATTTTTTTTAATAAAGCCTAACATATGTATAAACGTATCGGTACGTTTATTTCTCTTTTAGCGATGACTAATCTAAAGGATTCTAAGAAAAGCTAGGCATAATGGCTTAAGTCACTTGTTTCTTAGTCACAGTTTCCCTCGCTGGAACAAGAATCCCCTTCTGAGATTTTAAGCTCAGATTTATTTTCTTCCCAGACTTTTTCTAAGGTCTGAAGGAAAGCTTCAACTGGCTGGGCTCCGGAAATTGCATATTTATCATCAAATACAAAAAATGGAACTCCTCTTACACCAATATTACGGGCTTCCATCTCGTCCTGTTTCACTTCATAAGCAAAGTCATCTGATTTTAAAACCTGCTTAACCTCTTCAGCATCCAGGCCTATAGATACAGCAACCTCTGAGAGTATAGAAATATCATCAATATTCTTCCCTTCTTCAAAATGAATTTTAAAGAGAGCTTCTTTAACCTCATTCCCTAAGCCCCTGGTTTTAGCAAATTGGATAAGGCGGTGTGCATTGAAAGAATTCGCCAGGATTCCTTTCTGAATATTCATGGCAATACCTGTTTCCTCTGCCATTTTTGTAGCTCCACTGAACATTTGCATGGCCTGCTCTTCACTTACACCTTTAGTCTTCACAAAATAATCCAGCATAGAAGTGTGCGTATCTGTCTTTAAAGAAGGGTCAAGCTGAAAGCTTTTCCAAACGATTACTACTTCATGTTTATTTGAAAACTTTTCAAGAGCGTCTTCAAATTTCTTCTTTCCGATATAACAGAAAGGACATCTAACATCTGACCAAATACTTACTTTCATAAATCGTTTCAATTTTCCACTAGTTATTTTACCGGGGGGGAAATTTACAACAACTTTGCCACAATGCATATAAGTGGCTGAATTTGTGATAAAGCAGATTTCGATTAGTTAGCGTTTTATTCAGGAAACTTAAAATCTCTAAATCAGGCAGTTCTAATTAGGGGAAGCTTACAGGCGAGCTTGATTATCCGAAGTACAATCAGGCGTGGCGAGTGAGCACGGAATTACGATTCAAGACAGGTTTAAGCATTTTTTTTATATAATGTTGTGCTTAGTGTTTATACAATTTTTTCAATAAACATATTTTCTATTTTCCTTTGACTATTCCAATGAAAAGGGCTTTTTAAATCGTGTATTGAATATGTTAAACACTTTATATAGACTTTATCATCCTTGCAAAGAATGAATAATTCTCTTCCGTTATGATAAGCCAATGTTAAATTCTCTATCAAGATAACATGTGAATGATTGTCTGTATGTAAAATTTTCCAATCATTTCTATTACAAATACTTTCGATCAAATTCATGTTCTCTTTTCTATTTCCCTTCCCCTTAATTTTCCTAAATGTAGCGGTCTTTTTAATTTGAAGAAAAATAAATAGGGTAATCAAAAAACTTAATAATAGAGTCACAATTGAAAACGGAAAAAGAACAGGATTTTGAAAATACAATTGCACATAGAAAAAGGCTAATCCGAAAATAATAGGAGCAATAATTAAAATAAAGTACTGAAAATGTTCTAAAATTATAAGTAAGAAAGGCTCTTCAAATATGAGCTTCTCCTTTTCTAATGATTTCCTCGAATTAAAACTTAGATATTTCATCAAATTAAGCACAACATATGGATAACACAACAAGTTGTATTATCTCCATTTTAGTCAAAACACTAATCTACCTTACTTTTTATTTCTAAAAAAGCGTTTATAGCAACATGCATATAAATTTCAGTAACTTTTATAGATTGGTTCCTCGTAAAAACTCAACCTATATTACTCTCAAATCTCCCCTAGCCTAACGGCTACTATTAAAAGACTCAACAAAAAATAAAGACCACATAACTGCCAATCAACAGGATCTTGATGTTAGGTCGTACCGACCACACGAAGACTTAGTTATTGGGTGCAGTTTTTATTATTCAGTTATTCTTTTTTTCAAATCCATTCGTTCGTGCAAAATTCTCGTTATTTCGATTGGATTCACTTCTGATTTGCGATAAAATATTACGTGTTGATTTGCTTTTAGTCCGAAAAGGTCAGATTTAATTCCATCATAATTTTTTCCAAGCTCTGGATTGTCAGCAATATCTTGGCAAATACCCAGAAGCATATCGTAATATCTGTCAGCTTGATTTTCAGACCAATTTTCGAGTGTATATTCCCAAATTTCGTTTAAGTCGGCTACAGCTTTATTGGTCAATTCGTATTTAACCATTCTTTCTGCGTTTGGCTTTTAATTCCTCAAGATTTTTTTTCGGGTCAAAATCATGAGCAATTCCGCTATCAATTCCTTCTTGAATTGCATTTCGCAAAGCAATTACTTTACTCTCCTCATTTTCCAAAAGTCTAAGTCCGGCTCTGATTACTTCACTAACATTTTTGTATCGTCCAGCCGAAACTTGGGTTTGTACAAACTGGTCAAAGTAATTTCCGAGTGAAATTGATGTGTTTTTCATTTTGCTTTAAGTTTAATCAAATATACCAAATTTTGGTAAAATAATCAAATTTACAAATCTGCGCTCAAATTCTGACTAAAGTCAAATTTAGTTATTGATTATTAATAGTTATGTTTTTTTAATTTCTCAATTCTCATTACTCTTTTATATTGTCATTTTGTCGTTAGCTTAAGAAATTAACAGGCTTTTTCTTGTGTGGGGATCTCCAAATACTCCCATAGCACCACCTCATAACTGCACCAATGAAATTTAAAAATACTCTACCGAAATATGAACCCAAAGTCAATGCTTTTAGTTAATAAATATTTTAATAATCATAAATAACCAAATTCCGATTGCAGGAATTGACAGTCCAATTAATTTTAATTTTTTATTAAAGTCAGTCCAGGCTTTCCAATATTTTGTTGTTCGTCCGATTACAGCAAATCCAAGTCCGATAGCAGTTAACATAGATGGAAGAAAAAACACAAAGTTAAATCCGAAATTATGCGGTGCATAAACTTTTTTAATTCCGAGTAATGGTTCTCTAAATTCATTTACCAAAAGAGCAAAAATCAAAATACCTAAACTAGCATAAGCCATTCGGGTTGTCCATTTTAATTTCTTTTTATGTCTTTGTGTTAACTCCAATCTTTATGTCAGGCAAATTTTTTACAAGATACGGATAACAAAACAAGTTGTGTTATATCCATTTTAGTTAAAACACTAATCTAATGGATTTTTAATTCATTTAAAAGCATTTACAGCGACATACAAATAAATTCCAGTAGATTTCTTGGATTGGTTTACCCATAAAAACTCAACCTCGGTTACTCTCAACACTCCCCTAGCCTAACGGCTACTATTAAAATGCTCAGCAAAAAATAAATTACCATTTAAAGACAGTAAATAAGATCTTCATGTGAGGTCGTACCTGGCTGCCATTGCCTATAATATGAAGAAGTACCTCAAATATTCGGGTAAACGTGTAAAAACTGGGGCAGCCCAGCTTTCCCAGCCCATTTATTATCAAAACCTCGAAGGAGCGTTTAAAAGCGGCCTCCTAAACAGTCTGTTTTTTGAAGGTCTCAATATCCAACTTTAAATAATAAACCGCTTAAAACGGTTTATTTGGATGAGGATTTATAGGAATCATTAGCTTGTGCAACGGTTACCTTTGTTAGCGTACGTATTGATTTAATTCAGCCCAAGTTTCAATTCCGTAAATTTTAGATATAATTGGTCCATTATATTCCAAATATTTCCATTTCTCTAATCCGTTGTCGTAAACTGAAATCATATGACTGTTGTTTTTTATTTTAATCAGTTTATTGATAGAGTCTAATTTAACATTTTCAGCTCCGAAATGGACTTGCAACAAAAAACTGGACAAATAGTTGAATGACTACGCTGCTAGTTTAAGGTTATACATGTCTAATTCAAATTCTCTTATAGTTCTATTTCCTAAAAAGGAATGTCTTCTTCTATTATTATACCAAGTTTCTATCCATCCAAAGATGGATAACTCCGCTTCAGATCTCAACTTATAATTGTGCCTATAAACCCATTCTACCTTTAATGATTTAAAGAACGATTCAGCAATGGCATTATCCCAGCAATTACCTTTTCTGCTCATAGATTGGTTTACTAAGCCATTGTAACTTTTAATTAATGAGGTAAACTTATGGCTGGCATATTGTATACCTCGGTCGGAATGAAAAATTAAAGACTGGGTTAAAGTAGTTTTCTTTATAGCCATATGCCAAGCCTTAATAATAGTGTCTTCTGTACTTAGATTATCGCTTAGAGCCCATCCAACAACTTTGCGGTTAAACAAATCAATAATGACAGTAAGGTATAACCAGCCCTGTTTGGTTTTGATATAGGTTATATCGCTTACCCAAACTTGATCCTGTCGGCTTACTTCAAAGTTTTGGTTTAATAAATTAGGAGCTATGGGGTAATTATGTTGACTATATGTGGTTGCTTTAAACTTACGTTTTCGTTTTGCAAACAAATAATTAGCACTCATAATACGTGCAACTCTAGGCTTTGATATTTTATAGCCTAATGTCTCTAGTTCTGTTTTTATTCTAGGTGAACCATAGCTTTGAAAGCTATCTTTAAATATAGATTTAATAAGCCCAGTTACCTTTTGATTTTCTAACCATAATTTACTTGGTCCCGATTGTAACCAATGGTAATAGCCACTTTTGCTTACTTTCAATATTTTACACATCGTCTCGACAGGAAATCTCATAAGGTGTTGTTTTATAAACCTGTATTTTTCTTGTCGCTCGCGGAGAAGATGCTGATGGCCTTTTTTAAGATGTCTCGTTCTAACTCGGCTTCTTTTAATGCCTTTTTTAATCGGGCTATCTCTTTTTCTTCATCGGTCATTTTAGGATTACCACGGCCAGGGAAACTGTTGTTACCGTAATCTTTTAACTCTCTACGCCAACGGTAAAGTACAGATGGAAATATATCCAAGTCTTCACATACTTGTTTTACATTGCCTTTAGCATAACTTAACTCGACTGCTTTTTGTTTAAATTCTAAGGTGTAATGTTTAGATTTTCTTCTCATAATTGCTAAGGTAATAACTAGCAAAAATATTCTCTCAACTTAGTGTCCGGTCTAATGTAGTAATTCCAGGGAGGATTATAGGTTCTACCAGTTTTGGAAATTACTCTGAAAAAGATCAACGAATTGAAATTGGTTGGACGTGGCTGGGAAAAGATTTTCAGGGAAACGGATATAATTTCCAGGCAAAAGTATTGCTACTCAACTATTGCTTTAAAACATTAGCATTAGAGCGGGTAGAGGCTAAAACAGACGTTTTGAATAGAGCAGCCAGAAATTCATTATTAAAATCGGGTTTTGTGGAAGAAGGAATTTTGCGAAGTCATACACTCTTGACGAACAATCGCCGCAGAGATACGATTTATTATAGTATTTTGAAAGCAGAATACTTTCAGTAGAAAAGGGGGGCGAATCAAATCTTAAGTTATGCGATCACATTTTTTGATCGCATCACCCATATTTTAGCCATAGAAAAAATACTGAAAATGTTCATTGTTTCACCTATTGTTTTCTAAGAGACTATTTACCGAAGCACTAATTTCTCAATAAGCTCTTTTCCTAATTCTTCATTAAGCATTTTTACGATCTTTTCTTTGCCATAGCTTAATTCTTCTCGCAGGACCGAAGAGCTTAACTGCACATAAAGCGTAGTTCCCTGTAGTTTTATAGCGGTGGTATATTTTTGGATTGCCGGGCCCATTTGTTGGTTCCATGCATCGCGAACATGTACTTTATCAAGACCTTTCTCCAGGTTATTTTTAGATACAAATTCCTTTAAAACGTCTCCTAAACTCAAATTCTCATTATTCCTTTTCATTGGTGTCGATGCTTTTAGGGGTATAGTGTTTGTAATGATAAATTTTATCCTGATTTGATTTTATGACTAACTCTTCAGGAGAAGCTTTTAAAACGGTTTCTTTCCAATTATCGAAGGCGGTTTTGTAATAAATCCTAAGGCTATCCTCTTCTATTTTCAGCTCAATTTTTTCAGCAGAATTGGTGGTTTTAAAGCTTCCGTCTAATTGAGGTCTTAATTTGGTGCGTTGCCCGCTGTTCCCCTTTACTTCAAAATAATCTATATTATCATTTATAGAATAGGTTATGGTAGAATCCGGGCTAACTTCAACCTTATCAATTTCCCAGTATCCTTCTATAAACTGTATTTGTTCTTTGGGATCCTGCTTATTACAACTTAACAGGATTAAACTGAATAACAAAAAAAATACTCCGGTATTTTTCACAATTTAAATATTTTATAGGTTTGGTTACTTTCTTTGACTACTTTTTCGGTCCTTTCGGCATGGGTATCGCTTATAAAAATTTGTCCAAGCTCGTTAGTGGCTACTAAAGCAACAATATGTGCTACACGTTGTTCATCCAGTTTATCAAAAACATCATCAAGTAGTAAAATTGGGTTAACGCCGCTTATTTTTTTTATAAAATCGAATTGTGCCAGTTTTAAGGCCACTAAAAATGATTTTTGCTGTCCCTGCGAGCCGAATTTCTTGATGGGGTGGCCTTCAATCTCAAAACTTAAGTCATCCTTATGCGTGCCTACACTGGTATATTGTAAGACCATGTCTTTTTGAAGCTGATCCTCTAAGAGTTTAGAGAGTGTTTTATGGGAAAGCTGACTTTTATACTCGATGCTTACCGGTTCTTTATTGTTGGTAATTTCAGCATATCTTTTGTTGAAAATTGGCACAAATTCCTGTAAAAAATCTACTCGCTTTTTATACAATTTTGTTCCTAAATCGTTTAGTTGAAGGTTATATACTTCAAGTGTATCTCTATCGAAGGTATGATTGGCCGCAAAGTATTTTAAAAGAGAATTTCGCTGTGAAACAATTTTGGAATAGTTAATAAGATCGTTTAAGTATCCACTATCACTTTGGGAAATAACACCATCCATAAACTTTCTCCGGGTTTCGCTACCTTCTATAATTAGATCCCGATCTGCCGGAGAAATAATTACTGCCGGAATAAAGCCAATATGTTCACTAACCTTCTCATAAGGTTTTTGATTTCTTTTAATGACTTTTTTTTGTCCACGTTTAGCGCTAACTAAAATTTGCTCCTCTTTATCGTTCTTTTCAAAAGTACCATCAACCACGAAGAAATCGGCTTCATGATTAATGTTTTGGCTGGTAATAGGATTAAAATAACTTTTTCCGAAAGCAAGGTGATAAATACTGTCTAAAACATTTGTTTTTCCAACACCGTTATGCCCAACCATACAGTTAATCTTAGGATCAAAGTCGAAAGAAGACGACTCCAGATTCTTATAATTTAAAAGGGAAAGATGTTTTAGATGCATAATTTATTGAAAATCAACTAGGTTTTGGTTGTTTGGTGTTGCCAGAAATTCCTAAGCGAAAGAGCTTAAAATATTCAAAAAATACAAATAAATTCCCTTTTAATTTTCACAAAATATTATATTTTTGCCACGCATTAAAAATATCTTATGGCAACATATAAGAAAAGAGGATATAAACCACCAAAGGAGAAAATCCAGGACGTAGAAGAAAACAACGAAAACGAATATGTAGATGGGCAATCCACTACAGAAGAAGTTTTCAATACGCTGGATGAGGGAGCCAGTCGTACCGAAACATGGGTAGCCGACAATCAAAAATACATTTACATTGTATTGGGAATTGTAGTGATCGCTGTTTTGGGGTATCTTGGATACGAACAATGGATTCAGGAACCAAAAAAAGCCGAAGCTGCTAATGAAATGGCACAGGCACAAAATTATATGCAGGCAGCTATGAGTGCTGGAGCTACACAAAGTGACTCCCTTTATAACCTTGCATTAAATGGCGGTGAAGGGAAATATGGTTTCTTAGATATTATTGACAACTACGGGGGTACTCCCAGTGCAAATATCGCTTCTTATAATGCTGGTTTCGCTTATCTTTATACAGGTAAATATCAGGAAGCTATAGATTATCTTGAGGACTTTAAAAGCGATGACGAGATCTTAGCGCCCTTGGCAACTGGTGGTATTGGAGATGCTTTTATGCAATTAGAGCAACCAGAGGAAGCTTTAGATTATTATGTGAAAGCTGCAAATATGAGATCTAACAGCTTTACTACACCAAAATTTTTATTGAAAGCTGCGATTACAGCCTTAGAAGTAGGAAATGCTGAAGATGCTTTAAAGTATCTAAACAAATTGGAAAATGAATATCCAGAGTCTCCGGAAGCAGGTGAAGCACCTGTATTTATTGGTCAGGCTCAGGCAATGAATGAATAAAATATATGGCAACCGAAGGAAATAATCTATCGGAATACGATAAATCTTCAATCCCAAACGCGAAAGAATTTCGGTTTGGGATTGTTGTTTCAGAATGGAATGATAAAGTAACTGAAGGTTTGTTTCAGGGAGCTTTTGAGACCTTAAAGGAACATGGTGTACTAGAGAAAAAAATAGTACGTTGGAACGTGCCGGGAAGTTTTGAATTAACTTACGGCTGCAAGAAAATGCAGGAAACTTATGATATGCTGGATGGTATTATCGCAATAGGAAGTGTGATTCAGGGAGAAACAAAACATTTTGATTTTGTTTGTCAGGGTGTTTCTAATGGAATTACTCAGTTGAATGTAAATAGCGATACTCCGGTCATCTTTTGTGTACTTACCGATAATAATATGCAGCAGGCTTTAGATCGCTCTGGCGGTAAGCACGGAAATAAAGGAACGGAAGCTGCTATTGCAGCGATCAAAATGGCACAATTAAGAAAAGAAGCCAGATTTTAATAATCCTAGGTAGAGAACAATATCATGATCTAAATGCCGCTTTTTTAAAGCGGCATTATTATTGCTTTTTTATATTTTATAGAAGAGCTCTTCTATTTTAGAAAGCTTTTGAGTAAATTTGATGTACCACGTTTTAAAGCAATAATTTTGAGAGTCAATTTTTTAAAAACCAAGAAAAACGCCCGTTATAATTATACTCCTCGTTACTACAAAGGCAAGGATACGGGTAATATTTACGATTTTGATTCGAAATTTAATAAATATAGGGAAGCTACAAACGCAATAGATTTTGGAGCCCAATGGTCTAGAGATCGTAAGGCCAGCCGAAATCGTGGCAATCGGGAAATCAATCGCCGTGTTATTTATGTAGCTATTGTCCTTATTTTTATTTTTTTATGGATTATAGATTTTGATTTGTCTATCTTCTCGAATCCTCGTTAAATGAGTGATATTATACAACTTTTACCAGATCACGTTGCAAACCAGATTGCTGCGGGAGAGGTAGTACAGCGCCCAGCTTCTGTTATCAAAGAATTACTGGAGAACGCTATAGATGCTTATGCTCATAATATACAGGTCGTAGTAAAAGATGCCGGTAAAACCTTAATACAGATTGTAGACGACGGCGCCGGGATGAGTCTTACAGATGCCCGTATGTGTTTTGAGCGGCATGCGACTTCAAAAATTAAATCTGCTGAAGATCTTTTCAGTTTAAACACAAAAGGTTTTAGGGGAGAAGCATTGGCTTCTATTGCGGCAATTGCTCATGTTGAATTAAAAACCAAACCTCAGAATGAAGAAGTAGGTACCTGTATTAAAATAGAAGGTAGCAAAGTAACTTCACAGGAGCCGTGCGTGACACCAAAAGGAACTTCCCTTTGTGTGAAGAACCTTTTTTACAATATTCCCGCCCGAAGAAACTTTTTAAAATCTGATGCGGTAGAATTGCGCCATATTATCGATGAATTTCAACGTGTAGCTATGGCACATCCTTCAATTGCCTTTTCACTTTTTCATAATGGAGGAGAGCTTTTTCAGTTGCCATCAACAAATCACCGGCAACGAATTACAAATATTTTTGGAGCCAAAACAAACGAAAAGCTGGTTCCGGTAAATGAAGATACCGAGATAGTGAAAATTTCCGGTTTTGTTGGGAAGCCGGAGTTTGCAAAGAGAAGCAGGGGAGAGCAGTTCTTTTTTGTAAATAATAGGTTTATTAAAAGTCCGTATTTAAACCACGCTGTTTCCGCTGCTTTTGATGGTTTATTGAAAGAAAAGACCTATCCAAGTTATTTTCTTTATCTGGATGTAAATCCAAAGAGTATAGATATTAATATCCATCCCACTAAGACCGAAATTAAGTTTGATGACGAGCATGCGCTTTATGCGATGCTAAGAAGTGCCATTAAGCATAGTTTAGGACAGTTTAGCGTAGCTCCTGTTTTAGATTTTGATCGTGACGCGAACCTGGATACACCTTATGAGTATAAAAATAGACAGGCTCAAGTTCCTAAAATCGAAGTAGATCGTAGCTTTAATCCGTTCGAGAACGAATTAAATACATCGTCTATACGATCTGGAAAAAGTCATAATTTTAGAAAAGAAAATACACAGTCCTGGGAAAGTTTATATGCGGGCTTAAAAACAACTCCAGAAACCAATCAGCATCAGTTTAAACAGGTAGAGTTTGAAAGCGAAGAAGTAACCGGGAAGCTTTTTGATGATAATCATTCGGGATCTGAGGCAGGTACATTTCAACTTCAAAAAAAATATATCGTTTCTACGTTGAAAAGCGGCATTTTGGTAATCGACCAAAATCGGGCGCATACCAGAATTTTGTATGAAGAGTTATTAAAAAATATTACGATCGCTGCGGCGGTAAGCCAGCAACTTCTTTTTCCTTTACAATTGCAGTTTAACACGCATGAAATTGAAATGCTTAAAGAAATTAAGGAATCTTTAGAACAAACTGGTTTTATTTTTTCTAATATTGAAGACGAAACTGTAGAGATTACGGGGATACCAACCTTAATCAGCGAAAGTGAAGTTGGTATTTTGCTAGAGCAGCTGTTGTCTGATTTTGAAAATGAAGTTCCTGATAATGGATTTTCACAAACTGATTTGTTGGCAAAATCACTGGCAAAAGGGATGGCCGTGAAATCCGGAACTCTATTAAATAGTACAGAGCAGCAACATATTGTAAATCGATTGTTCGCCTGTAAGGAACCAGATGTAAGTCCGTTTAACAAATCGGTGTTTGTGACCTTAACAGTAGATGAATTAGATAAAAAATTTACCTAAATGGGAAGAATTTCGGAATCTGTAAAAGTTATTTTAATAGCAAATATTTTATTTTTTATTGGTAGCCAGGTTATTGGTGTAAAAGCATATGAACTTTTCGCTTTATGGTTTCCCGAGAATCAAAATTTTCATTTTTGGCAGATACTTACACACATGTTTATGCATGGCGGGATTTCGCATATATTCTTCAATATGTTTGCGCTTTATATCTTCGGGAGTTTTTTAGAGCAAAGTATTGGTCAGAATCGCTTTTTATTCCTGTATTTTTCGGCCGGATTGGGGGCAGCAGGGCTTCAGATACTATTTTCTTATCTCGATTTTAATTCGGCTTACAATGCTTTGCTTGAGAACGGTGCTACGGTAGCTCAAATCAATGATTTACTTAACCAGTTTGATGGTCAGTCTTATGGAATGATGTACAATGGTGGGAATGCTTTAGTCAATGATCTTGCCAGTTCTTTTATGGTACCCATGGTTGGAGCTTCAGGAGCAATATTTGGTGTTATGGCAGCATTTGCTGTGATTTATCCAAACTTGCCATTATATATAATGTTTATTCCTATACCCATCAAAGCAAAGTACCTAATAGGGGGTTATTTTCTTTTGAATGTCTATTCAGCCGTGACCGGAAATACTCTTTTAGGACCTTCAAATACGGCCTACTGGGCGCATATTGGGGGTGCAGTTATTGGATTTATCACTATGTGGTACTGGAAGAAAAATCAGTTTAACCAAAATAGGTGGAACTAGATGAGGGCATCAGATAAGATACGCTATAAAATAAACACAGCCACGGTTACAGAGAAGCTTATCGCCATAAACGTGCTTGTTTTTTTATTTTTTGGGGTTCTGAATACGGTATTTTCCCTTTTTAAAATATCCGGATTTACCGCTTTTTACGACTGGTTTGTATTACCCTCGGATCCTGCGGAATTTATTCTGAAACCCTGGACGATCATTTCGTATTCTTTTTTACACGGAGGGATTTGGCATTTGGCTTCAAACATGTTGATATTATATTTTTCGGGAATATATTTTCTAAATTTCTTTTCTCCTAAACGGCTTTTGAATTATTATTTTTTGGGAGTGATCATAGGAGGTTTGGTGTTTATGCTGAGTTATAATTTATTCCCTGCCTTTTCGGGTGGTAAATCCTATCTTGTAGGCGCTTCAGCCGGAGTAATGGCGGTTTTAATTGGAGTTGCTACTCAGGCTCCGAATATGTATGTTCGATTGCTAATTATTGGAAATGTAAAGTTTTGGTGGATTGCAGCTACTTTGGTTGCCATAGATATTATCCAGATCCCTATGGGCAATGCCGGTGGTCATTTAGCGCATCTTGGTGGGGCTGGATTAGGCTACCTATATACGACACAACTTCATAAAGGAAATGATATTGGAGCCTGGTGGGAAAATTTGATGGATGGTATTGCAAATCTGTTTAAAAAACGAGAGAAGAAGGCCAAAATGAAGACGGTGCATAATACGTCTAAAAGAGCGTCTAAAGCATCCTATGCTTCTGCTTCAAGGACTTCTTCAACCATGTCTAAATCTGAAAAGCAACAAAGAATAGATTCAATTTTGGACAAAATTAGCAAGAGCGGATATGAAAGTTTAACGAAAGCAGAAAAAGATTTTCTTTTTCAGGCGGGTAAAGATGACTAGATGAAAAAACTATCCTGGTTTGATAAACTTATCTTCTTTCTTAATTCCATATTGGCAATAGGCCTCATTATAGCTTATTTTTTGCCTTATATACCACCCAAAAGTTATCCTTTAATTTCAGTTTTAACTTTAGGAGTCCCCATTTTAATTATCGCTAACCTTGTTTTCTTTTTATATTGGTTAGTGCGAATGAAGCGACAAATGATATTGTCTCTGTTAATTATGATCGTGGGGTTTGGCTTTGCTTCTAAGTTCTATAGATGGCCATTTAGCGATGATAATACTAGGGGAGAATATTCTATAATGAATTATAATGTTAGGATGTTCAATAAATCAAATTGGACGGATGAAAAGAATATTCCTGAAAAAATTAATGATATAATCAAGGAAGCAGACCCAGATATTTTAACTATAGAAGAATATTACAAAAATGAATACCTGGAAAAAAAATATCCCTATAAATTTATCAAATATCGCTCTGATAAATCATCTTTTGGGCAGGCCATATTTTCTAAGTTTCCGTTGCTTGCCAAGCGGTCTTTAGATTTTCATGTTGATAATTTCACTGGTGATAATAATAATGCCATATTCACTGATATTATTATAAAAAAGGATACCATACGACTTTATAATATACATTTTCAGAGTTTACAAGTAACCGAGGATGTTCAGGAGGTCGATAATTTTAAAAATAAACAGGAATCCAAAAAAGTAATAAAAAATATATCGAGCGGATTTGTTAGGCAGCAAAACCAGTCAGAAAGAGTGAAACGTTCTATTGATTCTTCAGAATACCCGGTTATAATTAGCGGCGATTTTAATAACACAGCTTTTTCCTATACTTATAACCAGGTTAGAAATGATCGGTTTCAGGATGCTTTTGTAAAAAAAGGAGCAGGATTTAGCAGTACTTATAATTTGAATTATTTTCCGCTAAGGATTGATTTTCATTTACTGGATACTGTTTTTGAAATTAATTCCTATGAACGAATTAAAGTACCTTACTCTGATCATTACCCAATTTTAACCACTTTTTCAATTAAAAATTAAAATTAGGTAGGTTCTGTCTTTCAAGGAATTCTAAACTTTGTGGTCCTAAATTAAAAATCAAATCCAGAATGCTAAGATTGTTTATAAACTGGTGTTTAGTTTCAAACACCTGTGGATAACGATCAGACAAAAAATTAAAATCTTTTTTGGCTGAAATCAGATGTCGGCCATTATCCATTCCTTTAGGAATTCGAAAATATTCTTCAGATTTTTTTATTTCAGGTTCAATTCCCAGTGCATCAAAAACAAACGCCTGGCACCGGTAATTAAAATCCATTAAATGGGAAAATTGATCTTCATACAAGTAAATGAGTTCATCTTCGTAAAATTCAAAGAATGGAGAGGTTTGGTAAGATGCTTTTAAAGCACGCCAATGTTGCTTCTGCCATTCGAATGAATTATCGATCAGCACCTCTTTATACAGTTGACGCCCATCAGATTCTGCCCCGGTAAGCGATGATTTATGCTTAATGGGAATGTTTAGTAATAATTTTCCATTAGCATCATAGATATACATCCGGTTACGATGGGTCTGTTTTTGATAACTATCAAAGTTTTCAAAAACTATTTTTTCATATTGCGCAATCACGGCGTACTGCGAAACAGGACCAAAATAGGCCGGATGTAATAAAACAGTATCCATTTTAAGAATCTGATTTTTTACGTTTTCTGAAATAATTAAAACCGAAGAAAATCACGAGTAAAATTAGGAAATATGGGAGATAGGATACAGGTTTACCTTCCCCTTTAACCGTTGTAAACATTCTATCCCATCGAATACCATCTAAGAAACCAGAGGCATATTTATCTTTACTAAACCATATAAAAACCGGTTTACCTACCACATGGTTGTAGGGTACGTATCCCCAACTACGGCTATCTTCACTGTTATGACGATTATCACCCATCATCCAGTAATAATCCTGTTTAAAAGTATAAGAATCGAAAGGTTGGCCATTTAAAAGTACCTGGGTACCGTTTAGGCTGATTTTATTATCGATTCCCATTTCGCTGCCTTCATAAACTTCAATGATTCGGCGGTAATAAGGTAAAGATTCTGGAGTAATTTTTACGGTTTTCCCCGCTTCAGGAATATAGATCGGGCCAAAGTAATCCAGATTATATCGCTTTTTCTTATCGTTAGGGAATAAGCTGGCTGTTTTTTGATCTTCAGGATAAACCCGTCTTTCCAGAGTTTTGATATACGGATTATTTTTCAATCTTTCTTCAGCCTCTTCAGGAAGTGCAGAGATTATAAACTCGTTGGTTGCTTTGTTGTAGTAGAAACCATCAGTAATATCATACATTTGATACATGTACTGCGGAGTAAGTTCCTGCCCATTAGTAGTTCCCTGATAAGAATATTGTGGCTTCGCCCTTTCAGATAACTGAAGGGGTTGCCCGTTAATATGAATTTTACCAGCTATAATTTCTAAAGAATCGCCAGGTGTGGCTACGCAACGTTTTACGTAATTCGATTTTTTATCGATTGGCTTATGATAATATTTCCCGTCACCATACTGGTGAAAAGCGTTTACGGTATCTACAGGCCAGTTAAAAACCACGATATCATTTTTCTTCACTTTTTCGAAACCCGGTAATCGGAAATATGGGATTTGAGGTTCTGAGAGATAAGATTTAATACCTATGCCGGGTATGGTATCATGTACCATAGGAAAAGCTATGGGAGTTTGCGGAATTCTTGCCCCATAGTGAAACTTACTTACAAAAAGATAATCACCAACTAGAAGGGTTTTTTCTAGCGAAGAGGTAGGAATGGTGAAAGGCTGCATAAAATAACCGTGGACTATAGTGGCTGCCACCACAGCAAATAAAATGGAACTTACCCATTCTCCAACGGTTGTTTTTGGTTTTATACTCCTATCTTTTATGTGTTTTACATCCTGGGTATAATTAACATAATAAATATAAAAGCCTAGTGTGAGTATTCCTAACCAGGTATCCAAGCTGCTGTTTTTTCCAAAACTTCTTAAAGTTTCTACCCAAATTACCGGGAACATAATAAGATTTACAATAGGAATAAATAGCAAAATTACCCACCACCACGGGCGATTAATGATTTTCATCAAAATTACCGCATTGTAAACTGGAACTAATGCTTCCCATGCTTTTCTATCTGCTTTTTGATATAATTTCCAGGTTCCTGCAAAATGAATCACCTGCACAACCAGAAAGAAAATAAACCACTCTGTAAATGTCATATCTTATTATTTCCCTGTTAGTATACCTAAAAGGATATTCGTTACTATTATTTTTCTTTTAAAAGACTTCTTACAAGCTGCTTTATGCTATAAAATTAATTTGAATACGGTATTTTTATTCAAGTAGGCTGGAAAGTACATCTTTCATGGTATATACGCCGGTCTTTCCTTTAATCCATTCTGCAGCGACTACGGCTCCCTTAGCAAATCCTTCTCTAGAATGCGCGGTATGCATAATTTCTATATCGTCGATTCTTGAGGTATAACTTACGGTATGGGTACCCGGCACATCTTCTATTCGTTTTGCGAAAACCGGAATTTCATTATCATTAGCTTTTTCCAGATGCCATCCCTTTTTTCTTTCGTTCACTTCAATAATTTGTTCGGCAAGGCTTATGGCCGTACCACTGGGAGCATCTAATTTTTTGGTATGATGTATTTCTTCAATTTCTACGCCATATTCCTCTAGATTCTTCATCATTCCTGCTAATTTCTTATTAAGCTCAAAGAATATATTCACGCCTAACGAAAAATTACTGGCATAAATAAATGCAGCTTTGTGTTCATCACATATTTTTACCGCTTCTTCGTATCGGTCTAACCAGCCAGTAGTGCCGGAAATCACAGGAATACCTGCTTTAAAACAAGTAGTGATATTTTTGAAAGCAGCGTCCGGAATACTAAAATCGATGGCCGCATCAATTTCTAGTTCTTCTAAACTATAACTTTCTATATTTTTATCGATTTTCAGTACAACTTCGTGTCCACGGTCTAAAGCGATATTTTCAATTGCTTTTCCCATTCTTCCGTATCCTAAAAGTGCTATTTTCATGTCTAAAATTTAAAATTCAGGGAAAATCCATAGTTAGACTTTCCTGTGAATTTATCGAGATTATAATTCGGTTTTAAACTTAAGTCTTCGCTTACGTTAAATTGTTGCAGGTGGGCATCAACATTGGCATCAATAATATTTAATGCGTAAAAGCCTATAGCCACTAATATCGAAATTTCCTTATTACGTTGATAAAGTTCCTGGGCGCTACGCAATCCCTGGTCTGATATTCTTCCCGCAAACTCATCTTCTTTTCCGGCTAGGCGCTGTTTATAAGCCGTACGATAGCGATCGTATTGTTTATCGTTATCGATATAAAAATAAACAGGAATCCCTATTCCCGCGTATACTAGTGGCACTTTCCAGATCCTGCCATTATAAATCTGCCCCAAACCTGGTAGAATAGCAGAATAAAATGCAGCTTTAGCGGGTGCTAAGGCATTATATGGTTTATAATCCTGTTCCTTTTTTAAGGCTGCTGGCGCTTCTGGACTTGCGATTACCGTTGGTTTTTCTACAGACAGTGAATCATTTTCCTGAGCGGTAAGCTGTAATGTAAGTAGAAGCAGGAACAATAGCGGAAGTAGCTGCTTACTCTTCACCCTGAATTAATTTTTTAATTCGATTAAATTCTTCTTCAGATGAAAAAGGAATAGTTAGTTTCCCTTTCCCGTTTTTCTGAACTTTTACATCAACCTTGGTCCCCAGGTAATCTGTAAATTCTTTAATACTTTTCTTGTAGGTAACCGGTATGGCAGGCTTTGATACCGTTTTTGGTTCAGGTCCGTTTTTAGCTTCTTTTACCAGTTTTTCGGTATCTCTTACAGATAATGAATTCTTTAAGATTTTTTCGTAGATCTCCAGTTGTATCTGCGGATCATCCACGTTAATCAGCGCTCTACCATGGCCCATTCCCAAAAAGCCATCCCGCATTCCCGTTTGGATGATAGGGTCTAGTTTTAAAAGGCGTAAATAGTTGGCGATGGTCGATCGGTTTTTACCTACACGCTCACTAAGCTGTTCCTGGGTAAGGCTAATCTCATCGATTAGTCTTTGGTAGGAGAGTGCAATTTCTATTGGATCAAGATCCTGACGCTGAATATTTTCAACCAAAGCCATTTCAAGGCTTTCCTGGTCGTTAGCAATTCGAATATAAGCCGGGATGGTTTCTAAACCGATTAATTTTGAAGCTCTATAACGACGCTCTCCGGAAACCAACTGGTATTTATCGAAATCCAGTTTTCTAACGGTAATGGGCTGGATTACCCCAAGTTCTTTTATAGAACTACCTAATTCTCGTAAGGCATCTTCATTAAAACTGGTTCTTGGCTGAAATGGATTTACTTCGATTGAAGATAATTCCAACTCAACAATATGCCCCACCAACTTATCTGCATTTTTATCTTCGGCTGAATTTATATCGTTTTGAGGATCTTTCAATAGCGCAGAAAGACCTCTACCAAGTGCCTGTTTTTTTGTAGCCTTCGCCATCCTCTAACTGTTTTTCTTAATAATTTCGTGCGCCAAACTTAAGTAATTTGTAGCCCCTTTACTAGACGCATCGTAATTAATTATACTTTCACCATAACTTGGAGCCTCACTTAAACGCACATTTCGCTGAATGATTGTTTCAAAAACCATTTCATCAAAATGTTTTTGAACTTCTTCCACCACCTGATTGGAAAGTCGAAGACGGCTATCGTACATCGTTAATAATAAGCCTTCAATATCCAGTTTATTATTGTGTATTTTTTGGACGCTTTTTATGGTATTCAGTAATTTACCTAAACCTTCTAAAGCAAAATATTCACATTGAATAGGGATAATTACAGAATCTGAAGCGGTTAAGGCATTTAATGTTAATAATCCCAGAGAAGGAGCACAGTCTATTAAAATATAATCGTATAGTTCTTTAAGCGGAGTAATTACTTTTTTAAGCATCGACTCCCTGTTTTCCTGATCTACGAGTTCAATTTCAATAGCTACCAAATCGATATGGGCAGGTATCAAATCCAGATTTGGAGAACTGGTTTGCATAATCGCTTTTTCTGGAGTAATAGAATGCTCCAGTAGCTGATAGGTTCCCAATTCTATTTCTTCAACATCAATTCCTAATCCTGAAGTGGCGTTGGCCTGGGGATCGGCATCAATAAGAAGGACCTTTTTTTCTAAAACACCAAGGGAAGCAGCAAGATTTACTGAAGTTGTAGTTTTACCTACTCCACCTTTCTGATTGGCAATAGCGATGATTTTACCCATTAATTTGTATCAATTTTTGAAGGTAAAAATACAATTTATTATAGGTTTATAAAATCATTTTGTTAACAGCTTTTTCAAAAACTTTAACAATCGCAAAAAAATTAACCTCTTTTCTTCGCTTTAATCATTGCTTCCAGCTGATCCCACAATTCCTCGGGGATTGCTTCCAGCAAATTAAACTGCCCGGCGCCCTTCAACCATTCTCCGCCATCGATAGTGATTACCTCACCATTTACATAAGCAGAAAAGTCGGATACCAGATAAGCAGCAAGGTTGGCCAGTTCCTGATGATCACCTACACGTTTTAGCGGTACTTTTTTGGCCAGATCGAATTTATCTTTTAGATCTCCGGGCAATAATCGATCCCAGGCTCCTTTGGTTGGGAATGGCCCGGGCGCAATCGCATTACACCTAATCCCGTATTTAGCCCATTCTACCGCCAGAGAGCGCGTCATGGCTAATACTCCCGCTTTTGCCGTTGCACTTGGTACTACATAAGCAGAACCGGTCCAGGCATAAGTGGTGACAATATTTAGAATAGAGGTATTTTTAGTTTTTTTATCGATCCAGTGTTTTCCAAAAGCTAGTGTACAGTTTTTACTTCCTTTAAGCACAATATCAATAATAGTATCAAAGGCATTTGCCGAAAGACGCTCTGTAGGTGATATAAAATTTCCTGCGGCATTATTTAATAACACGTCTACTTCTCCAAATTCATCCAGCACCAATTGAAGCATTTGTTCTACTTCCTCATAGTTTCGCACATCACATTGCACGGGTAAACATTTTCCGCCGGTTTCCTGCTCTAATTCTGATGCTGTATTCTGAAGTTTCTCCAGATTTCTGGAAGAAATAGCTACGTTTGCTCCTAATTCCAGGAAATATTTGGTCATGGATTTACCAAGACCGCTTCCTCCGCCGGTTACAACAATTGTCTTACCCGATAAAGCCTCGTCACGCAGCATTTTTTTTGTAAAGTCCATTATTCTGAATTTGTAAGTTCAGCAATGAATTTACTTATATTTTTTCAGAATTTGAGGTAATCGACACTCAAAATTATGTATTTCGAAATCTGATAGCAGTATTACTCATCAATTAAAATCTCCAGTAGTTGTATGGCGGCTTCGCTTATTTTAGTCCCGGGACCAAAAACAGCTACCGCGCCGGCATCAAATAGATATTGATAATCCTGCGATGGGATGACGCCACCTACGATCACCATAATGTCTTCACGACCTAAGCTTTTAAGTTCCTCTAAGACCTGGGGTACTAAAGTTTTATGCCCGGCAGCTAAAGAAGAAACTCCAAGGATATGCACATCATTTTCTACCGCTTGTTTAGCCGCTTCTTTAGGAGTTTGAAAAAGCGGACCAATATCCACATCAAAACCTACATCAGCATAAGCTGTGGCCACAACTTTTGCACCGCGATCATGCCCATCCTGTCCCATCTTTGCAATCATAATTCTGGGTCGGCGCCCATCCTGCTCGGCAAATTTATCTGCGAGTTCTCTGGCTTTTTTAAAAAATTGATTGTCTTTCATTTCTTTAGAATACACTCCGCTGAATGATTGGATTTTTGCTTTATATCGTCCAAAAACTTCTGCCAGGGCATCGCTTATTTCACCTAAAGTAGCTCTTTTTCGGGCCGCTTCAACAGCTAAAGCTAGTAAGTTTCCTTCATCTGATTTTGCAGCCTTAGTAAGATTTTTAAGCGCTTTTTCAACCTCAGTTTGGTTTCTTTCAGCCTTAATTTTTTCTAAGCGTGCAATTTGCTGACTGCGTACTGTTTGATTATCTACTTCCAGGGTGACCAGTTCATCTTCTTTTTGTAAACGGTATTTATTGGTTCCCACGATGATATCGGTTTCATTATCAATTCTGGCCTGTTTTCTGGCAGCGGCCTCTTCGATACGCATTTTCGGAATTCCGGCTTCAATTGCTTTGGTCATTCCGCCCAGGTCTTCAACTTCTTCAATTAATTTCCAGGCTTTTTCAGCAATAGCATTTGTTAAGCTTTCAACATAATAACTTCCGGCCCATGGATCTACCGTCCTGGTGATGGAGGTTTCCTGCTGAAGATGTAATTGTGTGTTTCTGGCAATTCGGGCTGAAAAATCTGTTGGCAATGCAATGGCTTCATCTAAAGCGTTGGTATGTAAGCTTTGTGTACCTCCAAAAGCTGCCGCTGCCGCTTCTATAGACGTACGCGCCACATTATTAAACGGATCCTGCTCGGTTAAACTCCAACCACTGGTTTGTGAATGTGTTCTTAGCGATAGACTTTTTGGATTTTTAGGATTGAATTGCTTTACCAGCTTTGCCCAAAGCATCCTGGCCGCGCGCATTTTTGCGATTTCCATAAAGTGATTCATCCCAATGGCCCAAAAGAACGAAAGTCGGGGTGCGAAACTATCGATATCCATTCCGGCTTCCAGACCTTTTCTAATATATTCCAGTCCGTCGGCAAGTGTATACGCCAGTTCAATATCACAGGTAGCACCGGCTTCCTGCATATGATAGCCGGAAATACTAATACTGTTGAATTTTGGCATATGCTGCGAGGTATATTCAAAAATATCAGCAATGATTTTCATGGAAGGAGTAGGAGGGTAGATATATGTATTTCTTACCATAAACTCCTTTAAAATGTCATTTTGGATGGTTCCTGATAGCTGTGCGGGTTTTACACCCTGCTCTTCAGCAGCAACAATATAAAATGCGAGGATAGGTAATACGGCACCGTTCATGGTCATGGAAACCGACATTTTATCGAGTGGAATCTGATCGAAAAGTATTTTCATATCCTCAACCGAATCGATGGCGACCCCGGCCTTTCCCACATCGCCCACCACGCGTTCATGATCACTATCGTAACCGCGATGCGTTGGCAGATCGAAAGCTACTGAAAGTCCTTTTTGCCCTGCGGCTAAATTTCTTCGATAAAAGGCATTACTTTCTTCAGCGGTAGAGAAACCTGCGTATTGTCTAATCGTCCAGGGACGTTGTACATACATGGTACTATAAGGGCCGCGAAGAAAGGGAGAGGTTCCCGCAATAAAATTAAGATGTTCAAAATTTTCTATATCTTCTTTAAAATACGAAGATTTGATATTGATTTCTTCGGGAGTTTCATAAGTCGAAATTGTAGATTTTGAACTTATTTTTTTATCGATTAACTGTAAATCTTTAAGGTTTTTTCTTCCCATGACTTATGCGTTTACAGTTTTTTCGGTTTTCAATCGTTGCTCTTCCAGTTTTTCACTTAATCGCCGCTCTAAAATCGGTTCGATCAAAGTTTTACGCGGATTCTTTTTTAGAAAAGGATACAACTGAATTTCCTGCTGCATTTTATCGGCTGTATTTTGGTATTTATTGGTGCCGATTAAAACCAATTCACCATTATCGAATTTCTCCTGTTCTTTTTCAGCCGATTCTTTTATTTTTTTCTGAATAACACTGTCTTTCAGTTGTTTTAAAAATCCGCCTCCGTTTTCAATATCTTTAAAGATGGCCAGTGCTTTTTCGGCAAACTGTTCGGTTAAGTTTTCGATATAATATGCACCTTCCGCAGCATTTTTTACTTTGTTTAGATGTGCTTCATACTTCATAATTAAAAGCTGATTGCGGGCAATTCGATTTCCAAACTCATTATTTTTATGATATACCGCGTCATAGGGCATATTAAAAATAGCATCTGCACCGCCCAAAACCGCACTCATACTTTCAGTGGTGGTGCGTAAAAGGTTGACGTTATAATCGTACAGTGTTTTATTGCGCTTTGAAGGCTGGGCCAGAATAAAAATTTCTTGCTGAAAGCCATAGGTTTCAGCTAAACTTGCAAAAAGCCATCTTAAGGCTCTGATTTTAGCAATCTCGAAAAAGTAATTTGGGCCAACAGCGACCAGGAATTGAAGTTTTAAGTTTTTCTTTATAGTTGCTGACAGAAAATTAACTTCGTTTATATGATTTAGATATTCATTGGCATGTGCCATAGCATAGGCTAATTGCTGCGGAATGGTTGCGCCAGCATTTTGATACAACATGCTATCTACGGAAATAACCGACTCGAAATTGGGTGAATTTTGAAAAAGTTTATCTAAAATTTTATGATCATTTTCTAAGTTAGAAAACCAGTTTCCTGAAGCGGCCAAATTCCCGATAATATCGATTTGAAGGTATACTTTTGCATTTTTATTTTGGAAAAAATTACGCAAACCTTTTAGGAAATCCTCAGACAGAAAAGTGAATTTCAGATAAATAGGAGTAGAGCGAAAATCGAAGTTTTTAAATAGTTTGTCAAGATTTGTTTCTTCTGATGAGATTATGAACCAGATACTTTCAGCTCCTTTTTCGATTAATTTTAAAGCGCGATAATTACTTTTTTCTTCAGAAACTACGTAAATCTGGTCACAAATAGACCAGTCTTTACTGGAATTTACCTGTAAACTTTCAATTTGGTCGTCCTGATGATAAAATGGCCTAATGTCGATACCATCCAAGGTATGCGTCACTAAATGTTGATAATCCAGACCGTCCAGTTCAAATTGAATTTGCTGTTTCCATTGTTTTGCAGAAACTTCATCAAAATCCTGAAATAATGATTGCTTCATAATAGGTGTGGTTTTAGGAAAACAAGTGGAAAATGCCCAATCTTAATCTACCGTATCGTATTCGATAATATAGATTTCTTCGTTAGGGCGTTTCATATAATATTTTTGGCGCGCGAATTTTTCTAATTCTATAGAGTCACCCAAGGTGCCGATAATGGCTTTATCCCTAGAAATTTCCTTTTGGTAATATTCCTTGTTTTCTTTAAGCTCGTTAATTTCCTGGTTAAGTTCATGATGTATAAACCAGGAATTACTATCTAAAAAGAACATCCAGATTGCAAATATAAGGCCCAGCAATACATATTTATTGCTAAGGATTTTAAACCATGTTTTACTGCGAAGTTCTTTTAATTTCATTGGTTTAAATATACAAAATTAGAACAAGCGATCTTTGATAATTGTCTGAACGATATCAACAGCTACCGTATTATAGCGATTGGTAGGGATAATAATATCGGCAAATTCTTTGGTAGGTTCTATAAACTGGTTATGCATAGGTTTTAGCGTAGTTTGGTAACGCCAAAGTACTTCTTCTAAATCACGGCCGCGATCTGCGATATCTCTTTTAAGACGACGTATTAAACGCTCATCGCTATCGGCATGCACATAGATCTTGATATCGAACATATCACGAATATCGGCATGGGCAAGAATAAGAATCCCTTCTACGATCACTACTTTACGGGGGTGAACTTCGATAAATTCTCCCGTCCTGTTATGTTCTTTAAAAGAATATACCGGCTGCATCACATTTTTACCGGCTTTTAAGTCTTTTAGGTGAGCGACCAATAGCTCGAAATCTATAGATTTTGGATGGTCAAAATTTATTTTTTTACGTTCTTCGAAGCTAAGATGACTGGTATCCATATAATAGGAATCCTGAGATATCACATCTACTTCTTCATTTTTTAATTCGTCGATTATCTGATTTACAACGGTAGTCTTACCACTACCGGTACCTCCGGCAATTCCAATTATAAGCATCTAAAAAAATTTGGGGCAAATTTAATTATTTGCCCCAAAAAATAAATGTTATTCAGGTTTTTCTACTGCGGCAACTTCTTCTTCGGTTACCATATCATCAATTTTATTGCTCCAGGAGTTCATTACATAATTAAGTGCATCTGCAACTTCCTGATCGCTTAAGCCCATAGGAGTCATGACGTTATCGTATTCTTTACCGTTTACGGTAATAGGCCCCTGCATACCATATTTTACACCACGAATACTTTCTGTGCGTTTTTCTTTTAACCAGTTAGACCCGTCTAATGGAGGGTAAGTTCCCGGGATTCCTTGTCCTGTGGGTAGGTGACAGGTCACACAAAGTTGGGAGTATATTTTTTTTCCTCTGGCGATACTTTCGTCTAAAGGTGTTTTTTGAGCTGAACCGTTATCTGCCGGGATGGTATAGGTTTCTTCCTCTTCAGTAGTTTCCTGTTTTTTGTCTGACTTACAGGCCATCGCTCCCAGAATCACGGCAATACTTAATAACTTTTTCATTTTTGATCGTTTGTGTTTAATTCTAATTTATGCTGTTTTTTTACTAATTTCAATACGCCTTTTCCTTCTACGCCAAGATAGATATTTCCATCGGGTCCTTCAACAACTTCTCGTAATCTTCCTACTTTTTCAACCAATTTCTCTCGTTTAGTAATTTTCTTTCCGTCTAAAATCAAAAGTTCCAGATACTGAAATTTAAGGGAGCCTGCTAATAAGTTTCCTTTTAGGTCGGGATATTTTTCGGAAGTAACATAAGCAAATCCGCTTGGAGCGATTGAAGGTAACCAGTAAAAGATAGGATCTTCGAATTCTGGCCTGCTACGCTCTTCGGTAATAGGAGTTCCGTCATAATTTTCACCATAGGTTACTACCGGCCATCCATAATTTGCTCCGGCTTTTACTACATTTATTTCATCTCCGCCTTGTGGGCCATGTTCATGAACCCAAATTTCACCGGTTTCAGGATTTAAGATCATTCCCTGTGGATTGCGATGTCCATAAGAATAAATAGCTTCTTTGGCATTTTCCTTTCCTACAAAGGGATTGTCCTGCGGAATACTTCCGTCATCATTTAAGCGATAAACTTTACCATTATCTCTTGTGATATCCTGTGGATTTTCATCACGAGCACCACGTTCTCCGGCTGAGAAGTAAAGATATCCTTCTTTATCGAAAGCTATCCTGGATCCAAAATGTTGTCCTTTAGTGGTGTTTGGCCCGGCTTTATAGAGTACTTCTATGTTGGTAAGTTGGCTACCATTGATTTTTGCTCTGGCTATTGCGGTATTTCCCCCTTCGCCTTCGCCTTCAGAGGAGGCATAGGTAAAATAAATCCATCCATTGTTAGCATAATCTGGATGAACGGCAATATCTAATAGTCCGCCCTGTCCACGCACATAGACTTCAGGAACATTAGAAAGTTTTTGTTTTTTGCCGTCTTTAAAATGGTAAATTTCGCCAGATTTATCGGTAATCAGCATGCTTTGATCTGGTAAGAAATCGATACCCCAGGGGATAGGAATTCCTTCTACGACTACTTCAGTGGTATAAGTATCATTGGTTTCGGCCGGGATAGGTTCTGGTACCTCCTGTTTGGAAAGCTCTGGAGATTCATTGGTATCCTGAGCATCTGCAGTATCCGTTTTTTTATCGTTTTGGCCACAGGAAATCAGCAGCAGCGCCATTCCCAGAGTAGTGAAAAGTTTTTTCATAGTTAGGTGTTATGAGATTGGTTGTAATTTAATGGATTAAAAACTATTTATCGAACTAATATATAAAAAATCTGAACTTTCCATTGTAGTGGTAAAAGAATTATTATATTTGCACCCGCAATCACAAATAATGATTGTGTAACGGGGTGTAGCGTAGCCCGGTCATCGCGCCTGCTTTGGGAGCAGGAGGTCGCAGGTTCGAATCCTGCCACCCCGACTTTAACAAGTTATATTTTAACATAATTAAAGGGTAATTATATGGTTTTCATATAGTTGCCCTTTCTTTTTTGCTCAAATTTTAACAAACAGTGTTAAATTTTATGTGAGTTCACCGTGAGTTCACTGGGAATTTGTGAGTTTATCGTGAGTTATTTTTTTGTATTTTTAGCTTACCGATACTCCATAATTGCGTATTGGTAGTTTGACTTTCGCCTTAATTAATTGTTTCATTAAAATAACATAACGATGCGTACCAGTCAAACCTTTTCCATTTCTTTTTTTATTCGCAAAAAGAAAAAGCAACCAGCCTTAGCCCTCCTCTATGCCCGAATCACCGTTAACGGTAAATCATTAGAAATAAGTTTAAAACGAACTATTCCGGTAGACAAGTGGAACCAATCAGCCAGTAAACTTACCGGTAACACTTCTGAAAGTCGGCAGATCAATAAAAAGATTGATGAAACCAAAGCGCAATTATATAAAACCTATGATAGCCTTTTAAAAGAAGGACTGCTGGTAACCACACAAACAGTCAAAGCTAGATACCTGGGTAGTGACCAGCAACATTATACGCTTACCTATTTGATTAACTATCACAAAGAAAAGATGGATAAGGTGTTAAAATATGGTACCATGAAAAATTATACGACTACGGAAAATTACCTAAAAGATTATTTAAAAGCCCAGCATCATACTTCAGATGTTTATCTAAAGCAAATTGATTACCAGTTTACCCTGGGATTTGAAAGTTATTTACGTGTTTTGCCGGGCCTTCAAAATAATGGAGTAATGAAGCATATGGAGCGGTTCAAAAAACTAATGCGCCTGGCCGAACATTTAGATTGGATTGAAAAGAACCCCACCAAAAGGTTCAAGCTACGCTTTGATCAGGTGGATATGGTTTATTTAAACAAGACCGAGCTGGAAAAGATCAAAAACGAAGAGTTTGAAAAACCGGTATTAACTATTAACCGGGATATTTTTGTTTTTGCCTGTTATACCGGGCTGGCTTATGCTGATGCCAAAGCCTTAAATAAAAACAATTTGCAAATTGGAGTGGATGGCAATAAATGGATTTATACCCGAAGGAGTAAAACGAATACTGCTGTGAGAGTTCCATTACTCGCAGAGGCGGAACGAATTCTAAAAAGAT
Organism: Zunongwangia profunda SM-A87; assembly: GCF_000023465.1. Taxonomy (NCBI): domain Bacteria; kingdom Pseudomonadati; phylum Bacteroidota; class Flavobacteriia; order Flavobacteriales; family Flavobacteriaceae; genus Zunongwangia; species Zunongwangia profunda. The sequence continues at coordinate 1,585,907 of NC_014041.1, forward strand.
ATAAGACTCATCCTAAAATAGACGGAACGGAAAAATTGCTACCGGTTTATTCCAACCAGAAAACCAACCAGTATTTAAAAGAAATAGCTAAAGAGGTGAAAATAAAAAAACAACTGAGTTTTCATACCGCCAGGCATACTTTTGCCACAACGATAACTTTAGCTAATGGCGTTCCCATAGAAACAGTTTCCAAGCTTTTAGGCCATACCAAATTATCCACTACACAGATCTATGCACGAGTAATTGATTCTAAAATTTCTAATGATATTGATAATTTAAGAGAAAAGTTGAACGATGAAAAAACAGAAATGGTAACAGACCGTACCTTTTATTTATAAACCTTTATTAATAGAGACTTTGTAATAGTCTTGTTTCAAGGTCACCAATTCGGATTCAAGTTTTTTGTTCAAATTTTGTTTTCAAATACTGAAGAAAGTAGAAACTACTTCTAAAATAGCTTATATCTTTATTTGTCGCAGAATTTCTTCGAAACTGGGTGGATCATTTCAGGTCTAGGAATTTTGATCAACCTATTAATAAAAATTAACCTATTTGATATCCTTAAAATCCTTTGTTTTTTCCATTTTAGCTTCTATTTACCGGAAGCCGTTGAGAGCAAAGTATTTGGTCATAAATTTATCACCAATCCAAATTTATCTTTTAAAAAACTTTTGTCCGTTATACTGAGAAACTTTGGGGGCTTTGATTCAGCTGTTATTGTTTTGGTTGCCGATCATATTTTTTTATTTGCCAATGGATTTTGAGATCGAACTGAAGCGAAGAAGATATTGCTCAGCCAGTATTTCTACAGAATTAATTTCTTAATTTGTATTTATTATGAAATTACTGATTGTAGAAGATGAACCGTACCTGTTAAAAAGCCTTGAGGATTTCGCGGCCAAAGAAGGCTATTTATATGATTCGGCAGGCAACTTTCAAACAGCCCAAGAACGTGTTTATTTATACGATTATGACTGTCTAATTCTAGACATTAATTTACCGGATGGCAGTGGGTTCGAAATTCTTGAAATTCTTAAAAAAGAAGATAAGACTGATGGTGTTATTATTCTTTCTGCAAGAGATTCCCTAGATGATAAGTTAACTGGCCTCGAATTAGGAGCTGATGATTACCTGATAAAACCATTTTATTTTTCAGAACTTAATGCCCGGATAAAAGCCGTCATTCGTAGGAAACAGTTTAAAACCAATAAGCCTATCCGCTTTGCCAATATGGTAATAGATCTAGGCCAATACCTAGTGAGAATAGATAACTTTTCTACGCCAATCTCATTTACTAAAAAAGAATATGCTATACTCATCCACCTCATTAACAATAATAAACGTATTATTTCTAAAATGGCGCTCGCAGAGTACGTATGGGGTGATTATGTAGATGAGGCCCAGAGTTTTGATTTTTTGTTTTCTCAGATTAAGAACCTCAAACGAAAGCTGAAAGATGCCGGGGCACAAGTAGAAATAAATAACATCTATGGGGTAGGTTATCAAATTCAGGCTTTATGAAGCTGCTTACCTACACATCCCGCCTTCAAATGCTGTATTTCCTCGTCTTGTTCGGGATTTTTTCGATATTGTTTTATTTGGTACTTAGCTGGAATGTACTTCAAAATGTAGATGAAGTGTTGAACAACCGCAAAGTCAACTTGCTAGCTTATCTAGAAGAAAATCCTGAAGCTCCTTTTAAAGAGGATAACCCACTAGACGATTTTACCTTTTTTCCTGTTGAAAAGAAGGTGTTTCAGGAAAGCTATGAAAGCTACACTGACACTCTTATTTATGAGCCTGTTGATGATGAGTTTGATGAGTACCGAAAGCTTACAGCTTATGTGAAATTACACAATAATAACTACCGGCTGGAAATTATAAAGCCACATCTGGAAGCGGGAGAAATGATAGGTACCATTGCCATTACACTCGGCAGCCTATTTATGGGCTTGGCGCTTTCTTTTTACTTAACCCAACGTATTATCTCCAAAAAAATATGGAAATCGTTTTTTGAAATGCTCGAAAGGCTCCGGCTCTTGCGCTTTGATAAAGAGAAAATGCCCGAATTACCATCTACAAATATTGATGAGTTCCGGATGCTGAATGAAGCTGTGAATGAGCTGGTCCGAAAAAATACTGAAGTCTTTCAAAGCCAAAAGCAATTTATTGAAAACGCTTCACATGAAATGCAAACGCCCTTGTCCATTATCCAGTCAAGGCTGGAAGCACTCATTGGGCAGGCTGAACTTTCAAAGAAGCAGGCGGAAATTATTGAAGGCATTATCGGTTCAACACAACGCTTAAAAAAACTGAGTAAAACTCTGTTGCTCTTATCTAAAATCGAAAACCGGCAGTTTATCCTTTCGGAACAGGTTGATATTCAAACAATTTTATGCCGATCCATGGAATTTTATGAAGAACATAAAGCCGCCTTGAATATATCGGTGAAAGCCGAAACACGAGATAGTTTGAAAGTGCAGGGAAATATTATGCTTACGGAGATACTGATACAGAACCTACTTAAAAACGCCTTTCTGCATAATATTGAGAATGGAATGGTAAGCGTTCAAATAATGGAAAACAAGCTCATTATTGCCAATACCGGGCAAAAGCAAGAAATAGGAAAAGTATTTGAGAAGGATAAATTGTTCAACCGTTTTTACAAACAATCCAGGAATCCCAATACTTGGGGGTTGGGATTAGCCATTGCTCTAAAGGTAGCTGAAACGAGTGGATGGGGACTTCATTATTATAAAGAAGAAGGATTGCACATTTTTGAAGTGAATTTCGGGTAACCAATCAGCTTCCCAAATTTCTACAGATTCCATTCATATACTTGCATTTAATAAAATCATGAAACTATAATGAACAGAGCCGGGAACCAAATCATTCTTATTTTGCTTTTATCCTTTTTAACCCCTAAAATTGTTTTTTCACAGGTAGAAAATAAAGAAACAAATTATCCTAAGATAAAAAACTATTTTAGTATTATGCATCCTATTGCCACTATAACAAAAGACGGGAATCACTTTAATTTTGATGGCAGTTATACAGTAGGCTTTCCAGTTGGTATAAATTTTCTTCAGAGCGACAAAATAGCTTACAGTATCGAGTTTGCACCTATGATTTCTTTTAATGATCGTGCGAGTAGGGTAACCGGATTACTTTTTCACCCAGGTGTTATCTACCGAAACATTGGAGGTTTTAATTTTTTAACCAGGCTTGCATTCAATACCAACGGCCGTTATGGTTAGACCTATAATTAAAAAGGAAAAAGTAACTTATTTCCTCGCTACGCCCATTCCGTTTAGATTCGGCAATGATTTACCTTTTTCAGTAACTTTTGGTTTTCAAGTTGGAATAGCATTTTAATCATATAAAAGAAAAAATTATGGACAGAAAAGATTTTTTAAGGAACTCAGCAATTTTAGGTGGAGCAACCATACTCCCTACTAACAATGTATTTTCGCAGAATGTGACTGAAAATGGAATAGATAAGTTGGTCGACAAAAACGGTAACTTTATCCAGAAATCACTTCCTTACAACAAAACATTTTTGGAACCACATATGGACGAAGAAACCCTTCACTTACACTATGAGTTTCATCATGGTGGAGCAGTTAAAGGTGCAAACAAAGATTTGATTAAAATAAAAGAACACCTAAAATCAGGAGATTTAGACCAGGTTGATTTGTGGACACGCAAACTGGCGTATCATTTTTCAAGCCACGTGCTACATACCATTTTCTGGACAAACCTTTCCAATAAAAAAACACAGCCCAAAGCAGAACTATTGAAACAGATAGAAAAAGATTTCGGCTCATTTGAAAAGCTCCAGGTATATATAGCAAAAGTATCTAAAGGCGTAGAAGGAAGCGGCTGGGGTATTTTGGGTTATCAACCCTTTTCCCGATCGCTAACCATCTTGCAATGTGAGAATCATCAGAAACTGACCCAGTGGGGCGTGATTCCGTTATTGGTTATTGATGTGTGGGAACATGCATATTATTTGAAACACAAAAATAAAAGAGGGGATTTTGTCGATACGATTTTAAATATCATTAATTGGGATAATGTAGCAGAACGATATAATAAGGCCATAAAAATTGTTTAATGGAGCAATTACCCTTTAAAGAAGCCATAAAAGTATGGATTAGAGTAGCCATTTATAGCTTTGGTGGACCTGCCGGGCAGATTGCGGTGATGCATAAAATTCTGGTCGAAGAAAAAAAATGGATAAGTGAGGACCGCTTTTTACATGCGCTCAATTACTGTATGCTGCTGCCTGGGCCGGAAGCCCAGCAGCTGGCCACGTATATTGGGTGGTTGCTGCATAGGACGAAAGGGGGGGTAACTGCAGGTATTTTATTTGTAATACCTGGATTTGTTTCAATACTAATTCTCAGTATTCTTTACGCTGCTTACAGAGATGTTGGTATTGTCGAAGCTATATTCTTCGGTATTAAACCTGCCGTCTTAGCCATAGTTGTTGGAGCCGTCATTAAAATAGGTAAAAAGGCCATCAAAAATGAGCTCATGTTTGTTTTGGCGGCTTTGGCCTTTATAGCTATATTTTTCTTTGAGGTAGATTTTCCTTATATAATAATAGCAGCGGGATTGACAGGTTTTATTGGCGGAAAACTTTGGGAAGAAAAATTCCATGTCATTAAAGGGCATAGATTAGCTGAAGAACATAAAGACAAGGACAATAATGAAAATACATTGATTGACAGCAAAATACAACCTGTAAAGCCGTCTTTAAAAAAAACATTCAAGACTATTTTTATTTTCCTAACGCTATGGTCTTTACCACTATTGATCCTTGGACTGGTGATTGGGGTCGAAAACATTTTCTTCTCGGAAGGCTTATTTTTCAGTAAAACGGCCGTTCTAACTTTCGGAGGGGCTTATGCTGTATTAGCCTATATCGCTCAAAAAGCGGTTGAAGATTATGGCTGGTTACAATCCGGTGAAATGTTGGATGGACTGGGTATGGCCGAAACTACGCCGGGTCCGCTGATACAGGTGGTACAGTTCGTAGGCTTCATGGGGGCCTATAGATTAAGCGGCTCTCTCGATCCTCTAACAGCTGGAATTTTAGCTTCCCTGATGGTTACCTGGGTTACCTTTGTACCTTGCTTTCTATTCATTTTTACAGGCGCTCCTTATATAGAATACCTACGGGGCAATAAAAGTTTAACCACTGCACTATCAGGAATTACAGCTGCCGTAGTAGGGGTTGTACTTAATCTGGGTGTCTGGTTTGCAATCCACACCCTTTTCTCTGAGGTTAACGAAAAATATCTGTACGGAGCAAGGTGGTTGATTCCCGAATGGAGCACAGTTAATATTGGATCATTAATTATTGCTCTAATAGCCTCTTTTGTATATTTCATTTTGAAATGGGATATGTTGAAAACTATCCTGATCAGTGTTTTATCAGGTATCATCTATTTCTTCATATTTAAGGAATTAGGTTGATTATGTGCTGTAACCCTATTGTCGATAACAGCATGATAACAAAGGATATGGCACTTACGGTATGTTTAAAAGGTGTAACCGGCAATCACGACAAGGGCGGCGGTTTATGGATAAAACAATTATTATGTAGTACGGGCAAATCCACTCGAGGATAACGTGGTGTGTACAAAGTAGAAGATGGCTAACGCAGAGATTTGCCCCTTGTAGGAAAAGGAAAAACCTATGGCTTAGATGTTGCCGCTCTAGGTGATAACTGGAAGAGCCTGGAATTAATATTAAAAGTGATGATTTACCATTTATTTGAACAATAAGGAGTATTTAAAGTTAAAGATACCACCCTCACTAAAGCTGGTAAGGTGGGTTTATGGACCAAAGAAGATGCTGTAACTTACTTTGATGATTTCAGTATAAAAACATTAGATTGATTAGAAGAATTTAAATAATAAAACAAACATATTATGAAAAGTAAATACGTATTGATTTCAACAGTTTTTTTATTGCTTTCGTGCAATGGCCATGACGGTAAAAAAGAGAATGCTGACAGTTCTCGCCCATCTTCTGAAAAACAAAAGGAGATAGAACAACAGGAAGATATGGAACGGCATCCCCTGAATATTACAGCTATCCGGGAGGTTATTGGCATTAAGGGCACGGAAAACAATGGGGAATATAAAGTAGTAGTTCCCCAAAATGATCTAGAGATAATGGTTGATGGTTTTAAAATCATCCCCCCGATGGGACTAGGCAGCTGGGCAGCATTTTCTGCGATTAAAGAGGGAGCAATGGTCATGGGCGATATAGTGGTGACTGAAGATGATTTGTGGCCGGTACAACAGGAAGTAATAAGACAGGGATTGACTATTACCGCCATCCATAATCATTTTGTGAGGAATAATCCCAATGTCATGTACATGCATATTGGAGGTATGGGTGAAGAAGGAGTACTTGCAGAAAAAGTAAAAGCTTTATTCGATAAGGTTGTGGAAGTGCGTGGTGGGAATCCTGCAGCTTCCGAACCTAGTGAAGTCGAGAATACGCTGGATACTGATAGAATAGATAATATTATAGGACATTCAGGTAATCTTAACAATGGAGTTTATAAGATTACAATAGGGAGGCCAGATGTTGATCTTAGGGAGCACGGAGCTCCTGTTAGTACTTTTATGGGATTTAATACCTGGGCCAGCTGGCAGGGGACTCCAGAAAAAGCTGCTGTTGCAGGAGATTTCACCATGCTTGCCGATGAAATTGCCCCTGTTATAAAAGCCCTTGTAGAAAACGGTATTGAAGTAGTGGCAGTACATAATCACATGGTGTATGAAGAACCAAGAATATTCTTTTTACATTATTGGGGTGTGGGCCCAGCCGAGAAACTCGCCCACGGTCTGAAAACGGCTCTTAACCAGACCGGGGTGGTGAGCAAAAATGAATAATTAAATTCATTTTTAATTTAGCGAGGTATTTTAAATGAATGAGAGAGGAGACACGGGATTAATTTCCGTTACCTCTTTCCACGTAAAAATACCTACGGTTCTCGTATACTGTAATTTTTCTATTTATTCTGAATTTCCTCTAACCATTGCCAAGAGGTGGATGTCCTGTCTGGAACTTGCCGAAATAAAACTTTATGTGAGCTTTTTAATAATCCCTTGAATAAAATAGACCTATGAGTAACCCAGGCGAAATTTTCGTTATCTTTAAAAGAAAAGGATAATTATATGTCTATATACGATTACCCTTTAAAATGTTGAAATTTTCTTTAACGAAAAGGATGTTGAACTCCTATTAAATTAAAAGGTCTTAAAACCTGATTTTCCATCTGATGCCGTTCCGGAGATAACTAACAAGGGCTTTTATCAAATAAGTATCAGCCCGAAGCTTTGAATAGCGTATAATTCGTTCCTATCAGTTCGGTCACAGTTTATTATTATGGGGAAGTATTCCCCGATAGAAAGTTAACAATTACAGAAACTCACTAACATATATATAATTCCTAAATAAGTGTGTTCGTAAAACTAAGGGGGAATAGCAAGAGGGTAACACGCGAAGCGATGTTACAGATCATTAATACATTGAAATTCAATAAATTACGAATTTAAATCCTATCATTTTTCACGTATTTTGCGACAAATGCACTCGCAACCCCCGTAAATAGGTGGTTTTTTGCGACAAATTTCACGGAAAACTGAAATTCAAACCCACTTACCACTTTTACCTCCACTTCGCAAAAGCTCCATTTCAGCAAAAGAGGTTTATTACAATTTGTCTTAGACACGAGCCAAAAAGCTTAAAATATTAAAAGAATACGATCGAAAAAGCTTTTTGACTCAAGTCCGCTAGGCGGTAACTAAAATTCACCGATCAGGTTTTCAGAATTATTTAAAAATCCTTCCTACATCACCTTACCTTTCGATGCAAAAATCAAGCTTAAAAATTAACCGGAGCGCATAAACCGCTTTGCTATTTATAGCTCCTCTATAATTTTAAAACTGAATGAAGTAGCATCAAAAGGTAATGCGATGGCGCTGGAAGAAGTAAATAAAATTGAGAATAAACCATTTCATCCTGATCTCACTATTTTTTCTTTTCGCCGGCAAAAGGAAAATGCTCCAGATGAAAAAAGTAAATTGGTTTTTGTTCTAAACTTTCCGGATTGACCAGATTCGATGCAAAATCTTTGATTTTTTTGGAGTCGGATCTTTTACTTCCTCAATAAATTAGACAGGATTCATAATCTAATTATTTGTATATTTGATTAGGTCAGAATATCAAACTGCACCAATACGTTCTATTTAAATTGTGAGTTAATCGTGAGTTCAAAAAACTAGAACTGCGTGAAACCATACAAATACTGGGGTTTTCAGCGTTTTAAAAGCGTTCTGCCACCCCGACCAAGACAATCCAATCACGAAAGTGGTTGGATTTTTTTGTTTTATAGCGACAAATCGAAGGATTTGGGAGCTATCAAAAGAAAAAAAGGGATCAGGCGTAGCCTGGATTGGATAGTGTTGAGTAACAATCCTATTTTCAGGATCACCGCTAAGGTAATCCTCATCAGGCGTAGCCTGGATTGGATAGTGTTGAGTAACAATCCTATTTTCAGGATCACCGCTAAGGTAATCCTGCCACCCCGATAAAAAATCCAATCACAAAAGTGGTAAAATTTTTTTATAGCACTAAATCTAAATATGGAATCAGGATTTTATTCTAAACTTAAGTATACTCCAGTAAAATTAAGCTGTGTTAAACAAGGGCATTACAAATACGGTACATAGCTAAGAAGTTTAAAAAGTACTTTTTTCCGTTTACAGAAGTAAGAGTTAGTTCACTCGGTAATCCAGAAGTCATATTCCCGTCACGTCACCTTAGCTATCCGCATGCCCCGAAATAAAAATATTTTGTGCCTCGTGCGCTAAGGTTGAGGTAGTTTACAAAAACTTAGAAATAGCGAACTATTCCTATAAAAGTCATAACTTAAGCGTTCAAAGTATTCCTGACCCTTCTAATAAAATTAAAAAGTACATCGCTATGAAATGCTAGCTATTGATCGTTAGCTTAATAATAAGCAACTATTTAAGCTTTTTTCAAAGGATATGAGCATCGGAAAATCCGAAATATTATTTTCCGAGATTCTAGATGAGGATAGGCAACTAGATATTCATTTATCTGAAAGTTATAATACTTCCGATAAAAAGTATCCGGTTGTAGAGCTGCTTGACAGAAATTATAATTTTATACCTACAATAGGAATTACTAAATTTCTTTATTTAAATTGGTTACTGCCTGAAATGATTATTGTAGGCGTTAGAAATACCAATCGCAATAAAGACTTAACGCCAGGTTCTTTATAATTTCGAAGCAAGCCTGGGTGAATTAACTCCTCATGTAGGATTAAAAAATGATTAAAAATGAAAAAAAATCTGATAGTAGTATTTTTCGTTGGATTTATATTTACCGGTTATGGAAATGAACCACATCGCTATCTTTTTTTTCTTCATAATAGATTTTTAGAAGAACATGAATTGGATGATATTCATCCGGAATATGGTAAAACGGAGTATCAGGCTATATTACAAGAATTCAAATCCTCGGGATTCAATGTGCTAAGTGAAAAAAGAAATGGCAATGTGAATGCCAGGGAATATGCTATTGGAATAGTTGAACAGATAGATAGTTTAATATCGATGGGTGTAGAACCTAATAAAATCACCGTGGTGGGTACTTCTAAAGGAGGTTATATCGCACAGTATGTTTCAACACTGGCGCATAATCCCAATTTAAATTTTGTTTTTATCGCCAGTTACAGGGAGCGTGATTTGCTGCATATTCCTGAAATTAATTTCTGTGGAAATATCCTTACCATCTATGAAAAAACAGATCCATTTGGGGTTTCAGCAGTAGCCAGAAAGGAGAACGCTACATGTGATATCCCACATTTTAAAGAAATTGAAATCAATACAGGTTTGCGTCATGGCTTTTTGTTTAGACCGCTAAAAGAATGGATATTACCTACGATTAGATGGGCAAAGGCTAATTATAACTAACCTGGGCAGCAGCTTAAGAGTAGGTATTCCGTAAGCATAAATAGCAATAGCAATAAATATTGTTTAATTTAGAGCCATAAGATCTCATCAACATAACAATCAGTATGGAACATCAAAAAAACATAGGGGTACATGAAACGGCTTTTGTGACTTCCGCCTTTCGGGCAACCGATGAAAAACTGAGTCAGGATATTTTTGCCAGGCTATGGCAAAATCCTAAAACCGATAGGTGGATCATCGACTATTTACAGGAGGTGTCTTCGGAAGAGCCTTTTACACATTGTTTACGAAATAGATTTTTCCTGACCCATCTCAATGAGTTACTAGAAAAAGAAGCGATTACGGTATTGATCAATTTTGGTAGCGGATTCAGTATGTATCCGTTTTTGCTGAATGAGAAACTGACTCATATTGAAATTGATAAACCTAAAATCATAACTTATAAAAAACAGCACATAGAGCAATGGCAGTCTGAGGGGGTGCTTCCCAAACGGAATATTCATTTTATTGGTGTGGATTTTAGTACAGATTATAAAGATGATTTATTAACAAAACTAAATGCCATAAAAGGCAATCAGGCGTGTTTTATTCTTATAGAGGGAGTGCTCTTCTTTTTAAACCGGGAAGAAACCCATGGCTTGTTTAACTTGTTCGATGAAATTCAAAAGCCTGGAGACTATATTGGTAGTGCTTCATTTCAGGAAAAGATAAAGGAGACTCAGGCGTTTAAGAACCTACTGCGCTTTTTCAATGTAAAAGTTTCAAAAACAAGTAAAGATGATTATCAAACCATAGATGATCAATTTTACACCACTATACCTAATTATAGATTGATGGATCAACAGGATTATTTTAGCTTATCAAAAAAATATGCTCATAAAATAGCGGAAGAAAAAACAATGATTCTCAACGAAAATTTTTATTTGCTGAAAAAAAATAATCAGTTTTATAACAACTAAACAGGTAAGACACCTTTTAATAAATACTATGAGAAATATTTTACTTTTAATTTGTTTTGCTCTAATGAGTTCTTTTATACAGGGGCAGGAACTTCTTGGAGATTGGTATGGAAGCTTACAAATACAGGGAACCAAACTGCCTTTAGTTTTTCATATTAAGAAGCAAGATAGCAGTTACAGCACAACTATGGATAGTCCTAAGCAAATGGCAATAGGGTTACCTGTTGCCAGAACAACAGTAACAAATTCCCAGTTACTATTAGAAGCTCCGGCAATGGGAATAAAATATACAGGTGAATATGATCATACACAAGAAATAATAGCAGGTACTTTTCAGCAAGGAGGCTTAAAATTAGCCTTAAACCTAAGTAGGGATAATTTCACTACAGCTATAAATCGACCTCAAGAACCCAAAGAACCTTTCCCTTATCATGCAGAAGAGGTTAGGTTTTATAATGAATCTGATGATATAAGCTTAGCAGGAACCTTAACGACCCCTGAAGTTCTTGAAAAATTTCCTGTGGTCATTTTAATTAGCGGAAGTGGTCCCCAAAATAGAAATGAAGAAATTATGGGCCATAAACCATTTCTATTAATTTCAGATTTTTTGACGCGCCATGGAATAGCTGTATTGCGATACGATGACAGGGGCGTTGGGAAATCAGAAGGGGAATACGCAACAGCTACTTCTAAGGATTTATCCAGGGATACTGAAGCGGCTATAACATATTTAAAATCAAGAAAAGATCTAAAAATTTCAAAACTCGGATTAATAGGACATAGTGAGGGAGGGATAATTGCTCCTATGATTGCGTCAAAATCCAAAGATGTTGATTTTATTGTTCTTTTGGCTGGAGCTGTTTTAAGAGGAAAAGATTTGTTACTACTTCAGAAAAAACTGATTGAAGAGAAAAGTGGGATTCATGACAGTATCGTAAATAGAAGTCAGGAAGTATTTCATGGCGCTTATGAACTTATCGCTTCTAATACTAAAACTAACGATGCACTAAAAGAAGACTTAGCAGCCTATTTTAAAGAGGAAACAAACAATTCGATAAACGCTGCTCAAACAAATAGTTTAATTGAAAGTATGACTTCTCCGTGGATGCAATATTTTATAAACTATGATCCTACTACCGCATTAAAAGAAGTAGACATTCCAATACTGGCTTTATTTGGAAAAAAGGATGTTCAGGTTCCGGCAATTGAAAATGCGTTAGCCTTAGAAAAGCTTGAAAATAAAAATATTGAAATTATTAAAATGGAAAACTTAAATCATCTATTTCAGGAAAGTAAGACCGGTATGCCCAATGAATATTCTGAAATTGAACAAACCATGTCCCCTAAGGTCTTGAATTTAATGTTAGAGTGGATTTTAGAGAGGGATTAATCTGCTGAAGCATCAGACTTAATAATATTTATAGGCAAAAACGTAGAAAATCAATCGATATTTTTTGATTTATGCGTAATCCCCTTAAGTAGTTGGCTATTCTTTTATTCGATAATCAGGATGAAATGCGCCGAGACCTGTATCGTTTTAAAATTGCTTGTTCAATTAAATGCCTCGTGGGCTTGCCCTAGATAGTTACTATTATCAAACACATGATTAGGCCACATAAAAGCTCTATAAGATTTAGAGTTCACTTACTAAGATTATAAAAATACTCAGGAATTTTCAATAACAAGGTTCTAAGTGACAGCCTGTTTGAGTACAAACATTAAGTTTGTATAGTGAATACGAAGATGCTGGCAGAAACATTCATTTTAAAAAAATCGAAAGATTAGATAGCAAATGAATATCATCATGCCAATATTAGGCAATAATTAACTTAATAATGTCATGTATTTTGCAATTATGGCGTTATAATTGCGTTTAATACGTAAAGATAACAAGAACTTCCCGGAGCAACCGACAATTCTTCCCCGATTTATCGTCTTATCTATCACCTTTTAATAAGCTTTTAATTTGCAACATCCTCCTAAATTTTCGCGTTCGCTAGATCGCCGTTTCGTAAAACTTTTACAAAAAAGAGTACGCCAGTATTTTAAAGAAAATCAGATTTCCACCCATGCTAATTCTAGCATGATCACCAAAACAATAGTCATGCTTTTATTGTTTTTAGGTCCAATATCAATTTTATGCTCAGGTATCGTAACATCCGGCTGGATGGTATTCTTATTATATATTACCAGTGGTTTTGGTATGGCCGGTATTGGTATGGGCGTAATGCATGATGCTATTCACGGGTCGTACTCTAAACACTCCAAGCTAAATACTATCCTGGGCTATTCTATGAATATTATCGGTGCCAATGCCACCGTTTGGCATTTGCAACACAATGTTTTGCATCATACCTATACCAATATACATGAGGCGGATGACGATTTAAACATGCCGTTTTTTTTACGATTTTCACCACATAAAAAGAAATATAAAATTCATCGTTTTCAATTTATTTATGTGTGGTTTTTTTATAGTATTTCAACCTTAGCCTGGATTACGGCAAAAGACTTTGTAAGGCTAACCCGATATCGAAAAATGGGATTGATCGAAGATAAAAAAGAGTTTTATAGAAGCTTATTTCATCTTACTTTATGGAAATTGGCGTACTATATGTATGCTATCGTTTTGCCTATACTGGTTTTACCATTTTCCCCCTGGCTTGTCATTCTTGCCTTTATATCCATGCACCTGGTTACCGGTTTGGTAATTAGCTGTGTTTTTCAGGTAGCCCATGTGATGCCAGATGTTAATTACCCATTAACCGATAATCAGGGGAATATTGATAATAACTGGCTGGTACATCAATTGCTAACCACTTCTAATTTTTCACCAAAGAATAAGACTTTTTCCTGGTTAATAGGCGGGTTAAACTATCAGATCGAGCATCACCTGTTTCCCAATATATGTCATGTGCATTATCGGGATATTAGTCCCATTGTAAGAGATACAGCACTCGAATTTGGAATACCTTATAATCAAAAATCTACATTTACCGGGGCAATTGCAGATCATATCGCGATGTTAAGAAATCTTGGCAGGTAATCGCTGCCCTTTATAAAATAAAAAAACTCCTTAAAATTTAATTTTTAAGGAGTTTTTTAATGAGATATTATTTTTTAAAAATTCTTTCTTCGATTAAGAATGAAGGGGAACCCTCCATAAATAAGTAATAAAAAAATAAGTAGTAAACAGGTAATCGCAATAATAATTGCAAACGCCTCTGTAAAAAGTAATGTCATAAAATGCAAACATTTGAGTTTGTAGAGCAAAATTACGATATTTTTAGTATTCAAATTAACGTAGTTGCGTTTAAAAATAACAAAAACAAGTTTCCCCAGCTTTAGTTTTATTTTTTGTACAAAACAGGCACTTATTTATTTTTTAACAGACCGCTTAAATTAACATGTTATTTGCTGTAGGCCAGGGGAATTGTTATATATTTCATAGGTATTTAAGAGGCCTTTACCTTAGACTCCCCAGACGTTGATTATTAGTTAAGTTTTCTCCTTTTCGGTTTTCTTTTTGGTAGTGCTGAGTGTCTTGTGACACTAATCACCGCATGCAGTTTTAAAGGTCTATTTGGCCATTAATGAAGGTGATTTTTAGATGATAAAAATTGACATTATGGGAGATTCATTTTCAAAAAAAGAGAATATTAAAAAAAAGATTGAAAAAAGAAAACTGAAGGACAAGCGAAGGGAAAACCGCAAGACCGATAATAACAAAGGAAAGCAACTTGAGGAGATGATGATTTATGTAGATGAATCGGGGAATCTAAGTAAAACGCCTACCAGAAGTAAGGACGGTAGCTTTCTTGTCACAGGTCCTTCAGTAAACCATAACCGGGAGATTCAGAAGGAAGAAAAGCGAAAAGGAACAGTAATTTCTTTTTTTATAGAAAAAGGCTATGGTTTTATAAAAGATCAAAAATCCGGTGACCATATTTTTGTTCATGTGAAGGATCTGTTGGACGAAATTTCAGAAAAAGACCAGGTATTTTTTGTCAAGCAAAAAACGGCAAAAGGCGCTAAAGCTACACTGGTAGAAAAGCGATAAAGCAAACACCTTTTTATCTTATATCGAAACAAAATTCATTGGCTCTACCAAAAGCTGCTGTACGCCAATAAAGCTTTATCCTTTATTGGACTACCTTATTAAAAATAATATATGCGACAATTAACAATCACAAAACAAGTAACCAATAGAGATGATGCAAGTTTAGATTTTTATTTAAAAGATATTGGTCCCATTGCACGTATTTCCAGTGAAGAGGAAGTGGAACTTACCCGAAAGATTAAAGCAGGGGATAAGAAAGCATTACATACCCTGGTGACCTCGAATTTAAGATTTGTAGTCTCGGTTGCAAAACAATACCAGTTTAAAGGCCTTAGCTTATCAGATCTTATTGCTGAAGGGAATTTGGGGCTGATTAAAGCTGCCAATCGTTTTGACGAAACACGAGGCTTTAAATTTATTTCTTATGCGGTGTGGTGGATACGCCAGGCAATGGTTCAGTCAATTTCTGAAAACGCAAGAGTAGTACGATTACCTCTAAATAAATTAACGCTTATTAATAAAATTAGAAAAGCAAATTCAGCCCTACAGCAATTACTGCAGCGAGAAGCTTCTTTGGAAGAGGTCTCTAATTTTCTAAATTTACCTTTAACTGAAATCGAAGAAGCCGGAAAAAGTAATGCCACTTATCTATCCCTGGATAAACCCTTATCAAATGATAATGATGATTTTACCTTAAATCAACTAATCACAAGTAAAATCGAAGATCCCGATCAGGGACTACTTAATGTATCGACTTCACATGAAATAAATCAATTGATGACTATTTTAGAAAAACGGGAAAAAGAAGTAATCATATTGTTATTCGGACTTAACGGTGGGGAGGCTAAAAGCCTGAGAGATATAAGTACGCTTTTAGGATTAACCTCAGAGCGAGTGCGGCAAATTAAGGAAATGGGACTTATCAAGCTTCGTCGTTCGCCAAAAGCCGCTATCTTATTTTCATAAGCTTTTTAATCGCTGATGTAGGGCGTACTGCCCAGATGCTTTTCAACTACTCAGTATTGGCTAAGCACGAAATTATAAAAAAGACTTTCTGATGTATACCGGGCGAACTTTTTAAACTTCTTACTTCCTTCAATTTTTTAAAAATCAGTAGCACCTAATGCTTATCATGCTTATCATCCTATTTAAAAGCATCTTTTGATACCCCATGAATTGTTTATTATCACTTGCTCTTTAGAACGGGATATGGAGTTAGCTCATTTTCGAAATAGATAAGTTCTTTAGCTTCGGGATTATTTTTTATAGTACAGTAATAAATATTGTAGGCATAAATCCTGATCCTAAGTTCTTGTTCAGGATTTTCTTTTGCACAAACTTTATCGGTAGATTGATATAAAGGTTTTTTGTAAAACATTGGTTATTCTAAATTAATGGTTAATATTTTAAATTTCTCATTAGCTTCTAAAGTATAGTTTGTGCCTGGGGGAACAATAATAGAATCTCCGGGTTGCAGGTAGGTAGAGACTTCATCTATAACCATTTCAGCTTTACCCTCAATAAGCACATGAAATTGCGTACCATCAGATGTGATTGCTAAAACTTTACCATAGTCAAATGCCATTAATTGCACAATTCTCGATGCTTTATCGACTATCGTTCTTTGTACGACCGTATTGGTAGTATAAGGAATTTCTTTTTTTAAATTAAAAGGGACTAAATGACCAAATTCATTTTCTTTCATTCTTATTACCGTAAAATAGATGTATAAAATTGTTATTTTTTTCCGTTAGTCATATTGTTAGGTAATGATTATGCCCAAGAAATTATTGCCGGAAAAGATGGAATGTACGTTGAATTATCGATATATTTTATTTAAAATGAATTTATAAAATAATATATGCTGGCAGAGGACGAGAAATTTCCTAAAACAGCTGTAGTCATGTAGATTGGTTTTGATTATCAGGATTTTAATTAAAAAAAATACCTCGTTTAATTGTAGTAATAGACTCGCTAAAAAGGGATTTATCATAAATGATAAATAGAAAATTTAAAAATGAACCGAATTAAATGTTTATTATTGATCAGTTATATACTGCTGTGTCCATCTTTGAGTAGCCAGAACTGGAAAAACCCATCTGAAAGATACAAAGAGGCTTATAAAAACTATGCCAATGCTGCTTGTCCGATTCCAGAAGACGATATTCAGCATTTTGTCTATTTTTCAAGGGATAGAGAACCTATAATTGATCATCCGTTACTTTTCATTGCCAGATTTAAAGGCGCCCAGATTATGTATTCCTGGAGAGAACTGGAGCCAGAGAAAGGAAGATATGATTTTTCGAAAATCAAACTAGATGTCAATTACCTTAAAGGATATGATAAAAAACTTTTTATCCAGTTACAAGACGTCACCTTCGATAAAAAATATAAAGCTGTTCCCGATTATCTGCTAACCAAAGAATATGATGGGGGAGCGGTGTTGCAATATAATGATACTGGTGAGCCGGAAGGTTGGGTTGCTAAGCGATGGAATAAAAAAGTACAGGATAGGTTTGCACATTTACTTATGGCACTGGGTAAAGAATTTGGTGAGTTAATCGCAGGAATTAACCTCCAGGAAACAGCTATTGGAGTTAGTCCTAAAACAGCTCCTGATTTTACAGAACAGGCCTATGTTGAAGGTGTTAAAAACAATATGTTGGCATTGAAAAAAGCATTCCCAAACGTGACCACGATGCTTTATGCCAATTTTTTTCCAGGCGAATGGTTGCCTTTTGAAGATAAAGGCTATTTAAAATCTGTTTATCAATATGGTGAAAAAATAGAAGTGGGGCTGGGTGGCCCTGATTTGATGATGACCAGAAAAGCACAATTAAATCATGCACTTGCCCAAATGCATGAAGGTAATTTTACTGTTCCGCTGGGCATTGCCGTTCAGGATGGCAATTATATAGGAAAAACCGGAGCAGATAATGATTATGATGAGGAAAGTGATCCTATTAATAGTTCAAGAAAAAAACTTGTACCAATATTACACGCATTTGCAAAAGATTTTTTAAAGATCGATTATATATTTTGGGTAAATCAAAAACCTTATTTTGAAGAAGATGTGATGGCCTGTTTCGAGGAATAATCGATTAGAAAACATAATAGCAGATCCTGTAAAATAGCAATTCATTTCATAAACGATACCCAATTTCGTTTAAGCTTAAGTTAACGGGTATTCTAGAAAAAGTGTAATTTTAGAAAGGAGAAAATAAAACGATAAGCTCATAAGTTATAGTTGCTATTATCGCATCTTAAGATAGCCCAGGCCATTCATGACAACCCAACCAAAATCCGCTCAAATAAAAAGACCATGCGTGAACAAACAAAGAGCATTCCTGTAAAAACGATGGACGATGCGTTGAATACTGGGTTTGTCATCGGAAAAATGACATTCAAAGACTTAAATGCGTTTAAAGAAGCGGCTGCAGCACACAGGGATGATTATCATTTGTTTTTTTTACTAGAAAAAGGAACCCTATCCATTGAAATAGATTTCCATACCTATACCCTAAAACCAGCTGCTGCCCTCTACATTCACCCCAATCAAGTACACCGTATGCTGCACATTAACCAAGCAACAGTAAGCTTTTGGGCAATCAATACAGAAACCTTGAACCGGGAATACCTAACGGTATTAGAAGCTATAAACCCTGCAAGACCAGTATCCTTAACAAGGGAAGCGTTTTCCATTATTGCTGAAACGGCATCCTTGTGCTTAAAATTATCAGAGCAAAAACACGAAAAACTATACCAATCGGTACTCAAAGACAGTGGGAATGCCTTAGTAGCATTAGTTACTTCACAGTATTTAGCACAAACTCAATCACCAGACAGCCTTTCCCGTTTTGAGTCTATTACCAAGGCTTTTAAATCGCGTTTGGAAGCCAATTTTACTACGGTAAAAAAACCGAGTGAATATGCGAAAACCCTTACTATTTCTACCGCTTATTTGAACGAATGTGTCAAAAAGACAACCGGGTATTCGGTTTCACATCACATACAACAACGGGTGATGTTAGAAGCCAAGCGGATGCTCTATCACTCCGATAAATCTGTTAAAGAAATCGCAACACAATTAGGCTATGAAGATTACGCCTATTTCTCTCGATTATTTAAAAAAATAACAGGAGTAACCGCATCTGCATTCCAAAACAAAAACCACGATTAGTCCAACAGATACGCTTATTGATACAATGCAATTATTTAGAATCGTTCTAACTTTGCAAACGTATTAAATGTAGAGGTAATGATTATAGATGATTCAAAATTCCCAATAGTGTTGGTTGATTTTCAACACAGCCTGGAACAAACAACAACTGAAAACCACAATCACGATAAGGATATGGCCGCGTTTACGGGTTTGTTCGAGAGCGGAAAACCTTTTGTAATGGTTAGCACCGGTGAGGCTCCTGAAGAAAAGCACAAACATTCCAGGGAAGAAACCCGGAAAATAAACGCCTGGCGGAAACTAAATAAAGAAAAACTCAAATTCATCCAAGCAACCATACAGGTAGAACCAAACAAAGTCAAGCGTGTAGGATTAAAATTGTTTGCCTCTGTATATGAGAAATTTTGGGGAAATCCACTACTGCTTGCCCAAACCCAGGAAGAAGCTTTAGAACTAGCCAAAAGCGTACTTCATAAAGCTTCCTTAACTTCTTAGGTAAAAGAACGGAGAAATAAAAATTAGTCAGTTCGAGTGATTTTGTGAAGTGTAACGAAGCAAAATTGTATCGAGAACTTAAATTTCAAGTCCTATTCTCGATACAAAAATCTCAACTGATTTTTACTCGAATTGACTGTCTTGAAGTTTAACTAGTAAGATGCACCAAAGATTAAAAAATACTAATTCAGATTCTATTATGAACCACAAGCACCAACATTCTCACGAGCACCCTCACGAAGCACATCAACATTCAGATACCAAAAATGGACTAACCTTAGCCTTTTGGTTGAACTTAGTCTTTGCGGTTATCGAAGTGGTGGGCGGGATCTTTACCAATTCCACAGCAATTATTGCCGATACTTTTCACGACTTTATAGATGCCGTTGCTATAGGAATAGCGGTTTTGTTTGAAAAAATATCAGGAAAGAAACGTTCTTCTAATTATTCGTACGGTTATAAACGGTTTTCATTACTATCTGCGCTAGGCTTATCGCTATTTCTATTGATTGGAGCTGTCTTTATGATTAAAAGTGGCATAGAATCATTGATAGATCCCCAAGAAGTCAATAGTGTGGGTATGCTTTGGTTAGCGGTTTTGGGAGTGAGCATCAACGGCTTTGCCTTTCTTAGAATAAAAAATGGAAATGGAGGACACCACCATCACCACCACGCGCACGGGCATTCCCACAATCACAACAGTAAAGCCATCATGCTTCACCTTTTAGAAGATGTATTGGGTTGGGTTGCTGTTTTAATAGGTGCTGTGGTGATTTATTTTACGGGTTGGAATTGGATAGATGGGTTGCTTACCCTCGCCATTGCTGCTTTTATTTCGTACAACGCCACCAAAAATTTAATAGGAACCCTAAAGATAATGCTACAAGCGGTTCCTGAACATGTGAATATGGAAACCCTAACCTCAGAACTGAATACGATTGAAGGTGTTGCCAACATTCACGATTTCCACATCTGGAGTTTAGACGGAACCTACCATGTGGCTTCGCTACGTGCTGTGTTGGACAGTGCCGATAATCCTTCTGAAAATAAAGTCTATACCACTATTTTAGAACGCTTGAGTAACTACAATATTAAACATCCAACCATACAGATTGAAACCAATACAAAACACTGCAAATTTGTGAATTGCTGAAAACCAGAAAAGACGAGCGGCTAATGCGGCTATTTAAAGTCGGTTCGTAACACTGAAAAACAAAATGAAGAACACCCTATTTGAAATCACCCAAATGGACTGCCCTTCGGAAGAAAACCTAATCCGAATGAAACTGGACGGAATTTCAAGTATTGTAAATTTGGACTTTGATATTCCCAACCGAAAACTGACTGTTTTTCACAGCGGAGAAATCGACCAAATCGAAAAGTCTATCCTCGAACTGAATTAGGAGGTAAGAAAATCTCGATCGGACAGACCGACCAAACAGACTTTAAAGAAAACGCCAATCAAAAAAACTACTTTGGTCTGTTCTTGCCATTAATGTTGCGTAGATCGACACTTTTTATTTATAAAAGTGGTGGTTGAGAATATGTGAAAAGGGGAATATCCTGTGATGATAAAAGGTAATTCCCCTTAAATCTTCAAGATTTTTTTATTATCCAAACCACTCTTCTTTTTGCAGTTCCGCAGCCTCCTCTTGGGGTTCGAGTGCAATTTTTTTAATATACTTTTTATTTTTGAGATAACTATTTAAAATTCTATCGGCATAATTCGAATTTTCCTGGGGAATCAGGTAATTGTCAAATTGAGAGGGTTCACTTAACTCTTCAGAATTTTCGATAAAACCATAACCGGCATAACGGCCTTTTTTAAGATATATAAAAGATTTTTCAGTTTTTGTACGTCCTTTTTCTACCAATAAACAGGAATTTTCATATTCGTGAATATAATCGATAGCGCGAGAAACCCTTTGATTATATTCGGTTACCTCTATTTCGCCCCGGCACATTCCGCTGCAATCATTGATTTTATAATGGCTGCATTCTGCCACCCCTGCTTGCAAACCACAATATTTAGGGCATAATCTAAATTCCTGGCAAAGAAATTCCAGGAATTTTATGGCCTCTTCACGGGTATAGAACTTCATCCAGCTTACTGGAGAAACCTTATTTTTATGAATCACAAATTGTTCTATTCCTTTTTGATTGTGATAGGAGGTAAGGGTATAAGGCCTGCTTACTTTTTTCTGTGCTTTATTGAATTTTGGAAAATATTTTAAAATTAAAGAAGATTCCCGCAAAAGTGCAAGCAATTCGCTTCCGGTAAGTTCGTAGTCAATGCTATACGTAGCTTGCATTAGACTATATTTTCGGTTAGATTTTTCTTGAAAATGAGATTTTATCCGACTTTTAATATTTTTAGCCTTACCAATGTATAGCGGAATTCCATCTTTATCTTTAAAAAAATAAACACCGGTTGTAGAAGGAAGTTTTTCAAAATCCGATTTTCTAAAGTTAGGAGGTAAATAAGAAGCTGCTGTTTTTTGATTTAAAAAGTCCTTGAAAACTTCGTAATCGGGATCTAAATCTATAAAACGTTTAAAAAGTGTAACCGTAGCCTCGCAATCTCCATAGGCTCGATGCTTGTTATCATGCGGAATATTGATCGAAGTACAAAGATTTCCCAAGCTATAAGAAAATAGACCGGGGATAAGTTTTTTGGCCAGCCTTACGGTACACAGGCGTTTTCTTTGAAAGGATAAATTTAAACTCTCAAACTCAGCTTTAATAATATTATAATCAAAATTTACATTGTGAGCCACAAAAATACAATCCCTGGTGATTTCCTGAATTTTAGAAGCAATCTCAGAGAATTTTGGAGCATCGACCAGCATCTTATCATTAATGTTGGTAAGCGTTTCGATATATAGCGGTATTTCGGTACCGGGATTTACCAGTGAAGTGTATTCGTTTATCACTTCTCCATTCTGCACCACCAGCACACAAATTTCGGTAATTTTGTTTCCTTTAATGCCTCCGCCCGTGGTTTCAATATCAATTATCGCAAATTTTACCTCTTTCATGTTGCCAAATTAGTATTATTTCTGAAGCTTTAAAAGGAAAAAATACTAAAAATTGGAAATATTCCTTATTTGATTCCTCCAAGCTCTCAATTATAAATAAGAGCTGAAGCCGGTAGAGCGTTTTCAATCGCTATGCATATCGCTCATAACAGCAAAAAAACGAATACATATTTAATATGGGAATACAAGGGTAGTGGTAATTTAGGAACTAAGTTTCCTTATGAATAGCCCGCAATCTTAGCTTTTCAGAAAGCTTATTGAATTAAAATAAATGAATGAGTTCTCTTTTTATAAAATAGCTACAATAGGTATAGCCTTCTTCAGCTCAATAATTAATCGATATTCGATAATTCGCAGCTGAATTTCTAAAAAGCCCCTGGTCCAATTTAAAGGAGTAATAAAAATCTACATTAAATAAAAAGCAATAACAAAGGCAATTACCGAGATGATAATCCCTAGCATAAATACCGTATAGGTTAATCTTAGTAGTAAATATTTTCGATGTAATACTTTTCCTAATAAATGTAGATCGAGCATTAAAGATTCGTATACATAATCCTTATCCTTAATCATCTCATTAATGCCCCATTTAAACAAATCGAAAGGCATTTTATGAAAATTCCCAAAGAAAAGAAGGTTAACGTCCCGATTTTTTACCTGCTCTTTGGTAAACTCACCACTGGTTACATTAGGCCGGGTAGACATAATCGATAAGATCATTGAAGCTACACTAAAAAGAACCAGTACAAGAGTAGGGATAAGCAGGTGGCGATTACTTACCGCATCCAGCTTAGGGATAAGGTTAGAAATCGCTAAAGAAATAATAATCGCATTTACCGATAATAATATGTTGGCCTTGGTATCTGCAATATCACTTAATTTAATATGGTTTCGTAGCGTGACCCTAAACAGCGTTTGGATACTTCGCTCTGGATTGTCATTTTTATATTTAGCCTTAAGTCGGGCTTTATGCTCTTCCTTATTTAATTTTTTCTCCCTCTTATTTTGTTTTTCAACTAATTCCAGCAGATTTTCCTCTTTGGCCTGATTCCAGTTCTTTAGGGCATAATCAGTATAAAATTTATGCTTTTCAGTCAGCATTTTTATATTTTCCATAATCCACTCACTCGAGCTGTAATTTTTGCGATTATGTAACTGTAGCTCCTGTCGTAAAAGTTCACTGGTTTCTTCGTAATATTCCTTGGCAAAATGCGAAGAATCGGCGTCTTTGATGATCATCTCTCCGATGTCCTGCGGCGTATGACTAAATTTGGTAGCCATAATATATTTAGACACCAGATCGATAAGTTCCTGTGTGGCGTTATTTTCCTCTAAAAAGCTTTCGGCGATTTTAACACTGGATGCTTCGTGGTTCTCATGACCTTTGGTATAACCGGTATCGTGAAACCATGCGGCCAGCTTAAGCGCCTCTTCTTGTTTAACATTAATTTCAGAATGTTCAATTAATTCTTCTGTACTTTTAACAACTCGTTCAGTATGCTTGTAATTGTGATATAGGAAAGTATTTGGGAGTTTTTCCTTGAATAATTCAAGCACGTAATCATCAGCTTTATCGAATAGGTTGTTCATCTATAAAAGTACTAGTTTAACAGATGCCAAATTACAAAAATTTGTCTAACAACATTTATGAAAAGAAATAACTACTTCTGTTTTTTATTAATTTTAACTCTTGTGGCTTCCTGTACAAGCTCGGCTCCAAAATATCGTAAGGGAGAACCCACTTCTAATTTTGGATATCCTGAAAATAAGGAAATTGAAAAGACATTCTATTTACTAGGGGATGGCGGGTATTCTCCTGAAGGTGGAACCTCTAAAGCCCTTATTGCTTTTAAGGAGTTTATAAAACAGCGAGACACCAGGGGACAATATGCGATATTTTTAGGGGATAATATTTATCCGGTGGGCATGCCGCCAAAAGATGATCCATTACGAGAACAATCCGAATACCGGTTGGATGCGCAACTGGATGCCGTTGAAAAATATAACGGAAAAGTGATTTATATCCCTGGTAATCACGATTGGTACAGTGAGCGTATTGATGGTTTGGAACGTCAGGAAGAATACCTGATCGAACAATATGGCGATTCTTTAGATTGGTCACCCAGTACGGGATGTGGATTGGAGATTAAAGAAATTTCTGACGATATACAAATGATCATTATCGATTCCCAGTGGTATCTGGAAGACTGGGATAAAAGTCCTACGATTAATGATGATTGCGATCAGATAAAAACCAGGGAAGCACTTTTTACTGAAATTGAAAGTGAGCTAAAAAAATCACAGCAAAAAACAACGATTATCGCCTTACACCATCCTATTTTTTCCAATGGGATCCATGGGGGGCAATATAATTTTAACAGACATTTATATCCTTCGCAAAAGAAAATTCCGGTTCCGGTATTAGGATCTTTGGCGATGTTGATAAGAACCACCGGTGGTATTTCTATTCAGGATCTTCAAAACGAACGTTATAAGTCACTTTCTGACAGGTTAAGGACGATGGTTAAAGGAAGAGAAAGAGTGATCTTTGTTTCCGGCCACGAACATACCCTACAGTATATCGATCATGACGGGATAAAACAGATAATCTCGGGTTCAGGTTCCAAAGAAAATTATGTGGCTTTGGGAACAGATGGTTTATTTGCTTTCTCACTACAGGGCTTTGCGGTATATGATGTCTTTAAAGATGGCTCTTCTTGGGTAAGCTATTATCGAAATAGAGATAATCAGCCGGAACTGATGTATCAAAAAGAAGTTTTTGCGGCTCCTAAGCCTTATAAACTGGGCGACTATCCCGACTCTTTTCCGCAGAAAAAGACAGCCAGCATTTACCCTGATGAGGATGTAGAGGTAAGCGGATTATATAAAACACTGTGGGGAAAAAGATATAGAAAATTATACGGGACTGAAGTATCATATAAGGTAGCCGATCTGGATACCCTATACGGCGGTTTACAACCTTTGTTGGAAGGAGGCGGGCACCAAACCGTATCGATAAGGGTAAAAGATTCTTTAGATCGGGAATATAATATAAGAAGAATTAAAAAAGATGCCGTGCAGTTTCTGCAATCTGTGGCCTATAAAAGCACACCTATAGAAGAACAGTTCAAGAATACGGCTGCTGAGAATATTATTAGTGACTTTTATACTTCAGCCCATCCGTTCGCTTTTTTAGCAATACCAACGTTATCGGAAGCTATTGGTCTGGCACATACAAATCCAGAGATCTTTTACCTGCCAAAACAGGATAATCTGGGAGCGATGAACGAAAATCATGGGGATGATGTATATATGATTGTAGAGCGTCCTGAGGAGCACTGGTTAGACAAGGAAAGCTTTGGATCCCCAAATCATGATATTGTTAGTACTGCAGGGATGTTTGAGCGTATACGAAGGGACGAGAAGTATAAAATTGATGAGCCTGCTTACGTAAAAGCACGTATTTTCGATATGTTGGTAGGTGATTGGGACAGGCATCAGGATCAATGGCGCTGGGCAGAAAATGAAGATGAGGAAGGAAACCGAACTTTTACACCCATACCAAGGGATCGCGATCAGGTATTCTCGAATTTTGATGGTGCCTTTTTTGGAACCTTACGCTCCCTGATAGGTTTAGCCAATCAGTTTGCGGTGTATGATAAGAAATTAAAAAACGTTGAATGGTTTAACATTGCGGCTATTGGTTTAGATCGCTCCATCCTCCAAAATACCGGAAAAGAAACATGGTTAACACAAGCCAGGTTTATTCAGGAAAATATTACCGATCAGGTTATAGAAGAAGCCTTTAGTAAACTCCCACCGGAAACTAATGGAGAAATTACGGATGGGATTATTGAAAACCTGAAGGGAAGAAGAGATAATATTGTGGAGATTGCAGAAAGATATTATGATTATTATGCAAAATTAGCGATTGTAACCGGTACAGATAAGGACGATTTTATAGATGTGACCCGCATGCCTGAAGGGAAAACCAAAGTAACGATTTATAGAAATAAAAAAGGCAAAAGAGCCGATATCGTAAGTGACTTTGTATATGATAAACAGTTTACCAAAGATATTTGGATTTATGCTTTAGACGATGATGATATTATTACGGTAGATGGCGAAGGCGATCAGCTTATTTATGTAAGGATCATAGGGGGGCAGAATAATGATATTTACAGGATAAGAAATAAGAAGAAACTAAAAATTTATGATCACAAATCTAAGCCAAATACCATTGAAGAAGGAGCTGATGCCCGGTTTAGATTTACAGACCAATACGATTTAAATATTTATGATAAGGATAAAAAGGTATTTAAATCGACTTCTATTACCCCAGGTATAGGTTATAATCCGGATGACGGATTAAAGCTTGGTTTTAAGGCATTGTATACGATCAATGATTTTAAAAGAAATCCATATACATCACAGCACGAACTAAAGGCCGGGTTCTATTTTGCCACAGATGGTTTCGATTTAAATTATAAGGCAAGGTTTGCCACCATCATAGGCGATTATAATTTACAGGTTGGGGCGCACTTTACCAGTCCTAATTTTGCCAGAAACTTTTTTGGCTACGGAAATGAAACGAGAAATCCTGATGATGAACTTACATTAGATTACAACCGTGTAAAAATAAGCCGTGTTGGTGGAGATGTTGGTTTGGTAAACGAAACCCCTTTTGGTAGCTATTTTAGTTATAAGGCAAGTTTCGAAACGGTTGAAATCGATAATATCCAGGGGCGTTTTATAGATGAATTTACCCCAGAGGATCCCGAGGGCTTTTTTGATCGTAAATATTTTGCCGGTCTCGATGCCCTTTACCGTTATGAAAGTTATGACGATGTCCTTAATCCCACCCGTGGGATGCAATTCGACTTAAATTTAGGAGGTAAACTAAATACAGCAGATACCGATCGTAACTATGGCTATTTTAAATCGTATTTAGAGTTCTACAACTCGCTAATCCCAAGTAGAAAACTGGTGTTAAATAGTCATGTGCAAACGCAAATAAATATAGGTACAGATTATGAATTTTATCAGGCAGCTGTTTTAGGTGGAGCTTCTGGCTTAAGGGGGTATAGATTACAGCGTTTTGCCGGTAAAAGTGCATTTGCTACCGGAGGCGATATTCGGTATAGTTTTAACCAGTTTAAAACTTCCTTTTTACCCTTTCAAATAGGAGTCTTTGGAGGATACGATATTGGTAGGGTATGGGAAAAAGACGATAATAGTAAGATTTGGCATGATAGCTATGGTGGTGGTATTTGGATTAATAGTGCTGAAGCTGTAAACGGAACCTTGCATGTTTTTAATGGAGACGAAGGTTGGCGTTTTAGTTTTGGGTTTGGATTCCGATTTTAAAAATCTAACATCGTTAAGGCTATGTCAAGATAAAATACTCTGTCACGATAAGCATCGGTATCGGAGTATCTCGAAATAAAAAATGATTTTCTAATAACTGCCTCATGGGCCTTCTTTGAGGCAGTTTACTTACAAGCCTGCATATTTGCAGGCTTTTTTATGGTTCAACGTTAGGTATTTTATATTTTATATAGGTTTTTGATAAAATAATATTAAAATTGTGATGATTAATAGTGTAATTTATTAATCATCAATCAAAAACCATCAAATATGTTTAAAAATGCATGTTTATTATTTGCATTTATTTCATTTGGAGTACAGGCCCAAAAATTTGAAATATCAGGAAAATTATTAGATAGTATTACCCGGGAAACACTAGAAGGGGCCACCGTCTTCACAGAAACTCTAAAAGATAGTACTTTAATCAGCTATACGATAACAGACGCTAAAGGCGATTTTAGTGTTTCCGGAAAATCTTCAAAGCAAAAAATAAATCTATTAATTTCTTTTGTGGGCTATGCGCCGATTAAAAAAGTAATCCTATTGCCAAAAGATGAAGATCCCATAACCTTGAAGCCTATAGAAATGTTGCAAAAGGTAGAATCTTTAAGCGATGTGCTCATCGAAGGAAGGGTACCGCCCATACGAATTAAACAGGATACTTTAGAATATAATGCAGGATCGTTTAGAACCAAAGAAGGAGCCACCATTGAAGATCTTTTAAGGGAACTACCAGGAGTAGAGGTTGATGAGAATGGGGGGATTAAGGTCAATGGGGTTGAGGTAAATAAGATATTGGTAGGTGGAAAGGAGTTTTTTTCTGGAGATGGGAGTATCGCCACTAAAAATTTATTGAAAGATATGGTCGAGAAAATTCAGGTGGTCGATACCCGATCTGATAGCCAGGTTTTTAGAGGTGAAAAAGCCGATGGCAAAAGTAAAACTATTAATATAAAGCTTGATAAAGATAAAAATAAAGGCGTTTTTGGCAGATTAGCCGCGGGTGGAGGGACAGACGAGCGTTACGAATATGCCGGATTAGCCAACTATTTTAATGATGATTTAAGATTAAGTGTATTAAGTGGAGGTAATAATATTAATACATCCGGCTTTACTTTTGGAGAATTACGAGAGGTATTTAATACCTATGCATACACTACGTATAATGGCGGGATAAGTATAGGAGGGAGGAGAATAGGAGGAGGAGACGGCATTGTAAATTCTAAAGTGACAGGTGCCAATTATGCAGATGATCTGGGTAAAAACCTGGAAGTAAGTTCGGATTATTTTTATACCGCTACCAATAATTATTTTGATAATATAAGCTCATCCGAAAATATAAGACCAGAAGGTAATTATTTTACCGAGAGTAGTTATAATTCTACAGGAAACCAGGATAAGCATGAAATCAACACGCATATAAAGCTGGCAATAGATTCGAGTTGGATGATAGATGCCCGCCCTAAATTTAGTTATGATAAAAACTTTTCCAGAGGAAGTAGTACTTCTGAAAGTAGAAAAGAAAACGGTGATTTAAGAAATACCTCTACTGCTTCAAATTACGGAATTACCGAGAGCACTAATTTTAGTACTGGACTTGCAACAAAAAACTGGACAAATAGTTGAATGACTACGCTGCTAGTTTAAGGTTATACATGTCTAATTCAAATTCTCTTATAGTTCTATTTCCTAAAAAGGAATGTCTTCTTCTATTATTATACCAAGTTTCTATCCATCCAAAGATGGATAACTCCGCTTCAGATCTCAACTTATAATTGTGCCTATAAACCCATTCTACCTTTAATGATTTAAAGAACGATTCAGCAATGGCATTATCCCAGCAATTACCTTTTCTGCTCATAGATTGGTTTACTAAGCCATTGTAACTTTTAATTAATGAGGTAAACTTATGGCTGGCATATTGTATACCTCGGTCGGAATGAAAAATTAAAGACTGGGTTAAAGTAGTTTTCTTTATAGCCATATGCCAAGCCTTAATAATAGTGTCTTCTGTACTTAGATTATCGCTTAGAGCCCATCCAACAACTTTGCGGTTAAACAAATCAATAATGACAGTAAGGTATAACCAGCCCTGTTTGGTTTTGATATAGGTTATATCGCTTACCCAAACTTGATCCTGTCGGCTTACTTCAAAGTTTTGGTTTAATAAATTAGGAGCTATGGGGTAATTATGTTGACTATATGTGGTTGCTTTAAACTTACGTTTTCGTTTTGCAAACAAATAATTAGCACTCATAATACGTGCAACTCTAGGCTTTGATATTTTATAGCCTAATGTCTCTAGTTCTGTTTTTATTCTAGGTGAACCATAGCTTTGAAAGCTATCTTTAAATATAGATTTAATAAGCCCAGTTACCTTTTGATTTTCTAACCATAATTTACTTGGTCCCGATTGTAACCAATGGTAATAGCCACTTTTGCTTACTTTCAATATTTTACACATCGTCTCGACAGGAAATCTCATAAGGTGTTGTTTTATAAACCTGTATTTTTCTTGTCGCTCGCGGAGAAGATGCTGATGGCCTTTTTTAAGATGTCTCGTTCTAACTCGGCTTCTTTTAATGCCTTTTTTAATCGGGCTATCTCTTTTTCTTCATCGGTCATTTTAGGATTACCACGGCCAGGGAAACTGTTGTTACCGTAATCTTTTAACTCTCTACGCCAACGGTAAAGTACAGATGGAAATATATCCAAGTCTTCACATACTTGTTTTACATTGCCTTTAGCATAACTTAACTCGACTGCTTTTTGTTTAAATTCTAAGGTGTAATGTTTAGATTTTCTTCTCATAATTGCTAAGGTAATAACTAGCAAAAATATTCTCTCAACTTAGTGTCCGGTCTAATGTAGTAATTCCAATGTTTAATACTTGCTTGATTATAGTATAGAATTTTTAAAATGAAAATATAGTTTGAACAAACTTAAACAATTCCAATCTCTTGTTATTCACGATTATGCAGAAGGAAGCTTTCATCTTCCCTTACATAGTCATACCTATTATGAACTAATTTATATTTTCAGCGGACGTGGGGAACATATCGTAAACAGTATTAAAAATAACTATTCTCGAGGTGATGTATTTGTTTTATCTCCTAATGATGAGCATTACTTTGATATCGTTGAACATACTCATTTTATCTTCATCAAATTCACGGAAAGCTATTTCGAAGAAGGCATCCTAAATACAGATTCGAGTCCAATTAATATTTCTCCAATAGAAGTTATGAGAAAGAAAATCTTAAAGGAAATGAAGATAACATTAAATGATACTCAAAAGATTTTTATGAAAAATGTAATGGATAATATAGCACTTTATAATTCAAAGTTCTCATCAACTATTGAGCGATCATCAATTATTCACGCTCATATATTTGTTGTATTTAGCATAATTCAAGAGGCTATGAGTAATAAGATCATTTCTTCTAAAAATCAGGAGTTAGATAAAGATTCCCTTATTTCATTTATTCATCAAAATATTTACTTCCCTGATAAAATCAAAATTAATGTTTTAAGTGATTTTTTTAATATCTCTGCAAGCTATTTTAGTATATGGTTTAAAAGAAATTTCAATATGAATTTAACCCAATATGTAAATGATTACAAACTAGAGTTAATAAAGAATCGAATTATTGCTGGTCGTAAAAGTATTAAAGGAATCTCGGAAGAGTTCAATTTTTCCGATGCTAGTTATTTCACTCGATATTTTAAAAATCATACCGGAATGACACCATCTAAATTCAAAAAAAATAATCTCCCTCGTAATAAGGAAGAGGGAGATTAAAAGTATAGCATTAAACTTAGTTGATAGTTTCAAGAATTTGAACCTCACTGCTGATATTCATATTGTTAAGTTTTTCTTCAAAACTTTTTGCATAAGGTTGAGACTTGTGAATTTCTAAATCTTTTCTAGATTTAAAAACTTCATAAATAATAAATTTATTATCTGCTTGGGAAAGTGAGAAAGAAATACAACCTTTTTCCGTAACTACTTGCGTCTTAAGCTCCATTAATACTTCCAAAATCTTTTCTTCAGAATTTTCAGTACTATATTTTAAGGTCGTTATTGCCGTAAGCTTGCTTTCTACCTTTGTATCTAACGGTTTAGCTTCAATTTTCTCAAAATCTCCACCTAAAATTACATCTTGATACCCTATTATTATCAAAGTATTATCATGATCTAGGAATGTTTTTTCATCCGGAAATACTCTGTCTTTATAGAAATTTGATGTAAGAACCGTTTCTAAACCATCAAGACTATCAAACCATAGTTCAGCTGTTCCATCATATGAATTTGTTTCGAGAACATCTGTTTGCTCTTTTAATGGATGTGTTTGAATATAGCGTATCACGTGACTTTGAGCTTCAGGTATTTGCTGAAAAAGTGGTCCGTGTATTTCTATATGATGTTTGACAAATTCATCATGACTAATTTCCGGGTTTCTTTTTAAAAACATCGTCATTTTTACTATCTGGGTGGCGTCAGAATACTTGATATTTTCCTGAACTTTCGGAGTCCATCTAGTGATTGATTTATCTTTTAAACCTCCCGGATATGTTATCAATTCGATTAAGGTTCCCCAGGGTGCTTTTCCATAAACCCCAGAATTACCAGGCTGATTCTCCATATTTGCCAAACTATGAGGTTCAGATAGCAATTCTCCTCCAGCGGCTGTAAACAGCTTAGTAGCCTTACTCATGTCATCAACATATATTGCTAAGTGCTGTAATCCAAAATCGTTCAGTGAAGCAGCATTGTCCTGGTCAGCATTTTCGATCTTAAATAATTCCATGGTTATAGATTCGCCAATTTGAAGAAGTCTCATATGTACAATCTTGCTTCCCTTTGGTAAACCTAATTGTTTTTCAACTTCCGAACCGTTCATTGGTTCTTGATTTTTTGGTTGGACATCATATAATGTTTCAGCATGGAAGGCCTCTTCAAAAAATTTTGTTGCAGCCTCAATATCTGGAACCGTTATTCCAACATGATCGATACCTCGAATAATTTCTTTTTCCTTTTTCATATCTGTGTTTTTATTGTTTTGAGCGATTGTGGGTTGGAAATACAGTAAAAGTGATCCCACAATTACGCCCATAGTTCTGTACTTCATATTTATTTCCTTTGAAATACAAATGTAGGCCTGCTTTCTATCCAAAAAATGGTATAAATTTTACAAAAAGTTGCACTTATGATTGATTAGTAATTTTTTTTAAGTAAATTTCGAACATATCAAACTTTGCACGAAAATTGTTAATTGCCAATAATCGTTAGGGTTAGTAAGAAAATAATTAACTTTGCCAACAAAACAATACTAAGCAGACGAATCCGCGTCCCTCAATCCGCCAACTGGCGATAACCGTATTCCAGGGTTAAATCCAAGTTTTTTCTATTATTTTTCAGGCTGCAAATTTTTGTAATTCTACATATGAAGTTCCTCTCTTTACCACTGCAAAAACTCTGGATAACAGTTTATTGCGAACATTATTTAGCGCAATCATTTTGAGTTTACCTTCCTTCCGCTTTTTCTTATAATACTGTCGCAATTCACTGTCATATTGAATGGCGGTACAGGTTGCCATCCTAAGTAGGCTCCTCATTTGCTAATCTCCTATGGGGCATTTCCGTTTTTTGTGAATGATACTGCCCGGAATATGACCAAAGGGTGCCGTGCCACAATAACTCGAGAATTGTCGACAGCTATTAAATCGTTTAAATTGCTAGTGTGGTAAAGCAATTGAGCGCCTATAACTAATCCTACACCTTTTAGAGAGGTAATCAACTTATAATTATGCGATAATGTATCCGAAGTGTAAGCTTCATTAAAAATAAACTATTTAAAATTCTACTCTTAAATTATCTCCGTAACACTTTTTTATTAATTTTGTAGACGAAGCACCAAACGACTTCAATATGTTCTGATTATAATGTGAGTTAATCGTGAGTTCCGAAACTGGAAACCATGAGAAACCGTATAAATACTGCGGGTTTCAGAATGTTATAAGCGTTCTGCCACCCCGACCAAGACCATATTAAAATGGTATAAAAAACCTTGTTAATCCATTGATTTTCAAGGTTTTTCTATTTTTAGATGGTTTTTCATATCATTTGCAATCCTTAAAAATGAGTCCGATTCGGTGACCTATTCGGTGACCTTTTTTTGGTTATCTTGTTGTTCATATTGATTTGACTTTCGTTTTCACGCCTTTTGTCTAATTTGAAAACGAAACACTATGAAAAATGCCGTAAGCTTTGGAATTCGTTTTATTCCAAAATCATCGAAAGCCAAGAATGGTACAGCTCCCCTTTATGCTCGAATTACTGTAAACGGAGAACGTATTGAACTCAGCCTTAAACGCAGGATTACGTTAAACCTCTGGAATGAAAAGCGAAGCCGATTAAAAGGCTATAGCGAAGAAAGTTTGCAAGCCAACAAATCCTTAGATCGTATTTACAACAAAATTTACGAGGCTTTTAGACAACTTCAAGAAGAAAACAAGCTCTTAACTGCCAAAAGTGTAAAAGCCCGTTATTTGGGCTTAGATGATTCCTATAAAACCTTAGCCGAACTCCTGACCTATCATAACACGAAGATGACTTCTGTTTTGAAGCCCGGAACAATGAAAAACTACTATACTACTGAAAAGTATGTTTTGGAGTTTCTAGAGAAAAAGATAAATACCAATGATATCTATTTAAAGCAAATTAATTATCGCTTTATCACTGATTTTGAACATTTCCTTCGTAACTATAAACCAAAGACACATCGATCCAAGCCAACAAATAACGGGGTGATGAAGCATTTGGAGCGTTTAAAAAAGCTTACCAATCTTGCCTTAAAAATGGAATGGATCGATAAAGACCCATTTAGCAAATACTCCTTGCATTACAAGAAAAAGGAACGTGACTATTTATTACAGGATGAAATTGATATTTTAGAAAATTTAAACCTTGATAGAATAACCTTATCAAGAACTAGAGATGTTTTCTTGTTTTCCTGCTATTCCGGCTTATCCTATGGTGATGCAAAGTCATTAGAAGCAAAACATATTGTTACAGGAATTGACGGCAACAAATGGATTGTAAAGGAAAGGGAAAAAACAGGTAAACTTTTTAAAGTGGCTATGCTTCCAAAGGTAAAAGCTATTCTAAAAAAGTATGAAAAGGAAGCTAATATAAGTGGTTTGTTGCTTCCGGTATATTCCAATCAGAAAACCAACCAGTATTTAAAGGATTTGGCAAAGCTTGCCAAAATATCCAAGAAGCTTACGTTTCACGTCGCTCGTCATACCTTTGCTACGACCGTCACTTTATCCAAAGGTATTCCTATTGAAACGGTGTCTAAACTTTTGGGACATACAAAGCTTTCTACTACTCAAATCTATTCTAGAGTATTGGATCAAAAACTTAGTGATGATATGCGAAAGATTATGTGAAAGAAGCAAATGTAAAACTCACGATTAACTCACATTTAAGGGTGACACAGATCACAAAAAAACTACTTGATGCCGATTCAGAGAAATTTAGGAGCTGAGTTTATTAAAGTGAAATTGAAAATGTTTTGCATTTTCTTTCGTGCAATTGGTTATCGCTCATTTTGGTGTAGGATTCCATCTCTTCACCTATTTTTTCGTAAAAATTGAAGGATTTGGGATGACTACTACTAATGAGGATTTTAGAATAGTTTTTAGATTGATAATATGGGAAAATAACTGATTTTAGCCAATAACTTCCATACCCCATGCCTTTATCAATGATATGAAAATATTTAAGCAGTAATGTAGATGTAGTTTGTGAATCATGTGGAATTCCTAGCTTTTCAATTTCTCCTCCTACTATGGTTAAAACACCTATGATTCTATCATTATTTTGAACAGTATGTATATCGAACCAAACGCCTTCTATGTTTTTAATATTTTGAATATAATTAACAGCGTGAAAAAGTTCATTATAGTCATCCCAATCATGTTCCAGTTTATAAGACACATAAGTGCTTATTGGCAAGAAGAGTTTACTGTTGAAAGCTTTATATCGTATAAATTTTAAGTCATTTTTACCTGTTCCAATTATTTCCATGGAATAATAAGATTTAAGGTATAAAGATAAGGAGAGTTAAAAAGGAGGCAGGAAATCAAAACCAAAAAATTTTAGAACGCTCTAAATATAAACTTAAATTTTGCAATTTAAACTTACTATGTCCTTAACTAAGGGATTATATGAATTATTTTGGATTTTTACATCTAATGTAGAATTTTTAAATAATTCTTGAATAGCACAAAAGTCAGTTAATTTCTCATTGCTTCTAACTTCTAAATATCCTGCTGAATTAATACCCTGTAGCCCATTTAAATTTTTTAAATCATTATTACCAATTATCTCAAGGCCAAAACGAACCGATTCGATATTATTTAAGCCACTTAAGGTTTTTAATTTATTACTATTGGATTCAATCTCGAGATGTTCAACTTCACCCGAAATGTTCCTTAAACCTTCTAGATTTTCTAATTCATAATTATTTTTAATAATTAAATCACGTCCAATTGATTTGATTTTTTCTAATCCATTTAAATTAATCAATTCATAGTTATTGGAAATTATAATATCATATCTGATATTAGAAGATATATTATTTAAAGCTTTTATACTAACTAACTTTGGATTTGCTACAATAAAAATGTGAAATGTAGTTTGAAGATTATTTAATCCATTCAAATTCTTTAGTGAAGTTTCTGAAATAAATAAACTCTCCGCTGAATTAAGGTTCTGTAGTTGCTCAATGGTTTTTAAATTAGGAAGGTCTTTAAGATCTAGTATTCCCTTAATGGATTTTAAACTTTCTAATCCTTTTAATGATTCTAAGGTGTTTGCTCTAAAATATAATTTATCTCCTATAATTTGCAAATTTTGTAAACCATTTAAATTGGATAATGATTTATTTTCTTCCAAAATAAATGAACCGCTTAAAGTCACGAGATTGTCAAGGCCAGTTAAATTTTTTAATGAATTATTTTCCCAGAAATGAAGATGATGTAAATTTTTTAGTTTCCTCAGTCCTTTTATATTTTCTAATTCGTTATTCGCAGTTAGATATAAAGACTCGGCTGAGATAAGATTACTAAAACCTTCTAGATTATTTATCCTAGTTTTAGATATTCTAATAGAGCCTTTTACAATTTTTAAATTTTTAAGAGCCTCTAGGTTGTAAATATCTTTGCCTATTATAATCAGATCTCCTGTTATTTCTTCGTAACAAGAATTGTTGAGTTTATCGACATCCTCCTGGTTAATTATTTTTAAATCACCATCATAAATACCATTCGTGCAATTTTCATCTTTGCTACAAGTGGTAAATAATAGTACCATGAGTAAATATAATAAATTGGAGTTTTTCATTTATAA
Organism: Zunongwangia profunda SM-A87; assembly: GCF_000023465.1. Classification (NCBI taxonomy): domain Bacteria; kingdom Pseudomonadati; phylum Bacteroidota; class Flavobacteriia; order Flavobacteriales; family Flavobacteriaceae; genus Zunongwangia; species Zunongwangia profunda. The sequence goes on from NC_014041.1 coordinate 1,623,452, forward strand.
TTTAAATTTTTTCTAAAGGTGGTGTGAGGGGTGCACTCCGTCATTTGATGGTGGAGCCATCCACTCGATTATAGGCAGTTTTTATATATTTCAAGTTGTTCTGAACTTGATGCGAAAACGAAATCTTCCGATTTATCAAATATTATTTGATTAAATTTTTTTACTTCGTTTTCATATATTTTTATATGTTCAAAATTCTTCCCATCATTATAATGAACTTTTAAAGCAATTTTTGGACTAATTGGATAAAAAAGTTCCATCGATTTTACATTACCTTTATTGTTTGTTTCATGCTCTTTAAGATTTATTATAGGTTGATCTGAGGTTATAAAATCAATTTTAGAATTATTTCTTATAAATACAAACTTAGACTCTTTATAATTCATAAGCCCATTAGCCATACCTGTAGCAATTACAAACGATATAATATTAAAAAATTTAGCTTTGACAGTTGAGCGCCCCTCAAAATTTTTTATAAACGCATTTTTCATTTTATTCGTTCTTACATATTGGAAACATAAAAAAAGATATGTCTTCATTAGTGCAGAACTATCTTTTAAGAATTCTAGATCTTCAACTTTTTTAATATCAATTAATTTCTGTCCGAATTTTTCAAAATCAGAGTGAAAATCTTCCATAAAATTAGATTTCATAAATTTTAAAAATTGTTCTATTTCAGATTTTTTATTTTCGGAAATATTATTTTTATCTAAAATTCTTTTGAATCTAGAGTAAGATGTAAATAGATTAAAATATTCTAAGAAAATTGTTTCAGTCTCTTTATTGCTAAGACTTAAAATTATTTTTTTTAAGTAATATTCTTCCTCAAATGTAAATTCTTCTAATGAATAGAATAATTTTTTTTGGGCAACATTAGTCAAGTTAGTAATAGCAATTTTATTATTAATCTTAATTAAAGAAGGAATTAAATCATTTGAATTGGACCAAGCTCTTAAATAATTTCTCCAAACGTAGTGATGTCTTTTTTTAATTTGATTCAAGATTTTTTTCTTTAATTGCCTATAAAGTGATTGTATAAGATTAGTTGCGTGTTTTAAGCACTAAATTTAGCAAATAAATCACAGATATAAAGTCTGCGAGACTTTCGTAAGTAGGCTAGAGCTAGCAATTAATTTTATACGGTGTTAGCTATAGTACTTTTATTCTTTCAAATTTTAGCATATAATTATTCAATCTTTCTAAATCTCTGATATTTAAGTCAAACCATTCGCCTCTTACTCTAAACAAATCGAATTCTTTATGTAAATCTTTTTCAATTTCCATAGATGCATTCCACGCTGAAATTAGATGAATTTCAGGTTGGATAACTCGGATCAAATTGTGCCACTGATTTCGGTCGGTTAGTGCCAGGCATTTCGGTTTAAATTGTGCCACTTTTGGTATTAAGTTAAACCTGTATCGGTTCGATTTGTGCCAGTTGTTTCGGTTTGTTTTGTGCCACTTTAAAAGATCAAGTAAATAATACCTTGTCGCTTAAAACGAAGCGATATGGCCAACACACTTGATCCAATGGACTTAAAACAGATAATATCCTTACACCTCGATGGGTTTAGTAACCGTAAAATTGGAGCCACCCTTGGGATCTCCCGCAATACGGTAAACACCTATATGCGTTTGTTTAGCGTTAGTGACTATGCTCTTAAAGAGTTGCTGACCCTTGATAATGCAACCTTAGATAAACTTTTTCCCTCCCACAGCACTATTGACAACTCCCGGTATCAAGAGCTGATGCTCTATTTTAAGGAGCTTAACCAAGCCCGTAACCATCCCGGGTTTACCTTTTTATATCATTATCAGGAGTATGTCTCCCAGTCTAAAAACCCATATGGCTATACACAGTTTATGGAGCATTACCGCCGTAAATATGCTAAAATCAAAGGCTCGATGAAGCTTGAGCACGACCCCGGCAAGGAACTCTTCATTGATTTTGCCGGTAAAAAGCTTCACATTATTGACAAACAAACCGGGGAATTAATTCCTGTCGAGGTGTTTGTAGCTATTTTGCCCAACAGTCATTACACCTATGTAGAGGCTTGCAAAAGTCAGAAACGCGATGAGCTGATCAACTGTTGCCGTAACACTTTACACTTTTATGGCGGGGTACCTAAAGCGATTGTCTCTGACAACCTAAAATCAGCTGTTAACCGTGCCAGCAGGTATGAGCCCGAGATCAACCGAAGTTTTAAAGACTTTGCCCGGCATTACAACTGTGTGATCAACCCCACCCGGAGGCTATGCTCCACAGGACAAGGCTTTAGTAGAGAATGCCGTAAACCTGGCCTATCAACGGATCTATTATCCTATGCGCAAGATGAGCTTCTTCTCTATAGAAGAACTCAACAGGGAGATAAAAAAGCAGCTGGGGCATTACAACAACTTATTGTTCTCCCGCAAGGAGTCCAGTCGCAGGGAACTATTCCAATCCGTGGAGCAGGAATACTTGAAGCCCCTTCCAGAGACAGCTTATGAATTAAAAAGCTACCGAAGGGCAAAGGTTCAGAAAATAGGCTATGTGTACTTCTCCCCGGATAAAAGCTATTACAGCGTGCCCTATCGCTACATAGGAAAGGAAACCACCTTGCATTACACCCGTTCTTTAGTTGAAGTGTATTACCACTATCAACGCATCGCCCTGCATCAGCGCAACCCCTCAAAAGGCAGTTATAATACTAACAAAGAACACCTGAGCAGCACCCATAAATACTATAGCGACTGGAGTCCTGAATTCTTTAAAAAGAAAGCAGCCTTGCACGGGAAGCACGTGGTGGATTGTGTCGAAAAAATAATCACTGCGGTAGATTATCCTGAAATAGGGTATAAGCGTGCTATGGGGCTTATTCAGCTCCATAAATCCTACGGCTCCCAGCGGCTGGACAATGCCTGTAAAAGAGCTTTACAAGCAGATGCAGCCACCTATCAGCGCATCAAGAACATCCTGAAAAACAATCTGGACAAGAGCTCCCTGTTCTATCAGGATCTGGAAGAAAATAAAACACATATACCGAAGCATACTAACATACGCGGTGCTTCAGCTTATCAGTAATCTAACCTTTAAAAACAGTAACTATGAACAACAATCAGACTATTGAAAAATTAAAAGAAATGCGACTAGGGGCTATGGCTCAGCTGCACCTTGCAACATCTTAAAGACAACCGCATAGCCGGGATCACTGCCGATGAATATCTGGCATTATTGACCGATCACCAGTGGGAAGACCGACACAACCGTAAGATAGAAAGGCTTTTAAAACAGGCGGGATTTAAACAACAGGCCAGTCTGGCTGACATTAACTACTCCCAGAACCGGAATCTGGATAAGAATATGTTTGCTCGATTAGGCAGTCTGGATTTTATAACCAGAAAAGAAAACATCATCCTTACCGGTGCTTCAGGAGTAGGTAAAAGTTATTTAGCTCAGGCTTTAGGGCATCAGGGGTGTATGATGGAATACAAAACCATATACACTGGACTAGCAACAAAAAGTGGGACACTATTTTTAAGACTTATGCTACATTATTAAATTGATAAAATTCTTGTTCCATTTCACAAGGGGTTTTATATCCCAAATAAGAGTGTAATCGTTTTCTGTTATACCATATTTCAATGTATTCAAAAATACTGGTTTTAGCCTGTTCTATAGTTTTAAAATTATCATCGTAAATAAGTTCTACTTTTAAGGTTTTAAAGAAAGACTCAGCCACAGAATTATCCCAACAATTTCCCTTTCTACTCATAGATCGGGTTACCAAAGGATTAGATTTTATAATTGTTCTAAATGTTTTTGAAGCATATTGTATACCTCTGTCTGAATGAAAAATTAAATCCATGTTTATTTTGCGTTTACTTACAGCCATTTTCCATGCAGGAATAATGGTTTGGTCGGTGTGCAAGTTTGTACTCAATGACCAACCAATTACTTGTCTGTCAAATAAATCAATAATAGTGGTTAGGTACAACCAGCCTTGATGGGTTGGAATATAAGTAATATCACTTACCCAAGTTGCATTTAACCTACCGGGATTAAAGTCTCTGTTGAGTAAATTTCTACAAACAACATAACCATGATTGGAATCTGTAGTTACTCTAAATTTCTTTTTATGTTTACTAAACCAGTGGTTCGCTTTCATAATTTTAGCTACTCTTCCTCTGGATATACCGTACCCTTTACGTTTTAGTTGTGCTGCTATTCTAGTAGCACCATACCGATGTTTACTCAAGTCAAATTCCTTTTTAATCAAATCTGTAAACAAGCTATATTCCAATACTCGTTTTGATGGACCGGCCGTGTACCATCTATAAAAACTACTCCTACTTACTTTAAAAACCTTACACATTTTCTCGATAGAATATAAATGTCTATAACTAGCTATAAATCCATAGATTTCCCATCGCTCTTGGAGAAGATGTGTACGGCCTTTTTTAATATTTCGAGTTCAAGTTCTTTTTCTTTAAGGGCTTTGCGTAACCTTTTAATCTCTAGCGTATCATCGGGTATGGGCCTTTCCGGCTTAGGTAAGGTAGTTGTTTGGGCTGCCTTGCGCCATTTATAGATCCTTTGGACTTCTATGCCTAATTCGTCAGCTAATTCTTTAATATTTTCCCGCTGGTAGCTTAATCGAACTGCCTGCTCCTTTAATTCGGGACTGTAATAGCGTTTTTTCATGTTTCTAAGATATTTGTTTTATAACAAAAGGTCTTAAATTTTGTGTCCCAATAAAGGTAGCTACTCCAAACCAGTAACATTAATTTTATATATAATTGCAGTATCTTTTAAAGTGGCACTGTTTGACCGAAACAGCTGGCACCATCACTCCGAAATAGCCACCTATATTTAAAACAAGAAAGAAAAGCTGCATAATAACTGAAAAATAGAACATAATTTAGCAGCTAAGCTGTCCTAACAAACAGGGGGACTTCATTATCATTATTGTAAATAGTTATTTTTCAGTTAAATAGTTTTCTATTTCCTCAAATGCATTAAATGTAATTTTAATTTCACGACCATTATCAATTAATAAATAGGTAGGAAATGCTGAAATTCCCAATTCTTGAGTAATTGTTTTTAATGAATCAATTTGTCTGACATTTTTCCAATTATACTGGTTGGTTTTTAAATAATTTTTCCATTTTGAGTGTTCTTTATCGATTGAGATTCCAATCAATTCAATATTGTTGTTTTCTAAAAAGTTTAGTTTTTTAGAAATTACTTTATGGTCTTTAACGCAAGGTGGACAATTGGCAAACCAAAGGTCGATTAGGTATGTTTTGTCTTTCACAAAATTTAGTTTTACAATATCATTTTTAAGATTGTAAAAAGAAAAACTGTGAATGTCTAATTCAGTAATTCTTAATTTTTTTTCAAGCTCTTTGTGATAATTAAAAAAACTATGATTTTTTAATAAATCACTTTGTTTGTTTACTAACTGATGAAGTTCTTTTAATTTGGATTTATTATTTTGATTTCTAAAAATATAGGTCGACATTATAGGTAAAGAGAAGGGGTTGTCAAAATTATCCTGAATATTTTTTAAAAGAAACGTATTTATTTCTGAACTATCTGCATTTGTTTTATAGAGGCTCTTATATTCCGTCTGATATCTTTTAGTATTGTAGTATAAATCAGAACCTATGATGGTGTCAATTATAAGTTTTTTATCTATTGTACCTTTAATCTCAATATTCTTTCCATTAAGCCATAATTGGCTATACTGCATTGGACTTGAAACCATTTTCCCATTTTTAAAGAACCAAACATTGTATAAATCATTGATACTGTCCTTAAAATTGATTTTGATAGTGTCTTTGTATGCTATTTTATGAACTTCCCTATTTTGACTGATATCAGTAATCATAATGGTGTCAATCTCTTCTTTTGTCTGAAGATAAAGATTGAAGTCAGCTAAATCATTATTTTCTTTTTTCAATTCAGATTTACAACTGAAAATCAAGAATGCTAATGATAAGAAAAGTATTTTTTTCATAATTGTTTACAAAGGCCGTCTGTCTCAAAACTAGCTGATAATAGTTTAAAAATAGTTGAAATTAGGATGTAAAGCAACATTTGTACTATGATCAGTATTATTCTGTTGTGATTCGGTAAAAGCCTTATTTCGTTCTAGATAGGCTTTTGTATACTTCTTAAAGGTTGAAAACAACGCTTCGAGGAGTAGCTGAAAATCAATTTTACGATTGAACAATTTCCTTAAATTATAGGCCATTACGATGAGTCCAAAACCAGCTGAAGGTGCTTTATTCCCCTTTTAGTCATAAGACCCCATTACATCCCTACCCGCTATTGCAACGAAGTAGTAGATCTGGCAGGAATCAAGGGAAACCTGTCCGCCGACAGGCGGGGAAGATGTTCTTACCTGGAGGACGGAGTGTAAAGAAAATGTCTTGCAGACATTTTTAGCGTACGGGCCAGCCTGCCGCATTGGGAAGCCACGTGTTGGCTAAGTGGAGAAATCAGCCAAAGTCAGTGTCCCAAAGTAACGAGGTATAAAATATTGCACATTTCTCACAAATGGGGAAGCACTGAACATCGTCGTTTCGGAAATTAGAATAGGAGCATAGATTTTCTTTAATGGGTGACCCATTCCCTAGAAAGCGTGTTGCCTATTGCATAAAGTATGGAATAGTTTAAATTGGTGTAAAGAGCGATTGAAAAGACGGATAATGAATCGACGTATAAGAGCCCCGTATATACGGACTGTGTATGGTTTGCTTTTAATCGGTTAAAATTGTAGCATCGAAATACTCTTTTGAAATATCGATCCCAATAAAGTTTTTAAATTTATTCATAATGATTATTATTAATGACAACCGATTCCTAAAATATTATCTAAACCTTGATATTAGACCTCTTACGTCGTAATTACTATTCTGATACCATCTCTTTTTTTCGTTGAACATATGGCAGAAACAAGATTATGGTCACAGAAACCTATCTTGAATGATTATTTTAACTGGAAAATTCTATTGGAAGTAACGGTAATCTTAATTTGGAAGTTTAATGTCTTTACAAACTTCTTCCAATACTTCACAAGGGTTAACATTAATAGCTAAGGCTATTAAATATACTTCGTCTGCACGAAGCTTAGTTGTCTCATTTGAACTCAATTGACTTAGCCGAGATTTACTTATTCCTGTTCTTCTAGCTACTTCAGCTTTATTAACCGATCTACGTGCTAAATATAATCCTAGTGGTGTCATTTGTCCATCATTTACTTATATAAATGTAGAAATCAGAGACGAATGTTTTAAATTTCTATACGAGTGTTTTGAAAATAGATTGTTTTACTATACATTAGTATAGATATTCTATACAAGTGTGTTATTTTATAAAACCATTAAACATGAGAACATTTAAAAACTCCACCTTAGCAGTGAAAAATAAGATTGAAGAACTAAAGAGTCGGTTGCTTTCAGTAGCAGAAATGATCAGTATTTATTTTTCAGAAGTTTCCATAGATGATACTAAAGCATATTTTATAAACGTCATTTATGATGAGCAAATTCTGTTTAAAGAAGAACAGTTTATTGCTATAAAGAAAATTCAGAATGAATATTCAGAATTTAATATCCAAATATTTAAAGAGCGACAATTAAAGAATAGCATAGCAAATTTTAATAGTTATGCACTTCTTCATATTTACTTTGGTAAGATTATTTATGGTAGTCCACCAATTCCTGACATTCTTAATAAAATTGAACCTGCACATTATTTAAGTATATCAAAAGCAAATTTTCGAAAGGAGCAATTAAAGATTATAGATTTTATTGGTGATGCAAAATTCACGTACAAAGGAAAAATCAACGCATATACAAGCTTTGGCCTTCATCAATCCATCGAATTAAGCTTTCGAAGCTTAGAACATTTTCTCTGTGGAAAAGCTTTGATTAACCATAGTTTAAAGGCACATATCGAATATTTAGAACTATTGATACCGAATATCCGATCTTTATTTATCGATGACCGGGGCAATCATCAGGAGTTTATTGAGAATTTAGATCGGGCTTATAATGCTTCAAGATATACCACAAACTTCCATATCGATAAAGCTCAACTGAAGTTAATATTCGCCTGTTTTCAGAAAATGTTTTATTTGACGCAGTATGTATTTGATCGGCAATATGAAAATTGTTCAAGCATTATTAATGCCTCTACATCCCACATAAAAAAGAGCAATTTTCAGGATATTAATACAACTCAACACACTTTAATAGACTATTTAGTTACTAATTATCCTATACATTCCATATATAACATTAACGGAGCTCTGAGTGCTGATTTGCCTTATAACAAATGTATTTCCTGGTTAGATGGACAGGAAGCCCTGTACAAACAGACCTTATTAATCATCACTAGCGAACCTCTTAATAAAAGTGAAAATGATTTGATGATAGAACTGGATCATCATTTTCAAGATCAATTTAAAACTTACATTTTACTTGATGATATAAGTAATGTCGCTATAAAGATAGATGAAGGAGGTACCTACTTAGAATACCTTTTAAAGTCAGAGAATAGACTCTATTCTTTAAATAAACAACTGTTTAGGGATGAGAACAATAGGGAATATTTTTTTCCTGTGGAATATTATACTAAAACTGCTGAGTGGTTAGTACGTAAAAATCGCGCAGAATTTATAGTCTCATTAATGCGCGATGTTGAAGAAAAAGAAGATCATGCTACTTACTTATTTCTTAGTTATCAGCTTATTGTTCAGATTTGTTTAGGGTTATTGGATTTGTTTTGGAACTTAAGACCTATAGAAACCGACATTTCCTATTTGGTTAATTTGATCAATCATTTTTCAAATCATACGACAGCGGTATTTAAGTTCGGCAATTTCAAAAATTCCGGAATACTTGAAGGTATTAGAAATGCCCCGCAATATATGCTTACTCCATTACCTTACAATTTTGATTATAAAGATATGGATGAGTTATTTTCAGCTTGCTTGGAGTTTATGCAGGAAACAAATAAAGTGGCTGATAAACGATTAGAGGATATTAAAATTATGGCCTTTCAGCGATATGTTTCTATAGACAATTGCTTTAATAAGGTCAACAGTTAGGTTAATGAAAATTTGAGAGCATGGAAAAGAATGATAAGCCACATCTCGGAAAGAATATTAGTTTCATTAGGGAGCTAAGAGAAATGAAACAATCCACACTTGCTATGGAACTTGGGATTAGCCAACAAAGTGTTTCCTCGATTGAAAACAGCGCTGAAATTTCAGAAGAACGACTGGAACAAATAGCGAATGTTTTAGCGGTGGATAAACAGGTGATTATTAATCTGTCTAAACAACATCTTTTAAATCAAATAGTGGAGAACGTTCAGAATTCTAGCACTCTTCATTTTAATGCAGTAGAAAAAATCATAGAATTGTATGAGCGACTCTTAGTAGCTGAAAAGCATAGATAAACTTATTTTGAAAATTCATGTAGGGATAAATTAACCTGTTCAGGAGCTTTTACGGTTATACGTAAAATAATTATAAAAATTATTGGTAACTTTCTACTCAACATTTAGGGAATCAATTAATCGCTTTTATTAAATAAAAATATGCTTCAAACACTTTTAAAGATTGGAGAATGGCAAAGCCAGGGGAAAAGTAAATGGGATCGTTTTTTGGATTATCCAAAAGCCGAACGGAAAGATAAACTAGGTAATCCCATTAACAACTATACACTTCCTATTATTTTTGATTTGGATGCAATGGAAGTAATTATCAGCTCGGAAAAGTTAAGGGAGTATGATGAGAAAGATGTTAGAAATTCATTAGGAAATAAAATGAAAGGCTCTAATAGTAAAGCAATATGTAGTGCTGGACTGTCTAAAAGACTTGGAAGGATAAATCAGTCCTTTTTTGGAAAAGAAGGGGTAGAAACAAAAAATGGAGAGCTTATCGAAGCTATTGAGAAGGAAAATTCAGCACTGCTCTCTGAAAGCTTGAAGCTCATATTATCAAAAATTTTTGATTTAAAAGAAGAATTTCTTCATCAGACCGTTTATTCTTCTACAAATCAAATTGATATTCGTGCTCTCAATGAATCTTTTGATTTAGCAAAAAACGAAAATATAATTTTTCTATCTATCTCTTTAAAATCAGAAGAATTCGGATATAGAGAACCAACTTTATTTGCTGATATTCCAGATTATAGGACATTTTTGGAATATTCTTTTTTTGGAGATCAAAAAAGTGTGAATTCTAAAAAAACAAAAAGTAAGCTTTGTTATGCTAGTGGAGAATTAGGAGAAGATGTGGAAGAGCTGAATCTTTCTACCCGTTACAGCTTAAACAAAATGTTTGTGACAGAAACCAAAAATTATGCAGCACAATTTAACAAAAAAAAATTTCCAATTAATTATCAGGTTAGTATAGAAAATCAAGAAAAATTGGATTATGCTTCAGATTATCTATTAAATCACGGGTATAGGGTGAAAATTGCCAACTTAGAACATGTCATTCTACCTCAGTTTCAACAAAATTCGAACGTAGATTTAGAAATGGCTTTGGAAGGAATCCATAAGAAATCAGACCTTCTTTTCAACATTAACCGCCTGAATGAGCTTGCCGAGAACGTCAATTTAGAACTGGATGATCAAGTATTTTGGATAAATTTTATTGCTTTTGAGTCTGATGGTAAATTCTTTAAATCAACCGAAATTATCAAAGATGTAAGCAGCTTTCATTTTTCCAAAATCCTACAAACATTTACAGATATCGATTGGAAGTTCAGAGAAGCAAAATTTATAGATTGGGATAAAATAATGACGGAATTTGATTACTCAACAAATGAATGGTGCTCAAGGAAGATTAACTTTAATTCCCTTTTTCAAATAATCCCGATACGAAAGGACAAGGAAAAAAAGAACAAGGCTCTAGAGCTTTTCAAAACAATCCTTGAAAACAGAAAGATAAACGGTTCACTTCTTTTCGATTATTTTTCGGAGCTTATTTTATGTCATTACTACGAAAGGTACAGAAGCTATACCAATGTTAAAGATTATTCGCAAAGCGGTAAAAAAAACAATCAAGATTATCTTAAATGGGCAATTAGAGATAGCGTCTTCAAATACCACGCTTTTATTCAATTATTAAAAAAACTAAATCTAATCGATATGGAACAATCGACTTCTAACGCAACCGAAGGAAAACCTGAAAATAAATATGACCAAGCCATTGATGAGTTTTTTATTGAAATGGATATGACCCACAAAAGTCAACAAAAGGCAATGTTTTATTTGGGAAGAATGCTTCACGCCGTAGAAAATATTCAGCTAAAAAAGCAAATCAAGAAAACCGTAATTCACCTAGTCAATTTTAATGGTCTTGACGGAAATTCCATACTTCGATTGCGTAATGATTTAATCAATAAAGCGCGCCAGCATAATCAGATTGGTAAAGTGAAATTTTTAAATGGCCAATTTGGAGATAATTTCAAATTCAATTCTTGGAATATGGATCCCAATGAAGCCTTATTCTTTGTTCTTACTGGGTATTCCTTCCGCGTAAGTATCCAAGAAAGCGAAGAACAAGAAAATATAGAAAAAGTAGAAGAAACACTTTAAATCAATCAAAATATTAAATTATGAAACCAAGCATTACCAACTCTTCCGATTTCCTATTTGTTTATGAAGCCATTCAGTGTAACCCAAACGGTGATCCCGATCAGGAAAACAAACCAAGAATGGATTATGATACGAAAACCAACCTAGTGACTGATACCCGCGTTAAGCGTTTCATCAGGGATTATCTAAAGGCAAGCAACGAGGATGAAATTGTTTTTGTAGATATGGAAGGAGATTCTAAAGTAAGTGTAGACAGCAAGCTAAAGGCTGTTGTAAAGAGGACTGTTGAGAACGAAGGCGAATTGGAAAAGGCTTTCGAAAACGATTCTGAAGCGTTAAAAGTTTACAAAGAAATAATCGCTAAGGAGAAAGATGCTGAAGGTGTGTGGAAAACTATTACCGATAAAAAATTTAAGCAAAAAGAAGTAAACTATGAGCTGTTGGCCTATTTGGTAAAAGAAAAATTCCTTGATATCAGGATGTTTGGCAGCGCCTTTGCTGTTGGTGGGTTCACTAAAGCATATACCGGCCCTATTCAATTAAATTGGGGCTATTCATTTAATAAAGTAGAGTTAATAGACTCCAGTTCTATTGTCACGATTATGAACGATGACAGCAGTACATTTGGTAAAGATTACCGGGTTCATTACAGTTTGCTGGGCTTTAACGGAACAATTAATGCCCCTGCCGCCAAAACAACCGGACTTGCTACTGATGATGTTCTAGAATTCAGAAAAGCCATTTGGGAAAGCATCCCGGCTTCACCCACGCGCTCCAAATTAAATCAATATCCAAAACTTTATCTGGAAATCGTTTATAACGAAGGAGTTTCTAATGGTCAATTTGGTGATCTACGTAATTTTGTTGAGACTCAACCCAAAGAGGGGATAACCGATAAGCAAGTGCGAAAATTCAAAGATTTATCAATTGATTTAAGTGCTTTAAAAACGTTGATTGCCCAAGATAAAAGCGGGGAACATAAAATCAAGGAAATAATTTTAAAAACCTCGGCCGATTTTGATTTTTCACTGTAACAGAAGTTCCACCTTAAACCTACTGTTATGGAGATATTAAGTTTTAAAATCAGTGGAAAAATGGCGCATTTTAGAAAGTATTACGCCAACAATACTGCGTTTAGTTTTTCTATACCGCCACGCACTACCATTATGGGAATCGTGGCTGCTGCAATGGGATGGGCCAAAGATTCATATTACGAAGATTTGGCATCCGAAAATATTCAGATTGGCGTCCGCGTCCTCAACCCGTTGAAAAAAAGTTTTCACCGGCTTAATTTTCTGAGCATCAAAAGCACGGGAGATATGGCTAAAAACTGGTCTTCCGATTTTCGTGGTGAAGGAGGCCCTATTCAAACTCCATTTGAAGTGATCACTGCTTGGGATCTTGCTAAAGCTGATGTAGCTTATCAGGTATTTGTAAAGGCGAGTGATAATGGGAAAGCAGTTTACGAATCGATCAAAACTCATTTTTTAGAAAAGGACCCCGTTTATAATATCACGCTGGGAACAGCAAATTTCACAGCAAACTTGTCAGACATTGAGGTTTTTAAGGATAATCAAATAGATATGAGAAGCGCAGATGACTATGTTCAGATTCATTCTGCGGTACTTGTGGAACTTGTAGAAGATTTAAAATTTGATAAAGAAGAATTTCAGAATTACAACTTTGTAGAAGAAGATATGCTACCTGGAGATTTTATAGCCAACGGAAATCGGGAAGTACGCAAAATGAACCGGTTGCTTTTCTCTATTACACCCCATCCGTTAAGTGTGAAGCTAAAGGGCTCTTATTATGTTTTAAAAAATGATACCGGTGATCTGAACATTCAATTTATGGACGCATGAACTATTATTCCCACAGTAAATTAAATGAAAATGAAATTACAGAAGGCTCAAAAGAATTACGCGTTCATGTAAATGGAGTAAAGGAGAAAGCTTTATTTCATTTCGCCGAAGGCTTATCCTTAGGATATACGGATAAGGAACTGAAAGAAATGATAACAGTTGTGGTGGATTTTCACGATTTAGGGAAATACACTTCCTATTTCCAAAATTATCTCTTAAAGCAAGATCCTATAGACTTTAAATTAAAGCAACACGCGCGATTAGGAGGTTTTGTAGCCTATAATTATTTAGAAAAGAAAGATGAGAAAAAGGCACTACTATCCTTATACCTTATTTTTTTACACCATAGTCCTCTGATTGACATACTTCAGATTCCCTCTAAGTTGGATGATGATTTAAAAAGAATAATAAATAAACAAAAAGAGGATTTAGTTCAGAATTTTCCAATCATTGAAAAAGATTTGGGAATTGAAAGACTTCAGGATTTAGTTTACTATACGGAAGAAACAAAACTGCGGAAGGGTTTTAGGTATTGGGGTAAAAAATACGCTTGCATTCAGGATTATTTCCTGATCAATTATTTGTTCTCCTTATTGATAGAAGGAGATAAAATCGATGCTTCCGATACTGTTCCCTATCAATTAAAACCGATTAAACCCTCTTCTGTTGATGATCGTTTTGGAAAACCTGATTTTCAGCAGAAAAATTTGAATCAACTTGGCAACAACGAATTGCGGAACTACTGTAGGGCAGTTGTCATTTCTAACTTAGATCAACCCGATATCTTAGAACACTTTGTTTTTACCTTAACTGCACCTACCGGAATTGGAAAAACAATGACGGCACTGGATTTCTCATTAAAACTCAAAGATAAGATCAAGAAAAATTCAGGAGCAGAAGCCAGGATAATTTATGCTTTGCCTTTCATTAATATCATAGAACAAGCGCTAAGTGAATATGATAAAGTATTAAAATCACAAAACATTAACATCTTAGGACATTATCAATATGCTGATATTTTTGGCAAAAACGACCAGAAAGAAAATGTAGATGGTGCAGAACAGGGTTATGATCAAAAATTAATGGCACTAGACACGTGGCAGGCCGATGTAGTAATCACTTCTTTTGTTCAGTTTTTTGAAACGCTCATCGGCAACCGCAATAAGTTACTGAAAAAGTTTAACCATTTTGCAAATTCTATCATCATCCTCGATGAAGTGCAAACCCTTCGCCTGGATCAAATGCCGTTGCTGGGGGCTGTTTTGTTTTATATGTCAAAATTTTTAAAATCTCGTATAATTCTAATGACGGCTACACGTCCTAAAATTTTTGAACTGGCGCAAGAAGAAATTTTAACCGCAGAAAGTGAACAAGTTAATCCCAAGGAACTGCTTACTAATTATGAAGAAGTTTTTGAGGTTTTCAAACGAACCTCAATTCATCCACTTTTAAATGATTTAAAGGAAGAAAAAGAAAGTAGAATACAAGAATTCGTGTCTTCCATTTTTGTCAATAAGTGGAATGCCGAAAAGTCCTGCTTGATTGTATGTAATACTGTTAAACGTTCTATAGAAGTTTTCGATACGATCAGGAGCTATTTAGAAGAAAACAATTTAGAAAATCCACTTTATTATTTATCGACTAATATAATTCCTGCCCAACGTCTTGAACGAATAAAAAATATAAAAGAAGATATACAAGATCATAAAGCTCCCATTTTAATTGCAACCCAGGTAGTTGAAGCAGGAGTGGATTTGGATTTTGACATGGGCTTCCGTGATATCGGCCCCATTGATTCCATCATTCAAGTCGCGGGTAGAATCAACAGAAATAATACTATTGAAAAAACACATTCCCCGCTTTATATCATAGATTTTGACGTTAAAGCAACAATGATGGTTTATGGGCGGTTGACATATATCCAGGCAAAAAAATCATTAGAGCAAAAAAAATGCTTCTATGAAAAAGAATATTTAGAGTTGATTACAACCTATTTTGATGGAATTTCTGACAAAAGCTCCTTTGGAGATGCACGCAATTTTTTCAAATCTATGAAAACATTAAAATATGATTCTGACGAAAAAAGCGAACTGCCCGTTTCAGCCTTTCGCATCATTGAAGAATCTGATAGATATGCCGCAGTTTTCATCGAAACAGATGAAGATGCTTCCGAAGTTTTAGAGAAGTATCTCCAAAAGATTACCAACCAAATAAGCAGAAAAGAATACAATAAGAATTGGAAATTAAAATTCCAGCAACATGTAATTTCCGTACCAAAATACCTTTGTGAAGATTTAGAAACAGTAAATGAATATGAGGAAAATATATTACTTGTGCCTAAAAAAGAAATAGGTTCCCGGTATAGTGTCGAAACAGGTTATAACCGGGATTTAAAAGAGCAAAATATGGCTTATACTTTCTAAATTAAAATATCCACTAAAACAAGGAGCACTTATGACAACATCCACCACCACTCAAGAACTGCAAATTTGCCGCATCAAATTCCCGGAAATCAAATTACAAACCCGCGATGCCCATAAACTGCGGGGCTATTTTGGTAATTTGTTTAAACAGCAATCCCCCATCCTACACAATCATTATGAGGATGGCCGTTTTCGGTATAAATACCCCAGTGTTCAATATAAAATAATCAATAAAGTGCCCACGCTAATCGGCATCAATGAAGGGGCTGCTTTATTACCCCAACTCTTTCTTAAAATTAAAGAATTGGATATTTCGGGGCAATCCTATCCTATCAGCAGTAAAAATATTGAGATGCGCAATGAAAGGACGGGCTATAGCGATCAATTGCACCAATATAGGTTTGAAACGCTTTGGATGGCCCTAAACCAACAAAACTATCCCAAATATCAAAACTTAAAAACAGAAGCCGAAAAAGAAGCCATGCTCAATGCGATTTTAGTGGGCCATATACTCAGCTTTTTTCGGAATACAGGAATTGAACTTAGCCCTAACGAGCGCCTGATGGCAAAAGTTCAGGTTCAGGAAAAAAGTACCTTGTTTAAAGAAAACCGCATGATCGCCTTTTCCGGCAGTTTTGTGGTCAATGCCCTCCTGCCTGCCGAGATTGGCCTGGGCAAGGCAGTAAGCCGTGGCTTTGGCACCCTAATACGCGCCTAATGCAAATTTTTATCAATACATACGGTACCTACCTCCACGTTAAAGACGATATGTTTGAGATCAAAGTGCGTGAGGATAAGAAGCAACCTTTTAAAGTAAATCATATTGCTGCCCACAAGGTAACTTCCTTTATCGTTTCAAAAGGTGCAGCCCTTACTTCCGATGCTATCGCCCTGGCACTAAAACACAATATCGATATCGTGATTGTAGAAACCAACGGGCATCCTATGGGACGTTTTTGGCACAGTAAATTAGGGAGTACCACCAAAATACGTAAAGAACAATTAAAAGCCTCTTTAAACGAAGTTGGCGTAAAATGGATCAAAGAATGGTTGAGTGTTAAGCTTGAGAATCAAGCAGATTTCCTTCAGGATTTAAAAAAACATCGTAAAAATTTACATACACCCCTTGAAGAGAAATCTGAGGCCATCCTTAATTTCAGGGAAAAAATCATGCAATCTTCTGCTACAGACATCAAAGAAGTTGATGAATCTTTTAGGGGCTGGGAAGGCTCTGCAGGCCGACAATATTTTGATGCCCTTTCCCTTTGTATGCCCAAAGATTTTAATTTTAACGGAAGAAGTTTTCGTCCGGCAAAAGATGAATTTAATGCGATGCTTAATTATGCTTACGGAATTTTATACAGTCGTATAGAACGAGCGTTGATGTTAGCAGGACTTGATCCCTTTGTGGGTTTTATGCATAGGGACGATTATAACTCCAAAAGCCTGGTTTTCGATTTTATAGAGCCTTACCGTAGCTATGCCGATCGTTTTGTATTTAGGTTATTTACCGGAAAAAAAATCAACAAAAATTATTTTACAGAATTTACCGGAGGGGTTTCTTTAAATGAAGAAGGAAAAGCCTTTTTTGTCGCCCCTTATTTAGAATATTTAGATAGTGAAAAAATACGCTATAAAGGAAAATTACAAACCCGGTTAAATGCAGTTCAATTGGAAGCTCATCGTTTCGCTAATAGTTTGATTTCTAAGCAATAATGTAATGGTGAAATAAAACAATGTTTGAATAAAAAAATGAAATAATGAGTGACTGAGAAAATGTTTGAATGAGAGAAGACATCTATTATTGAAACATTCAGCTATGGAAGTATTTAGTCTTTCAACCATTAAAAAAGTAAAAAGATGATTATTTGGGTTTTATATGACATTAAAAATAATAGTGCCAGAAATTACGTCGCCAAAGTTTGTAAACACGCGGGCTTATATCGGGTACAGTATTCTTGTTTTTTAGGCAGCTTAAATGATAATGAAAAAGATAGCCTGGAGCTGCAAATTGAAAAAGTAATTAATGAAGACACCGATAAGATCTATATTTTCCGGATGAATAAAGAACAATTAAAAGATTGTACGATGCTCGGGCAGGCTTTTGATGATAAATTGGTAACCGATGAAGTAAAAGCTCTTTTTTTCTAATGCAAAGCTTTTATCCTTCACAAATTATCGAATACCTCTATTGTCCTCGATACACTTATTTCGAGTACGTGCTCCGTATTCCGCAATACGAAGACAAGTTTTACAAAGTTACTAGAGGTAGGGAGATACATAACGAAAAGTTGGAACAGAATAAGGCCTATCTACGCAAAAAAATCGGGGTGAAAAACAAATGGATAGACCAGTATTTGGGAGTGGAGGGCTTACGAGGAAAAATAGATGAGGTGCTAGAGTTAGGGGATAATAGTTTTGCTCCCTTGGATTATAAATTTGCATATTGGAAAGATAGGGTTTACGACACCTACAAACAGCAACTCTACTGTTATGCGGTATTAATAGAAGAGAACTTTCAAGTTGAAGTAAAAAAAGGCTTTTTGGTTTATACCCGAAGCAAACATAAATTGATAGAAGTCCCCATCCCGCTCGCTGCAAAAGCAGAAATAAAAGAAAGTATGGAAAAAATGCTTGTAATTATCGAGCAAAATAAATTTCCGAAAGCAACAACATTTAAGAAAAGATGTGTAAATTGTACCTACCGGAATATCTGCATTAAATAAGTATTCCGCCTGTCAATTTATTTCTAATCGCTTAAAATTTTACGCTTATGTCAGTGAACACGGGGCTTTTTGAATACGGAAAATTTACTTATTTTTCCGTTTTTACGTTCTTTGACATATTGAAAAATAAGGTTTTAGAAATTGAGAATATCGTTTTAAGCATTGTCGTTTCTGGATTAAGGCAAAGAATCGGCTTCCAGACCATTCCATCAAACAACTAGGATTGAAACGACCCGTTTGAAAGCCCTATCGATTATTATATGTTACTTCCAGACCATTCCATCAAACAACTAGGATTGAAACCAAGTTTGCCGAAGATCATAGTTTAAATAGTTGGGACTTCCAGACCATTCCATCAAACAACTAGGATTGAAACACGGCATTTGGCAACAAAGACCACGATGGCGATATACTTCCAGACCATTCCATCAAACAACTAGGATTGAAACTAGGTGTGCGCTGAATTTTTACAGAAATAAGGTAATCTTCCAGACCATTCCATCAAACAACTAGGATTGAAACCAATGCTGACGGCAGCTTTAATTTTCCTGAATACAGACTTCCAGACCATTCCATCAAACAACTAGGATTGAAACAATATCTTATCGGTTGGCCGTGCACCGCGTCCTACTTCCAGACCATTCCATCAAACAACTAGGATTGAAACCGTACGTTATCCGCATCTTGTTCAAAGAATCTAATCTTCCAGACCATTCCATCAAACAACTAGGATTGAAACTATCTGAATGTTAATCCGGTTTCTTTTCCTATTTTTTTCTTCCAGACCATTCCATCAAACAACTAGGATTGAAACAGTGTACGTTTGGTTCGTTGTTATTCTCATTATTATCTTCCAGACCATTCCATCAAACAACTAGGATTGAAACAAAGATTATTCTCTATCCTTGAATATTCTGTAATAGCTTCCAGACCATTCCATCAAACAACTAGGATTGAAACTTAAACAATATATAACACTCCTTCAAAGGGGTTCGGACTTCCAGACCATTCCATCAAACAACTAGGATTGAAACGAGATGGTTTGAACTTCCTTCATGGCATGCTCAAACCTTCCAGACCATTCCATCAAACAACTAGGATTGAAACGAAACACTTGCTATATCAAATATTGCAGGGCTTCAAAATCTTCCAGACCATTCCATCAAACAACTAGGATTGAAACGAATTAGATGATGAAATAGTAGACCTAGACGAAGATCTTCCAGACCATTCCATCAAACAACTAGGATTGAAACAAAACCGTTCTTCAAAAACCGTTTCCCACAAAACCCTTCCAGACCATTCCATCAAACAACTAGGATTGAAACCCAGATATTACCACTTTTTACGGCTTTTAAGTTGAACTTCCAGACCATTCCATCAAACAACTAGGATTGAAACGCTATCTCTCCTAATTCTATCGAATCTACTATTTTTCTTCCAGACCATTCCATCAAACAACTAGGATTGAAACTATTTTTCTTCTTGAGCTCTTAAATTTTCTATAACTCTTCCAGACCATTCCATCAAACAACTAGGATTGAAACTCCCTTCTATGATACGGTATATCTTCACAATCGCAGCTTCCAGACCATTCCATCAAACAACTAGGATTGAAACATTTTTCGGCCTTTCCTAATCAAAAGCACCTCATGGTCTTCCAGACCATTCCATCAAACAACTAGGATTGAAACGTTGCTCTTTTTGTTCTTCCAGATCCTTAGCGGTCTCTTCCAGACCATTCCATCAAACAACTAGGATTGAAACAAAAGTTAGGTTCTATAGGTGGGCTTGCATTGGGATTCTTCCAGACCATTCCATCAAACAACTAGGATTGAAACTTAGATGATAAATTTATTTTCGAAGAAGTAGACCACTTCCAGACCATTCCATCAAACAACTAGGATTGAAACTAACGAAGCAGTACAGGGAGTCTACTTATATTATGCTTCCAGACCATTCCATCAAACAACTAGGATTGAAACCTTTATGCTCTGTATTAATATCATCGATAAGTTGTCTTCCAGACCATTCCATCAAACAACTAGGATTGAAACGCGATAAGTTAGGATAAAACTGTTTTCCCTTTTCTAACTTCCAGACCATTCCATCAAACAACTAGGATTGAAACACGCCGTCGCTTATTCTAGCCGGTAGCTTTATATGCCTTCCAGACCATTCCATCAAACAACTAGGATTGAAACTTTATATGTTTTTTGCGTCTGCATTGAGTGTATATACTTCCAGACCATTCCATCAAACAACTAGGATTGAAACGTTAGTTTTGATTTTGAAACCACGGGAGTGGATCCGCTTCCAGACCATTCCATCAAACAACTAGGATTGAAACGCCGTAACGCCTTCGTTTCTTCGTGGCCTAAACTCAACTTCCAGACCATTCCATCAAACAACTAGGATTGAAACAGGAACGCTATTAAATCGTTTCTTTGCTTTAATAGCTCTTCCAGACCATTCCATCAAACAACTAGGATTGAAACCTACTATGATGTAAGTACATATTAAAAGCCCCGTTACTTCCAGACCATTCCATCAAACAACTAGGATTGAAACATATTGGTGTTAATGTCTCCATACTATTCACGTTTTTCTTCCAGACCATTCCATCAAACAACTAGGATTGAAACTCTGTAAAGCAACGGTAGACAAAGGTAGTGAAACCTCTTCCAGACCATTCCATCAAACAACTAGGATTGAAACTTCTTTTGCCTCTAACAAGCTTTCGGCTACTTGGGACTTCCAGACCATTCCATTAAACAACTAGGATTGAAACGAAGATCGATATGCAAAAACAGTTTATTATTATGAAACTTCCAGACCATTCCATTAAACAACTAGGATTGAAACGAAATAATGTGTGAATCGGATCCTTCTTCTAAAGACTTCCAGACCATTCCATTAAACAACTAGGATTGAAACGATATTCCGTAGTTTCAACAAAGCTTTCCGGCTTTTCTTCCAGAGCATTCCATTGAAAAACTAGGATTGAAACAAGAGGTGGGGCGATGCAAGAATGTACTATGATAAACTTCCAGACCATTCCATCAAACAACTAGGATTGAAACGAACAACAAATTGAAGGAGATAGTAATAAGGATAATCTTCCAGACCATTCCATCAAACAACTAGGATTGAAACTTCTTTTGAAGATGAATGTTTAGCTTTTGCTAAGTGTCTTCCAGACCATTCCATCAAACAACTAGGATTGAAACATCGAATCAAGGTTGACGCGGTGGTCATAAATGACTCTTCCAGAGCATTCCATTGAAAAACTAGGATTGAAACTTCGCTGTTCCGGTAATTGTTTTATTTGAATATTACCTTCCAGAGCATTCCATTGAAAAACTAGGATTGAAACACGGTAGATTTGTTGGCATCGGCATTCCCCATTAAATCTTCCAGAGCATTCCATTGAAAAACTAGGATTGAAACTCTGAATGTTCTTAAAATAGATCATTTCCATTTCTCTTCCAGAGCATTCCATTGAAAAACTAGGATTGAAATCAACAACAAAGATGGCGTTGATCTTTTGAGCGTTTCCCCTTCCAGAGCATTCCATCGAAAAACTAGGATTGAAATAATGAAAACATTACTACGCACTTTGTAGGAAAAGAAGCTTCCAGAGCATTCCATCGAAAAACTAGGATTGAAATCGCCCCAGCCTTGCTGATTCTCTTTGCTAAACTGTGCTTCCAGAGCATTCCATCGAAAAACTAGGATTGAAACGAATCCGGATGCCATTTTTCTAAGGCTGCCTTAGTTCTTCCAGACCATTCCATTGAAAAACTAGGATTGAAACGAAGCAACTGCTTCTGAAGATACACAAGATGAAGGACTTCCAGAGCATTCCATTGAAAAACTAGGATTGAAACTTTTGCCACTGGTTCCCGGCATCTTCAACAAAAAGACTTCCAGAGCATTCCATTGAAAAACTAGGATTGAAACTAGGTAGGGAAGAGCTTAAGAGAATTAAGAAGTCTAGTTCCAGACCATTCCATTGAAAAACTAGGATTGAAACCGGAAGAGATAGAGAGAACAGCGAAAGCCGGAAGAGAGTTCCAGACCATTCCATTGAAAAACTAGGATTGAAACTCACTCAAAGAACTCTATTTAAAAAAGCCCTACAGGTTCCAGACCATTCCATCAAACAACTAGGATTGAAACGGAGATTATTCCGAAAGAAAATATCAGATACTTTCACTTCCAGAACATTCCATCAAACAACTAGGATTGAAACTTGGCGTTACCCTTTTCGGGGATTCCTACAGATTAGCTTCCAGAACATTCCATCAAACAACTAGGATTGAAACCGATCTACCAACGTGCCTTTTAGATTGATAAAATTACTTCCAGAACATTCCATCAAACAACTAGGATTGAAACAGGTTAAACTGTATATTCAAGCCATCAGCGTTGAAGTCTTCCAGAACATTCCATCAAACAACTAGGATTGAAACCGATCTACCAACGTGCCTTTTAGATTGATAAAATTACTTCCAGAACATTCCATCAAACAACTAGGATTGAAACACAGAGATAGATAAAAAAACGGGCCTGGTTGATATCTTCCAGAACATTCCATCAAACAACTAGGATTGAAACTAAAGCAATGATGTATGATGGATATGGATATCCATTCTTCCAGAACATTCCATCAAACAACTAGGATTGAAACTGATATCGTAATTATTTTTGTATTCAGTTAGTTTTGCTTCCAGAGCATTCCATTGAAAAACTAGGATTGAAACATGGAAATCCTAAAACCTACATCAAAGAGGAACTTAACTTCCAGAGCATTCCATCGAAAAACTAGGATTGAAACTTGAAATTATTTCTTCAGTAAAATCAAAATTCGATAACTTCCAGACCATTCCATTGAAAAACTAGGATTGAAACTGCGTAACGATTTCGGGAGGTGCTCCGCCCGGTTTCCTTCCAGAGCATTCCATTGAAAAACTAGGATTGAAACCTTTTGTCATTCTCACAATCATTATAATTATTAAATGTTCCAGACCATTCCATCAAACAACTAGGATTGAAACAGGAGTTACTAATGTAAATTCCGCCATTTCTTCCACTTCCAGACCATTCCATTGAAAAACTAGGATTGAAACTTGATGCCTAGCTTAACAGCGATTTGATTAGGGGCGTTCCAGACCATTCCATTGAAAAACTAGGATTGAAACGGGTGCAACCAGGTTTGGTTATTGGGTTAAGTGATTGTTCCAGACCATTCCATTGAAAAACTAGGATTGAAACAGGGCTGGGCTTATAATCCCGATGCCCCGGGAGGCGGTTCCAGACCATTCCATTGAAAAACTAGGATTGAAACACAGAAGTATCGAATGTGAAAATTCAAAACGTGATTGTTCCAGACCATTCCATTGAAAAACAAGGATTGAAACAAGTTCCCCCTTTGGGGGTTAGGGGGAATAATTACTCTTCCAGACCATTCCATTGAAAAACTAGGATTGAAACTAACAAAAACGGTCGTGTATTCTCAGACTTGGTCGACTTCCAGACCATTCCATTGAAAAACTAGGATTGAAACATTTCAAAATTGGGTATCTACTGCGGTTATTTTCTCTTCCAGACCATTCCACCAAACAACTAGGATTGAAACATGATAAAGCCTTTGAAAATTACCAGGCTTTTGGCACTTCCAGACCATTCCATTGAAAAACAAGGATTGAAACAAGTTCCCCCTTTGGGGGTTGGGTGGGAATAATTACTCTTCCAGACCACTCCATCAAACAACTAGGATTGAAGTAAAATAATAAAAACTTTTTATTTAGTTCATTCTGAGCTTCCTAAGCTTTTCATTGAAAACTATTGGAATTTTCCTTTCGAAGGAAGGTTTAACCAAAACAAAAGTAATGACTAATAACCTCATTTAATATTCATTTTCGGAACAGTAGTTATACCTTTAGTCATCAAGCAATATTACTGTTAGGATTACTCCAGTGGTTCTAGTATAAGTGAATAGTTATATGCTGTGTCGGGTTTAATTCGGTATTTTTCTAATGTTTTAGGTCCACAACTGGCATTACCTACTCCTTCCTGAATACGATCGAGGTTTAAAAAGGTTTGTGTTTTAAAAATTTGCGGAAGCTCTGAGTTGTGTTTGGTTTTCCAGAGCTCTGCATCTTCGTAATTAAGCGCACTAAACGATAACGGATCATCTGTCGTAATTTTAAACCCGTTACCTTGAGCATTTTTAAGACTCAGCCAGCGTATATCTTCCCGATTGCCCATGCTCTGTGGTTTTAGATACCCTTCTGGCGATAGCTCGCTGATATTGCTTTGGTACGTACCTACAAAAGCCCCGGTTTTACGATCTGAATAATTTTCAAAAGGTCCGCGGCCATACCAGTCAACCTTATCAAACTCTGGATTTACCTGCATTTTAAGGCCTAACCGATGGACTACCTGATCTTTTGGCGGACTAACAAATCGGGCTTCGATTTTTAATTTTCCGTCACTTAAAATAATATAGGAAACGGTGTAGGGTATTGCGGTCTTGTCTTCATTAGAAATATGAGCGATCATATTACTAGTAATAGTTAGGCTGGTAGCGTCTGGACTTAGCGCGTATTCAAAAGACTTCAATTCATTTTGGGTGGGATAGAATTTGGAATCTGCATACTGGTCGTTATTAATACTTCGATACCAGTTTAATTTCAGTCCTTCTTCCGCATGAATAAGTTCTTTAGAGGCATATTTTAAAGACTTAAGGATTCCTGTTTTGGTATTTATTTTTAGTGTAAAGGAATCCCCACTCACAATTAGATCATCTTGATGCTTAGAGGTGCTTAGCCTTGCAGCTGTACTCGAATTTAACGCTGATATTTTGCGCTCGTTCACCTGAAACTGTTCTTTTGCAACCTCATGTCCTTTTTGAGCCCAACTTGCATTTTCGTTCAACGCAACATAGAGATTGATGAAGTATTCTTTATCAGAACCCAATTCAGATGTAAACGGAACAGTTAGTGAGGTAGATTGATTTGGAGCCAAAGAAAGGGAGGGTAAATCACCTTGCTCCGTTACTATTCCGTCTGCGATAAGCTCCCATCTAATGCGGAATTCGTCAAGATTGGTAAAGTCATACCTGTTGGTGATTTCAACATGTCCTTTTTTAAGATCAATAGGTTTAAACTTAATGTATTGGTATACTTTTTTTACTTCTTTTAATTTAGCTGTAGTGCTTCGGTCTGGTTTTATAAGGCCATTATCACAAAAGTCATTATCATTTGGGGTATCACCAAAATCACCTCCATAATAGTACGCATCTTTAGGCCCACCGGGTTTATTGATTCCCTGGTCTACCCAGTCCCAGATACAGCCGCCTATCATACGGTTTGATTTATTTTCAATATAGTCCCAATATTCGTAGAGGTTACCAACAGCATTGCCCATGGCGTGTGCATATTCACACAAAAAGTAAGGCTTATCCTGTTTGCTCTTATCCATTTCTTCCATGTATTCCAGGCTGGGATACATGTTGGAGTCTATATCTGCTGAAGAATTATGCCCTTCATAATGAACCGGTCTGGAAGCGTCTAATTTTCTGGTGAGGTTAGCAATGGAGTCAAAGTTTTTACCACCTCCGCCTTCATTTCCCATAGACCAGAAAATCACCGAAGGATGATTTTTATCACGCGCTATCATGCGTGTAACCCGATCTTGGTATGCCGGTAGCCAGGATTTTTTATCGCTAATAGCGTAGTTGCCATGATTTTCAATATCGGCTTCATCCATGGTGTACAAGCCATAATAATCAAAAAGGGCGTATGTTCTGGGTTGATTGGGGTAGTGGCTGGTACGAATGGTGTTGATGTTGTGTTGTTTCATTAAAACAACATCCTGTATAATGGTTTCCAGCGGGACAGTTCTGCCATATTCGGGGTGGGTTTCATGGCGGTTTACACCTTTAAAAAATACCTGTTCATTATTTATAAAAACCCTGTTTTCTTTTATTTCAACTTTGCGTATACCTAGTTTAGACGGAATGACTTCAAGTGTTTGTCCTTTGTCGTCCTTCAGGTTTAATAAGATGCTATACAAGTGAGGTTGCTCTGCAGACCAAAGTTTTGGATTTCGTATATGTATTTGAAGCGCTACTGCTACTTCTGAATTTTCTTTGGTGCTCTCTAGCAGTTGGGTTTCTGTTGCAATTTCATTACCTCCAGGATCCAGAATTTTAGCTTCAAGAGTGTAGTTGTCAATATCTTTTTTTGTAGCATTTATTATTTTGGTAAGGATATCAACTCGGGCATTGGTAAGTTGCTCGTTATCAAAATGAGTTGTGGTTTTAAAATCCCGTATGTAAGTTTTAGGTGTAGCAAACAGGTATACATCTTTATGAATACCGCTAAGGCGAAACATATCCTGATCTTCCAGATAGCTGCCGTCTGTCCATCTAAATACCTGTACCGAAACGTCATTAGTTCCTTTTTTTAGATAAGGAGTGATATTAAATTCTGAAACATTGTTTGCTCCCTGACTGTAGCCTACTTTTTTTCCATTGATCCAAATAAAAAATCCGCTATAGACTCCATCAAAATGTATAAAGATTTCTTTATTGGTCCAGGATTCAGGAAGGTCAAAAGTCCTTTTGTAAGAACCTACGGGGTTGGGTTCTTTCTCATTTGTATACCCCTCCTGAGCTTTTATAAAAGGAGGCTGGTTTTTAAAGGGGTAAGTAATGTTGGTGTATATGGGGGTGCCGTATCCGCTCATTTGCCAGCAGGAGGGGACTTTAATCTCATCCCAGGCGCTAAGATCTGCATTTTGTTTTTGAAAGTTTAAAGGTCGCTCTGAGGGTTGTTTCACCCATTTAAACTTCCAGTTGCCATTTAAGCTTTGGTAGAAGTCTGACTTTGATTCTAACCAGGGTTTGTTGAAGGCTTCATCACTGCGGGCGCTTTGTTCGCTCGGGTAGGGGATATAGGTCGCGTGTCCTGGTTCTTTATTGATTGCGAAAATAGTTTCATTCTCCCATTCGTTTTCTCCTCGTGTAGGCGGTAGTTTAAGTTTGGTAGGTTCTATTTTCCAGACTTGTTTAACGCCAGGGAGTTGCATAAGGGCAGCATTTGAACCCCCATTGGGTGATTGGGCAAGATACATGTTACTTACAGCATGTTGTAGGTAATAATAATTCTTTTTTTGCCGTATTAAATTCCATTGCTGGTTGCGATTATTGGGATCGCCATCCCATTGTATGACATTGTTACCTGGGCCATCTGCTATATTGCCATTGTCCAAACCTTTACCGGTAAACGGATTTATAAAGGTATAGGTGCCGTTTGCATTTTTAGTTATTTGCCAGGCTTGATTTTGATTTGGGGCATTTGCATTTGATAAATAAAGAGGAGCATTGTTGCTTGAAATAGCATTGTTGCCCATCGCTTTTCCATCTTCATTTTTAAGAGTATAAATCAGATCGTTACTTAATTGTTGCGAGTAACTTTTGAAAATCAATGCTAAACCACATAGTATAAGCAGTTTTTTGTCTAGAGATGATATTAGGAACATACTATTTAATTTTTTTTAGTGGTTTAACTTTCTTCGATATATGCTTAAACGGTAAAAATTTCAATTTGCATTTTGCGGGCTAATCTTCGAGCAGCCGTGAATTTAAGCATTCATAAAACTCAACTTTTAATGACTACCCAAATTTGACACCGACTTTTAAAATTTTGCAAGGGAAACCTTAGCCTTAAACTATTTGAAATAGGTATATGTTAGTCCCCAAGAGCTGGTAGCACAACTAAATGTCTAAATTTTGTTTCGCGTCCACGTACTTTATAGACTATACTTTCCTAGTATTCCAGATCAACCGCATTTAATCTAAACGTATACGATCCTCCATTTACTATTTTTGTTTCCTGAGGTAACACAATTGTAGAGCTACAACCTGCAGGAATGCTAACTTTAAACTTGATTTTTTTACCCGTCCGTTTCCATTCTGAGGTGATGCGTCCATATTGTGATTCGTAACTGGCTTTAACAAAATCTAACTGGGGAATGAATGCCGGTTGAATACGTATATCTTTAAAAGCAGGAGTCTTTTCCGCTTTGTTAATTCCGGCTAAAGTTTTATACATCCATGCTGCGATGGCTCCCATTGACGGATGATTGCGTGAGGCATCACCTATATTGCGATTAATATCCCAGGTTTCAAATAAGCTTGTGGCCCCTTCTTCAAGTACCCAATTTCCCCAGGAAGGCATTTTTTCCTGTGTCACCATTTTAAATACCGTCTCGGCATAACCATAATTTGATAATACTTCGGGAACTATAAGACTGCCTATAAACCCATAATCAAGATAGTAGTCATTATCTTTTATCTTATTGTTTAGATTCTGAGCTAACTGATTTTCGTATTTCTCGGGTACTAAATTCATATAAAGCGGCAAAGCATAAGACAGTTGGGTTTCATTTGCGTATGCAATTTTACCTTCATCAAAAAACTCCTTATTGATGATTTGTTTTAACTCTTCTGCTTTTTTTAGATATTTTGCTTCATCAGCATTCTTATCTAAAATATGAGCCATTCTTGCCATTAGAATATTATCCCAATAATAATACGCGGTAACCATAAATTCGGTAGAGGTTTCAGCTTTATAAAAAAGCCAGTCTCCCAGTCCGGAGCTTAGCAATCCTTTTTCATTTTCTTCCGTTTCCAAATAATTGAGATACCTCTCTGCAGTTGCATAAATATTCTTAATACTCTCTTTATCCTCATAGTAATCATAAAGATTCATGGGAACTATAAAAATGGCGGCATCCCAAATAGGTCCTGCCCAGTCAGAATTCCACTCGTGTGAAGTAGGAACGATACCGGGCATATTACCGTTCTCTTGTTGAGCATCGACCATATCCTTTACCCATTTTGCATAAATAGTATTAGAGTTATAATTGAGCATACCGGCTTCCTGAACCATAAAGCCGTCGGCCATCCATCCATTTTTTTCACGGGTAGGACAATCTGTAGGTAAGCTATAGAGGTTGCTTAAATACGAATTTTTACAAATAGCGAGTATTTTATTCAGCAATTCGCTAGATGACGTAAAGGAGCCTATTTCGTCTACATCGCTATGCATCTTTATGCCTTGTAAATGAATATCCTCCTGAGCGATAGGATGATCGCTTGTAATTTCTACATACTGAAAACCATGATAGGTGAATGCAGGCTTAAAGACTTCTTCTCCTGCTCCCTTTAGGATATACACGTCTGACTGTATAATTTCACGTTCATTGCGGGGTCTTAAATGCATATTGATATTTCGTTGGTCGATATTTCCAACCGAATCCAGCATCTCTGCGTGACGTACCATCACGCGGGTTCCTTTTTGACCTTTAATTCTAACTTCTGTAATGCCTGCTGTATTCATCCCCATATCATATACATAACACGTATCATTAATTTTGGTTACCGAAACTGGGGAATACCTATCTGTTTCAGCAATAAGCGGCATTTTTTGACTTTCTATTAAATGAGCAGGAGCATTTGCTAAGGTTGATGCTTTCCATGACTCCTTAAAATTTACGGTATTCCATCCTGGCTGTTCTAAGCGGGCATCATAGGTGGTACCCACATGAATATTATCAAAGCGTACCGGCCCGGTATTGGTTTGCCAGGAAGTATCACTCTTTATTATTTCCTGTTCACCATCGGTATAGGTTATCAATACTTCGCAAAGCAACTGTGGGCGTGCCCTCCAGGGAGCTAAATGAAAATACCAAACCGTGGGCGTTTGTTCATTAAACCAACCATTACCTAGTTGAACACCTATACAATTAGTTCCCTTTTGAAGTGCTTCCGTAACATCATACGTATTGTATAAAACTCTTTTACTGTAATCAGTAAACCCGGGGTTTAATGAGCTTTCACCTATAGTTTTACCATTCAGGTAAAGTTGGTAATACCCCAGTCCACTTATATAACAACGTGCTTCTGCAATGGGTTTTTGGGCATTGAAGACTTTTCGAAAACGAGGAGAAGGCTCAAATTCCTTATCGTGGGTATCTGTTATCCAGGAAGCCTTCCAGTCTGAGGAAGCTATTTTTGCTGTTTCAAACCAGGTAGGTTTTGAAACTATCTTTTTTCCAGCTGTCCAGATTTCTACTTTCCAATAATAGCGCTTATGAGCCATTAATGGTGCACCCTCATAGTATACAATTTGATCATCAGCCTTTATCTTTCCAGAATCCCAAACCAGTGCTGAATCTGTATTTAATTTTTCAATTGAATTAGCGACTATGATTCTATAGGCTTGTTGCTGCTGTGGCTTTTTGGAATTCATATGCCACATAAGCCTTGGATGTTCTACATCTATCCCTAAAGGATTGGATAAGTATTCACACTGTAATGAAACCAAAGGCTGTTTATTACAAAAAGATGTTAAGGGTAGAAAGGCAATTATTAAAGCAACGAATAACTTATATATTTTCGGCATTGTTTTATATTGAAATTAGGTTTAGAAGATACAACTCCTAAAAATGATAGAATGTTCAGTTCTATTTAAACAGCAAAAAAGGATGAGTTTATTTATTGTTTGAAATTTAGTTTTATAACGTTATCCTCGGGATAGATTCTAAATACTTCATCAGCTACAGGCTTTGAAAATTTTCCTTTTAAAGCGGAAACAGTATAGGTCTTTCCCTGATATAAGGATTCTATTTTATGATCTTCAATACTTTGAAATGGAAGATCATCGGTTTTGGCAACAGTCAACTCTAAGAACCAATCTAGAGATTTTCCTCCCTCATGTGTAATCTGCGTTTTATCTTCATCAATTTCCATTTTGATAGTTCCGTTGTCATCTTGAAGAGGCCATACGATTTCCAGTCTACCTTCTTTTGGATTTGTAATAATTGGATCTTCTCCTTTTAACGAGATTATCTTGCTATTTTTTTCCTGTTTAAATCGAAGTCCGGCTAATTTTTGAGCGGTACTCCATAAGTAACCATCAACAAACGGCTGTGTAAAGAATAATGCCTGATTAGATTCTAATTTGTCTTCCAGATAACTTGACTGAATGCTTTCATCAAACAAATGGATATCCCTAAATCGTAGTGTATTGTCCTCCCAAAGTAGGTTAACACGGTAGTTTTTACTGTTAAACCAAACAGTTTTTTTATTTCCATTCTCGTAATCTGTATTTACGGTGACGGAAGTCGCTGGTGTGACTTTAAAGTTTTCTTTAAACCAGGCCCCTGTTTCGGCAAGCGTTTCAACCTTGATTTTTCCTTGATCCCTTAATTTTGCAAATAACGGCATCTGGTATTCAAAACCTTGCTTTACATCTTTCCAAATAAAGGAATTTTCCTGTCCTACCTGAACATAAGCATACTGCATAGGCTCACCTTCCACAAAATTTTTCATGTACCAGTCTACCCATTGTTCACTTCCTCCTGATCTTGGATATACAGGCTCCATAGAGATAACTCCTTGTCTGTCGTGCTCCAGTCCTGTGTCATACTGGTAGATAGGATCACTGCCCAGCATCCTAAAAACGGGAACGGGAATTTGATTTTCGGCATTTTGAGCGGGCATATACGAATTAAGTTTACTGGGATAATAGGCCTGATTCCAATATCCGCCCCAAAGGGTGTACCCATCTGTACCGTATTGATCCTTACAGTTTGCAGAAGCTATAATGTCATACTTCTCATACATATAATTCAGCGTATGTGCATCGATAAACCATGAGGCTACAGATTTTGGGTAATACCCAAAAATCTTTTTAAAATCTTCCATGTAAACATCAACCAGTTGCTCTCTTTCTTTTGGAGTGTAGCCCGTAGAGAAGCCTACATCGGGATGCCAATCCCATGGGAAACGTCCTCGCCATTCCAGCCCTGCTTTTTCAACCAGGGGCTGTGGGATTTCCCACCATGCTCCAATCTCAAATGAGTCTACAGGTAAACCTTTTAAAAGTTCTTGATATCGTTCATCCATCAAGGCATCATATTGCAATAAGAAGGTACCTCCTAAATCATATTCACGCATGATTTCGACTTGAGATTTTGTAGTTTCAAAAAGAACCTCTTTTGTTATAGCTTCATCACGAGGCTCGATATCGCGTATAAAGTTTATAATGTTTACAATCTTTGGCTTATCGGCCTCTTTATTTAAAACGGTTTTAGAATTGGGTTCTTCTTGTTTGGTTTTACACGCAATGACACAAAAGAGTGTAAGAAAACAAACGGTTAATTTTAAGTAGTTATGCATTGTATTTAATGATTTAGCTTTTACGTTTTTATACGACTATTTATTCCATTTTTCATCCAAAATCCATTTAATACATGGTTTGGTCCACTGTTTTTGTGCTGTTTTATTATTCACGCCAAAACCATGGCCGCCCTTAGCATATAAATAGATTTCTACAGGAATTTCATGTTCTCTTAAGGCCGCTTCGAGTTGCAGGCTATTCTCCACCTTCACCACATCATCGTCAATTGCTGAAACCAGGTACATTGCAGGGGTATTATCTGTCACTTGTTTTTCATTTGAGAAAAGTATGATGTCTTCATCTGCAATTTCCGGTCCTATAAGATTATTCCTGGAATCCCGGTGGGTAAGCTCATCACTAAAACTTACCACAGGATATACAGCAACGACAAAGTCTGGTCTTAGGTTTGTTTTTTGGGCGCCTGGAAGCTTTGTCGTATCAAAATGTGTACCTGCCGTTGTTACGAGGTGTCCACCTGCAGAAAATCCCATAATCCCTAATTTGTCTGGATTTACATCATAGTCTTCAGCATGTGCTCTAACATACTGTATGGCCTTTTGTACATCGGTTAACGGAACGAATTTTTTATTTTCCATTTTTGATGAATTTGGCACTCTATAATCAAGCAAAAATGCAGTAATGCCATTATCGTTAAGCATTTTGCACGCCGGTAGACCTTCTACATCATTTGCTCTCCCTCCATAAGAACCCCCCGAACAGACAATTACCACTACGTCAGACTTTTTCTCTTTGGGTTCAAAGACCGTAAGTTGTGGTATTTCTGTATCTGTTTTGGCAAAAAGAATCTGACCGGTAGGATAGAGTTCTATAGTCTTTTGGCTATAGCCAATATAACACCCAAGATATATAAATAATAAAAATAGTTTTTTCATTATGAATTTTTGAATTTTACCATCCCGGATTTTGTGTAAGCTCAGCACCATTCTCATTGTATAGTGCTATTTCACGAGTAGGTAAAGGTTGAAGATAATGTTTCTGAGGGTCAAATACCCGACTCGTTTCTACAATTAAAAATCCATTTTCGTCGACACGGCTTTGGAATGAAGGTAAACTATAGGGTTCTCTTGTGGCCCATTCTGTACCCTCAATTTTAATTCCTTTAATATCAGCGCTTAACTCTGTTTCTGCAATTTTCCACCTGCGGAGATCATCATATCTAAAGCCTTCAAGAGCCAGTTCTATGGTTCTTTCCCGCCTAATCTCTTCAAGCATGTCCAGATTATAGGTTCCCACAAAAGTATTTGTTAGATGAGGCATGTTTACGCGATCTCTTAAAAGGTTTATCGTACGGTCAAGATCGTCATCAGATATAGCGCCATTTTTTTCAAAGGTAGCCTCGGCATAAATTAAAAGAACCTCGGCATATCGAATAAGGTGCCTGTCGTAATCAAATAAACTGGCATCACCCATTTGTCCAGAATTATTTGCTATAGGATCTTCAGACATGTATTTGTAAAGGATATATCCTGTATTGGCGTTACGCTGCGGGAAATCTGGCCAGTTAGCTATGGGGTCATTAGGAAAAAATACCCGCACGGTTTCCTGTCCTGGAATGATCATCGTCATGGTCATTCTGGGATCTCTATTTTGAAATTCAGATTCAAAAGTATCATATCCTTGAAAAACAGATTGAGAATTACCTATAGGAATACCATTCTCATCAAGATAGAGATCTGCTAATTTTCTAGTGGGATTATACCCCGTACCATCGTACTGGTAAGGCATATCATGCCCTAAAATATTCCTTTCGTACCTTCTATCTAAGATGGTTTCTTGAGAATCATCTCCATTTTGTAAAAATAAGTACCTGTAACTCTCCTCATCTTTACCTGTATAGAGGGCATACTGATTACTGTTGATTACCTGATTTGAAGAAGAAATAGCTTTGTCTAAATAAACATTAGCATTACCATTCCTGTATTTTTGCCAGGTGCCTTCAAACAAGGCTACACGGGCAGATAAAGAAAGTGCAGTTCCTTTAGTAATCCTTCCAACGTCAGAACCATCAAGTTCACTTTTAAGCGGAAGATCTGCGACAGCATCATCAAGATCCTGAAGAATAAAATCTACGGTCTCGGTTCTTGAACTTCGTGATGTATACAGATCAGGATCTTGCGCTCCAAGTGATTGTGTTATAATGGGTACTCCACCAAAAAGGCGTAACAACTTCCAGTAATACCATGCTCTAAAAAATCTTGCCTCTGCAACATATCTTAAAATTTCAGCATCTTCTTTATCCTCGCTTTTTTCCAGGATTGTATTGATGTCTCTGATATAAGTATAACTTGAATTCCATTGTCCATTAGTTTCAGAAAGCTGGTAGTTTCCATTACTTACCGAGTTAGGAAAATTAAAGGCGATATCAGATTCTGTATCATCAAAACCATGTCTGTCCAGGCCATTATAAAGGTTGTTGGCAGCCAGTTTAAAATCCTGAGGGGTCTGCCAAAATGTGGCATCGGTAACATTATCTTCCGCAATAAGATCCAGTTCCTCTGAACATCCCGTAAACAATAGGCTGGTAAATAAAATTCCTAATAAAGAAGGTTTAAATAACTTTTTAAGTTTTATAAAAATCAATTTATTTTGAAGTGTATATTTCATGATGCAATTTTTAAAAGTTAACATTAAGACCTAAGGAATAAATTTTATTAAATGGATAGGTGCCTTCATTTCGGAATCCATCTTCAGGATCAAAATTGCCACCTAAAGTACCTTTTGAAATAGTAAAGAGATCCTGACCACTAAGATAGATGCTCACGTTATTTACTTGTAAAGTGTTGCAAATCTCTTTTGGAAGGTTATACCCTAAGGTAATAACCTTAAATCTTAAATAAGCTGCATTATGCATGGTAAGATTTGAAGTTCTGTAGTTATAATTTCTCAAACCATCTTGTCCCACACTTCCGGGAATATACCTGGGGTATTCTGCATTAGGTCGCTCAGGACTCCATGTTTTTCCGTAGTAGTATTCAAGAGATGGCCAGAAAAATGTGTTTGGGGTGCTTACTGCACCGGTATATTGAATATCACGTTTTCCCACACCCTGCATAAATACTTTCGAGAAAAAGTTTTTATAGGTTAAGTTTATGGTTGAAGAAAAGGTGTAGCGGGGAATTAAATTTCCTAGATAAACCATGTCACCAGATAGCCCTTTGGTCTGATCGCCAAAAGCAGTAAGGCTACCATCACCATCAACATCTTTATACATAGCATCTCCTATTCCAATGTTAGAAGGTATGTTTTCTAATTGCTTATATTGATCTAACTGTTCCTGGTTTTGTATGATACCTTCATATACATATCCAAAATAAGAGTATATAGAATATCCTTCTCTTACAAAATTAAGGCCCTCTCCATAACTATCGCTGTTTCTTAGTTCAACTAATTTGTTTTTACTATCACTTAGCTGAAGTGAAACGTCATAATTTAGTGCTCCAATTTTATCACTCCAGTTTACCGAAGCATCAAAACCTTTAGTGACTAATTTCCCCAAATTGGCAGATGGAGGAGTGCCGCCGTAGGTAGCAGGTACTGTAATGTTAACTAACATGTTGTCGTTAGTTTTATTGAAATAATCAAAGGAAAATGACAATCTTCTGTCAAGCATAGTTACATCAACCCCTACGTTTTTATTGATTATCGTTTCCCAGGTTCTGTCACTGGATGTTGTATTGGCCCTTGCGCCGGTAACTCCTGTATTGGGAGATCCCAGTGGATAATTGCCTCCAATCGATATCAAAGGGATATAATCGTACAGTCCCAAGGCTCCAATTTCCTGATTTCCGGTCTTGCCCCAGGAACCTCTTAGTTTAAGTTGATCAAAGAATTCTAAATCCTGTATAAATTTCTCTTTATGTAGATTATAGGCAATAGCAACAGAAGGGAAGAGTTCACTATACCTTTTGTCTGGAGCAAACTTAGAACTACCATCTGCACGAGCTGTAACATCTAAAATAAGCTTATCCTTATAGGAGTAACTCGCTCTTCCGAAATAGGAGCTTAGTGCTTGTTGATTTTTATATCCGGTAAAATTTGCAAAAGCTGCATCGGTTCTATCAGCAAGATTTAAAGTAAATATATCGTTACTTAAAAAATTGTATCCGTTTGTGGTTTGGCCTTCCCCTTTATTTTGCTCCAGAGAAGCACCAAGTGTAACCGAAATCTTATTTCCTTCCCAAAGCGTCTTATCATAGTTTAGATATGCCTGGTACAACTTCTTTAAAGTTCTTTGGTTGGTATAATAAGCAGAATTAGGTGTGTTTCGAATATCCTGTACACCACCGGTATAATTATATCTTGTAAAAGTTCTGGTGTTTGAATTGTCGGCGTAGAATCCCATTTCAATAGCAGCCTGCCCCGTTAAAACAAGTCCTTCTAACACTTCATAATCTAATTTAAAGTTGGTTGTAAAGCGGGAATAATTTGTTTTCCGTTCGCCTCCTTCTGCTAAGGATTGTGCGGGATTCTCATAACCCTGATAGCCGTAAAATTGCCCTTCCTGATTAAAAACAGGTTGATAAGGAAACTGTCTTGTCACATTAGTTAATGCATTTCCAATCATTGACGGAGTAATGGTAACTTGATTTTCAAAATTAGTCCGTGTTTGTAAATTAAGATTATCAAGGAGTTTTAAGTCATAATTCAATCTTAGGTTATATCGATTAGAATTATTTTCTCCATAGCGTATTGTACCCTCGTCTTTAGTGTATCCTAAAGAGACCAAATAATTGCTATAGTCACCACCTCCAGTAATACTAATGTTGTGATTTTGCTGTAAAGCTTCTTTATAGATTTCATCGTTCCAATCTGTTGTACCATAAAAGCCAGGATAGCCTGTTACTCCATAATTCCAACCTTGATCAAGATCTGGTGGTGCATTTTGAAGAATTTTTTCAAAAACTTCATCTGAAAAGCCCTCAATTCCCACATTTCTAAGACCTTCATCCAAGAACGTAGCAAATTGATAGGTATCCATGATTTTTCTTAAATAGGCGGGTTGCTTAATTCCGAAATTTGCAGAATAATTTATTTTTGGTTTCCCTTTATTCCCTTTTTTTGTGGTGACTAAAATTACCCCATCAGCGGCTCTTGCTCCATAAATTGCAGCAGCAGCATCTTTTAATACGGTTACTTTTTCAATATCATTAGGGTTTAAAATGCTCAGATCTCCTGGAATCCCATCGATCAAAACCAATGGAGCATTTCCATTGATAGAGGAATAACCTCTTATTTGAAGCGAGTAACCTTGATTACCCGGCTGCCCACTTGCACGGGTAATAGTCACCCCAGGAAGGGTTCCTTGAAGTGCTTCAAATGTATTGGCAACAGGTCTCTTTTCAAAGGCTTCTTTTTCCACAGAGGAAATAGCTCCTGTCACAGCCCCTTTTTCCTTTTGTCCGTAACCTACAACCACAACCTCATTAAGTTTAGATATATCGTCTTCTAGAACGATATTTAAAGTTTGCCCGGCATTAACTTCCTTATTCTGGGAAATAAACCCTAAGAAAGAAAATTCTAATATTGGATTATCTGTAGTAAGTGTAATGGAAAAATTACCATCAAAATCTGTGGTAGTACCGTTACTCGTTCCTTTTTCTATAACATTCACCCCTATTAAAGGAGTATTGTTTATATCCTTTACCGTACCTGTTACAGGATCGCTTTGTGCATAGATTTGACATGAAAAGAAAATTGAAATAAATAGAAAGACAAAATTTTTCATAGAATTGCTTGATTATGATAATATTGGATATCCCCATAAAACGTTTTAGTAAATTATTATGGGATTTTCACACAATATTAAGAAGCGAATCTTGGAATGGCATCCTGTGCTTTCCTGTACAGGTCTGAAAAATTAAATAAAGATGTTACAAGGAACTTCTGTAAAGTATATTAAAAGGGTTTTTAGTCTTTTCAAAAGTGTTTTCAAGAAGCATACTTGCTGCTTTCTCGCCCATTTTCTTAAAATCAGTAGAGATCACGGTAATTCCCAGGAGTTCTTTTAAAGGAGTATCGTTGTATGAAATTACGCCTATGCTTTTACCCATCACAAAACCGGTTTCCCGTATTTGTTTCACGAGACTTACAAGGTCGTTTTCCTCAATAGTTATATAGGCATCCATGGGTATTAGTTCCATGCCGGGATAAATCTCGTCAAGAACTTCAAAATCAAAACCATAGTGCACACAAAATTTTTTAAAGCCCCTCAATATTCTTTTAGGGTAAGGATATATGGCCTTCATAGGATATACCAGTATGATCTTTTTATATTTCTTAAGGCGACCCCTGCCAGAAACCAGTGCATCAAAGATGTCATTTTCAAAATCTTGATAAACCTCGCGAAGGCTTCCTGTAATTTCCAGGAAATTATTGTCCAGGATCACCAGTTTTTCTCTGGGGATCGTATCTATTGCCGCAATAACCTGCTCGTTGCTGCTAAGATGGTACAGGTCTTCAGATTTAAAATGGGGCATGATCACAAAATAGTCATATAAATCTTTCTGTTTGTTAAGTATATTTATAAATAACTGAATGTCACAATGATATATGCTTAGGTCTACATGGGCATCTGCTCCCATTTTTTTTACAAAAGAGTTAAAAATTCTAATCTTATAAGAACTGGGTTTATTGATAAGGAATAGAATGTTCTTTTTATCCAGTAAAAATGTTTTGGCGATGTAGTATCCTTTACCTTTTACGGAAATAATAATTTTTTGATCCTTTAATATATTATAAGCCTTTTCTACCGTATCTCTCGATAAATAGAACTCTTCACTTATTTCATTTATTGAAGGAATTTTTTGATCTATAGATAAATATCCGTTGGTAATACCATTGATTACAGACTCTACTATCTGTTGATATTTTGGTACCCGGGAATCTATATCTACTTTAAATATATCTAGCATTTGCTTTATCTATTAAAAACTCTATAAATTTATACACAATATTCTTAACTATAGGCAAAAGAAGTAATAAGTCAGGCGGGACAGTACAGGATGGTCAGAGAAATTCAGAATCTTAAATTTAACTCAATTAATTCCACAAGCTAGAAAATGCAAAATTCAACTACAGATTTTAAATATGTCGATTATCTTTGGGATAGACAAAAGGCTGCAGAATTAGGAGACGATCAGGTAGCTCTTTTTCTGTATCGCTCAAATATCCTTGGCGCAGACTTAAGAATTACAAATTATGGCGGCGGTAATACCAGCTGCAAAACTATAGAAAAAGATCCCCTTACAAACGAAGATGTGGAAGTAATGTGGGTGAAAGGTTCTGGTGGAGACATAGGTACCCTAACCAGACAAGGTATTGCAGGTTTATATACAGAGCGTTTAAGGAACCTTAAAAATGTTTATGGAGGTCTTGAAGATGAAGATCGTATGGTAGGACTTTTTAATCACTGCATTTATGACCTTGATTCTAAAGCACCTTCTATTGACACTCCACTTCACGGACTTTTACCTTTTAAGCATATTGACCACTTGCATCCTGATGCACTTATAGCAATAGCAGCTGCAGAAGACAGTCAGAAAATCACTAAAGAGATCTGGGGAGACAGCATGGGCTGGGTGCCATGGCAGCGTCCCGGTTTTGATCTGGGCCTGCAGTTAGAAAAATGTCTTAATGAAAACCCGGGAATACGCGGTATCGTTCTAGGAAGCCACGGTTTATTTACGTGGGGTGATACCTCCTATGATTGCTATATCAATAGTCTTGAGGTTATTGAAAAGGCTTCGTCTTATATCGAGAAGAAAGTAAAGGAAAACGGAAGTGTATTTGGCGGTCAAAAAATTGAAAGCTTACCAGCTGATCAACGTAAAGATCAAGCAGCAAAATTAATGCCTTTACTACGCGGACTAGCATCTTCTGAAAATCGTATGATCGGTCATTTTACCGATAGTGATACGGTATTACAGTTTATCAATAGTAATGATCTTAACCGATTGGCGCCAATGGGTACTTCGTGTCCTGACCATTTCTTGCGAACAAAGATCAAGCCGTTGATTTTGAGCCTTGACAAAGGAGCAGATCTTGACGATACCGATGCCATACTCGCGCAATTAGAACCTTCTTTTGGGAAATACCGTCAAGAATATAAAGAATATTATGAAAATTGCAAGCACGATAACAGCCCGGCAATGCGTGACCCTAATCCCGTGATCATCATTTATCCGGGTGTGGGTATGTTCAGCTTTGCTAAAAATAAGCAGACTACACGTGTGGCCAGTGAATTCTACATTAATGCGATAAATGTGATGCGTGGTGCAGAAGCCATTACGAGCTATACGTCATTGCCCCGTCAGGAAGCCTTTGATATTGAATACTGGTTACTGGAAGAAGCAAAACTGCAACGTATGCCTAAAGAACAACCGCTTTCCCGTAAAGTGGCGATTGTAACCGGAGCCGCCGGTGGTATTGGTAAAGCGATTGCAGATAAACTAGTCGCCGAAGGCGCCAATGTGGTACTTACTGATATGAGCGAAGAAGCCTTACAAGAAGCTGTCTCGACCTATAAAAAAGATCAGGTTGCCGGTGCTGTCTGTGACGTCACCAGCGAAGCAGCTATTGCTAAAGCCTATAAAGAAGCTTGTCTTGCCTTTGGTGGTGTCGATATTGTGATTCACTCTGCGGGGCTTGCAATCTCTAAACCCTTAGAGGATACTACTCAAAAAGACTGGGAGCTGTTACAGAATGTTCTCGTGAAAGGACAGTTCCTGATGTCCCAAAAAGGTGTTGCCGTAATGCGTAAACAAGGTTTGGGGGGTGATATTGTTAATATAGCCAGTAAAAACGGACTCGTTTCGGGCCCCAACAACGTAGGTTATGGTACTGCAAAAGCTGCCCAACAACATATGACACGTTTGCTTGCTGCTGAACTGGGCGAAGATAAAATACGTGTCAATACTGTGAATCCAGATGGGGTTATCGTAGGCAGCAAAATCTGGGAAGGCGCCTGGGCAGAAGGCCGTGCCAAAGCCTATGGTATCCAGGTTAAAGACTTACCTGCACATTATGCAAAACGCAATTTATTAAACGAAATCATCCTACCAGAGGATATTGCAGATGGTGTTTTTGCTTGTGTAAGCGTGCTACAAAAAAGCACCGGTAATACCATTAACGTAGACGGTGGTATGGCCAATGCTTTTGTTCGCTAATTTTAATTGAATTGTTTTTAATTAACAGAAACTCCAGATTCTGTTTCTAGTCTAGGGAGTTTCTGTTAATTTAATATCCTCCAAAATTGCTTTCTAATGAATATTGAAACACAACAACTACAAGATCTTAATTCAGAAAAACTTTCTACCCATAAAAGCCAATTTGATTTCCTCACTCAAACGTTGTCGAAATCAAACATCGATGTAAATCAAGTTATTCAAAAACTAGCCGATTTTCAAGTGGCGATTCCCAGCTGGGCTTTAGGTGCGGGAGGAACCCGTTTTGGAAGGTTTTCTTACGGAGGGGAGCCCGCTTCTTTAGAGCAAAAAATTGAAGATATTGGCCTTATTCACAGGCTTACGCAAACAGCAGGAGCTGTTTCACTTCACATTCCGTGGGATGTACCCAATGACTACCTTGCTATTAAAGAGCTCGCTGCACTTAACAAGATCAAATTTGATGCGGTGAATAGCAATACCTTTCAGGATCAGAAAAATCAAAAAGAAACTTATAAATATGGCTCACTCAGCAGTACGAGTGCTGAGGTACGCGAGCAAGCGATCGCACACAATAAAGAAGTAATTGAAATCGGGGAAAAACTGGGCTCTAAAAGTCTTACCGTTTGGTTAGCAGACGGGGCTTCTTTTCCGGGACAAAACAATTTTCAAACAGCTTTAACCCATACGCAAAACAGTCTGATCTCAATATATGAAGATATGCCTGCAGACTGGAAAATGTTTATTGAGTACAAACCTTACGAACCCTATTTCTACAGTACGGTTATTCAGGATTGGGGTACTTCATTGATGTTAGCAAATGGTTGCGGTGAGCGCGCATATACCTTGGTTGATTTAGGGCACCACTTACCCAATACCAATATTGAACAGATTGTTTCTATTTTAATGCTGAAAGGTAAACTGGGAGGTTTCCACTTTAACGACAGCAAATATGGAGATGATGATATCACGGTAGGCAGTATCAAGCCGTATACATTGTTTTTGATTTTTAATGAACTTGTGTATGGGATGCAAAACAATCCACAAAACCCCGAATTGGGTTGGATGATCGATGCAAGTCATAACCTTAAAGACCCGTTAGAAGATTTAATTCAGTCCTTAGAAGCGATCCAAGAAGCCTATGCTAAGGCCTTATTGATCGATCAGGACGCCTTAAAAGCTGCGCAGGAAGCAAATGACGTAAGCCTTTGTCAAGAAATTTTACAGGACGCTTATCGTACAGATGTAAGACCGCTTATACGGGAAGCCCGTTTAAAAATCGGCGGGGCGATCAATCCTATTGAAGTCTACCGAAAACTTGAAGTACGCGGGCAACTTATCAATGAGCGTGGTAAGAATACCATCGCAACAGGACTTTAATCCCGAAAGAAGCATTTAATGAAGCAAACAGTAACGGCAGTATTTGATATCGGTAAAACTAACAAGAAGTTCTTTCTTTTTGATTCTGAATTTCAGGAGGTTTACAGAGAATACGTTCAGTTTGAGGAAATCACAGACGAAGACGGGCATCCTACCGAAGATCTTTCGGCTTTACGTAACTGGTTAAAAATTGTATTTGATCGTATTTTAAAAACTGAAAAATATAATATAAAAGCCATCAATTTCTCTTCATATGGAGCGAGCCTTGTGCATCTTGACGAAAATCGAGACGTGATTTTCCCAATGTATAATTATACAAAATCGATTCCACAGGATATTATTGATCGCTTTTACGAGAGATACGGCCCTGAAGAAGATTTTCATCAAAAAACAGGTTCATCAAGTTCGGGGATGCTCAATTCGGGGATGCAATTGTATTGGTTAAAAAGCACAAAACCAAAGATCTTCAAAAAAATAAGATATTCACTGCACCTTCCGCAATATCTAAGTTTTGTGTTTACCGGAATTCCGCTTAGCGAATACACCAGCATTGGCTGTCATACCTCCCTGTGGGATTTTGAAAAAAAAG
The DNA here is from genome assembly GCF_000023465.1 of Zunongwangia profunda SM-A87. NCBI lineage: Bacteria > Pseudomonadati > Bacteroidota > Flavobacteriia > Flavobacteriales > Flavobacteriaceae > Zunongwangia > Zunongwangia profunda. The sequence goes on from NC_014041.1 coordinate 1,667,477, forward strand.
ACTATCACGACTGGGTGTATGCCGAAAATCTAGATCAAATTCTCCCGCCTATCGTTTCGACAGAAACGAGTATCAATATGAATTATAACGGCAAACGCATCAAGATTGGTGTGGGAATTCATGACAGTTCTGCTGCCTTGCTTCCCTATGTGCGCAGTCTTAGAAAACAATTTATCTTGATTTCTACCGGGACTTGGAGTATTGCTCTCAACCCATTTGTGAAGCGTACGTTGAGCAGGAAAGATGTGGCTGATGATTGCATCAATTATATGCGTATCAATGGGAAACCGGTAAAATCTGCTCGTCTCTTTTTAGGAAATGAATACAGCATACAAGTCAAAAAACTTACTGAGCATTACGGTGTTGATAAAGACTATCATAAGTCTGTTAGGTTTGATCCGGAAACTCATTACAAACTTGTAAACGGGTTTCAAAAGATGTTTCACTGGGAATCCATACACGATCCTGATATGCCGGCAAAAACGCATTTACCTTATCTTTCTTTTGATCAGGCTTATCATCAATTGATGATGGAACTGGTGCTTTTACAAGTAGCAAGTATTAAGAGCGCTAAAGGTAAAATGACGATTGAAAAGTTGTTTGTTGACGGCGGCTTTAGCGATAACGATATTTACATTCATTTGCTTTCTCACCATTTTAGAAATATGGAATTGCGCACCACAGATTCCTCTTTGGGATCAGCATTAGGCGCAGCGATTTGCATATCAGACACCCAACTGAACTCAAAGTTTTTAAAGAAAAATTACTCGATGAAAAAACATATTCCGTTCATCGCTAAATAAATGATATGGCCAACTCTTTTGATACCGCATACCCGTCTGTCGACGATCTTCGCAGCAAAGCAAAGGGCAGGGTTCCTGCTTTTGCTTTTGAATATTTAGATGGTGGGTGTAATGAAGATGTGAGCATCAAGCGCAACACTTCTGAGATACGTGATGTTCAGTTACAGCCGCGTTACCTCAATAATTATGGTCAAAGTTCGACCAAAACTAACGTATTGGGGATAGAGTTTGATGCACCATTTGGTATTGCTCCCGTGGGACTGCAAGGCTTAATGTGGCCTAATTCTCCATCTATTTTAGCCAAGGCAGCCTATAAGCATAATGTGCCTTTTATACTGAGTACAGTAACCACTATGGATATAGAAAAAGCGAGCGAACTTACTGAGGGAAATGCGTGGTTTCAGCTCTATAATCCCGTAGAAGATGCAGTGCGCAATGATATTATAAACCGGGCGGAAGCTGCCGGTTGCCCGGTTCTGGTACTGCTTTGTGATGTGCCTACTTTTGGATATAGACCGCGTGATTTCCGAAATGGTTTGGCACTTCCTCCTAAAATGTCTGCAAAGAATATTATGCAGATTTTGGGCAAGCCTTTATGGGCGTTCAATACGCTTAAATATGGGCAGCCTACTTTTGAAAACTTAAAACCCTACACGCCTGAAGGTTTAAACCTGAAACAATTGGGGGCTTTTATGGATCGCACCTTTTCCGGAAAACTCAACGAAGAAAAAATAAAACCCATCCGCGATCGCTGGAAGGGAAAACTCGTTTTAAAAGGTGTTCAATCCTTACAGGATACAAAAGATGCCATTAAAATGGGTTTTGACGGTATTATCGTTTCTAACCACGGTGGGCGCCAACTTGATGCAGCACAATCAACCATCAACAGCCTTAAGGAAATTGCTGCGACCTACGGCGATGAGATTGAAGTGATGATGGATAGCGGCTTACGCTCGGGTCCAGACATTGCGCGCGCAATGGCTTGTGGAGCCAAATTCACCTTTATGGGGCGATCGTTTATGTACGGCTGTGGTGCTTTGGGAAATAAAGGTGGTGATCATACCATTGGGATGCTGAAAACCCAATTCAAACAAGTGATGGATCAGCTGGTGTGTGAGCGTGTGGAAGATTTACCCAAACATTTAATAACCTCCTAATTATGTCACAATATAACCAGGAAGAGGAAACGATAGCTGAAATCGCAGGCGGTGAATTTGAACGCCAGGCGGTGCCTCAATCCAGATTAAAAAGCTGGAAGGCATTTTTAGGAATGTATGCCGGGGAGCACGCTGCAGGGACCGAGTTTGTAATTGGCCCTTTGTTTCTAACAACAGGTGTGAGTGCTTTTGATCTTATTATAGGTTTACTTATAGGCAATTTAATGGCGGTACTGAGTTGGCGTTTTCTTACTGCTGAAATAGGTACTAAGTTTCGATACACTTTATATTTTCATCTTGAAAAAATCTGCGGCACACGTCTGGTAACCGCTTATAATTTGGCAAACGGAGTACTTTTTTGCTTTCTCGCAGGTGCGATGATTACCGTATCGGCAACTGCTGTGGGAATTCCGTTTGATATGGAAATGCCCAAACTGACCGATACGACACCAAACAGTTTAACCTGGATTATCATTGTCATTTCCATAGGCGCTGTGATTTCAATTATCGCTGCCAAAGGCTACAGTACAGTTGCTAAAGCAGCGAACTGGATGTCTCCCATTATCGTACTTGCATTTATTCTCTGCGGTGTGGTAGCACTCATTCAACTGGATGTAAACAGCTTTTCTGATTTTTGGAACATCTGGGGAGCAGGCAGTGAGCCCTTTCCCGGGCAAATTAAATATACGTTTTGGCACATAGTACTATGGTCCTGGTTTGCGAACGCTGCAATGCACATTGGGATGTCTGATTTGTCGGTTTTTCGCTTTGCGAAAAAAGCAAGCTCAGGATGGACGACTGCCGGAGGAATATACATTGGTCACTATGTGGCTTGGATTGCCGCTGCTTTACTCTACGCCGTTTATCTCAAATCTCCTGAAGCGCAGGCAATGCTTGCGGGAGGTGAAGCACCTTCGGTAGCTCCGGGGCCTTTGGCCTATAATGCTATTGGTGTTTTTGGTATTATCGCGGTGATCCTGGCGGGCTGGACCACCGCAAACCCCACAATTTACCGGGCAGGTCTTGCTTTTCAGGCTATCATCCCCAAACTGTCTACCTTCTGGGTAACGATTATTGCAGGAACGGTAGCAACCATTGCCGGTTTGTTCCCTGCATTTGCCATGAAACTTTTAGGATTTGTAGCCCTCTATGGCTTTATTTTAGCACCCATAGGAGCCATAATCGTATTTGAATACTTCTTTGGGAAGAAAGTCGGAATTCAGTCGTTTTATGCTGAAAAAACCGGAATCAAATTCAACTGGGCGGTGTTTGGCGCCTGGGCATTAAGCTTTGGGATTTTTTATTTTATTTCCATTCGGTTTGACGTGTTCCTTTCCTTCCTTACTTTACCGGCATGGATCAGTTGTGGAGCACTTTACCTTGTTTTTAGCAGGTTTTATCAAAAAAAATAGTCTAAAGATGTAACTCATTAAATGATTAAGTACTGGTACTAAATAGCGAATCCTGGCTATTTTCTTTAATTGCTATATACTTATTAGGGTATATGTTCTACAAGGTGCTTTGCCGTCTAAAACTATTGTTGTCATCCTTCTTAATATTAGGCTATTACTTTATATCGTCCACAGAGAACAACTAACAGAGAAGCACTAATTGTACTTAAATATAGGACACTGAAAAAGTTGTTTGATAATAAACACCATCTTACTGGGGGTGTATTTTGATCGTTTCTTAAACAAATAATCTATTTAAAGCTAAAAATTTATTTGTCTGAAATTCTTTAGTTTTTTAATAATCTAGGTTGGAAGGGCAAGGTCAAAAAAATGTTTTTAGGTATTTCAAGGCGTTAAATTAAACAGTTTGCTTAAACGGAACTATTAGGCATTTAAAGCCGCATTACAGTATGTATGTATAAATTTTCGTATTTCAGTGAATATTAGCAGGATAGTGCAGGATGGATAATCAAGATTAGGATTATATTATTGTAACATAATTTTAAGAAAGAAAACGTTTTAGGTGGATTTTTTCACTTTTTATTTTTTGTTTTCATTAACATTTTATTGGAGGTTTAGTTTAAATGAGGGGAGTTCTTCCTTCGATTACTAAAACGTTTTATTTGTTAGCATTAAATAATTTTTATAAAAACAGCCTCTTTTTAGTTAGGGGCCTTAATCTTTAAAACATCAAAAAAATATGGTAGCACTTCTACAGACTAGTTCAAAAACTTTTCTATTGACTTATCCCTGGAAGACACAACTTAAGGGTTATTAAATACAACTTTATGAGACTTAAAATTACATCAGCTTACAGGATTCGTTTATTTCATTTACATACCGGTTGCTTGAGATTTTTATTGACCGCAATTTTTTTATCATGTATTAAAAGTTATGCATATGAAGCAAAATTAGAAAGTATTTATTATAAGAACGCTGAGGGATTAGCGTCATTTTATCCTACACAGGAAACCGAAGTTAGTGGAGTTGTATATGATGAATTAGGGACACCGCTCCCCGGTGCCTCAGTTGTTATTGTAGGCTCTAAAGGAGGGGTAATTACAGATTTTGATGGTCAATTCAAAATTAAATTAAAACCAGGGGATAAGTTACAAATCTCTTATGTGGGTTTAAAGACAACAATTATTGAATATTCTGATCAAAAAAACTTAGAAATTCATATGGAGGCTAACATGAATGCACTCGATGATGTTACTATTGTTGCCTTTGCCAAACAGAAACAGGAAGATGTTATAGGGGCTATAACTACTATCAAACCCGAAGATCTTAAAATACCCTCTAGTAATTTCACGAATTCTTTTGCAGGGCGGGTCCCGGGTATGGTATCCTACCAAAGATCTGGGGAGCCAGGTCAGAATACCTCAGAATTTTATATACGTGGGATCACTACTTTTGGTTACAAAAGAGATCCGCTTATACTAATTGATAATAACGAAGTTACGACCCAGGAACTTTCTCGATTGCATCCAGACGATATTGCAAGCTTTTCGATATTAAAGGATGCGACCGCAACTGCACTTTATGGTTCCAGAGGAGCTAACGGTATCATTCTTATTACCACAAAAGAAGGGAAAATAGGTAAAGCAAAAATTAACATTAGGTTTGAACAGGTGAATTCCAGTCCTACAGAAATGGTAAAGCTGGCAGATCCTATTACCTATATGAGATTACACAATGAGGCCGTACGCACCAGAGACCCCTTAGGCGTTACTCCATATTCACAGCAAAAGATTGATAATACAATCGCGGGCGTTAACCCCTATGTTTATCCGGCAAATGATTGGTATGGTATGTTATTTAAAGATGCTGCAAATAACAAACAAGTAAATATGAATGTGAGCGGAGGTGGAGAGGTAGCCCAGTATTATATAGCAGGAAGTTATTCAAGAGACAATGGCATATTAAAAGTTGATGGTAGAAATAACTTTAATAACAATATTAGGCTTGACCGTTATATGTTGAGATCAAACATTACCATAAATATTACCCCAACGACAGAGGCGGTGGTAAGGTTAAGTGGGGCATTTGATGATTACTCTGGACCCATTGACGGAGGTTCGGAATTATTTAGAAAAGTGATGAGAACAAATCCGGTACTCTTCCCGGCAACTTTTGAGCCTGATTTGGCAAATCAAAAAACACAGCATATACTTTTTGGAAATGCAGGTGAGGGGGATTTTTTGAACCCCTATGCCGATATGACAAAAGGATATAGAGAATCGATGACCTCACAAATTTCCGCACAGTTTGAATTAAATCAGGACCTTGGTTTTTTGCTGGAAGGGCTCTCTGTAAGAGGTAGGTTTAATACAAACCGTTATTCATATTATGATATAAGCAGATTCTATAATCCATTTTACTATAAGGTAGGTACGTATGATAGAAAGGAGGATCTATATACCCTGGATGTTATTAATGAAGATAGCGGGACAGAATATCTTGGATATGACGAAGGAGCCAAGAATATAAACTCAACCACCTATCTTGAAGGTGCTATTAACTGGAATAAAAAGTTTAATGATAAGCACGCTTTTAGTGGGTTGCTGGTAGGAACCATGAGAGAACGAATACAGGCAAACGCCGGGGACCTACAAAGATCTTTACCATATAGAAATCTAAACTTGGCAGGTCGTGCAACTTACTCCTATAATTCAAGGTATTTTCTAGAATTCAATTTTGGTTATAATGGATCTGAGCGCTTCTCAAAAGAAGAACGTTTCGGTTTCTTTCCTTCTATTGGTGGTGCGTGGCTTATATCAAATGAAAAGTTTTGGAACGAAAAACTAAAAGATCAAATCAATAATCTTAAACTACGGTTTACTTATGGTTTTGTAGGTAATGACGCAATCGGAAATGAAGCAGATCGATTCTTTTATTTGTCTAATGTTAACTTAAATGATGATGGGAACGGTTCTGGTTTTGGAACATATGGAAATGATTATTACAGACCAGGAGTATCTATTTCACGCTATCCTAACAGAAATATAACTTGGGAAACTTCAGAAAAGTATAACTTTGGTTTAGATATCGGTTTGTGGAAAGAGCTGGATATCATAGCAGATTTTTTCTCAGAATATCGTTCAAACATCCTTATGGATAGGGCTGCAATCCCTTCTACGATGGGATTACAGGCTCCAGTGCGATCAAACGTAGGGGAGGCTTCCAGTAAAGGTTTTGAAGTTTCTTTTAACTATAATCATTCCTTCAATAAAGATTTATGGATTACCGCTATGGGTAACTTTACCTATGCGACCAGTAAGTTTGAAGTGTATGAAGAACCAGATTACCCAGATTCACCATGGAAATCACGGATAGGGAACTCCCTGGCATCCAATTACGGGTATGTTGCAGAACGTTTATTTGTAGATGAAGAAGAGGTTCGCAATTCTCCAGTTCAATTTGGTAACTATATGGCCGGAGATATTAAATATAAAGATATCAATAAAGATGGCCGAATTACAGAATTGGATATGGTTCCGATGGGCTATCCACATAGTCCGGAAATTGTGTACGGTTTTGGTTTTTCGGGAGGATGGAAAAACTTTGATCTTTCCAGCTTCTTTCAAGGAATAGGCAGAACTTCACTATTTATTGATGCCCGCGCAACCTCACCATTTATAGATCAACAAAATGCGTTGCTTCAAGTTTATGCAGATAGTCACTGGTCTGAAGATAACAGAGATGTGTATGCCCTGTGGCCAAGACTATCAGAAACCTATGTAGAGAATAATTTACAACCCTCAAACTGGTTTTTAAGAGACGCTTCATTTATGCGCTTAAAAACAATAGAGATTGGTTATTCCTTATCACGGGATCTAATTTCAAAGACAGGATTAACAAAGTGTCGTGTGTATGCTATAGGAAATAATCTGGCCACTTTCAGTAAGTTCAAATTATGGGATCCAGAAATGGGAGGTAACGGATTAGCCTATCCTATACAAAGGGTTATTTCAGTAGGTGCACAAGTCTCTTTTTAAAAAATTATTTAGTATGAAGAAAATTAAATTAATATTAGCGGTTATAACTATAAGTTTAGCTTCTTGTAGCGATTACCTGGATGTTGTTCCAGATAATGTTGCGACCATAGAGTATGCCTTTAGGAGTAGAAATGAAGCTGAAAAATACTTGTTCAGTTGTTATAGCTATCGCCCTGAAATTGGATCGGTTGATTTAGATCCGGCTATGGCATCTGATGAAACTTTCAAAAGGTATGGCATCAACGGGGCTGGGCAAGTATGGCAAAACACACTTATTGCCAGGGGATTTCAGTCTCTCACCAGCCCCATCTTAAACACTTGGGATGGAGAAAATGGTTCAGAATCAGCCTGGAGAGGCATCAGAGAATGCAATATATTTTTAGAAAATATCGACTTAGTTCCTGATTTAACTGAAACAGAAAAGAAAAGATGGATTGGAGAGGTTAAATTTTTAAAAGCCTACTATCATTTCTATCTTTTAAAATGTTATGGGCCAATACCTATAGTAGATGAGAATCTACCTATTTACTCAAAGCCCCAAGAAGTTCAAATTTATCGTGAGCCTGTAGATGAGGTGTTTGCATATATTGTAGCACTCCTTACAGAGTCTATAGAATACTTACCTAACGCTGTAGAGGTTATAGAAGGGACAGAAGCCGGAAGAATAGATAAACTTATTGCTTTGGGTGTAAAAGCAAAAGTTTTGACATTTGCTGCCAGTCCTTTGTTTAATGGTAATACAGCTTATGCGAGTATGGTCGATAATAAAGGTGTTCAATTGTTTCCTCAACAATATGACGAAAGTAAATGGCTTTTGGCTGCAGAGGCATGTAAGGAAGCTATAGATGAATGCCATGCCCAGGGCAAATCGCTCTATGATCTCGTAGATCCTTTAGTACTGGATGCAGATCCGGTATTTAAATTGCAAACCACTTATAGACAAGCTATCACACACCGCTGGAATCAGGAGTTGATTTGGGGTAATACTAGATATAATAACAATTTTTTAGCTCGATCTACTACGGCAAGAATTATCAGAATGGAGAACGTAAATAATGCGATGACTGAATACGCGCCTACATTACAATTTGTAGAAAAATACTATTCAGATAATGGGGTGCCTATAGACGAAGATATCATGTGGAGAAGTGAATCCTGGTACCAGGATAGGTATAAAGTACGAGCAGAACCTGCTCAAGAAGATGAAGGGAAACGTATTGAGGAAGGAAAATATACCGTGAACCTTCATTTTAATCGTGAGCCCAGATTCTACGCTAGCATTGGCTTTGATAAAGGAATTTACTACGGAAGTGGATATTACCAGTTTAATGACTCGCAAAGAAATGTTAAATACGCAGATTTTTTAAAAGGTGGGGTATCCGGATTTCAGGGAGGAAGTGGCTATTCAATTTCTGGTTATTCTGTAAAAAAGCTTCATAGTTTTAAAAATGCGCAAACTTCAACCTCGATTTCAACCGAATATTTCCCTTTTCCAATTTTACGATTAGCAGATCTTTATTTGTTGTATGCTGAGACACTAAACGAAACCAGTGGCCCCAGTGATGAAGTCTACCATTATATAGACCTTGTGAGGAGCAGGGCAGGATTGACAGGGGTTAAAGAATCTTGGTCTAATTATTCAATAAACCCTAATAAACCTAACACCAAAGAAGGTTTAAGAGCCATTATCCATCAAGAACGCGCTATAGAGCTTGCTTTTGAAGGAAAACGATTTTGGGATATCAGGCGTTGGAAAGAAATAGGAGTCATGAATAATCAACCCAAAGGCTGGAACGTGCAGGGACAAACTCCTGAAGAATTCTATAAAATAACGCTATTACCTCAAATTCCGGTTTCATTTACTATTAAAGATTACTTCTGGCCCATCAAGGAATCCAATTTAGCAGTAAATCCTAATTTAATTCAAAATTATGGTTGGTAATAATAACTTATAAAAAATGAATGTGATGAAGAAACGATTAATACAAATATTGATTTTCGGGCTTATTCTAGTTTCTTGTGAAGAAGAGCCTATAGGACAACAACCTTTAGATTCTGTGCCACCCGGAGAAGTGACAAATATTGAATCATATAGTACTCCTGGAGGGGCAGTTATAAAATTTACACCTCCTAAAGATGAGGATCTATTATACGTGAAAGCTGTTTACTCGAGAAAAGAAGGAGTGGTTTCTGAGGCAAAAGCTTCAAAATATGCTGATTCTATTGAAGTTGAAGGGTTTGGCAGTATTTCTAGTCAGGATATAGAATTAGTAGCTGTAGATAGAAGTAGAAATAGTTCAGAGCCAGTAAAAATTAGCGTTGTTCCCTTAGAGCCTGCTGTAAAAACTATTGCATCATCTCTTAATGTAGAGGAAGATTTTGGAGGAATAAAATTTAAATGGGAAAATCCAGGTAGAGCTGAAGTGTCAATCGTTGTACAGCAAAAAGATTCGCTTCTTGATGAATATGTTCCTTTAGATACGTATTACACCAGTTCTAAGGAAGGAGTTTTTGCGATCTATGAGTTAGATACACTTCCAAAGAATATTGAAGTATTTGTTCAGGACCGTTGGGAAAATCGTTCTGAAATAGCAAAACATACCATAGTTCCTCTTTTTGATACAGAATTTGAAAAGAATAAATTTTCTTTTGTTAATCTGCCTGGAGATGGGCCGCATCATGGAGATTGGGTAGCTAGTAATATATGGAATGGTACCCCCAGTCCTAATGGATATTCTTCAGTAGGAGGTCAGGGAATATGGCCTCAGTCTTTAACAATAGATTTAGGAGTGTTAGGGAAATTAAGTAGAATGAAATTATATCAAAGGGCGAATTATATATTCGCTGAAGGTAATCTCAAAAAGTTTGAAGTCTGGGGTTCCGAAAATCTGGATCTAAGTGGTTCCTGGGATAGTTGGACCAAACTTGCGGAATTTGAATCGATTAAGCCATCAGGTTTACCATTTGGAGAAGTAAGTGATGAGGATCGAGCAGTAGCCATAAATGGAGAAAATTTTTCTTTTGATCCTTCAAACCCGAAAGTTCGATATATACGATTTTTAGTTACAGAAACCTGGGCTGGAGGAGATAACTTTCAAATCATGGAAATCGATGTTTTTGGTGATAATAGACAATAGAATTAACACAACAAAATATGAAAGTTATGTTTAATAAAAATTTCAGGGCTTGTAAAGCTAATAGTTTAGGATCTGGTTCCCGATTTTCTAACTATTTTTCTTTCTGCTTATTTTTCATTGTTTTAGGATTACAAGGCTGTTCTGAGATGAATGATTTGCACCAGCCTTATTTAGATGAGGGAGAATATATTTATGCAGAGAAAGTAGATACGATCACCTTTGGTTCTGGGAATGAACGAATTGAACTGAACCTTTATTTATCTTCTGAAGATATTGAAGTGGCCCGTATCTTTTGGAATAACGGGGGAGATTCTGTTGATGTTGATATCGATTTCCAGCAGGGGGTATTTAGTAAAATAATTGATGGGCTGGATGAACAACAGTATGTTTTTAACATAGTAACTACTGATGGTTTTGGCAATAAATCCCTCCCTTATGAAGCAGAAGGAAATGTGTATGGTAGTAACTATAGCAATACGATTTCTAATCGAACGATAAGTGGTATGAAAGCTAATAAAAATAATGAGATTGTGATTAATTGGGCAGAACCTTTAAATGAAGACCTTCTTTACAGTTCTGTAACATATAAAAATAAATTTGGCGAACGTATTACAGATTCAGTTTCCAGTACTGAATTTAGAACGATATTAGAAAATTATGATTCTGAACTTGAGTATAATACGGTATTTAAACCTGATTCAACAGCAATAGATCTTTTTTATACTGAAAATGTTTTAGTAAACACAAATAAAATACTCTTGGACTATGACGAATGGACTATTGTTGATTTTTCATCTCAGCATGGGGGAAATGAAAACTCAGTACAAAATGTTATTGATGGAAATCAGAATACCAGATGGCATTCTTTGGCAGGAGGTTCCAGTTATCCGCATTGGGTTATTATAGATTTAGGGGGGCTGGTTGATTTTTCTACTTTGGAAGTTTTAAGGTCTACTTTTGATGGTGGTGGAGATGATAGGGCAACAGATAAATTTACCTTTGAGGTAAGTACAGATAATGATGTATGGGTAGATGCAGGAGTATTCGATTTTAATAGGTTTACAAATGACCCACAAAGTTATCATATTTCACTTTCGGAACCTGTAAGATATGTAAGGTTTACGGCTATTGAAGGTCCGGAAGATAATTTTGTTTTGGGAGCTATAAAGTTGTATAAATAATAGGGTTTTTCCAAGGACGGGCCATCGATTCTCTGGAAAACCTTTAGCTTATAGCTTAAAGTATAGAATAGTTCCAATTGTTAGAAAGAGCGATTGAAAATGAATGATGAACCGCCGTACCTTCCTGTTGCAGGTAGGTACGAGCTCCACTAGGTTTGTCCTGAGCAAAACCAAATACTAAGGTGGTTTGAGGTCTGCCTACCGCGGGCAGGGGTGCACTCCGTTATTTGATGACAGAGGCACCCACTCGACTGCCGATAATATTTTCAGAGTTCAATTCCATGTTTTTTTAAAGTCGTATAAAACCAACCTTTTCGGCTTTTCCAAACATACTCACTTCTTAATTTATGTATAGCAATTTTTTTAAATTCCTCGTTTTTAATTTCCAATAAAGTTTCTATAAATGAGTGTAAATAGAAAATTTCATTTTCCGTTTGAAATTTAGCCTTCGGAAAGTCATTTTTTAAATAATTTTCTAATTCTTCCGAGTATTCAGATGAGTAATATTTTTTTAAATAATCAAATGCATAAGCATTATTATTACTAAAAGCCAATTCCTTGATACGAGATAAATAACCATCTGTATGTTTTCTATTTTCGAAGGTTCTTTTATAAAGTAACCAATAAACCTCTTTTTCTGAATAGATTAGTATACTGTCCAATTTTTTGATTGTCAGGTCGGTAGCAAGTGCCTTTTGTATTGCTAAACCTTGCTCGTAATTATTACCTTTTATTCGAGACGCTTCTATTCTGATTTTATTCCAATATTCGTGATAAATGATTGAGGAAATTGGTTCAACATCGATTATACAACCATCGAAGGTCTCAACCATTTCATTTTTCCTTAGTTCAGTTAATAGCAACTCAGGAACGTTTCCTTTTGTTAGACTGAATGAGCTCAATCGAAGCGTAAGTCCTAATTGTGGAATTTTCGTGTTTTGATAATTCGATTAGTTCTTTGTAGGATATTTTTTTCTTTAGTTTTTGAAACCTTTTGTATTGGGAACTTGGCATACAAGCATTTCCAATACAGTTAGATTCCACTCTGTTTACGTTAATAATTGAATCAATCAGTTGTTGTTTTGTTTGTGAAAAACAAAGGCTGATGGTCAAACTAAATATTATAGTGAACAGTTTTCTCATATATGGGGGAGTAGTTGCGGTTGTCGTAAGCTGGCGGATGTAGGCTCCTCCTGAAAATAGGAAAGTTTAAATTATTTTCTTTCTTCTTTTTTTCGGGTTAGCACAAAATATATGACATAAAACCAACTAAAAAAACCATGAATGGTAGCAAGTAATACGGATTTATTTCTTTCCCAGGATGTGACTCCGGCAATTACACTTCCAAGACCGATTCCATTATTAATTACGGTTCTTTTTGTTTCTGAGTCAACATACTCTTGACTGTAGCCTTCATATATTAAAAATGTTACTAAAATAAAAGTGAGATAGATTTTCTTCATATTTTCATTTTTGAGGTATTTATGCTTATGTAGCTATAAAACAATAAATTGTATGATATCCATTTTAGTCACAGTACTAATCTAACTGATTTTTAATTTTTTAAAAAGGATTTGTAGCTATATATCTATAAATTTCAGTTCTTTTTTATGGATTGGTTTACCCATAAAAGTTGGCAATTGAATGACGTTTTCCACAAAGAGCTGAGCTTATCCCAGCAAATTTAATATTTAAATAGATCAGTTTTAATAAAATATTAGGGTCGTTAACAGGGCTTCATGTTTGCTTTACCACTTATACAGACGCTTCATTATTAGCTGAATTAGCTGAAGTATTTTTGTTTACTGTTGTCGATTTAGTTAAAAGACTGTCTAAATTCCAATGGTGAACGGTTCGTTTTTTTCTTGAAAAGCTTACTAAATGATTGTGAATGTTCAAATCCTAATTCATAAGAAATTTCGCTTACGGTTAAGTTTGTAGTCGATAATTTTTCCTTTGCTTTTTCAATCAGTTTACTGTGGATATATTGTTTTGCACTATGCCCAATTAAAGAACGTAAAAGATCGCTTAAATAACTTGGTGAAATATTGAGTTGTTCGGCAAGAAAGTGTACGGTAGGAATTCCTTGATTTAATGATTTTTCGTTGTTAAAATAATCGTCCACAATTTCTTCCAAGTTTTGTAACAAGTCGTTATTTATAGCTTTACGTGTAATGAATTGTCGCTTATAAAAGCGGTTGCTATAATTTAATAATAATTCTAATTGAGATATGATAACATCCTGGCTAAAATCATCAATTCTACTTTGTAATTCTTCGTCGATGATTTTAAAAATTGAAAATATAGTTTCCTTTTCCTTCTCTGAAATATGCAATGCCTCATTGGCCGCATATCCAAAAAATCCAAACTGTTTTATCTTTTTAGCCAATGAATAGCCTAACAAAAAATCGGGGTGAATTAGCAATAAATAACCTGTACTAGGTTGGTGATTCAATTCAAAAACTTGATTAGGCGCGGTGTATACCAATCCACCTTCTCCAAAATCATAATAATGCTGTCCGTATTTAGCCTGTCTGCAAAGATCTGATTTATATGAAATTTTGTAGAAGTTAAGAATATAAGCATTACCAAATTCTTCCGGTAAGATTTTGATGTTCTTAATGTCTGTAAAACTTATCATCGGGTGAAATGGCTTTGGTAAGCCAAGCACCCGGTGCAAGTCCGATAAAGATTGGAATATTTGAAATTTTTCTTCTTCTTTTTTCATATTATAAATTTACAAAACATTTAGTTGCATTTTACCAGGGACATTCGCCTGTTTCTGGATTGTATTCCTCGCTAAAGAATTTTCCTGTAGGCCCATCATCGTCAATGGTGGCATATTTTACAATACGAGTTCCTGCTTCCTGAGCCGTTCCGGTGCCACGGTGCCCATTAAAATCGGTTGCTACAAAGCCCGGACAAACGGCATTCACTTTAAAATGATCATTCTTCAATTCATAAGCTAATGCAATGGTGTACATATTCATCGCTGCTTTGGAAGGCGCATACACTGCAGATTTATGGTCGTAATATTTCCAGGTGGGGTCGCTATGCAAAGTTAAGGAACAACCGCTTGAGGATACATTTACAATTCTGGGATTTTCAGATTTACGCAATAAATCTATAAATGCCTGGGTAACCCGTACTACTCCATATAAATTGGTATTCAATACATTTTGCAGCTGCTCTATAGTTGCATTTAATGCATTCTGAGGCATACCGCCGTTAATTCCAGCATTATTGATAAGTATATCTAATACATCTGTCTTTTTACCCAGTTCAATTCTTGCTGTATCTACCGAAGCAGAGTTGTTTACATCTAATTGAATAAGCTCTACATTGATTAGCCCTTCGTCTTTTAGTTTTTGTACGGCAAGATTTCCTCTTTCGATGCTACGACTACCTAAATACACATAATATCCTTGTTGCAATAATTGTCGAGCTGTCTCAAAGCCAATACTTTTATTGGCTCCGGTAATTAATACTTTCTTCATAGTTTCTAAATTTTATTGGTTATAAACTGATGCGAATTCTTTGGCAAATTCTGTCATTTTTACCTTGCCTAATTCTGGTTTGTTTTTATAAAAATCTTCGTATAAAATGCCAGTTCCCTGTGCGGCTTGCATTTCGATAAAACCTTTAGCGACCCACTCATTCATCCCAGACACCTGCATGCCATTCAGTAATTGTTCCGCAGAAACTGTCTGCCATTTCAACTTCCGGTTTCCAATGGCTTCTCCTAAAATTGTAGCCACCTCACTGGGTGAAATTTCATCACTGGCTATGTAGCGAAAGCTTTTGCCCTCAAAAGGTTTATCCAGTTCTTCGACAATCACATTGGATATATCTAAGGGGGATACCCAGGGCTCTTTAGTGTTGCCTCCATAGCTTTGTATAATAGCTTCCTCGGTCCTTATACTTTGCATAAATCTGAAAAGGTTAGGATAAAAGGCAACAGGGCGCATAAATTTGATGGATACATCAGCAGGCAGTTGATTCATCGTATCCTCCATGCCTTTATAGATAGAAAGACTACCAATACCTTGGTTGGTATGTGTCCCGATACTGCTTAAAAGCACTACTTTTTTCACGCCTGATTGTTTCACTGATTGTTTGTACTTTTCTGCAATATTGATAAATTCAGTAGGGAAATTTATTTTTTTGTCGAAGATATTACCGATAGCATCCCAGGCTATCATCAGGTAAACAGCATCGGCACCTTTGAATGTGTTAATCAAAAAATCTACATCCTGCATACTGCCGATTGCTGCTTTTGCGCCAAGCATTTCAATTTCTTCTTGTCTTTCTGGTTTACTGCTAATAACGATTACCGAATGACCGTTGTTTACTAAATTTTGTGTTAGGGGTTTTCCAATACAACCCAATGATCCTGTCAACACAATTTTCATAGTTCTCTTTGTAAAATTTTGAAATACAAAGATCGTCTGGCTGCTTTTTCTGAATGTGTGCTAATTGAGGATTTGTGTAGTCAAAATGAGAATGAGTGAAAAAACCACCTTCTAGTTACGTACATTAAATACCATCTTAACCAATCCCTGCATTATCGATGAGCATATGTATTTCTAAACCCCGTTGTTGTGTTCCTTTAAAAACCTGTTCCGCACTCCGGTTTACTCAATATCGGTTTTTTGTTAGGTCGTACCGGTAAAAAACACAAAACCTCGTACAATGGAAACAACTATCCATAAGGCCTTTTTCAGGTCTTTAGCTTGGTAGTCAACAATAATAGCATTATTAAAAAAGACACTGATCAATTATAAAAGCCTATTTTTATGAAATCAAGTTTTTATTTCACTAAAAACATTTCTGAAAAATCTGAATCTAAATACTGCTTAGCAATTATGAAAATGAAAATTAGTTTATTAATACTACTACTTTTAAACTCTTTTTTTCTATTAGGTCAAGATCTGAAATTTGATCAATACTGGGATATTTCTTCTTCAAAAAGCATTGTTTGGAATGTACATAAAACTGATTCATACCCGCATGGAGATAATATTGAAATGTCTGGAAAAAAAGTATCCGCAATAATTTATTACGATGTTAATAAAGATAAGGAACTTAGTATAAAGCGTGAGATAATATACCCTCAATTAAGGACTTTTGAAGAGGATTGGAAGAAATACCGGGCGTATCATAAGCAAACTTATGCCCAGGAAATTGAGCCCACAATCAGCATGGATGGTACTAATGTGGTATTTAAAAAAATTGATTCGGTGAAAATTGATGGTAAAATTACTTTTTATCATGCTCCAGTTCAGGGAATTATTCTTAAAAGAACTTTATTTCCCTCTATGAATCAAAGAGTATTTGTTGAAAACTGGGAGTTAATAAATAATAGTGATCAAGAAAAAGAATTAAAAATCGACAAAACAGATACTCTTCATCAATTGAGGGGATATAAGGGAATTTATACAAGTCATGTATATAGCGATTCTGAAAAAGAAATTAGCCTCCTTCCCCAGTCTGCCTATAATTTTACGCTTTATTTTTCTGCCGCTATAGATGATGAACCGGTAAATGGATTTAACTACAAAGAAATTGAAGCGGAAAGAAATAATTTTCTTGACAAGATTAAAGAAAATCTTGTTTTAGAAACCTCCAATCCGGTCATAGATCAGCTTTTTTATTTTTCGAAAATACGAGCTTCTGAAAGTATTTTTGAATCAGAAATGGGCTTAGTGCATTCTCCGGGAGGAGGAAACTATTACATTGGTATCTGGGCAAATGACCAGGCAGAGTACAGTGGCCCTTTCTTTCCCTTTTTAGGATATGATACGGGTATTGAAGCGGCAAAAAATACCTATCTCATGTTTTTAAAAAATATTCCCCAAGACTCCTCTCCAATATGCTACTCATTTGAAATTGATGGTGAGCTCCCCTCCTGCGGTAAAGATAGGGGAGATGCTGCTATGATCGCCTATGGTGCATCTCAATTCTTATTACGAAATACCGATAAAAATTTTGCAAAAAAAATATGGCCGTTGATTGAGTGGAGTCTAAACTACTGCAATAATCACAGGAATGAAGAAGGTGTTGTTTTGTCAGACACAGACGAGATGGAAGGAAGAATATCTACTGGCGAAGCAAACCTTTCTACTAATTCTTTATACTATGGAGGACTAATTAATGCATCTTACCTTGCAAAAGAACTTGGCCTGCATAAGTTATCTAAACAATATCTAAAACGTAGTATTGAAATGGCCAATGTTATAGAAAAGTATTTTGGTTATAACATAGCAGGACTAAATACCTATCGTTATTTTAAAGGAAATACACATCTTAGACATTGGATTTGCTTACCACTGGTAATGGGGATAGATAAAAGAGCGGAAGCAACTGCCAATGCACTTCTCGAAAAACTTTGGACATCAAACGGAGTTTTAGTAGAACTAAATCCCGCATCCACAGAGCCGAATATTTTTTGGGATAGAGGAACCTTATATGCCTTAAGGGGAACCTTTAAAGCTGGTTTCTTTGAAAAGTCTCTTAACAAATTAATAGATTATTCAGGGAAAAGATTATTGGGCGAGCACGTACCCTATCCGATTGAAGCATTTCCTGAAAATAATATGAAGCATCTTTCAGCAGAAAGCGCTTTATATTGCAGGCTAATTATCGAAGGAATGTTGTCATTTGAGCAAACTGAGTTCAATTCTTTTAGTATTGCACCACAACTTTCTAATGAAATGTCCAAAATCAATCTTAAAAATCTATATATAGGTGATAAAGCGATCTCTATTCACCTGCAATTAATAGACGATATGATTGAAACTAAAATTTATTTAAATGGAGCTGAACTAATTAATAAGCAGATAAAAGCGGGAGAGAAAGTAAATGTGAAAATTTAAAAATCTTTGCATAGCGATTAGTATTCAAAAACAATTAAACATAAAGATATGACTGAATATTATTTAGTCATTAAAATTTTCTTGAGGCTAAAAACAAAGCCTATAGAATAGAATTACTCAAGATACATGCAATAAAAAATATGTTTCTAGATGAAGTGACTGTGTTTTTTCATTTGTAGCTCATTATAATTAGCTTACTTATAGCACCTTGACCAATACTACTATTACGAGTCTGTAATAGTATAAAATACACTGCCTCAAAATATTTAATTATGATCTAGACAACAAAATATAATAAATCTAAGATTATTTTATTTTTTTTGTTGTCATATATATTATATTTGCAGCAACAATAAGACTGAATATAAAATGAGACAATTAACTTTCGCATCCTTGCAAGTGAAAAATTTGGAAGCTTCAAAAGACTTTTATACAGAAAAATTAGGATTTGAAATCGACAATTCAAATCCGCAAGCTTTTGTTTTTAAATACAATCAAGGAGAAGCAAGTTTCGCCATTCGCACACCGCTGGAACCGATTGAAGACAAAGAATTGGGAGTTGGTGTGTCACTTTGGTTTGCTGTATCGGAAAATTTGGACGAACTGAATGAGAAATTCATTGCCAATGGAATAACTACTGTGGATCCAATATTTGAAACTCCATTTGGCAGAGCTTTTCACGTAAAAGATCTTGATGGTTATAAACTTACTTTTTTAGATCCAAAATGAAGGAAAGGGGAGTTCAATATTGGATAATCGTAGCTTCAAAAGACCACGTTGAAAATGGAGTTGGACAAGGAATAGCACAGGCTTGTCACGGAAAAGTTACGCCATTAAAAAGAATGAAAAAAGGAGATCTTGTAATTTATTACTCAAGTAAACAAACTTTTGGTAAGCCCGAAAAATGCCAGGAATTTACAGCATTGGGAAAAGTCTCAGATGATGAAATATATCAACAGCAAGTTTCGGAGGATTTTTGTCCTTCCAGAAGAAACATTGAATTTTTGCAATGTAAAGACACTTCTATCCTTCCCTTAATTGACGATTTACAATTTATCCAAAACAAAAAGAGATGGGGATATCCGTTCCGTTTTGGAATGCTTGAAATCAATAAACACGATTTTGATTTAATCTCATCTCAAATGCTTCAATAAGATGTCTAAAGAAATTGATTTTCAGTTTAAAAGTCCAAATGATAGTCCAGGTTATTTGCTTGGTCAAGTAACTATGTTATGGCAACGTAAGCTAAAAAAGGTTTTGGACCCTTTAAACTTAACACAAACACAGTTTGTGTTGTTAGCTGCATTGGGTTGGCTTTCCAAAAAGAATAATGTTGTCACACAAGTTGAGATTGCCAACCAAAGTAATACGGATAGAATGATGGTGTCCAAAGTTTTGAGAACGTTGGAAAAAAAGAAATTTATTAGTAGACAAGAGCATCCTACCGACACCAGAGCCAAAGTAATTAAATTAACGACTGATGGTGCAAAAGTGCTACAAATAGCATTGACCGCAGTAGAAAATGCAGACACGGCATTCTTTTCTGTTTTGAGTACTAATTTGCCCAAATTCAATAAGAATATGGTGAATTTGATTGCGCAAAATAAAGATGAATAAAAATAAGTGTCACTAAAAATAGGGGTTGATGCATTTGCCTTATTATGGATACTGTGTCCCAGAACATTCGGGGTTAAAAGGCTAGCATTTAGGCTACCACCAATTGTTCGCATATAAAAATTCAAAAAAATTGGAGAATGATTTTATAATACAAAAGCCGTTTAATGATGGCCTTCAACAATGGGTTGATTATTATTTTTTTATTGAAATTCCTGTCGACAAACTCAAATTTAATGAAGAGTTTGTCTTCCCTTTTCCTAGAATTACGTTTGGATATTTTTTTGAACATCCGTTTTTGGTCACCAATCATTCCCTTAACGAAAATTATAGTGCTGAAATGATTATTTCAAGAATTTCCACTAACCAAATTTCAGTAAAACCACTTACCGATAAAGTGAAAATTATCGGGGCACACCTAAAACCCTATGGATTGGGACTGCTAACAAATGATGATATTTCCAAGAAGCCCTGGATCATAAAAACAGAAGATTTATTTAAAAAGGAAGCAGAGCGATTTAAGAAAAAAATTGATCGCTGTTCTAACCCGAAAGAAATGTTTGCAGTGATAGAACATATTTTTTTAAGCTCAATATTAACAAAGGATTTGAGTATTGTTATTAAAGCACTTGATTTGATAGAAGAAGAGGAAGGAAATATTTCTATTTCGAAATTATCTGAAAATACAGGTACCTCAACTAGAACTTTAAGAAACCATTTTTATAAATCTGTGGGATGTTCCCCTAAAGAATACATGATGTTGCTGAAGCTAAGGCAGTCCATCTATCAGATGAAACATTCGTCCAACTCGCTGACTTCGGTTTCCTATTCACAAAACTTTGCTGACCAGGCACATTTTAGCAATACGGTTAAGAACATCACCGGAACTCATCCAAGAGCAATTAAAGAAAACTTGCCCAATTTCCGATTCTTACAATTTTAGGCTTTTTGATTAAGCGAGCTTTGTCTTCATAAACTTTAATACAACTAAGACAATGAAACGCAAAACTATTCTAACAGCTCATATCATCGCCACTTCCATTGCCGTATTAACCATTGATTGTTTTTTCAGCTTTTCTATTATTGCCGAAATTGTGGGAAATGAAGAATTTATCAAGCACGTAAAAAAAGGAATATTGTATTGTTTACCTGTTCTAGTATTCGCAATGTCAATGTTGGCAATAACAGGCAAAAAACTTGCTGGAAAGTCAAAAAGTCCAATTATTACAACAAAATTGAAACGAATGAAATTTGTTACCTTTAACGGAATTATACTCATTTCATTAGCAGTTTACCTATATTTTAGAGCCATTAATAATAACATCGACGGTACATTTTTGTGCGTACAAATCATCGAAATACTTTTTGGAGCTATTAATCTGACCTTGCTAGGATTAAATATAAAAGCCGGTATGAAGCTTTCGGGTAGCATACAAAGAAATACTTCCTAAAATAGTAATTATTTATGAGACTAATTAGTTTTTAAGTGTACATCCTGGCCGGGTTCAGAATTGGCTATTTCGACATTAGTAAGCCTAAAACTTATCAACTTTAAGGTTGAAAATAGTGAGTATTGGGTAGAACCCTTATTTAAATATTGGATCACTTTTAGGTTTTTTAATTCTTTGTTTATCATTTTTGAAATACGTTCAACTAGTTTGATTAGTAACATATAAAGTTTTTTCATGCGGTATCAGGAAGCTAATTATATGCTGAAGCTTTATTTCAGGTTAAAGATTATGTAGGTTGCCAAACCTGATTCCAAAGAAAAAAGTTCGGGGTTGTGCGGGCCCATAGATATAATCTGAATCTCTCGTTGCACCGGTATCAAAATCATCTTGATAGGCATTAAAAATATTCTGTATCCCAGCATATAGATTCATTTGGAAATTATCTGTAATATCAATATGCTGACTTAATTTTAGATTGATGTCATAAAAGGGATCACTTTCATTGAGTTGTAAAAACCCAGAATCACTTATCACCAAAGGAACGGTCATTGATCCGGTGTATGTTCCGGTGATATCTATACTTGTTTCTTCGAAAATTGATATATTACTGTTTAAGTAACCATAAAGATTGGGGTTTCTAACAAATTCAGAAATAATAATATCAGTTTCCCCGGGAATGCTCCCATCGGCTTCAAATAAAATCTGATCTTCTTTATATTTTGAATTTTGGATAGTTCCTCCCAGTTGAAAACTTAATTTCGAAGATGGCGAAACACCTATTTCGATATTAGCACCGCTAACGTAGGCTCCGCTACCATTTCTTACTTCTTCCAGAATAGAACCATTGGATAAACTGGCGCCTGTACTCACTGTAGTAAAAGGGTTTTGTAAATCGGTGTAAAAACCTTCCAGTAAGAAATTTGTTTGCAGTTTATTGAAATTTTTCGAATAGTTTACAGACGCTGTATAGGCATTAGAATATTCTGTTTCCAAATCATTGGATAGAATTACAAATTGGGGTTCACCACCAACTGAGGATACGTGCAAATCTTCATTAAATGCCTGCGGAGCTCTAAATCCACGGGCATATCCTCCTCTAAACTGCCATGCTTCAGCTGGTTGATATCTTAGCGTTAAACGAGGACTAATCACCGTTTGATCAATTGCAACCTTTCGATTAATGTCCTGGATGGTATAGCTACCGTCGACGTTTACATGATCTATACGTCCACCAATTAATGCGGTAAAGGTTTCAGAAGGTTTCCATTCGTACTGGGCAAAAGCACCAACTGCATTTACTTGTTGATCAATATATCTATTATACCCCGGGATATCATCTTCGGTATTACTTAGATTATATTCGGTTCCCACCGTTAAAATATCATGATTGCTTTTAAAATTACGGGTAAATTGTCCACCTACTAATAAAGCGACATCATTTGTATTTCCATAAGCGTTTGCGGCGCTAATAGAATCCTGACGAGTACGACCTCCTCCAAGACCTCCATAAAAGCTTTTACGATCGGTATGCTGCCCAGAGGAATAAACCGAAAATTGATTGCTTTGGTCTTCATTGCGTATATCGTAGGTGATTCCACCAATTACAGTATTGTGATCCAGTTCTTCTGTAATATCAGTAAGATGTGGAGCTAATTTTAGCCGGTCGCCACCACGACGATATTCCTCTAAAGCTGTTAAATCTAAAGTTATTTTACTTTTTTCATTAGGCTTTAAAAATGCTTTGGCACCCAGGCTGGTATTGGTGAGTTTTGTAAGTTCTGTAAATCCATCACCATTAGCGTCGTAACTGTCACGATCTCTTTTCATCCCAAAAACCGTTATCCCGCTATTTAAATCTTCACTCACTACAGATGCATTTAGATTTAAACTACGGTCTGGTGTTTTTCCATCAATAAAACCAAGATTAGAACCAATCTGCCATGAATTTAGAACGGGATCTTTGGTAATAATATTTATTGTTCCGGCAATGGCATTAGAGCCATATAAAGCAGAACCACCACTTCGAACCACTTCGATACGATCTAAAATTGAAGTAGGGATTTGTTCGAGTCCATAAACACTATTAAGAGCTGAAAACACGGCCCTGCTATTCATGAGCACCTGAGTATAACTGCCATCCAGTCCATTGAGACGAACCTGGGTGAATCCACAATTTTGGCAATTGGTTTCTACACGCACTCCGGGTTGGAAATTTAAACTCTCCGCAACAGATATAGATTGAGTGGCGTTAAAAAGTTTAGGGCTAAGTACATTTACAACAACGGGAGCCTTTTTCAGATTTACACGGTT
Source organism: Zunongwangia profunda SM-A87 (assembly GCF_000023465.1). NCBI lineage: Bacteria > Pseudomonadati > Bacteroidota > Flavobacteriia > Flavobacteriales > Flavobacteriaceae > Zunongwangia > Zunongwangia profunda. The sequence continues at coordinate 1,691,454 of NC_014041.1, forward strand.
TCTGGTAGCACTAATAACTACCTGATCTAAACCTAATTGATCCTCTGCAAGGCTAATTTGCAGCGAGCGCTCTTCTTGATTGCGGGAGTCAATTTGTAAAGTTTTTGTCTTATAACCGATGGCTTGAATTTTTAAGGTATGCGCTCCTGCTGATAATGAAAACTGAAATAAACCATCACGATCTGCAGACGCCCCTGTTTGTTCCCCAATGATAGAAATATTTGCAAAGGGGACGGCATGCCCTTCCTCACTCAAAATCTTACCATTTATTTCAACTTTGGATTGGGAGGAAAGCACAAGGGGGAAGATAAGAAGTAAGAGTTGAAGTAGTTTCATTAATGTATTATTTTTAGTGTTTATAAATTTAAATTTTAGACAAATCTAAAAAATAATTTAACTTATATAAAATAAGATGATATTATATTTCAAATGTAGTTAAATATTTTATTAATGCAACTTTGTTGCTTTAATAAAATATGCTAGTTTTGTCAGAAAAAAATCAGAGTGATGAAAAAGTCTATGTTCGATTATTTTGGGGTCTCGGCAGCTACTTTATGTTCCATACATTGTTTAGCGTTGCCAATTCTTACCATAATTCCTATCCAATGGCAGCATAATCACTGGATAGATCTTGCCTTTGCGATTATCGGTTTTGTAATCGTCTTACAGATTTCCAAAACTCTAGATTCAAAAAGCTTAGAGTTTGTGTTATGGTTATCTATATCGATCATTCTGGTAAGTGCCTTGCTGTCATTTTTTCGAAACTATCATAGTCGACTTATACATTTGGGATCTTTAGGTTTGATCATTGGTCATTTAATCAATGCATTTCATCATAAAATGAATGCTTTTAAAATTGTCAAAAGATAGATCATGTTGATAACCAAAAATGTATCGTTCAAATATCCAAAGCAAGAGGAACAGTATTTCCCGGATATAAATCTTAAGTCGGGAGGATCTTTATTAATAACTGGTGCGTCGGGTAAAGGAAAATCTACATTGTTATACTTATTAAGTGGTTTACTGAAACCATCACACGGGGACATAACTTTTAACAATATCTCTATTCCGTCATTATCGGAAAATGAACGTGATCATTTGCGCGGAACGCAAATGGGGATTGTTTTTCAAAATACGTCATTTATTCAGAGTTTAAGTGTTTTTGAAAATGTTCAATTGTCCGGTTGGTTAGCGAATAAGAAGAAAATACGAAAAGATGAAATTATGTATTTTTTATCCTCTTTGGGAATAGACGATGTCGCACATAAATCTCCCGAAAAACTTAGTACCGGTCAACGCCAACGCGTTAGTATCGCAAGGGCTTTAGTACATCAACCTGCACTTCTACTAGCCGATGAACCCACGGCCAGTTTAGATGATATAAATACAGATAAGGTTGCAAAGCTATTGTTGGATTGTACATTAAGCTTTAATACTTCTCTGGTGGTGGTCACCCACGACCAGCGCTTGAAACAATTTTTTAGTAGCCAAATTAAATTATAATATGATCAGTAAACTAGCCTGGAAAAATATTTGGCATAACCCACTAAGCACAGTATTAAGTATGATGTTGCTTTCATTTTCTGTAGCGATGATATCATTACTTATTATCGTTCAGGAAAAATTTGAAAATAACTATACTGCGAATTTAAATAATATCGATTTAGTGCTTGGTGCTAAAGGAAGTCCTTTACAACTTATTTTATCTGCAGTTTATCAAATTGATGCACCTACCGGGAATATTGCTTATAAAGAAGCTCAGCAATGGATGGAGCATCCTTTTGTCCAACATGCTGTTCCCTTAGCTTACGGCGATAACTATCAGGGAAACAGAATTGTAGGTACTACCAAAGACTATATGAAGCTTTATGGAAATGATTTAGAAAGCGGACGCTTTTTTAATGCCAATTTTGAAGTCGTAATAGGGAAGAACCTGGCAGAGCAATTGAACCTGAGGATTGGAGATCAATTTTATGGTGCTCACGGACAAAATGCCGAAGGTCATGTTCACGATGAACATCCTTATACCATTGTGGGGATAGCTAATCCTACAGGGAAGGTGTTGGATTACCTGATTTTATGTAATATCGATAGTGTTTGGGAGATGCACCATCACGATGCGGATCATAATGGGCACGATCATAAGCAGATTGAAGAGGATACAATAGAAGAACAGCATAGTGAACATAAGGCTCACGAAGAAGAGGAAGATAAACAGATCACAGCGGTACTTCTAAAATTAAAAAATAAAATGGGATTGGTTACCTGGCCAAGATTGGTCGCTAATGCTACTAATATGCAAGTGGCTTCCCCTGCTATAGAAATAAACCGACTATTTTCATTAATGGGTCTTGGAATAGCCATGCTTAGTTATCTGGCGTATGGGATCATGATTCTTGCCGCTTTAAGCATTTTTATCTCATTATATACTCGTTTAAATAACCGTAAAAAAGAGTTTGCGTTGATGCGGGTGAGTGGCGGTAATAAATTTCAGTTGTTTTGGTTGGTGGTGCAGGAAAGTCTGTTTTTATGTCTGTCAGGTTATATAATAGGAAGCTTGTTAGCACGATTCGTAATCCTGTTTTTTGGTCATTATACCGATAATGAGTTTCATTTAAGTATAGACCCGATGTCAGTGGTTTTAGCTAAAGAGGTTTACTTGTTGAGTGCTTGCCTTATTTTGGGGGTATTAGCAGCTTTAATTCCAGCAGTAAAAGCATATAAACTTAATATTCCTAAAATTTTGTCCTATGAGTAAAACGAAATGGGCACTGTTAGTATTGATCGTAAGTGTTTTATTTATAGTAGAATATATATGTTTTACTCCAAATAAGGCGAATACAGTTGGATATAAAGCCATAGTGGATACTTCAAGAGCAATTGATGATATTTCTGAAACAGAAAAAAGATCACCTAAGATATCCAAAGATACTGTAAAGCTGGGCTGGCAATTATTGGCTAATATCGATTATGTGGAAGAGAAAACAGAGGACTATCCCGGTGGTGTTTTAAACCCTATCATCAATTTTCAATTAAAAAATTTAAAAAATCATTATATAGAAATTTCAGGATATGTCGTTCCCATGGATGAAAATTCATACGCTTTAAGCAGTAATGTGATGTCGGCCTGCTTTTTCTGCGGAATGGCGGGACCGGAATCTGTTATGGGAATTCAGTTTAAAAATGATACCCCTAGTTTAAAAACAGATCAATATATAAGCCTGGTGGGGATATTTTCATATAATGATACGAATCCCGAAGATTGGATCTATCATATTAAAGATGCCAAAATATTGAAAAAATAAATAAGTTCTATGAAACAGGTATGAATTACAAAAAAGAATCAGGAGTCTGTTTTGGAAGCTGTTTTTTTTAAGATATTAATTTTGATCAAATTTCTTACATTTTCCAAAAAAGCATGTAGGATTTTATATATTTGCAGCGTGAAATTTTTGTTTCCCATATTCGCCTTTTTGATTGTTTTTCAGCCCGCATTTCCGGTGGTGGAATATGTCCTGAATTACGATTACATCAGCAAAGAACTTTGTGAAAATAAAGATCGCCCTGAATTGGCCTGTAATGGGAAGTGTTATTTGATGCAGGCGTTAGCCGAGGCTTCAGAACAAGAGTCACAACAAAAAAAGGAAACTTTAGCAAAAAAAGTAGAAATTCCTTTATTTTATGCTGAAAAACAGCTGGTACTAAATACCAGTATGGATACCGAAGTGATCGCTCATAACTTCAGTGCGAAACCTCAATTTTATCAGTTCTATTCGCTTCAGGATTTTTTCCATCCTCCAATCATTTAAATGGTACTCGATTTTCGAGATTTTAAGGATCAATTTTAGTCTGCTCAAAAATTAAAAAGAGTGGTGACTAATCATATATTTTAAAACTTAAAAGATTTAGATGAACATTTCAATAAAACTAATCTATAGATTAGCCTTAGTATTCAGTTTAGCTTTAATGGCTATTTCCTGCGCCGAAGATACTTCAGCAAAAAAAGAAAAATATGAGGACTTATTTCATCAAGTGCTGGATATTCATGATGAAGTAATGCCTAAAATGGGTGATATTTCAGAATTATCAAAGGAATTAAAAACAATGGCAGATACTAGTAGCACGGCGGAGAAATACCTAAAAGCCGAGCAAAAACTACAGGAAGCTGATAAGTTAATGATGGATTGGATGCATAGCTTTAGCGACGAATTTGTGAAAAATAAAGCCAAGGTTCAAAAAATGAACAACGAAGAGCTTCAAGAACAAATCGATGCTTTAGAAGAAGAACTTAGCGATGTAAAAGCAATGCAGCAAGCCGTAAATTCCAGTATAGAAAACGCACGCGCACTTACTAAATAAATCTTATTAGGTATATGCGATATTTAGGCTTTTTCGTAGCCTTTTTTATCCTGCTTAAACCTATAATGCCCATTTTCGACTATGTTTTCAATTATGATTATATAGTGACCGAATTGTGTATTAATAAAGACCGTCCAGATCTTGCCTGTAATGGTAAATGTTATCTAATGCGGTCTCTGGCTAAGCAGGCTGATAAAGAACACGAAGAAAAACGTGGAATATTAGCCAATAGATACGAGCTGCCTTTGTTATATTTCGAACTTGATCAGCTAAACTTTGATGGACAAGCTTTGATTCTCGAAAATAGCGATAAACACGAGTTTTCTTATTTGGCGAATTATACTTTTCTCTTTTATACGAGAATGGTAAAACCTCCTATTGCTTAAAATTTATTTAAAGACAGGCTAAGATCGGCTTTTAGACTGATAGCCATAGCTATGTCCAAATTTTAACGGAGATCAATTCTTCGGGAATAAAAACATAGCAGCGTAGTATTTAAAAAATGTAATAAAAAGCAATCCAAATTTTAAACAAAATGAATGTTAATTATATAAAAATCTTCGTATTAGTTGTTGTCGTTTCTCTAACGGCATGCTCTTCAGATGATGATGCGGTGAGTAACCTGGGTGGGGAAAATGATGTGCGTATTGAGTTTGACGCTGGCGTAAACGGAGATGCCTTACTTCTGGGAGCTACCGGTTATACCAATGCTAACGGAGAGACTTTAAAGATTAACCGCTTTAATTATATCGTAAGTAATTTTGTACTGATCGATGCTGAGGGAAATGAATTTACGTATCCTAAGGATGATAGTTATTTTGTGGTGAGTGAAGAAAATGAACTTACCGAGGTGGTTTTAAAAGATATCCCGGCAGGAGAATATGTGGCCCTTAAGTTTGGCGTAGGGGTAGACCAGGAAAAATATCAGCAGGGCGCTGAAGGACAGGGAGATTTTCTTCAGGTAGCTGAAGAAAATGAAATGATGTGGTCCTGGCAGGCCGGGTATAAATTCCTAAATTTTGAAGGAACTTTTACATCAGAAACCGTAACTGAGCCTACCATTTTCCAAATCCATATGGGAAGTCACGGCAGTAGCCTGGATAATTACCGGGAAGTAACACTGCAAATGCCAAGCGATGCTCTGGTAAGCGAAAATTTGAGTCCGGTTGTGCATATGGCCGTCGATGCCAACAAGGTACTGGATGGGCAGCATAAAATCAAACTTTCTGAAGCAGCAGTAGTAATGATCGATGAGGTAAAAAGTCCGCAAATTTCAGAAAACATAAACGGAATGTTTCGCGTAGATCATGTACATAATGGTGAAAATATTCAGCATTAATTAAGGATTAATATTGGTAGATGGAGCATCTTTTTTTTCAAGGTGCTTCAGTTTACCGTAAAAATTTTCAGAAATGATAAATGATCATAAGAAAATCCTTATGCTGATTCTGTTGATTTTAGGCCTCTATTCCTGTAGTGATGATGAAGCCGAATATATCTCGATCAATAGGGAACTGGATGTCAATATACCTTCAAATTTCCCACAGATTCAGTATGATCTTAGTGCCAATCCACCAACCGAAAAAGGATTTGAGTTGGGTAAAAAACTGTTCTATGATGGCCGTCTATCTTCAAACGGATTTATCTCTTGCGGATTTTGTCACGAGCAGCGCTTTGCGTTTACGCATCACGGGCATCAGTTTAGTCATGGAATCGATGATTTAGAAGGTACACGTAATGCACCGGCAGTTCAAAATATGGCATTCCAAAAAGAGTTTGCCTGGGATGGTGCAACTTCGCACCTGGATTTATTTCCTATTATCCCCATAACCAATGAAGTAGAAATGGGAGAAACCGTATCCAACGTGGTTTCCAAATTGCGCGAGGATGACGAATATCAAAAATTATTTACAGAAGCTTTTGATGAGGGTGAGGTAAACAACGAATATTTCTTTAAAGCTTTATCACAGTTTATGGTGATGATGGTCTCTTCAAACTCAACCTATGATAAATATGTAAGGGGAGAAGAAGGTGGTGAATTTACTGAAACTGAAGAATATGGTTATGAATTATTTCAGCAAAAATGTGCTTCCTGTCATACCAGTGATTTATTTACCGATGATGCTTTTAGAAATAACGGATTGCCGCCTTATCCCGGTATTAATGATATTGGTCGGGCCGAAGTAACCGGCAGCACAGCCGATAATTATAAATTTAAAGTACCCAGTTTAAGAAATGTGGCGATTACCGCTCCTTATATGCATGATGGGCGTTTTGGTAGTTTAGCATCGGTACTTAATTTTTACGATACTGGTGTACAGGATTCAGAAACCTTAGATCCTATTTTAAAACAAAATAACAGGTTAGGTATCGATTTAAGCGAGGAAGAAAAGCAGGCTTTAATAGCCTTTTTAAACACCCTAACCGATGAAACTTTTTTAAACGATGAACGATTTGCAGAATATTAAATCTGCACAAAAAAATAGACATATGAAAGCAATATTAAAAGCAACAATTTTATGTAGCGCTTTAACATTATTCATGGCTTGTAGCGATGATGATACCATAGAAAGTATAGATGCCTCTGTAACGCCGGGAAGTCTAGATTTAACTTTGGATACAATGGTAGGGAATGAAGATTTTCAATTAGATACTGAATATTCCATAGCTGGTGAACGTGTAAGCTTTACACAGTTTCGTTATTGGGTTAGCAATATTGTATTAATCAACAAGGCCGGAGATCATGTGGAAATTCCAAACTCTTATTTTCTCATAGAAGAAACCGGTGCTTTAAGTATTCAGGACGGTGCTTATGAATATCCGCCAAATAAAAGGGAAACCATAAACTTAAGTGCGGTTCCCGGAGGGGAATATATCGGTATTGAATTTGGTATAGGGATAGACCAACGTTATAACGATAACTTAAGCTTGCAGGCCGGAGAGCTCTCTCAGCTTAACGGGATGACCAACATTTCCTGGATGTGGCATACCAGTTATATATTTACTTCAATAAAAGGAAGCCTTTTGGATGATGATACGACCTTGGTATTAGAAACCGGATTGAATGACAATTACCATACGGTAAACGTAGCTTTAGAAAATGCTGTTGAAGTTAGCAATACAGCAGCTCAGGAAATACTTCTTCATGTCGATCTGGCATCAATCATCGAAGGAATTGATGTGAGAACCACTCCTGTCGTAGGTGCATCTACACCTGAAGCTATGGAGCTTATGGCAAATAATTTTGCTTACAAATCATTTACTGTGGCACCGGTAGCCAATGAAGACTAACAATAGATTTATACTCTTAATGCTTAATTGTTGTCTACTGATGAATTGTACCCAGGAAGAACTATATATACCACAGGAACCTGAATTCGAAGTTCAGGTTCCTGTAAATTTTCCCGCATTACCGGCACAGGTAGATAACCCAATGACAGCGGCAGGCATCGCTTTGGGCGAACGCTTATTTTTTGATAAGCGTTTATCAGGAAGCAATGAGATTTCTTGTGCCAGCTGTCATATCCCGTCATTAGCGTTTACCGATGGAAGTACGTTAAGTACCAAAGGTATTTCCGGAAAACCGCTTTTAAGACATATCCCGGCAATTATGAATTTAGCCTGGGCAGACAATGGTTTGTTTTGGGACGGGGGATCAACAAATCTGGAATCTCAGGCCTTTGCTCCTTTGGGCCATGAAGATGAAATGTATCAGGATTTAGAAGAATTAGAAAAAGAGTTATCCGAAGATGCGACATACACCGATTTATTTCAGCAAGCTTTTGGTGGAGAAATTCAGGTGAACCGGGTGATGATGGCACTGGCGCAATTTCAGCGGAGTCTGATTTCTTCGGAAAGTACATATGATCACATGGTAAGGGAAGAGCCTGGAGGTAGTTTTTCTTCTTTAGCGTGGGAAGGTTATATGCTCTTTGAAGAAAAGTGTGCGCAATGCCATGTACCTGATTTATTTACAGATCATGATTATCATAATAATGGGTTGGATGCAACATTTAATGACTTTAGTGAAGACGAACTTTATCTTGGACGCTACAGGGTTACACGGGATCCTGAAGATATTGGAAAATATAAAACCCCAACATTAAGAAATGTGGCGATTACCGCTCCTTATATGCATGATGGGCGTTTTAATAGCCTAAAAGAAGTACTTAATTTTTATGCTAATGGTGTACAGGATTCAGAAACCTTAGATCCTATTTTAAAACAAAATAACAGGTTAGGGATCGATTTAAGCGAGGCAGAAAAGCAGGCTTTAATTGCTTTTTTAAACACCCTAACCGATGAAACTTTTATAAACGATGAACGATTTGCAGAATATTAGATATATAATGGTAATGATATTGGGTGTTTTTGGCAGTATTTTTTTACATGCCGAAAGCTTAACAGATTCTACCAGTGTTTTTTCGAATTTTAATTTTAAACCCACTACTGAAGGTTCCAATGTAAATGAAAACCATACAGCGAATATCGGACTGTCCGAATTTGAAGAATTTGAGGATTGCGATGTTTGTGGGTGTGGAAGTAGCGGCGGTAGTATGGGCTATGGTACTATTGGTAATGGCGATTTTATAGGACTGCGTTATATTACACAGCAATATCAATCACGTGATGGGATTTATAATAACTCTCCCTGGATTGATGAGAATTTTAATACGATGCAGGCCTGGGCAAGGATTCCGATAAGTCAAAAAATTAAACTGAATGTTATTGTGCCATACCATTTTCATAATCGGCAATTTATAGATGGTACTTCCCAACGCATTAACGGTTTAGGCGATATTAGTATTCTTGGATTTTACCAGTTAATTTCACCAAAACTCGATGGATTTTTACCAGAGCAGCAAAGCAAGTTTAAACATAACCTGGAAGTGGGAGTAGGTTTGAAGCTTCCTACAGGAGAATACGATCGTGCCAATAATGAGGGCAGTGTAAACCCAAGTTTTCAGGTAGGAACGGGAAGCTGGGATGTGTTATTAGCTTCAAATTATTCGGTAAGTCATCAAAACTGGGGAGTAGGTCTTTTGGCCAATTACACCATTAAAACCGAGAATGAACAAGAATATCATTTTGGAAATCAATTTAATTATGGGTTAAATTTATTTAGAACATTTAATACCATGAATGCAAAAACTTTTACCCCAGTTTCTTTTAGTCCGGTTTTAGGGCTTTCAGGAGAAATTTTTGGAGAGAACGAAAGTTATGGTTTGGCTGTTAAGGATACGAAAGGAAGTGTTTTGTTTAGCCGAATAGGAGTAGAGTCTACTTACGGAAAGATTTCTGGAGGTGTAAACCTGATGCTCCCAGTATCACAAGATTTAAATGGAGGTGCTGTGGAAGCTAAGATGAGGTTAGGTATTCATTTGAATTTTGTGTTGTAATAGAAAATATGGGTTTATCCTCTTTAGGATTATGATTAATGTAAACAGAATTCCAATAAAAAACTGCCCTTTTAAAGGCAGTTTTTTATTGGAATCTTCTTATTGATTATATAAGCTCAGGTTTTGGCGAATTAGTTGATATGACCTATGTTGAATAAGCCAGTCCCTTTTTCTACCGGAGGATTGAATATTTTATAAAGAATAATTCCGTCTACAGGAGAAAAAACATCACTAATATGATTTCCAAATAAATCGGTGATATAGCCCAGTTTAAGGTCTTTTTTTACATAGTCCCCGCTTGTGAAATCACTGTAAAAGAAACCGGTATGCTCACTTTCTACAGTGGTTCTTTGTGCTACTATATAAGGATCATTCAACGTCTGTTGGGGAGTGCCTTTTAGAAAATCTAAATGAAAAAGAACATTCTTTAGCGCTATTTTTATTCGCTGAACAAATTTTTCTTCGACAATACCCATTCTGCCGCATTCAATATCAATAGCCGGTATTCCCTGCATAAAAGCTTCCCGTGAAGTATAGACAGATTTATCTTTTACTGATTGTTCATTACCAAATTGTATAACGAATGGAAAACCCATCGCAATCGCTATTTCTTTGGCTTTTTCTGAAATATCTGGTTGGTCAAAGTAATTGTAATATCCGGCGTAAGGGCGCAAATCATTATTGGCATCGCCGGCATGTACATCTATATAATAATCACATTTGGGAATAATTTTACTTGTAAAAGTCCACGCAATCCTTTCAGTAATACTGCCACTTTCACTTCCAGGGAAAACACGGTTTAAGTTTTTATCATCCATGGGATTTACTCGTAGTGAGCGTTTTAAGAAAGCGGGAACGTTGGCCATATGTACAAGAATAATAGTTCCTTCCAGTTGGTTTGGATCTATTTCTTTAGAAAATTCCTGGGCTGCCAGAATTGGTGCATATTCCAGACCATGAACGCCGGCTACGATACCTAAAACCGAACCCTTTTTCTTTCCATGGAAAATAGTGATTGGAATAATCGTAGTATCCGTTTTAGTATGAACAGGAATTGATATTTGAGTTTTGGTACCAGGTTTAAATACTTGATCGTTGAATACAAAATCATTTTTTTGAGCGGTGAGTATATGAGATATACAGAATAAGACGGTAATGGCAATGCTGCGCATCGCTAAATAATTGTTCATGTTTTAGGTGCTAAATGTTAAGTAATGCTGAAATAAAAAGATCCTTGATCCTTTTTTATAGATAATACCAATTACAATATGACAAATGGTGTTTGCCAATATCATAGTAGTACATATGTTAAAGTAAGTCGTTTATGAAAAAACGGGAGGTGCTCTTAAAGAAAATAGGGGGCTGGGGTAAAGGTTAACACTATCTTCAAAGGAAATAATATAGTGTATTGCTATTTGCGGTAAATCAATTTCATAATCAAAATAAGATGGCGTATCTGCGTTTTGAAAATGAAAATTACAGACCTGGCAATCGATATTATCAATCTGAATGTGCGTAGATTCTTTTTTGTTTATTAGCCTGTTATCATGTTCAATACTGGTAGTTACTATGGACGCCAGAGAATGACCAAGCTGATGTCCCGCAGGGAAAATTATTGCAAATACCACAAAAAATGTAAATGCATACGATATGTGAAGTTTATTCGCCATTCGCGGCAAAAATAGAAATAAAAATGAATTTATAATATAATTGTTTCTTTTTTAAGCATTGTTGATTTGAGTTTTTATATGCTATAGCGGCAAAATTTTACAGGCATCCCTAATTAGAATAAAAGAAGAGATTTTTCATTATTCTTAATAAAATGATGATCTCTAGCTGTTTGATTGCGTACCATTAGTTACGTGCTCACAAATATTTGCTAGAGAACTCAATACTATACCATTGTATAGCTGCCTAAAAAAATTATTGATTAAAAAAACAATTTCAGAAGTTTGTGTTCATAAATAGAAAGATTAATCAATATCCGTACTCCTGCAAAAAAAAAGTTTTTTACAGCATTATCCATTATAAAGACAAAAATAGATTAGCCTTTAAGCTCCTCATCAAGTTAACGAGGTGTTATACTTCAATAACTTTTTAATCTTCCTTTAATTCTTCTAATGAAGGGGCTTCTAATTTATTGTTACTAAATAGATAAGTTGTTTCGCTATTTTGATATTTGGCGAAGGCATTAATCAGTTCGGTTTTTGCTTCTTGCTGTAAGCGCTGTGCATCAAGTAGGTCTGAAAGATTGTTTAAACCACTATTGTAATTATCGCGATGCACTTCTAAATTTTCTTCTGCATAAGCAAGGTTTTCCTTGGCATATTCTATTTGATGGTAAGCATCAAGCAAGTCATACCAACTTTTCATGATACCAATGGTGATTTGATCCTGAGCTTTTTTTAACTGGTTTACGGCAATTTCTTCCTTAATTTCCTGTTGTTTTACTTTTTGTTTTTCGGCTCCCCACCATGCTGAAATTGGAATTCGTACAAGTCCAAATGCCATGGGTTGGATATTTGAGTCTAAACCTGTGTCGAATGTGCCATACTTTACTGCATTTATACCTACAGAAAACTGCGGTAATAGTTCGGCTTTTGCCATTTTCGTTTGTAGTTTTGAAGCCTGAATTTTTTCGTCCAACAAGCGATAGTTTGAGTTTTCAGTAACATTGGTCGTATGCTGGTATTTTAATTTCGGCGGGATAACCTCATGCAAGGTGTCAATCGCCACGGCGCTGGTGTCATAATTCAGGCCAGTGTATAATGCCAGATCTAGTAAAGCCAATTTCCGCAAATTAGAAAGTTTACTTTCATTTAATAGCACCTTACTACGGTTTACTCTAACCTGAAGTAATTGATTTTTTGCGATTAATCCGGCATCCAGTAAATCCTGCTGTTGTTTTAAAAGTTCATCTAAATAAAGTTTTGCCGCATTTATTACTTTTTTTTGTTCCTGTAATTGCACCAGTTGCCAGTACTTATTTGCAGTAGTTAAAATAACAGAGTCTATAGATTGCTGGGCTCTAATTTTATGGACTTGTACCTGAATTTCAGCAAGTTTATTGGAATTTTTTACTTTGCCACCGGCAAAAACAACTTCAGATGCCGTGGCCGATGCCAGGTATAAATTATCGATTTCAGGAATTCCTAGTATGGCAATGGGGTCGATAATATTGTCGAAGGCATGAATAGCTCCGCCCAAAGCTTCAATTGTAGGGAAATAATAAGCAATAGCTTCCTGTCGTTGCGCATGGGCCTGTTCAATGCGTAGACTGCCATTTTTAATATCGTGACTATATTTTAAGGCTGCGTCTTTAGCTTCGTTAAGGGATATCTTCATTTCCTGAGCATTGCCAGCGTAGGTAACAGCGATGATTATAAAAGATAAAAGCTGTTTATAGGTTGAAAAATTAGTTTTCATTTCTCGCAATTTTAGGTTTAAGCATCTTCAGTTTTCTTTTCTTCAGTATTCCTAAAGAACATCCAGTATAAAGCCGGTAATACATAAAGCGTAAGTACCATAGAAATCATGAGTCCGAATGCGATTACGGTCCCTAATGGTCCCCATAAACTCGATCTGCTTATAATCATTGGGATCACACCCACCGCTGCTGCCGATGAGGTTAAAAAAATAGGTCGCATTCTTCGCTGCGCTGCAACGATTGCCGCATCGCGAACGCTATAATTTTCATTAAGTCTAAGTTCATCAGCAAAATCAATTAAAATTATGCCGTTTCTTACTACAATTCCGCATAATGCTAAAATTCCCAGGAAAGAAGTAAATCCAAAAGGATATTGCATTAATAATAAGCCTATGGCAGCACCTAAAATACTTAATGGCATGGTGATAAAGCTTAAGGTAGCATGTTTTACAGATTTAAAATGCCAGATGAGAATTAAGAATATGATCAAGACACTTATTGATAACGAAATTCCCATAGGGACTAAATTCTCTTGTTGCATTTCAAACTCTCCTCCGTATTCTATTCTTATCGAATCAGGAATGTTAAGATCATCTATTTTTGGTCTTAATTTCTCTAGAATTACATTGGCCACGGTACCTGTGGCAATATCTACTCTTACGGTTAAACAACGCATCCCATTACGATGAGTAATTTGCTGTTCTTCCCAACCGGGTTCTACATTAGCCACTTGCCTAAGCGGAACCATAGTTTTGGTTTTTGCGGAAAGTATGGAAAGTTCGTTGAGGTCTGCAACTGTTTGTTTTTTATTGTTTTTAGCTTTAATTTTTACCTGAATGCCATAATCTTCATCATAAATTTTAGTTGCATTTAAGCCTTCCATATACATGGCAACGGTATTTGCAATATCTTCTTTGCTTAATCCCAATTGCGCTGCTTCGTCTTTCTTAATATCAATATTTATGGTTTTTTCCATTTCACCAAAATTGGTTCGGGACCATATTGTTTTTGGTGTTTGCCTCGCCAAATTAATGATGCTGTCACCATAAGTCCTTAGCTGACTGATGTCATTTCCATATAAACGAACTTCAATGGGTGCCGGTTTGTTCACCATATTAAGTTGTTTCATCCTAAAATGAGCATTAGGAAACATTTCAGCATAATTTGTATCATAATCTTTTAAGACTTCTACCGTAGCATCATCAGAAGCTGTGGTAACCAGTATTTGTGCATAGTTTTTAGCTGGTAAGTTGGGAGCATATACCATGTGAAACCGAGGAGAACTTTCACCTATAAAGCTGGTGTAATTAAGAACACGTTCATCCTCTTTCAGAACTTTCTCTTCAAATTCGCTTACTAATTTTGAGGTTTCATCCAGATTACTACCCTCGGCGAGATAGACCTCGATTGCGAATTGATTTCTATCTATAATGGGGAATAGTTCCTGCGTTAAAGTTGAAAATAAAATGATCCCTAAAATTATCGAAGCGAGACCTACTGCAATATTGAGCCGGTAATGCTTCATAGCTTTTTTTAGCGATGCATTGAAGAAAGACTGTAATCGATCTAACATCGATTTTTTATTTTCTTTTTCTTTTTTGTCGTTATGAAGTCCTTTTTTTATAAAAATAGTATTGAAAAAAGGAACGATTAAAACTGAAATCGCAAGGGATAAAAATAAGGCGATCATAATCGTAAAAGGAAAGGTACTTAAAAAGTCTTTAGCCGTTCCACTCAAAAAGAATACTAGTGGTAAAAATGTCGCTGAAATCGCCAAAGTAGCCGTAAATACCGAAGGGAAAAGTTCTAAAGCACTATGGTAGGCTGCTTTCCAGATCGATTCGCCTTCATCTAATTTTTCTACGTGATTGTCTATAATTACGATAGGATCGTCTACTACGATCCCCAGCACAATAATAAGCGCCGCCAGGGTAACCGTATTTAATTCCATCCCTAACATATACATAACGGCAAGGGTAGAGGCAATAGTTATTGGAATCGTTGCCGCTGCTACCGAGGCAACTCTAAAAGGTAAAAGGAATAAAGCTACGAGAATCACTCCAATTAAGGCATAGCCAAATTCTTTCATAAAATGACCAATAGCACTGTGTACGACGTCAGGCTGATCGGCTATTTTTACGATTTTTATATCTTCAGGCAGATTATTTTTTATCGTATTAAGACGTTCCTCGATCTCTTTACCAAAATGAACAATATTATTGCCCTTAGCCATTTCTAACGTAATAATCATCGCTTTGGTGCCATTAGTAGTGGTAAAAGCATCTGGATCTTCGTATTCCCGTTTTACTTCCGCAATATCTTTTATTCGAATAATACTTCCGTCATTAGTAGTTCTAACAATCTGGTTGGCTACATCGGTCTCATCTTTTAGAAATGTATCGATATGTATGGGCCGGTCAAATTCATTTTCCTCTAAGGTCCCCCCGGGATTAATATTGCCCTGTTGTTGTAAACTTTGCATTAGCATTCCCGGACTAATACCATAAGTGGCTAGCTTATTTTGATCTGTATACACCGCTATTTGCTCGGTTAAGCCACCATCATGACTAATTTTTGCAACATTTTCTAATTGGCGAAGGTTATCTTCAATATCTTCTACATGATTTTGTAAATCCTTGTAGGGACGGGAAGAAGATTGTACCGCCAGAATCATGGCTGCGGTATTTCCAAATTCACTATTAACGATTACACCGCGTACGCCGGGAGGCAGTTGTTGTTGCTGGAAAACTAATAATCCGTTTTTTAGTTTGTTCCAAAACTGCTGGGTGGCATCTTCATCTATACGATTAGCAACTTCAACATAGATGTACATTTTTCCATCTTGTGAATAAGAATAGGTTTTAGTTTTATCAACCTCATTAAAACTGAAAAGGTATTCTTCTACTTTGGTGGTTAGTTCCTGTTCTACTTCTTCTGAATTCGCTCCCGGGTAATACCCAATAATCAATCCCTGCCGAATCGTAAAATCAGGAAACTCGTTTCTTGGCATATTGAATAAACCGAAAAGTCCGATACTTACCATTAGTAAGGCTAAAGCAAGCGGAAATGATTTATTCTGCATTGCCCATTCTATAATAGAATTGTTTTGCTTTTTCATAATCTAAACTTATGTTTTGATTTATTGGGCAATTTTAATAGGTGTATTATCGGTTAGTTTATGATAACCTGAAGTAATGACTTGGTCTGAAGCACTCAAACCAGAAGTTATAGCAATACCATTGCTGTAGAGTTTTCCGGTGGTAACCAGTTTCCGTTTTGCTTTTCCATTTTCAGCAACAAAAACAAAATATTGATTTTTTTCAGTCACAGAAACTACGTTAACAGGGAGGATAATATCGGAGGTTTCAGAAGTATCACTTTCCTTAAAATCAATAAAAGCCGAACATGACATTCCGGGTTTGATCGACCTTTCTGGATTCTTCAAAAGAATTTGGGCGATATAAACGGGATTTTGCTGATTGGACTGAATAGAAATTTCAGCAACTTTTCCGAAGAAAAAACGATCTCCCAAAGCATCGATTTTTACCTTCGCACTATCTCCTTTTTTTAACTGGTTAATCTCGCCATCCGGGATTGGGATGGCCGCTTTTACATTATTTATATCCAGTAATTGAAAAACCGGTCTTCCGGGACTGGCTAAATCTCCGGGTTCCATTATTTTAGCGCCAATATATCCGCTAAATGGCGCATATAATTTACTGTGTTTTACATTTTGGAATGTTGCATTTGCCGCTGCATTTGCCTGATTGTAATTAGATCGCGCTTCGATCATTTTAATCTCGGCAATACTTCCCTTTTGATATACTTCCTCGATACGCTCGTAATTTTCTTTGGCAAGATCGGCCTGGGCTTTTCGAGCTTCGTATTCTTCTTTATAAGCGGTAGCATCAACCTTTGCTAACAAGGCTCCTTTTTGGACAAAATCCCCCATTTCAGCGTTTAAAACTTCTATAGTTCCGCCGATCTGAAAACTAAGGTTTACCGTTTTATTGGCTATAATTTTGCCGGTAAAACCAACATTTTGGTTATTTTGATATTCCATTTGGTTACCAATTTCAATGGTTTTTACGACGATTGGCTTGATGGGTACAGATTTCTTTTCTTCGCCACAGCTAATGGCCAAAACAGAAAGAATTACTAACAATGCGGGACGAATGTTAAGCATAATGAAATATTAATAAATTAATGTTGAAGTGCTTTTATCATAAGTTGGTTAATCCATTCTAATTGATCAAACATATCTTTAGGGAAGCGCTGGTAAAGAAAAATTTCTTTTTCAAGACTATCGGTAACAGTCACCAGGGAGAAAGCCAAAAAATTAATGTCCTTTTTAGAAATCGACTTAATTTCCTGTTTTTCTACGGCCCATTGAATACACTTCTCGATGATACTAACTTCTTCAGCTCTAATGCCGTCTAAAAGTTGATATAAAAAAATAGCGTTCTCTTTTAGATCGGTTAATATGTAGGTATAGGTATTGGAAAGTGTTATTAAATGATCCAATTTTATATTTCTATAATTAGAAAGGTTTTTTTCGATACTAAATTCCTTTGATATATTATTAAAGGTTTTCTCAATTCTTCTATTGTATTCAGCTTTAACAAAAGCTTCAAAAACCTCATTTTTATTTTGAAAGTAATAATATAAAGTACTGCGTCCCTTATCTGATGCTTTAGCAATATGATTCATAGTCGCTTTCTTAAAACCGTATTTTTTAAATACGGTTTTAGAAGCTTCTATAATCTGCATTCGTACAAAATCTTCTTTTGATTCCATTTTTTTCGACAAAAAAAACGTTAGTGTCTAATTTTGGATAAAAATACAACTTTTGTCCAAATTGAATCTTTCTAAGTTGTTAATTTTTAGATATTAATTAAATACTTACTTTTACTCACGAATCGAGAATTGATTTACTGATCGGGTTTCTATAGCGATCAGGACGCCTCGAAATAAAAAGCAATTTTTAATAGATGCTCTATGGGCCTGTTTTAAAATTGTTTAATATGTTGATTTTAAAATTATGATGATGAAAAAAATCCTTTTGGTGCTTGCGTTAATTTTTGGTACTACTCTGATAGCCCAAAACAATAAAACGATATATCAATTTAAAGTTGAAGATATTAATGGAGAAACATTCGATTTCAGTTCTCTAAAAGGTAAAAAGATAATGATCGTTAACACGGCAAGTAAATGTGGTTTTACACCGCAGTATGCCGAATTACAGCATATTTACGAACAATATAAGTATAAGGATTTTGTAATCGTAGGCTTCCCTTCCAACGATTTTGGAAATCAAGAGCCAGGCTCCAATGAGGATATCTCTGAATTCTGCCAGCAGAATTATGGAGTGGAATTTCCTATGATGTCAAAGATTAAAGTTAAGGGAGATGAAAAGCATCCATTGTATCAGTTTTTAACCGAGAAAGCTAAAAACGGATTTAAAGATTCTGAAGTGAAATGGAATTTCCAGAAATATTTAATCGATCAAAATGGCAGAGTAGTAGCCGTAAAGAATTCTAATGTACTTCCAAACGACTCTGAAATTGTAAATTGGATTCAGGAATAGTTTTTAACCAATACTATTTTACAAAATTAGGATATCCTAAGCTGACTATTTTATATGGATAAGCCAATATTGCAACATTCGGTTTATGCATTCGTATTTAAGGTATAAGTTTCATCTTGATCAAAATAGTTGGATATCATGAAAAAGATACTACTCGCCTTATTCTTTTTATTTTCTATTGCCGTCGAGGCAGAAACCAAAGAAATAATAGCTGAGGTTGTTTTTGAGAATGCAACTGATGTGACATTCTCTTCCGGAACATTTTTTATTACTGAATTGGATGAGGAAATTGAAATTACCTCTTTGGAAAACTTTAAAATTACACTTCCTAAAAAAGGCAAATATCAGTTTGATTTTTATGCTGAAGAGTTTGTTAGCTATATTCTTTATCCTTCAAAAATAACTTCAAGAAAAAATATCATAAGGATACGATTAGAAAGTAAAATAAAATCTAATGCTGTATCCGGTTTTAATATCTATACAAATAATCCTGATATAGGAATGAATTTTGTTTATAACGGGATAAACAATAAGCCTATAGATTTTACGCGATTTACCAAGGAATACGGCGTAGGAATGATAAGTAAAAATTGTGTAGTAGATCCTTTAATGATGAAATATGTTACTGCGCATAATCAGAAAGTGGCAGCCTATCTTACTGCGAAGTTTGGAGTAACATGGAAAGATGATTTACCTGCAACCCCGTTTGGACTCCAAAAACAATGATACTAAGCAAGCAAAACTAAGATAAGACCTGTGATAATAGAGCTTCAGATTTATCCGATAATAAGAATCCCGGGGGTAATTAAATACAATTCTATAAGAATTACCTCATAAACATGCGAGGAGGTAACTTAGCCTAATACGCTACTTGCTTTTATTTTGTAGTTATTTAGTTGAGGCTTCAATCCAGAACTAGACTTTATACGAATATGAAATTAGTTTATAGGTTCAAATTTTAATCTACAACCTTGATGGCAGGCGGGATAAGTAGGAATGAAAATAACATTAATGCCTTCGTAATCAACCTCTTCTACAATAGTAGATGAGGTACTGCCTATTCCTATCGTTCTATTGTTATTGTTGCAATCAAAATCTAAGTAAATCTCATCATTTTGGATCGAGTAGTTGCCTGTGTTGCACTGAGAAAAGCGCGTAGAGCTAAAAGTACCATCTTCATTAAAGGTATAACTGTAGGCATTTTCAGCGGGGCTCCATTGGCCGTGACCATCTCCATTGTCATTATAAACTTCAACTAATTTCCAGGATCCCACAATTCTATCAACTTCATACATTCCGTACTCTTCGTTATCACAACCGGATAAAACGAATAACCAACAAGAGCAAAATAATAACAAAAGATTTAGTTTAATCTTATTCATTAGTTCTATCAATTAGTTTTTTAATAATTTATAGGGGCTCATAATTTCTCAGATAAATTAGGTCCAAACCTTTTATCCGAAATATTAAGTAGGTAGGATATAAATCGTAAACTAAAAATTTATGATTTATGTAACATAAGTAGGGCAAGACAAATATAATTAATTATCTCAATTTTAGTAAGTTAAGTTTTTTTATTTTTAAAAAATTAACATTTGAGCAATTTTAATTTTTGGCGTATAAAAAATAGAATATTTGTAACATTATTCAATAATATCTGAAAAAAGTCATAGAAAATGATTCAGCAGAACCTTAAGTGAATTAGAATTCATACCGGCGAATATTTAATCATTCTATTTTGTGATTCGTTTTTGATGAAGAGTGTTCTAAATTTAATAGGATATGTATTCCTTTTTGCAGAGTTGTATAATTATCTTATCGTAATAAAAGAAAGAGGATTGATAGCCCTTTATTTTGCTTGTATGTTAGAAAAATCAAACTGATTTTACCGAACCTTGGCAAACATCACCTTCCTGAATTCCACTTAGCCACACTTTTAGTTTTTTGGTACGCTCCTCTGTAAGTTCTTTTAGATAAAGGGCTTTACACATAGGATAAGAAGAACCATAATAAGATTTATCTTTTCTAGGAAATTTCATTTCTAATTCGGCATTCCTAAACTCAATCCAAATTCGTTGAGTACTTTTTAATTTGGATATAAACTGGGAATCTGACTTATATGTTTTTAGGATATTTTGATAAACATTGTTTAATTCTTTATCTGCTTCCGCAAATTCTGCGTAGGCATCTTGATTTAATTCAGTTTGTGTTTGGGCAACAGCATTTAAGCTAAAACAGAATAATGCGATAAATACTAGTTTCATTTTATAAATGATTTAAAAATTAGTGTCATAATAATCAGGATTTATAGGCTTTTTTTAATGATTTTTAGCGGAATGCGTTGTAAAAAATGATCGATACGTCTTTTGTTTTCCTGCTGTAATAAAGAGGGATATAAGTTCATTAAAACATTCATAAACACAATCCATGCAGAGAAGATAAATTCTGCACGAAGCACTTTTAATGTAGCAAAGAACATGACAAAGAAAAAACCAATAAAATGACTTATTTCAGCAAAGGTCATTTCTTGTCTTAAATCAATTAATTCTTTAGTTGTCGCTTTATTTTTTAGCTGTAGCTTAGGATTAAAAAATTTAAAGAACGTATTTTTTACAATCCATTTAAAAATGCTTAAACCAATAAACTTGTTCAACTTTGTACTCCTTATACAGTTAATATTTGATAATTTTCCGTAAAATTCTGTTTTACTTAGAGCAAAATTTATAATCATGCCAACGATCCAGGAAATAAAACAAATTGAAATACTGAAAGTAAGATATTTTAAAGTCATCTAATTTTCTTCGCTAAATTTGGTCATGTATGCTGCTTAATTTTAATTATAGTTTATTCTACAGCCTTATTAAGAAAGTGATTAAAAGGCAGCAAACATTTATAGATTTCTATCAATTGTCTTTCCAGATCATTTTGCTCCCAAAATTCGTTCTTAACGGGATGAATCATTGCGTAACTTTTATGTTTTAGCAATTCTATTTCCTCAAAATTTTTAGGGAAATCTTTTGGGGCACGCTTCAGTTTTTCGCCATAAATTTCAGGGAAATAAGACTGGAATTTGTCATTTTTAATGATGTCTTTAAAATCCTTGGTATGATCAAAAATATACTGTCGAATGGCTTTTAAACTTGGGGCATCTGGTTTGTAAATTCCTCCACCAACAAAGCAACGATCTGGTTCTATATGCATATAATATCCGGCATTCCCACTTTTACGACCATCTTTAGCAATATAGGCGCCAAAATTAGTTTTATAAGGGGCTTTGTTTTTAGAAAACCGGACATCCCTATAAATCCTAAACATGCACTTGTTGGGATCTTCTACGTTAATTTGAGGATCAATAGCCTTTAATTTAGACAAAAAATCATCCAGGAATATGACAAACTCATCCTTAGCTTCTTCATACCTCAATTTATTGTCATTAAACCAGTTTCTGTTATTGTTAATTTCCAGGTCGATTAAAAAATGAAAAATTTTTCCAAAATCCATTTTAGGTAAGGTTTTTTATGAGCTAAAGTTAGCACAATTTTTAGGTAAATCTTACATCAGCTATATTTCTTCCTCTTGCTATGTGGAAACATTTAAAGTGAAATTTAAAAACTTTTATAGTAGAAGTAATTTTATTTTAGAGGTTGATAATTAATCTCTTAGATATTTTTTACTACTTGTTTTTCATTTACTCTTAGTTAGTCAAAAAGTAAACAGTTATTAATGGCGATTATACAAGTTGACTTTAATCAAGATGAATAGTTTAGCAGATTCGGATGTTAGTCACTTTTGATAATATATAATGTCATTATTATTTAAAATCTTCAATTTCTGATAAAAATGATTTAGCTTCATTAATTTGGCTACCATTAGCCTTTAATAACCAGTTCATGTAGTTTTTGTCTTTATTTTTAGCACTAAGTTTAGCTGAAAAAAACAAAGATATTAGTTGTAGTATCACAGTAATCCCGGCAAATATCAAGACCTGCCGTAAAGAGATTATTTCTGTAATATCGAAATTTAAGATTGCCTTGATAGTAAATATTCCTATAAATGGACTAAAGGGTAATACAGCAGCAGCGATTTTTAAATTATAGATAACCGAAAGTTTTAATTTTGAAAGTTCTCGTTGCAATATGGTGATTGGTTGCTGGTAATCTAGACTCAGAATAATACGCAATTGATGAATTGAAGAAAATACAAAGGCAAAGGCAAAAAACAGAATCACTATGCCTGAAAATACGAAATACCATGTTCCAAAATTTGAGATTATAAAAATTGTGGCATAGCAAATAATAAAACAACAAAACAATAAGGTGCTAACTGGTAGACAAAGAAGCCGTTTTATTTTCGATTTAGTGTGCTCCAATTTTAGTTCTTTTAAAATCTTTACATTTAAAGCTCTGGTAGCCTCTAATTTTTCTTCTTGTTGTTGCCACGCATTTCGTAATTGATCGATATCCATAACTTATTTTTTAAATTTCGTTTTTAGCTCTTTTTTAATTCGGTTTATTTTAGTTCCCACATTACTTTCTGAAATTCCTAGAACCATAGCAATTTCTTTATGGCTTTTTTGGTCTAAATACATAATCATTAAAGCTTTATGTAATGGCTTTAATTGTGCAATAAAATGATTTAGTTTTTTTAAATTTTCATCGTCCTCAACCTTATTTTCATCCTGAATATGAACAAATTTCTCTTTTAAAGGAACAAAGTATTTCTCCCTGGTCTTTATTTTTCGGTTGTAAGAAATCACCACGTTAAATGCTATCTTATATATCCAGGTGGTTATTTGTACACCGTAGTCAAACCTTTTATAGCTTTTTAAAAGATGTATAATAATTTCCTGGATCAGATCTTCTTGTTCTTCTGGATAATAACAATAAGCATTCACCACCTTAAAAATCAGGTTTTTGTTTTTCTCAATTATTACTGTAATGTCTTCTCTCGATGATTTCATTACCTATGTTATCAGGTCTTTATATCATTAATCGTTTGTACTATTTAAAAATCACACTTTTTTCAGAAAAAAATAAAATAAAATAAGCTTTGTGCTTTGTTAGCATTATAAAATACTTTCTTTACAAAGGATTTCAGATAAAAGCATATTTTACCTAAATTAGTTTAAGGTTTTAGCAAAATTCATCATCATGAAAAAAATAATCTTTGAACTGGCCTAGTTACTGGTTTATCAAGCCGCCAAAATAAATAGGAGCTATCATCACAATTTTATTCCGCTCAGGATACTACTTATTTCTCAATATCCGGAATGGTAGATAAAAGAGATTCGTCACGGGTAATGATTAGTCCGATCAAATGGTTCCTTTTTAGGAGTAAATATGAGTCAATAAAAAAATAATCAGTAAGTAAAATTTTTCAAAAAAATAAAAATGAAATTAAGATTAAGTGTTTTCTTTTTATTGTTGTCTTTACAACTACTAGCACAGCAATATCAGGAGGTTAAGGATATTCAATATTACGAGAGTCCAACTTCAGAATATGTGAAACAACAATCCAAACTGGATATTCATTTCCCAAAAGATGAAGGAAAAAAATATCCAGTAATCGTTTGGTTTCATGGAGGGGGATTGACTGGAGGCGGAAAAGAAATTCCGCAGGAGTTAAAAAATAAAGAAGTTGTAGTGGTAGGTGTAGGCTATCGCCTGGCGCCAAAAATTAAGGCTGAAGAAACTATAGATGATGCAAGCGCTGCCATTGCCTGGGTATTTAATAACATCGAAAAGTATCATGGAGATACTTCAAATATTTATATTTCAGGACATTCTGCTGGTGGATATCTGGCTTTAATGGCGGTAATGAATAAAGATAATTTGGCAGAATACGATATAGATGCCAATGATGTTGCCGGATTAATACCTTTTAGCGGTCATACCATTACTCATTTTACCATTAGAGATCAAAAAGGTATTCCCGGTACGCAGCCTATAGTAGACAAATGGGCACCCTTATTTTACGTAAGAAAGGATGCGCCACCAACTTTACTAATCACAGGAGATCGTGAATTAGAAATGTTGGGTCGCTATGAAGAGAACGCCTATTTTTACAGAATGATGAAAGTTGCCGGCCAAAAAGAAATAGAACTTTACGAAATGGATGGTTACGGGCATAACATGGTTTATCCTGCTTTACCATTATTGTTGAAATTTGTAAAAGAAAAATCCGACCAATAGCAAAAATCCAAATCCCCCTATTGAATTATGAAATTTAGAAGCCGAAAAGATGTTTTTTTTCTAGCAGTTATTTTTGGTTTTACAGCAATTGTATGTAGTGTTTTTGTATATCAGTTTTTATCTGAAAATACACGCAACCAGAATTTTATTGTTGGAGACATTTTACTTATACTAATAGCCGGACTTTTATTGTGGTTCAACTTTGGAACTGAATACGAACTTACCCCCCATTATTTTAAATATAGAGGAGGGCCTTTAAAGGGAGAAATTCCATTAGAGAAAATTACCGAAATTGTAGAAGGTAAAACTGTATGGATAGGATTACGACCAGCTACGGCGAGAAAAGGATTAATCCTCAAATATGATATTTATAATGAAATTTATATAAGTCCGCTTACCAACGAGAGCTTTATCAAGAAAATTTTAGAATTCGATAGCCAGATTAAAGTAACTTCTATTAAAAAAGGAATGCCTTAAATTTTTAAATAACTACAAATCTAAGCTGGTACTCTAATTTCTTATTTAAGGACTGTTTTTAGAAATCCATAGTTGATGGGGTTTCAGCCAATTGCAAAAGATTTTTAATTTCTCTCTCTTGGTACCATGATCTTTGATGGTATTGAAAGAATGGGAGGGGAAGGACAGTTTAGCTTTCCGTATGCAATCATTCAATAAGGTCTTGTTAAAAAACAGGATCAAAACCTGTTATATTTTGACAACATCATTTTAATATAAAACTGCCAATAGCCTCTACGATAAAAGTTCTTGGAATCTTCATAAATGTGATTCGAATAAATTTAAGGAATTACACTTCCCTCATTTCCATATATTGATAAAATATAGAGTTCATAATTTATAAAATTTTAAAATTATAGGTCTTTTTAAGAAAGTTTCACTTTGAAACATTAGTAAATATCTGTAATATTGCTTCATGTTGAATCAATGATGTGTCGGCTCGAAATCGTTATCATGAGGATTACAAGATTATGACGCAGTATTATTCCGCTTTATTGCCTGATAACGAAAGGGAGTCAATAGATGTATAACATAAAACCTTAATAATAATGTGAATAATGAAATCTCACATGGGGTTGCCCTTAGGTAGTTGCTCTAATTAATGATTATTTGTAAACATAAGATTGAACAGCAGATGGCTATGGAATCAAAACTGAATCACTTCATAGTCTGAGACCTAATGTTGATTTTTAACATGTTAGACGGTTACTAGTTTAATGTTATTGGTGCTTACGGAGGAATATGGAAGGTATTCAAAAATAATATTTAGGGAATAGCCATGATTGAGATCAGTAAAAGACAAAATTCAATGATGCAGCATAAGTAAGACTTTTTGCTAACGTATTAAAGCAAGCTATATAACTTCAAGCTATATAACTTTAAAAACAGATTTCAAAAATTTATTCTCAATTCAAAAAGATGAAAAAAGCAGCAAAGTATTTCCAAGAAGCAATTCTAAAAGAAGAAGCATCAACTTTAAATGCATAAAAACTGAAAAAACTAAAAGTAATTTTTTTCCATCTAAGGTTCATTTACGTTGGAAAAAAAATTTAATTAATTCATAAAAGTTTCAAAATGAAGCAATATATCGACAAAAATTTTAAAAGAAGAAGGCTAAGCCTATTATTCGCAGGACTTTCTTTATGTGCCTCATCATCACTTTTTGCACAGGAAGAGGAAAATCAAAATTTAAAAGTACAGGATTCAGTTGCCTTACAACAGGAGTTGAAAGGAGACAACGAAGTTGATGGCAAGAAAAACGGCAGTGATAGGAATGTAATGCTAAACGCATCCAGTAACTCTGGTCCCAGAGATGTAAATATAGGTTTGCCGGGAAGTGTGGGAGGTATTACCATTCTCGAAAACGATTTACCTGTAGTTTATCTTTTTTGGCCAGAATTACCTAACAAAACCTGGAGGCAAAGTGTAAGTCTTCAAAGAACCGGACTCTTAAAAATGGATGAGTTAGCCAGTACAATGGGCGATTTAGGTTTTGCCGTAAATTCGTATACACAAACCGGTACTGAAAAATTTCAAGTAAAAGGAAAACTTACAGGCAGCCATTTTGGATGGTTTCAGGGAGACTTGAATGTTTCAGGACCTATTTCTGATAATGGCTGGTCGTATACCGCTGGAGCGTTTGTAAACTTCGATCCCAGTACCTATGATTTAGGTTATAACAATTATGCAGATCAAACCAAAATTTTTAGAGCGGGTATCACCAAACGTTTTAAAGATGGTAAGGGAGAATTTAATATTTCTTATAAATATGCAGATTCTTACACCACCACCAACTATGCAGTAATAGAATACGGGCCTGATGGCGAAGCCAATGAAATAGATGATTTTAGAATTGGTCGCGATTCCTATATCATAAGAGATGGTAGAGTACGTTTTAAAAATATTGATGGGGGCGATGATTATTGGGCCTCAATGGATGGTACAGAAAATACCAACACCTCTCATAATATAGACATCTTTGGTAATTATCTTATGGACAACGGTTGGAATTTTAAATATTCTACACGTTTACATTTAGCGAAAGCTTCCTTATTGAATATTATTCCGCTAAGTATCCTTAATGCCAATGCGGAGGATGGATATACTATTGCCAGTACCGGAGAAGCCTATACAGGATCTGTAGGTACACAATTAGGAATGAATAGCCCAGAGATTCCTACAACATCTATAATGGGAAGATTCTCCATCCATAAAAAAATAGAAAATCACGATGTTAGCCTTGGTGTTTTAGAGCAATATTATGATATAGATAACTATATATCTAACCGCTCTCTGTTTTATCAAACCATAGAAAATCAGCCACAACGATTAATAAGTCCAGGCACAGATGAATATGGATTTTATGGTTATAATGGCGGTGCAGAATTCCATACAGGGATAGAAAACAAATTAGCGGTTTATGCTAGCGACGATTGGCAGGTAAGTGACCGATTTAAATTAAATTACGGAATATTCTTTAGACATCATCATATTGACGGAGAATACTCCTTACAACAAAGAGGAGTTGATTTCACTATTCAGGATGCAGAGAAAACACCTATTAATAAAAACTGGTTTAATATAGCCGGAAAGATCAATGCCTCTTATAATTTAACCAAGAAATTTGGTGTATTGGCCAACTTTCAATATACCGAGGAAAACGGCAGGTTAGAAAGATATTCTGCGGCTTTAGATCCAAATACCACCACCAGCAAAAGTCCCTTAGGTGCTGCCGGTATATTTTATAATGGCGATTGGGTTAGCTTGGTATCGCAGGTTACCTACTTAACTAAAAATAATTACTTAAAACGTTTCAATTTAGTAAACCCACAGGATAATACCCAGCAGGAACAAACCACCACATATTACGATATTGAAACCTTAGGCTGGACTACAGATGTGGTGTTAACTCCGTTTAAAGGTTTCAGTTTTCACGGATTAGTAACCTTACAGGATCCAAAATATAAAGACTTTACATTTAATGCATTTGGTAACACATATGATTTTAGCGATAAAACCGTATTAGAAATTTCTAAAGTTTTAATTGAATTAGATCCAAGTTATACCTATAAAGACTGGAAAGTTTGGGCAAGCTTTAGATACTTCAGCGAACAATATGCCAATATAAATAATGCATTGACTTTCGCGCCCAGATGGGAGAATTTTGGAGGTGTAAATTACAAATTCAACGATCATTTAAATTTTGGCCTTACGTTAGTAAACTTCTTAAACCAGGTAGGTGCCAAAGGAACCATTAACGGGGCCGAATTAATTGAAGATCCAGAACCTTACTACGGAAGATTATTAACCTCATCTTATATTCGTCCGTTTACCGCGCAACTTTCTGTAGGCTTTAATTTTTAAAAATCAATACTACCCAAAGCATCCACACCTGGATGCTTTGGGTGATTATAAAATCACAGCATTATGAAAACAAAAACTTGTTTATTCCTAAGTTTAGCTTTAGGGATCCAAATAGGATTTTCACAAGAAGCTAAGGATATAAAAACCCTCACCAGTAAATCAGGAACCGTTTTAGGCTACAGTAAAAATTCTGGAGTTAAAATCATTAAAGACAACGGAGAATCTTTTAAAGATTTAAATAAGAATGGAAAATTAGATTCTTATGAAGATTGGCGGCTTCCTGTAGAAAAGCGGGCTAAAGATCTGGCGTCTAAAATGTCTGTTGAACAAATTGCCGGTTTAATGTTATACAGTAAACATCAATCTATTCCGGCTGGTGAAATTGGTTTTGGAGCAGGAACCTATAACGGAAAGCCTTTTTCTGAAAGTGGAGCAAAAGCTTCAGCAATTTCAGATCAGCAAAAGCAATTTTTAAAAGACGATAATTTACGCCACGTTTTACTTACTGCTGTTAAATCGCCGGAAGTTGCCGCTGAATGGAATAATAATGTACAGGCCTATGTAGAAAGCTTAGGTTTGGGTATTCCCGCAAATAACAGTTCAGATCCACGAAATACAGCTATAGTTACTTCAGAATTTAATGCCGGGGCAGGAGGGACGATCTCCTTATGGCCTGATGGCTTAGCTATGGGAGCGACCTTTGATCCAGAGTTGGTAAGAAAATTTGGAGAGATAGCCGCTAAAGAATATCGTGCTTTAGGGATTACTACCGCACTTTCACCGCAAATAGATTTAGGAACCGAGCCACGCTGGTACCGTATCGCTTATGTATTTAGCGAATCGCCAGAACTGGTAAAAGCGATGGGGAAAGCCTATGTTGAAGGATTTCAGACTTCAGGTAAAGATACTGAAATCAACAGTGGTTGGGGATACGAAAGTGTAAATGCAATGGTAAAGCACTGGCCGGGTGGTGGTCCGGAAGAAGGAGGTCGTGATGCTCACTGGGCCATGGGAAAATTTGCAGTTTATCCGGGAGATAATTTTAAAGACCATTTAAAACCTTTTACAGAAGGTGCTTTTAAATTAGATGGAGGTACTCAAAAAGCAGCTGCCGTAATGCCTTACTATACGATTAGTTTTGGTCGGGATGATATTTATAACGAGAATGTAGGGAATGGTTTTAGTAAATATATGATTACTGAACTGCTTCGCGACAAATACGGTTACGACGGTGTGGTTTGTACCGATTGGCTAATCACTGCCGATGAAGGAAAAACTCCGGGAACTTTTGCCGGAAAACCTTGGGGAACGGAAGCACTTAGTGTGGCAGAACGTCATTATAAAGTACTAAAAGCAGGAGTAGACCAATTTGGTGGAAATAACGAAAAAGGTCCGGTTTTAGAAGCTTACCAAATGGGCGTTAAAGAATTTGGAGAAGACTATATGCGTAAGCGCTTTGAACGTTCTGCGGTACGTTTGCTGAAGAATATTTTTAGAACCGGATTATTTGAAAATCCATACTTAAATATCCAAGAAACCAAAGAAATCGTTGGTAATGCTGAATTTATGCAGGCTGGCTATGAAGCGCAGGTGAAATCTGTCGTAATGCTAAAAAATAAAGATCAGGTATTGCCGATTAAAGAAAAGAAAACCGTTTACATCCCTAAAATTTATACGCCAATTTCAACCGATTGGTGGGGTATTCCTACTCCGGCAACATTTGATTATCCGGTAGATTTAGAATTGATCAAAAAGTATTACAAGGTCACAGATAATCCAAAAGAGGCAGATTTTGCACTGGTTTTTGTGAGAAATCCACAAACTAAAGAAGCCGGTTATAGCGAAGTAGATCGTAAAGAAGGCGGCAATGGTTACGTGCCTATTTCTCTTCAATATGAAACCTATACCGCAACAACCGCCAGAGAAAAAAGTATTGCTGCCGGAGATCCTGTGGTAGATCCAGAAATCACCAATCGTTCCTATAAAGGAAAATCGTCAACCTCTTCAAACATCATGGATTTAAGAACCATTGAAGATACCAAAATGTTGATGGGTGATAAACCGGTTATTGTTTCGGTAACAGCAAATAAACCGATGATTTTTAGTGAATTTGAATCTCAGGTAGAAGGAATTGTTCTCAACTTCGGGATTTCAACCCAGGCAGTAATGGATATTGTTTCGGGAAAACAAGAACCTTCAGGATTATTGCCTTTACAAATGCCAGCCAATATGGAAACGGTAGAAGCGCAACAAGAAGATGTGCCTTTCGATATGATTCCGTATCAAGATTCAGAAGGCAATACATATGATTTCGGTTTCGGTCTGGACTGGAATGGTGTCATTAAAGATAAAAGAACTTTAAAATTTAAAAAACAATAAAAATGAAAACTAAAATTATAGCTTTCTTGGGATTGTTTGTGGCTGTTTTTCAGTTATCTGCCCAAGATGAGGTGATCAAACTTTACGACGGAAAAGCGCCCGGTTCTGAAGATTGGAATTGGGAAGAAGCACAAAAATTTTCCGATTTATTTAAAACTGAAGTGGTGTATAATGTGACCGATCCTTCGTTATTGGTTTTTAAACCAGAAACTCCAAACGGAACAGCAATTATAATCGCTCCTGGCGGAGGTTTTCAAACCTTATCAATCAATCGGGAAGGCATCGATTTAGCTAAAGAATTAGCTTCTAAAGGGGTAACTGCGTTTGTGTTAAAATATCGTTTAGTGCATTCTAAAACAGATTCTCCTGCAAAAGAATTAATGGAAAGTTTAAAAGATCGCGCTGATTTTGATGCGAAAAGAGTTAAAATCAAAAAATTGGCTGGGCAAGATATGCAAGCTGCTTTAAAATATGTAAGAGATAATGCAGCTCAATTTAATATAGCTAAGGATAAAGTGGGAGTGATTGGATTTTCTGCCGGAGCTACTGTAGCTTTAGAAAGTGTACTTAGAAGTGCAAGTAAAGCAACACTTCCTAATTTCGCAGCTTCACTTTATGGAGGACCTAGCGACGATATAATGGCTCAGGATATTCCCAAAGAAATTCCATTATTTATTGCTGCCGCCAGCGACGATCAGTTAAAACTAGCTCCAAAAAGTATTGCTCTTTATAATAAATGGCTAGCAGCCGGATATCCGGTAGAATTGCATATGTATGCCAAAGGCGGTCACGGGTTTGGAATGGGAACTCAAAATTTACCGGTAGATACTTGGTATAAGCGATATGAAGACTGGTTAACTCAATATAAATACCTCAATAAATAATAGTATATGAAAATGAACAAACTAAAGCTTTTAGCTTTTGTAGTATTAGGCTCTTTACAGCTGGCAAATGCTCAAAAAGCGCCTCAGTTAGGAAAAGCTTCTATAGATGAAGTAATCCAGGCAATGACGCCGGAAGAAAAGGTAGAATTATTAGTGGGGCCCGGGATGCCTGGTTATGCAGGTTTGGTCCCTTTAGAGGGAGAGCCTGACGTACGTGTTTTAGGGCAAGCCGGAGGAAATGAAGAAGTGAAGCGTTTAGGGATTCCTAAGACCGTTTTTGCAGATGGTCCTGCCGGACTAAGAATTCAGCCAAAAAGACAAAACAATCCTAATACCTATTATGCCACTGCATTTCCTGTAGGAACTGCGTTAGCCTCTTCTTGGAATACCGATTTAATTGAAGAAGTGGGAAAAGCGATGGGAGAAGAAGTAAAAGAGTATGGTGTAGATGTATTATTGGCTCCTGCGTTGAACATTCATAGAAATCCATTAAACGGAAGAAACTTTGAATATTATTCTGAAGATCCTCTAGTTTCCGGTAAAATAGCTTCTGCTTATATCAAAGGAATCCAGTCACACGATGTAGGTACTTCCGTAAAACATTTTGCAGCAAATAATCAAGAAACTAATCGTTTATCGGTTAACGCCCATATTAGCGAGCGTGCGATGCGGGAAATTTACTTACGTGGTTTCGAAATTGCCATAAAAGAAGCCAATCCGTGGACAGTGATGACTGCTTATAATAAAATTGATGGGACGTATGCTTCCGCTAATGAAGATTTGTTAATCAAGGTGTTAAGAGATGAGTGGGGCTATAAAGGAATGGTGATGACCGATTGGTTTGGCGGGTATCCGGGTTTCGCTGCTATTAATGAGAAAGGTAATGTAAGCGATGTTATAGCGCAAATGGAAGCTGGTAACGATTTATTGATGCCGGGAACAAAAGCCCAAAAAGAGGCTTTACTAAAAGCTATTAAAGAAGGTAAGGTAGATGAGGCGGCTATAGATAGAAACCTGCGTCATATTTTAAATTATATTTTAAAAACGCCAACGGTAGAAAACTATAAGTATAGCGATAATCCAGACTTAAAAGCACACGCTGAAGTAACGCGTAATGCCGCTACTGAAGGAATGGTGTTGTTGAAAAATGAAGAAAAAACTTTGCCTTATACCAATAAATCAGGTGCCGTTGCTCTTTTTGGAAATACTTCCTACGATTTTATTGCCGGAGGAACAGGAAGTGGTGATGTAAACGAAGCCTATACCGTTTCGTTATTGGAAGGATTAAAAAATGCTGGGTATAGCATCGATCAGGATTTAGAAAAAACCTACGTTCCTTTTGTAAAAGCAGCTACCGAAAAGGAAATGAAACGTCGTGCAGCAGAAGGGTTATTGGCCGCTGTACAACGTATTCCAGAGATGCCGCTGGCAAAAGAAATGGTAACTGAAAAAGCAGCATCTTCTGAAGTTGCCGTAATTACCATAGGTAGAAATGCCGGTGAGCAACACGATAGAAAAATAAACAATGATTTCTATTTAGGTCAGGATGAAATAAAAATGATCAATACCGTTAGTGATGCCTTTCATGCTGAAGGTAAAAAAGTGATTGTGATTTTAAATATTGGTGGCGTTATTGAAACCGCCAGCTGGAAAGATAAAGTTGATGCCGTTTTATTAGCTTGGCAACCTGGGCAAGAAGGAGGAAATTCTGTTGCCGATGTAATTTCTGGGGTTAAAAATCCTTCCGGAAAATTAACAATGACTTTTCCAATGGATTATAACAACGAGCCTTCTGCAGCTAACTTCCCAGGAGTTCCTGCTAACGATCCTAAAGAGGTATTTTACAAAGAAGGCATTTATGTTGGTTATCGTTATTTCAATACTTTTAATGTAAAACCCTCTTATGAATTTGGTTTTGGTGAGTCGTATACCACGTTTGAGTATTCAGATATAGCATTCAGCAATAACAATTTTAAAGATGAGATCAAAGTTTCAGTAAAAGTTACCAATACGGGAAATGTTGCTGGGAAAGAAGTAGTTCAGGTATATGTTTCTGCGCCTTCAAAAATGCTTGATAAACCTTTAGAAGAATTACGAGCTTTTGGAAAAACTAAATTGCTCCAACCCGGAAAATCTCAGAAGTTAACATTCACTTTAAAGGCAAAAGATTTAGCTTCTTTTGTAGATGCTAAAAGTGCCTGGATTGCTGAAAAAGGAACCTATACCGTAAAAATTGGTGCCTCTTCTTTAGACATTAAAACTGCTAAAAATTTCAATTTAGCTAACGACATCACCGTAGAGAAAGTAAATAACACTTTTGATCTTGATGTAGATATGGAAACTCTGAAGAATTAAGATAAGTTATTCATTTAAATAAAATTATTTATGAAACTCATAAAAAATGTTTTTTATGTAATTGCAATTTTTCTAGCGGTTGCTTCTTGTAAAGAGAACAAAGAAGAAAGTCAGCAGGAAATTCAACAAAAAGAAACAAAGAAAAGACCAAATATTGTCTTCATTATTAGTGATGATCACGCTTATCAGGCCATTAGTGCATATGGCGGAAGATTGGCAGAAGTAGCACCCACACCTAATATAGATAGAATAGCTGATGATGGGATGTTGTTTAATCACGCCTTGGTCACAAATTCCATTTGCGGACCTTCAAGAGCCACTATAATGACTGGAAAATACGGTCACGAAAATGGGTTTGTGGATAATACGATAGGTAGTAAATTTGACTTTACTCAACAAACTTTTGGAGAGTTGTTGCAGGAAGCTGGCTATAAAACTGGGGTTTTAGGTAAACTACATTTAGGGCAAACCCCAACCAAAGGTTTTGATTATATCGATATTTTACCTGGGCAAGGTTCTTACTATAATCCCCTTTTTGTAAATAAAGAAGGGCAATACCAATTAGAAGGCTATGCTACAGATATTATCACCGAAAAAGCTATTAGCTGGATAGATTCCGTAAAATCGGATGACCAACCTTTTATGCTGTTCTTGGGGCATAAATCTCCGCACAGACCTTGGCAACCTGGTCCAGAAGAATTGGGGATGTACGAAGGTGTAGAAATTCCTGAGCCTGAGACCTTGTTTGATGATTACTCAGGCAATAGAAAAGTAGCATCTTTAAATTATATGTCTATCGCTGATGCGATGAAAATGGGGCAGGATATTAAAATAACCGATAAGCCACAAACTGGTTTTAACGAAGCTCAGCAAAAAATGTGGGATTCAATATATGGTCCTATTAACGAAGAGTTTAAGAAAGCAAACCTTAAAGGAGATGAGCTCACCCGATATAAATATCAGCGTTATATGCGAGATTACTTAGCATCTGTAGCCGGCGTAGATAAAGGTGTTGGTCAGGTTTTAGATTACTTAAAAGAAGCTGGTTTAGATGAAAATACGATTGTGATTTACACTTCAGATCAAGGATTCTATCTAGGAGAACACGGCTGGTTTGATAAACGATGGATGTATAAAGAATCATTAAGAACTCCATTATTGGTTAAATGGCCTGGAGTAATAAAAGCAGGTGTAGAAAATAACGATCTGGTTTCGAATCTTGATTTTGCCGAAACTTTTCTGGATTTAGCAGAAGCCAATATTCCTGATGATATGCAAGGAAGAAGTTTAGTACCTGTTTTAGAAGGGAATACTCCTGAAGACTGGAGAGAAGCACATTATTATCACTATTACGAGCATCCTTCTGAACACGATGTAAGACGTCATTATGGAATTACTACAGATAAGTACAAATTAATTCATTTTTATTATGATATGGATGTTTGGGAATTGTATGATCTGGAGAAAGATCCTAGTGAGATGAATAACGTTTATGGTGATTCGGAATATGCAGAAGTTCAAAAAGAACTTCATAAAAAGCTCGAAGAATTACGCGTAAAGTATAAAGACAACGATAGCTTAAACCAAAAGTTTATCGAAGAATATAAAGAAAAGGTGAAAAAAAATCCTCTAATTGAATATTGGAAATTATCCCCTGAAGAAAGACAGAGATTATTTCAGCGATATTCAAAAAATAAGAAATAAATATTCCTTAAATTATAAAAAGTAAAATTACAGGTTTTTGCTTATATCTTTTTAAATAAAGGTAGACTAAGCTATATGAAGTAATACTTTAATTCCTCTGGGGTACCTTCAGGGGAATTATAGTTTATACCACGGATATTGAGATCTGAAATTTTATAAAAAATTTCAGCATACTAAAGATGAAATATTCAAAATGTGTTTGTCAATACTATTGGGCAGATAATTTCACTATGGGATAGGAGAGAAGACAGGGAGCAAAAGGCGTGATTATTTTTTAGTTTTCGAAAAACAAAAACTTATTCTGATGTATTCCTGGATTTAAAAAATTTCCTCCAGATCTTTTTAATTATTTGTGTAAATCCATTCAGGTCTACAACTATCGTTCCTATGATAAATAGAATAAATAATAGAAACGTGAGGATATAAAAGTCGGCAGCTTGCAACTCATGCATGATTAATAACTATTTTTTGTCCATACTAAAGTATAAGTTCTAAATTATAAATTATCGCTTTAAGCTTATTAAAAAGTAATTAAATTATTAAGGTATTAGAGTTTATTTTTTTGAAAGGTATTAAAAACTATAGTAGTCATACAGGTACTGGAATAACCTGTCATAAGTTATGCCATATTGCAGACTATAGTGCTTATTATAATAGTTTAATCTAAAATATGGAGAAAATTATTCTCCATATTTTAGATTAATTTAAAGAGGTGAAAAAGCAATTACTCTTTAATATCTAATTTGCTTATCGCAGTAATGGTTCCTCCTTTAACCTCTATGCCCCTGGTCGCCATAGCAGTGGTAGCATCTATCTGATAAATATAACTTCCTGCTTCCGTAGTAACCCCAATATGAACGATATCATCTTCCACATAGTTATTTTGGCTGGTAATATTTGTAATATCAGATTCAGCTGGCATTCCTTCCACCCAGATAAGATTTTTATCATAGACGTTAACAATGGCCAATCGTTTTCCTGTTGTATATGCTCCTTTAGTGGCAACAGGGCTCATATTCAATACAAACACTCCATTTCCTACATAGGTCTGTTCAGTCATATAATATCCATTAGAAGCTTCTTCCAGATTAAAGAAATAAGATTGGTCAAATACTTCTTCTCCAGCCTTAATTCTTGTAATAGCAGATGGCTTTGTTGAACTTGCTTCTCCGTTAGTGGTGGCTACCGCAGATGAAAAAGCATAGATGTCACCATTTTCAACAACTCCTAAGCCACTTGTAAAATAACGGCCAATAAAGCTGGTTCTATCATCTTCAATAACAGTTTGCAATTCCATTTCAGGGTAGGAATATACTGCAATCCATGCCTCATCCGGATGATCCGTACCGAACATATCATTACAACAAGCTTTTACACTCATAAATGGCGCATATACCTGGTCACCAACCTGGGTCATCCAGGTAAAAAAGGCCAATTCATCGTTATCGATAATATTTTGCGTATTTATTTGTCCTTCACCCACCAGCTGTGAAGTTTCCGTATCCAGACGGTACCAACTGGCGAATGGATTAGTACTATTTCTTGAAATTTTGGTCATAAGGATTTCATCATCCATATTGGTAAAGGACTGCACCGTCTCTGCCTGGAAATCGGAAATCATATCAAGTTTCCCCATAGCGTTTAACTGGTAGGTGGTTACCGCCCCAGGATTTCCTTGCCCGTATAATAAGCTAAAGAACTTATTATTATTTCTAATATAATATCGATAGGTTCCGTCTTGTTCAACTCCATTACCTACTAAGCTGATTTCTCCAGAGTTCAGACTTTCTAAGGCCAACAGGTAGTCGGCTACTCCCTCCAGGGCATTTGGAGTTGCAGCTACCACATATCTGGATTCTATCTGTGAAGGATCTTCTGGATTTTCACCAGCACCCTGATCAGGGTTTTCTTCAGAATCCTTATCTGTATTTATAGGGGTATCATCGTCGCTACAACTAAAAATTGCAGTTGAAAATAAGAAGATTAAAAAATAACTTTTTACTTGTCTCATGGTCATATATTGATTTAAAATTGATTAAAAGGTATAGCTGATTTTTCCGGTGAAGCTTCTTCCCGGTTTTTGTAAACTAAAATTGTCATAGAGGTTTTTATCTAGAATATTTCGAATTTCCAGTGTAAAACTAAAATGATCCATCATATAGGTTGCGGTAAGGTCATGCGACCATTGCTCAGGGATGCCATACTTAGAGTCGCCGTTTCCAAGAGAGGGCCAATAACGATAGAAAGCATGCACATACAACAGGTTATAACCCAGGCTCAATTGGTTCCCAGTATTCATTATATTGCTGAAATTGTAAGTAAGATTTCCGTTTCCGTAGAAATAGGGCATGTTGGGAATGCGGTCACGATACACCAGGCTTTCTGTTCCTTCCACATACTTGGTGTTATTTCTTAAATTCTCGTAGGTAAGGTTCATTCCTGCAAGAAAGTTTTTATGGGTGTAATTGATTTGTAATTCACCTCCTAAATTGGTGACATCCTGAAGATTTTCCATGGTTTGTAATACCTGATTGGTATTCAACCTTGGACGTATAAAATCTTTAGCATCTCTATAAAATAAGGTGCCATCAAAGTGGAAACGATGATCATGACTAAGTATAAACGAATAGGCAATCCCGAAGTTATAATTGTGACTGCTTTCCGGTTTTAAATCTGTATTTCCTTCCAGGGTGATGTTCCCATCTCCAAAAAGTTCATTACCTGTAGGCAATCGGTAACTCTTCTCGTAGGATGCCTTTAATTGAAGTCGATCATCAATAAAATAGGTCCCAGCGATCCCCCAGCCAAAATTATTAAGTTGGTTATATCGCTCAATTTCTATAGGATCATTGCTTCCGGATTCTCTATAGGATTGGATGAAGTTATTAACCTGATTATAATTTTTTGCGAATAGGGTGGTACTCCAGTCTTTTTGTTCTATTTGATAGCCAATACCAAGAACATTTTTAAATGATTTTCTTGGCGGGTTATAATTATTCTCTTCAGGGTTAAGCAGGTTTTCCTGTTTCCTGTCGAAACTGGTAAAAACATTACTAAGAGATAACTTTTGATGCTCATCTATTTTATAATTAAATGATGCATTTACCAGTCCGTTATTATTTTGAAATCTCGAATGCGTATAGGATTGCTCCCCGCCGGGATTTCCATTACCCAGTTCTTTGTGGTGACCATACCAGTCATATCTGCGATTAACTGTATCAATTACCTGTTCTTTTCCCAGATTGTAATTAGCATTGATAGAGGCATCGAAACCGTCAACAAAAAGATCCTTTTTTTGGTACTTTAAAGTAGGCATGATAATGTTGCTTCTTGAATGGCGTTGACCAAAAACCCGTACCAGCCGTTGTGCGGTTTGAATTTCGTTGTATACCTGCCCCAGAGTGATGCCAAAAAGAAGGCGATCTGCGTAGGATTTATTGATCACTCCAAAGCTTCCTATAAAAGTCTCATTATGATACTGGTCATGGAATCGTCGTACTTCCTGGTTACGGCTATAAGCTCCGGTATTCACATCTGCCACATCAACATTGACTTTATAATCATTATCGGAATAGTTTTGAAATGCATTGATGTTTACGATAATATCATTTTTAAAGACTTTAGTCATGTCGACATTGGTGCGATGTGTATTAAATGATCCGTAGGAATAAGAAAGATCTAATCGGTCTTTCTCATAAGTATTGGTGATGATATTAATCGCACCTCCCAAAGCATCGGCTCCTAAACCAACAGGAACTACACCTTTATAAATTTCTATACGCTCAGCAAGGTTTATAGGAATATTATTGAGTTGAAAAGCACTTCCGAAATTATCCATAGGAATACCATCAATAAAAATTTTAACCTGATTACCCCGAAAACCATTCATGGATAGGCTCATTCTTGATCCAACACCTCCACTCTCGCGCATTCGAATTCCTGAAGCTCTGTCCAGGGCATGAGCAACATCCAGCGTGCTGTTTTTCAATTTAGTAGCATCTATCACATCTACATTGTAAGCCAATGCTTCTATCTCCTGAATTTTATTTTTGCCAATAATCATCACTTCGCTGAGATTATAGCCCGTTTCCAGGGCTATGTTAAGTTGATAACTACTTGTAGCTTCCAAAATTATGGTTTCGGTATAAGTTTTAAATCCAATAAAACTGACTTTTATTTCTTGCGATCCGATAAGGTTTGTTTTTAAATGATAGGCTCCAGTAAGATCACTGATTACTCCAGTTTTAGTACCGGCTAGGGAAATAGTGGCTCCGGCAACCGGATTACCATCTTGATCAGTAATGGTTCCATAAACCCCATTCTGATATTGTTGAGCAAGTACAGGAATAACCCATATTGATATAAGGTTAAAAAAGATGATAAGAAAATATTTTTTATTCATTTAATTTTTATTAAGACTAATTATAAATAATTAATTAAAAAAAACTGTGGTTATCAAATAAGGTATTGAATAAATTAGGTTAAAATCGTTGTGGGAGCAATAGAGCGTTTTTTCATTTTTAGAAGAACCGCAAAACTTGTTAAAGCAGTGAGTAACCAAAAAATATCAACAACCATAATTTGATGATAACCTTTGCCTGCCGCGATCCATAACCAGTTTCCGGTAATAATCCCGTTACTCACAGGTACAAGTAGGCTTAGTAATCCTCCTATTAAAAGACAGGTTTTATTCGTAAAGTAATTATTTCTGCGAACTAGAAAGAAGATCACCAGGGCAAGCCAACTATAAAAGAACACAGGATAAAGTACTTCCCGTCCACCCATTTGATGGGTTAATTTCATAACAACAAAACTGAGTGCCGTAACCGGGAATAAGGACAGACAGGAGGCAGTATAGACCTGTACCAGCCAAAAATTAAATTTCCGTTTGTAAGGTGAGATATTCTTTTTGTTCCGTGCAACAAGCCAGATATGTACACCTGATAAAATGACGAAGCAGGTAATAAAGCCCAGAACAAGATAAACAAGTTTAAGTCCGTATCCCCCAAAATCACCATAATGCAGTCTTCTTAATATATTAAATGCACCGGCAGCATAACCGCTGGGTTGGTCGATTGATTTTTCGGCTATAACCGATCCGTCTGCCAAATAGGTTCTATAGGCTTTATTTCCCAGGGAGTGGTCAAAACCGGGGGAGCCCGTAATGCTTACATACATCCCTTTATCCCCATAATTACTAATGTTTAACTCATCTATTATTAGGTCAGGCCATTTTTCAAGCGTATTATTAACCATCTGGTTGATTGATGCCTGGTTTTGAAGACGTTCTCCCTGAAAATCTATATTAACCGGTTCTTTCAAACTCAGTATTTCCTCGATATGTTCGGGTCGATTTTCAAATATATATTCTTGAACCGGAGGGAGCATAACCGTATAGCCTATAATAAGATAGCAGCCGGTGACAGCAAACATAAATTGATAGGGAAGACCGATCATTCCAAGAGCGACATGGGCATCTGTCCATATCGTTTTCCATTTGGCTTTTGGGCGAAAGACATAAAAGCTTGAAACAATTTTTTTCCAGTGGACGATAACTCCTGTTATGACGGCGAAAAGGAAAAAGAAAGCTACTAGTCCAGCCAGTAAATATCCTGATCTTCCAAAGAAATTTAATTGGGCAAAGAAGTGCAGACGGTAAAAGAACTCGCCCAGCGAGTAATTTTCCATGTAATCCTTTTTATCAAAGGAATCCA
Organism: Zunongwangia profunda SM-A87; assembly: GCF_000023465.1. Taxonomy (NCBI): domain Bacteria; kingdom Pseudomonadati; phylum Bacteroidota; class Flavobacteriia; order Flavobacteriales; family Flavobacteriaceae; genus Zunongwangia; species Zunongwangia profunda. Next base: position 1,733,332 of record NC_014041.1, read on the forward strand.
TATCCATATAAAAGTAATTCCCGCCTCTTCCCAGGGTTTCATCAACAATACTGGTATCTTTGGATGCTGTGAATGTTGTGGTCACCCGGCGTTCAAAATAGCGGTGAGAAAAGGTGATATCTCTTCCGTATAATTCCTGATCTTCGGCCATGTTGTTCAGAGCCTGGTCAAAATCGATAGTATTAAAATAATTTTCCTTAATAGGTTGATCTCGTTGCCAGGCATTGATCTCATCCCTTAAAAAGGCAATAGAACCGGTAAAGAAAATTACATACAATAGCGCACTGATGATGATTCCACTGATGGTATGAGTGTGGAAGAATATATTATATAAACGTTGTGACATAAAAAAACTTTATGGGATGAGAATAAAAACGCTGAGTAGAACAATACTGCTTAACAAATAGATTCCTAAACATTTTAATCCGCTTTTAGGAATAAATGCCAGGATCATCAGGCATGCCCAAAGGATAAAACCGGCAAACTGGAGACTAACTAGAGCAGCCGGTTCATTAATACATTTAACCAGGATCATAAAAAATAACTCGGTTATAACATAACCTCCTGCAAAACCGGTTACGATCTTTAAAATACGATGGAATGGGGATTTTGTAAGATGTTTTTTATTAGCTGGCATGATTAAAAAATAAAAAATTCCACGATGAAAGAGATAAAAAGTAAAGTGACCAATACTGGCCATTTAAAAAACTGAAGTGGAGCTGTTAATACGACCACGCTTAGTATACTCATTAAGATGACCAGGCCACCAAAAATTCCACTTCCAGTGCCCATATTTATTATGGCAATAATTATGGAAAGTAAAATGAATGATCCTCCGATAATGCGGGCTAGTTTGCGGTTTAAAGAAATCCATTCTACCAAATTATTGTTTTCCATAATCATCGCTCTTTGGGAGGAATAGTAACAAACTAATACACCTGCAAGCATGAATAATATGATTAGGGTGTTCATTTTACTTAGGTTTTCGGTTTATTAAGAGCAAATGTATTAATTTAGATTTAATAAAAATAAAATTAAATAATTTTATTTTTATTATTTAAGATCTTTAAGAATAGATAGTTGATGGTTTCTATTGTTTTTAATTGCTTCGTTCAATATTAATTTTCACTACTATTTTTTAAAGCGTTTTTGTATCGCTGTGCTTTATGAAAAGCTGGCTGAATAATCTAAAAATCAAAATCCTGGAGAAAGGTATTACGAAAATTTCCATCAGTTTCGTAAGACTTCCTGACTTTAGTATAAATAATTAGCTGTGATACGTGTTCGCTGACCAGTGAATATTTTTAAATATTAAAAATGGGAATTCCTTGTTATCCAAGGGTATTAAAAGTTCTAGTCCAGATCTATCCGGATTGATTGGAATCTTTTGTAATAAAAGGCTTCTCTATATGATAAGCTTTTTGGCTTATTCTCTTGTCATTTACGGCAAACCGTAAGGCTGTACTCGTTGTTTGTTGTAACTTTTTATAATAAATAAAATCATTTTATTATGGCGGTAAAACATACACCAACCGGAATTGTACACATTGGTCAAAAAGGAGGGATCACTGGATGTGGGACGGATACCAAAGAACATTCAAATCACTGGTCTAATACCTCAGAGAAGATCACATGTACTAAAAATGGATGTCATTAGCATCACAATCATTTATGAAATCATCTGGCAGTTAATTTATTATCTGCCAGATTTTAAAACTTTGCAATGAAAAATATTTTACAACTTTCAGTGTTATGCGTCCTACTTATAGCAATTACCTCCTTTAGTGCACTGTCATCCTGCGCTGAAGAGACAGAAACTACGGTTTATCTCTGTAAAGGAAAATATAGTAAAAAGTATCACTATAATAAGAATTGCAGGGGACTTAGCAACTGTTCTACGGCCATTTATAAAACTACTTTGGATAGTGCGAAAAAATCAGGCCGAAAAATATGCGGTTTTGAAGATTAGTATTTGAATTTCAAGGTTTTAATGTTCAAAGTTTAAAATTTTCAAATTACAGTAGACATTATACAATATACCGGTATTTATCAGCATACAGCTTTCAGCCAATTCAAAATTAAAAATTAAACAATTCCTGCTTCCTGACATTACAACCAGCACATTAATTCATTTTCAAATTGCCAATGAACACATTGTCAAATCAGCTAGTTTCTAACAGCAAAGCGGTCTAATTTCTAACTTCTAAATTAAAAAAGATCTCTCTTCCGATAGCTATCGGAATGGTCGAGATGACGGTAGCGTTCAAAGTTCAAAGTTGAAAGGTTGAAGGTTCAAAAGTTGTTGTATTGAGAAGTCTGTTTTCAGTATGCAATATAGAATCTACAGCTCTTCAAAATTTAAAATTTTACCTTGATAGAACTACTAATTCTCCTTACTTATTCATCACGTGGGTTTGGATGATATATGGGGTAATTTGTTTTACTGTTTGTTCTGTTTCCGGATTGATGCCTGGTGCTGTATAATAGGTCAGCACGTTATTTTCTTTATCGTACCATATTTTTGGCTTTCCGTTTGGAGCAAAGAATTCTGTATCAGGATTTACTTCTACTTCTCTAAAGTTTTCAAAACGATATTCATTCCATTCTTCCTCTGAAGGTTCTCCACTACATGTAGAGACCTCAAAGTGGTCTTCCATCCAAACCATACATTTTTCCCGACCGGTTGAAAAGCCCAAATAACCAATCCCAAAAAGAACAGGGAAGATGACTAATAGAGTGGTGAGGACTTTCTTTTTGTTTTTCACTTTTAAGGATATGGGGCTTTCCACTTCCTCAGTCTGATCTTCTTTGTGTTGGGTGATTAAATAATCCTGGTAGGATGTATAACCAATATAAGTAGCCAGTTGGTTTTTCTTCTCTCCGTTGGGAGTTGTTTCTCCATTATAATAGCGTTCCAAAGTTTTACCTGAGATTTGAAACCTATTTTCTTCCATCAAATAATCCGAAATATGTTCGGCCCACTTTCTCAAACTTTCTTCTCCAGATTCCTCTTTAGCTTTTTTAAAAATTTCTTGTAAAAATTGTTCCATAAGATACTTTTTTAGTGGTTATTCAAAATTATAATTTTCCTCGTAAAAACCTAAAAATCAGACTCAAATCATTGCTTTTTAACTGAGACATTTTTGTCCCACCGACCTGTCTTTTTACTGTCCAGATTTTGTCCTGTTTTGTCTGGTTTTGTCCTGGATCTGTCTCAATTTTTTGCTGCTTCTCATCACATCTTTGTGCTGTAATCGAAAGAGAACCGGGCTTTGCAATCCTGGTACCGCGCAGCTTTCGATTATAGAAAGTTCAATACGGCTTGTGAAAGTCACCGGGAAGTAACTTCTCGCGGTCGTACTGCTTTCCACTTCCCAAATATAGGCCTCAAAAGCCTATTCCAATTACGGATTGTCGTAAAGCGGGGCTTTAGCCTCCAGGACATCCTATGTCAAATTTTTAACAACAAAGTGATGAAAAAAGCAATTTTATTTTTATGCATATTAGGTGCAAACATGGCATTTATTGCCTGTACCGATGATAGTTTAGCCGATATCAATGAGTTTAATGATACCTATGCCGATGGTAGTGAAGGCGGTACGGGTAATGAAGGAACCGGAGGAGCCAATGGTGGAGAAGATCAAGAAATAGATCCGCCAGCAGATCCGCCAGGAAGTAATTAATTTTCCACAAAAAGCGCTGCATTTTATGCGGCGTTTTTTATTTTTAAGAATGAAAAACTTTTATCCTGTAATTTTTTTTATATTATTTATTACTTTGACCTGTTGTGATAAAAAGAATAGCCTTAGAAAAAGTACTGGAACCGACTCTGCTTATTTCTATTTTTCTAAAGTGAAATTAGTTGATAAAGTTCCCGATAAAGTTACTTTTTTAAATAATGCTCTTCAACACCTTCAGGATGAATACGATACTCTTCAACCGATTTTATGGGATTATAAAATCTATTATCATGATATTTTAAAAGAATATGATACTTCGTTTTATTATGCTGACAAACTCCTTCAAAATGGAATAAGGGAAAAAGATACGCTTCAAATAGCCAAAGGATATTATAGATTGGCTAAAAATCATTTATATCAAGATGATCATTTCGAGGTATTAAAGAAAATGTATTTGTCACAACAGTTTTACTTATATGGTATGGACAGTATCAATGCCGGTAAGCGCTTAGTCGAATTAGGTATTGCTCAAAGAAGATTAGGTGATTTTATAGGAAGTCAGAATAGTCAGGTAAAAGCACTGCAATTATTCGATAATTTTTCTGATTCTACTTATTTTCTAAGTATATATAATAATCTCGCGATATCTTATCGGCAATTGAATGATCTTGAAGAAGCTATAGATGAATATAAAAATGCCTTGGTTTATTCAAAGAATAGAGTGGATAGCAATTCTGTTTTAAATAATATCGCAAATCTATATGCTGATTTAGAAGAATATGATAAGGCTTTATCCATTTTTGAAAATGTCCTTCCTCAAACTGATAATAACTTTTTAGGATATCGTATAAAAGACAATTATTATTTTACCCAATGGCTTAATGATCAACAACCAGCAAGTATAGATAGTTTAGAATTCGTATTGTTGCAGCGGTTAAAAAATAATGATCAAATAGGCTTGATGGCCAGTTATGATCATTTGACCCAGGTATATCAAAAAGAGCAGCCCATCAAAGCCTTGAATTATGCCGAAAAATATTACGAGCAAGCTAAGGCGACCAATAATCCAACAGATCAGATTCGTGCTTTAAAATACATGATTGCTTTGGCTCCTGCAGAGAATGCACAAAATTATTCGTTAAGATTTATTCAGTTAGATGATAGCTTGATTGATGCCCGTAGTAACGCCAAAAATGTATTTGCCAAAATAAAATATGATGAAGAGCAAAAACTGGAGCAAATCAATAGCCTTGAAAAATTATCGGCGCAGCAACAAATCGCCTTATTAAAATCTTCCAATCAACGAAATATCGCTATCTTTTTAGGAATCCTTATTATTGGAGCTAGTGGATTTGTTATTTACTATATACGCCAAAAGGCTAAAAAGAAACGTATTCGTGAGATTCATAAAACAGAAGCCAGGATTTCTAAACGTATTCATGATGAACTGGCCAATGATCTCTATAGGTTAATGACCGCCCTTGAAAATCTTAATGCACCGGAAAAACTAGAATTGCTGGATAAATTAGAAGATATTTATTTTCGAACACGTGATATTTCTCGTGAAAACTTACCGGTAAAGACCAATCAGGAATATTCAAAAGAGGTACAGGACATGCTTTCTCAAATGACCCCAAAATCGGCACACATCTATTTAATAGGCATTCAGGAGGTGAACTGGGATAAAATAAGTGAAGAAGCTAAAATCACTATTTTCAGGGTGCTTCAGGAACTGATGGTGAATATGAAAAAGCACAGTAAGGCAAGTATTATCAGTTTTAATTTTAAGACCGAAAATGCTAAGTTACAAATCAATTATAACGATAATGGTGTTGGATTACAACCTAATACTTTAAAAAAAGGTAAAGGATTGGACAATGTGGAAAACCGTATGGAAAGTATTGGCGGTTCTTTTAAATTTCAAACGGGAAACCAGGGTGGTTTCTCTGTAGAACTTATAATACCTTTTTAAATGTTTGAAAAGATCCTGATAGTAGAAGATTTTGATAGTACATATAAATCTTTAAGCACTTTTTTAAAAACCATAGGGCAGCCTAAAATAGATGTTGCTACTTACTGCGACGAAGCTTATCTTAAATGTAAAAGGGCAGCGCTCGATCAAGAGCCTTATGATTTACTAATCTGTGATTTATCTTTTAAAGCCGATCATCGTAATGAAAAAATAACTTCAGGGGAAGAACTGTCAATTCTTCTAAACAAAGAGTTACCGGATTTAAAAATTATCATCCATTCTATGGAAGATCACCCCTCACGAATACGAAAGCTTAAGCCGTACATCAATGGCTATGTATGTAAAGGACGTAAGGGTATGGAATATCTTAAGATTGCGATTGATGAGGTTAGCAAAGGAAATTTTTATTTATCTCCTACTTTGGAAGCAGCGCTTAACCAGTCCAATATCAAAGAACTTACCAACTATGAAATCCAATTATTAAGATGCCTGGCAGAGGGTTATACTCAGGATCAAATTTGCGCCGAATTTATGCAAAAAGGCTTAAGCCCCGGCAGTAAAAGCGCTATTGAAAAACGCATAAAGGAGTTAAAAGACGAATTTGGCGCCAAAACCAATGCGCAATTAATAGGTATTGTACTTTCATTACAATTAATCTGAAGACCAGTTGATTATAAAGAAAGTAGCTTCTTACGGTAATCCGTAAGGTTCTGATAATCAATAGTTATAATTTTATCCTATTAAAACCTTAAATATGATGCAATTATTATTAGCCTTCAGCTTTTTATCGATTTGCTGCCACAGGATGGCAGCAGCATCCCTTAAAGAATCGGTAACCCGTCTTCGAAAGAATACGGGTGGTGCAATCTATATGAGTTCAACTTAAGAAAATTTAGGAGGATGAGAGAAATCTTCAAAGATTTTGTACCGAAGCTTCCATAGGTCTATCATTTCTATACGATTACTGGAAAATTCACTTTATGATACAAAATACCCACAAAAAGCTTATCCGGTTCATACGTCGTGGGTTTGCTTCGGGATTCCTGATTGACCGCAATATTTTGCTATAGCTTGTTTTCCAGGGAGTAATTGTACCTGTAACTGTTATGTATAAAAGTAGGCTACAATCAACTATCAAATACCACTTAACTAACTGACTTGTGCTATTAAGGCTTTCTTAAGCTTTATCTATTGTGGTAAGGGACTGGTTTCGAATCAATAATTGTTTTTTTATTATCAATACATATGAGATTATGGGACTAAGAATACATAAACGAATTAATCTTGGAAAGGGTGTAGGTATCAATATTAGCAAATCTGGTATTTCCCCAAGTATTCGCACCAAACGTGGAACATTAAGTACAAAAAGCTTTTCGGTACGTACAGGAATTCCTGGACTAACCTACAGGAAAACATTTTCAACCGCTAAAGGTAAAGGCTGCTTACTTCAGATGCTTATTTGCTTTGGCATACTCACTTTTCTAACTTATAAACTATCAAGCCTATGAACACTACTATTTCTACTGAACTTAAAAGCCATTTTTTAAGACTTTACCAAATGGCCCTAACTGATGACAAGTTTGACGTGATGGAATTAAAAACCCTCTATCAATTTGCGGAAGAACGAAACGTTCCTAAAGAAGAACTGGATCGTTTGCTTTTAAATCCCGTAGATCATACGTCTAGTATTCCAAAGGAGGTAACAACACGTATTGAATACCTGTATGATTTGGCTTTTATGATTCTTGCTGACGGCGTAATCACAGAAGATGAGCGTAATACCCTGAAGAAATACTGTAAAAAGTTTGAATTCCTGGACGAAAATATTGATGAACTCTGTGAATACTTATTGGATTGTGTACAGCAGCATATTACCAAAGAAGAAATTATAACCAACCTTAATCTTTAATTATGGCCATCAAAAATTTATTTGCAGTTCGTAATACTGCAGAGCAAAAGGAAGAAGCATTACCAAAGGAGGATAAAGAACAAATCCGTATTACCTATTATCAGAGTGGGTTTGCAGCCTCTACAAAAGCTTCGGGAAAACCAATTGTCTTACAGGCCTGTCTACAAAATCTGTTTGCGAGTTTTGAAGATCAATGCAGGAGACAGGAATTAGAACAGGAGAAATTAAAACAACCCTATAAAGAAGAGCAGGAACGTTTGCGTACGGAGCTTAGAAAACTGGAAACAGGTTTATCTATTTTTGAAGAAAAAGATCTTCAAAATAATCAGCATATCGAGAAGCTACATAAAGATATGATTGATGTAAAACATGATCCCGAAAAATATGGTGTAGAGGCCGATAAACGACCTAAAGCTCAATTTTATATAGGATTACTGGTATTGCTTCCTATCACACTTTATTTGTTGGTTTTTTATGTGTCGGCCTCCTATTCAGCATTTTTTAAAGAATTTACTATTGATGCTTTAGTCGCGGCCATTTTTGATAAAGATGCTTTTACCAATGCTTTTAATGATAGCTGGCTGGAAGGAATTTTAGTAACTACCATTCCATTTGTTTTTATGGGGTTAGGTTATGTGATCCACATGATGCAAAAGGGGCGAGGTATCTTAAATTATCTGAAATTAACAGCACTATTGCTGGTGACCTTTGCCTTTGATGCACTGTTGGCCTATGCTATAGAGCAGAAAATCTATGATTTCAATAAAACCCTTACCGATCCTCCATATGATCTAAGTATAGCCCTTTTTGAAGCACAGTTTTGGATGATCATTTTTGCAGGTTTTGTGGTCTATATTATCTGGGGGCTTGTCTTTGATTTTATCATGAAGGAATATGAAAATCTGGATAAAATCAAAGTATTTATTCAGAATAAGAAAGAAGAAATTAAGAACCTACAACGGGTTAAGGAAGAAATGGGGGAGAAGCTTTCTGAATTTAGAAATCAGATCATAGAGGTAAAAGGAAAAATTGCAGAGATTCAATCCAAGATCAATGGATTCATTTTTCCAATTAAAGAATACCTGCTTTACCATACCCAATATAAAGAAGGATGGTTTCAGGCGATAATGACCGAAATCGCACTTCCTTCAAACAAAAAAGAGGAATTGTTGCAGTCCTGTGAGGACATGGCAGACCTTCACTTAAAAGAAATGAAACTAACCGATAACGATTTTCAACATCTCGTTTATTCAAAAAATTAAATAATGAAATCACTACGATATTTAAGTATAATTTTTGTGGTTCTGGCTTGTAAGTCGGAACCAGAATCAGAAACCTCGTCAGTTCAACCTAAAAAAGAGGAGAATCAAGCTATAACTTCACATTCTGCAAAAAATTTAAATGTGAGTTTGTTACTGGATCTGTCTGATCGTATTAACCCAGAAAAATATCCCAATCCCAGTATGGAATATTATCAACGGGATGCTGCCTATATCCAAACAATAGCCAATGCCTTTAAAGCGAACGTGCAGCAAAAGAAAATCATTTTAATCAATGATCAAATTCAATTGTACTTTGCCCCCGAGCCATCGAATCCTGAAATTAATACCATTTCTAAAGATTTAAAATACAGCTTTAATAAAGCGAATATTAGTAATGAGAACTTAAGGCTTTTCGAGCAACACTATAAAGAGCTACCCACAAAAATTTATGAACTTGCGATTTTGGATGATCATTATGTAGGATCGGATACCTGGAAGTTTATGAACCAGAAAGTTAAAGATTACTGCATTGCAGAGAACTACAGGAATTTATTGGTGATCCTCACCGACGGATACATTTATCACAAGGATAATCTTAGGAAGGAAGGAAATCAAACAACTTATTTAACACCAGAGTATATTCGCAATAATCGTTTAATAGAGAATAACTGGGAACAGAAATATGAAGAGAACAACTATGGGTTTATTCCGGCAACTAACAATCTTGATAATTTAGAAGTGTTGGTACTGGGAATCAATCCCGATCCTAAAAATGATTTTGAGGATGATATCATCAAGCGTTATTGGTCTGACTGGTTGGAATCCATGGGTGTAGCTCATTATAAAATATATAATGCCGATTTACCTTCTAATATGCAACAGGTAATTACAAAATTCATTCAATCTTAAGAGTTAAAACTATGGAACTACATACACAGTTAAAATCATTAGCAACGAAAGTCGATAAATTAAAAGATCAGATTACCAATGAGGAATCTACCAAACATGCTTTCGTACTTCCATTTATTAATATACTGGGCTATGATGCCTTTAATCCCATGGAAGTTGTACCGGAGTTTACTGCGGATATTGGTATGAAAAAAGGAGAAAAAGTAGATTACGCGATCTATCAAAATGGGGAACCTATTCTTATAGTTGAATGTAAACACTGGACATCATCTTTAGATGTACATAATTCAGCTCAGCTTTTTCGCTATTTTCATGTCACTAAAACGCGATTCGCATTGCTTACCAATGGAATAACGTATAAGTTTTATACCGATCTGGAGGATGCCAATAAGATGGATGAGAAGCCATTTTTTCAGTTTGATATTACAGATTTAAAAGAGTCTACGATTAAAGAAATTGAGAAATTTCATAAATCAAACTTTGATATCAGTAAGATCATTGATAATGCAAGTACCCTTAAATATACCCGGGAACTTAAAGGGGTTATTGAAAATGAAATGACCACACCATCCATAGACTTAGTTAAGCTTTTAGCCTGTAAAGTCTATAGTGGAAGAATGACTGCCAGTGTCGTCGAAGAGTTTACAGAAATTCTAAAGCGTGCATATTCGCAATTGATTAGTGAAAAAGTAAGCAATAGACTATCGACAGCATTAAGTAAAGAAGAAGCGGTACAGAATGAAGAAGTGCACGAGGAGGTAGAGAAACCTTCAAAAATAGAAACAACTGAAGAAGAGATTGAAGGGTATAATATAGTCCTGGCCTTATTGCGTAAAGAAGTAGCTAAAGATCGAATAGTATATCGCGATACCCAAAGCTATTTTGGAATCTTACTGGATAATAATAATCGAAAACCTATTTGTAGATTACACCTTAACGGTGGTGTAAAGTATATCAGTACCTTTCATAATGATCGCAAAGAAGAAAAAGTGAAAATGGAAAGTATTGATGACATTTTTAATTTTGAAGAACAATTATTAATGACAGTAAAGAACTATGATTTAAATGAGTAATTGCTTTCTCAGCTAAGACTATAAAACTTTTATTTAAAAGTCGATTTTAGAATCATAAATAGCCATTGGCTTTATACACACAATTTCCCGTTGTCTTTATTTTCATTTTAAAAAATGAGACAATATCCTATCGCAATGATTATTGATAACGTAAATTCTAAAAAGATTTTCGCGTTCATACCTCGTGGTCTTCCACGAGGTTTTTGATTTATAATAATTTGGAGGCCAGCAGGCTTATGAACATTTTAGCATCCATGCTTTTTATATGAGGGTCATAGGCGTGAGGCGATCCAAAATTTTGTTATATCTGAGAGGATACAAAGAATTATACTTTAATTCATTTTAAGTTAAGATTATCTGGTCTTTCATTTATCGTTAATAGCTTAAAAATAATGATCAGCTTTATAGGTTCACCCAGGTATATAATGTTACCGGTTTTTTACCGTCGCTATAATTAAAAAGCAGTCATTCGTATTTTTTCCAGTTATGTACTACTTAATTTTTGAAGTTAATTTTGAGCTTTTATTAAAATTTTACTAAAACGTTTAAATTGTGATAATATGGAAATTTTAAGATTGTTTTTTTGATAATTACTCATTTTTAAACATGAGAACCTTAAAAAATATCATTCTGCACCCCATTATAATCTCTAATTATAAATAAAATTGTCTAACAGAAAGTTAATTTGAAGCTACTCAAACGATTTCTTTTAAACTGATAATTAACATTTTATTAAAATTAAATGATTATTGAATGATAAATTATTACTTAAAAAAGCAAAGATTAAGACCAATCCTTTCGCTATGGTTTCTTAGTATTATTTTGGCCACTTATGATGTTCAAGCATCAGGAGGTAAAGATTATGATAGTGCATCATATCCTGATCAATCAGTTATTACAGGGACAGTCTATGATGGTAGTACGAAAAATGAACCATTGATTGGGGTTACGGTTTTAGAGAAAGGAACTGGTAATGGAACAGTCACAGATTTTGACGGGAATTATTCCATTCGTGTTGCACCCGGTTCTACCTTGGTTTTTTCTTTTGTAGGTTTTGAAACGAAGGAAGTAGTCGTATCGGATCAGAAAACTATTGATGTTTCTTTGAATCTTGACCAGGAAGCATTAGAAGAAACTGTTGTAATTGCCTTTGGAGGAAAGCAACTTAAAGAAAGTCAGGTAAGTTCTATTGCTACCATAAATCCTGCTGAGTTGAAAGGTCCCACTAATAACCTTACAAATATGATTGCGGGTAGGGTGCCGGGAATGATTTCTTTTCAAAGATCTGGAGAGCCTGGTGCAGATAACTCTGATTTTTTTATAAGAGGCTTAAGCACCTTTGGGAGTGGTAAGCGAAATCCTTTGATCCTAATTGATAACATTGAGTCAACATCCACCGATTTGGCACGTTTGCAGCCCGATGATATAGATACCTTCTCTGTCCTTAAAGATGCGGCAGCAGCTTCAGTTTATGGAGCTCGTGGGGCTAATGGGGTGATTCTAATAACTACAAAAAGTGGGAAGGCCGGAAAAGCGAAGTTTAGTGCAAGAGCAGCATCTCGAGTTTCTACAAACACAGATAATTTTCAATTCGCAGATAATATAACTTATATGAATTTAGCTAATGAAGCAGCACTTACCCGTGATCCATTAGCAGCATTGCCCTATTCTCGAATAAAAATAGATCGAACTGCAGCAGGGGATAACCCGTATTTATATCCCAGCAATAATTGGATAGATCAGATTTTAAAAGATTATACTATTAACCAAAGTTTTAATATAAGTGCTAGTGGAGGTTCAGAACGTGCACGCTATTATGTTTCAGGTACTTATAATGTTGATAATGGAATCCTTGATGTAAATTCTATTAATAATTTCAATAGCAATATTAAACTTCAGAATTATTCGCTTAGAAGTAAATTAGATATTGATCTTACATCAACAACATCTGCAACGGTTAATATTTATGGGCAGTTTGATGATTATAATGGGCCTATTGCAAATGGGGGTGATATTATTGCTTCTACAGTAAATGCAAATCCTGTTGCTTTTCCGGCGATTTTTCCTTCAGAATTCTATCCTATTGCAGAGCATCCTTTGTTTGGTAATGCTCCGTTATCGTTATCCAGTAATGCTTTGTATGTAAACCCATATGCAGAGATGGTGAAAGGATACCGTACAACCAAAAATTCAACGGTACAGGCACAACTTTTAATAGATCAAAAACTTGATTTTATAACTGAAGGTCTAAAAATAGGTACGATGAATTACATAAGGCGCTATAATACCTATTCCATTAGTCGTGCTTACAATCCGTTCTATTATCAGGCCTCGCGTAATCCTGTAGATAACAGTGTTATGTTGAGAGTTTTGAATGATGGTACGCAGTCTTCGATAGGTTTACCAGGAACTGAGTTTCTTAATCTGGCAGGCGGAGAAAATCAATCTAACTCCAGACTTTATAATCAATTTACACTTAATTATGATAAAACTTTTAATGAGAGGCACGTGGTATCAGCTTTCTTGATAAATGTTTTACAAAGTTTTGAAACGACCGACTATAGTAACCTGCAGCAATCATTACAGTATCGTAATCATACATTTTCAGGAAGGTTTACTTACGCATTCGACAGAAGATATATCGCAGAGTTTAGTTTTGGATACAATGGTTCGGAGCGCTTTGATCGTACCAACAGATATGGTTTCTTTCCTTCCTTTGGTGTAAGTTATATATTATCTAATGAGGCATTTTTTGAAAAATGGAAGGATACCTTTACCAATCTTAAATTGAGATTTACCTATGGTAAAGCTGGTAACGATGAGATTGGAAATGAAGATGAAGACCGTTTCTTCTATTTATCAAGAGTAAACCCTAATAGTGGAAACTTCGGAGCTGTTTTTGGTCAGGATTACAATTATTACCGTCCAGGTGTTTCTATTGATCGCTATGCAAACTCAAACATAGGATGGGAGATTTCGGAGCAGTATAATTTTGGTATTGATATAGGTTTATGGAGAAATCTTAATATTACCGCTGAGGTATATAGGCAAAAGCGCACGAACATTCTTCAAAGACGTACAGAGATAGGAGATGTGATTGGTCTAACTGCTGATCCTCAGGTAAATTTTGCAGAATTAGAATCCAAGGGTATTGATTTGTCTTTAGATTACAATAAACAGATTAATCAGGATTGGTGGACGCAGGCAAGAGCGACGTTGACTTTCGCTACGAATGAAGTTAAGCAAACTAACGAGCTCAATTACCCTGATGAGTTGAGTTACCTTTCTAAGGTAGGTAACAATGCTTCTCAAATGTACGGTTATCTTGCTGAACGTTTATTTACGGATCAGGAGGAAGTGAATAATACACCTACTCAATTTGGTAATTATACGGGAGGGGATATCAAATATCGTGATGTGAATGGTGATGGAGTTATAACTCCATTGGATCAGGTCCCTATTGGTTTACCAACCACTCCTGAATTAATCTACGGTTTTGGAGGTACTGTAGGCTATAAAGATTTTGATCTGAGTATTTTCTTTCAGGGGTCAGCTCGATCCTCATTTCAAATTGATCCAAGAGCAATTTCACCATTTGTTTTAGGTACGGGGGATGATACGGGAAGACAAAATGGATTGCTTAAAGCTATTGCAGACAGTTACTGGTCTGAAGATAATAGAGATTTATATGCCTTTTGGCCCCGTCTAAGTTCTACCATCATTGAAAATAATGTTCAAAGCTCATCATGGTGGCTGCAAAACAATGATTTTTTAAGGTTAAAAAATCTTGAGCTAGGTTATCGTGCATCAGAGAAATTAACAGAGTCTTTAGGATTACGTTCACTACGTATTTATGCGAGCGGTATTAATCTTGCCGTTTGGAGTAGCTTTAAACTTTGGGATCCAGAAATGGGAGGTAATGGATTAGGATATCCTATTCAATCTACTTACAACCTCGGGGTTCAATTTGACTTTTAAAAAACTGAAAAATGAAAAATATACTATTTAAAAAATCAATGAAGCGAAAGTTAGTTCTGGTATTGCTACTGCCGATTGTAATGATTTATAATGCCTGTGATGACTACTTGGATGTAGTACCGGATGGTTTAGCAACAGTTGATAAGATTTTTAATTTAAGACAAGAAGCCGAAAAATACCTATTCACCTGTTATTCTTATATGCCAAGACTAGGTAATCTACGCCGAAACGCAGGATTTCTTGCCGGCGATGAAATGTGGGTGCCAGACAATCGTGAAAACGGGGATTATTTCGCGTTAGAAATTGCTTTAGGAAGGCAGCGTGTTGCTAATCCTTATTATGATGTATGGCAGGGAGAGTATCAGGGTGGTTTACCTTTTGATGGATCCGAAATTTGGGATGGTATAAGACACTGTAATATTTTTATACAGAACATGTCTGATCCTAGTAATGTTCCTGACATTACACCAACTGAGCGTGAGCGATGGATTGCAGAAGTTAAGTTTTTAAAAGCTTATTATCATTTTTATCTAATGCGTCATTATGGAGCTATTCCTATTATAAAAGAAAATGTTTCTGTAGATGCACCTACACCTTCTTTTGATGTGTCTCGTGATCCTTACGATGAAGGTATCACCTATATCATAGGACTTCTGGATGAGGCTGCAGCGGTATTGCCTCCAGTAATAGCAGATATAAACACAGAGTATGGGCGAATCACATCTGTGATTGCTAAATCTTTAAAAGCGAGAATTTTGGTAACTGCCGCTAGCCCTTTATATAACGGTAATCCAGACCTTTCAGTAATGATAAATAAGGATGGCACTCCTTTATACAACACTGCTTTTGAGGCAAGTAAATGGGAAATTGCCGCAGATGCAGCAAAAGAAGCTATAGATGCTGCTGAAGCAGCTGGACTTCGTTTGTATAAGTTTAATAAAGCAAGTACCGGTTTTAATCTTACAGATACCACCGTGACTAAGTTGAGTATTCGCAATGCAATTACAGACCCTGAAAGTTTTGAAGTTATATGGCCAAATACTCAAAGTTTGACCGATGGTGCAGACGGCCTTCAGGCCAGTGCTATGGCTCCCCTTGAAGTAGGTCATAATACCAGAGTGGCTCGAAAAGTTATTTCACCCACAATCACGATGGCAAAATTGTTTTATACTGATAATGGGGTACCTATTACCGAAGATAAAGCATATGATTTTAACGATATACTTGAATTAAGAGAAGCTCAACCTGATGAACGCTATAATATTGAAGAAGGATATCGTACCTCAAGATTAAATTTTGATCGTGAACCTAGGTTTTATGCCGACTTAGGTTTTGATGGAAGTATGTGGTATAAGCGTGACGCGCTAGGAGATGAGACCAAGTGGCATATAGAAGGTAAGTTTGGGCAATACTCAGGAAGCGATCATCCGTTCTTTTTTAATGAGACAGGATATTATTGTAAAAAACTAGTAAACTGGAGAATGACCTTTAGTAATGACGGCGGAACTTTTGAAAACTATGCATGGCCAGAAATGCGCCTTGCAGATTTGTATCTGCTTTATGCTGAGGCTCTCAATGAAATACAAGGTCCTACAGCCGAGGTTTACTCCTATTTAGATCAAATAAGAGAACGAGCAGGTTTAGATGGTGTCGTAGAATCCTGGGCAGCACATTCTAACAATCCAAGTAAGCCATTATCTAAGGAAGGTCTAAGAAGTATTATACAACAGGAACGTATGATAGAACTTGCCTTTGAAGGACAGCGATACTGGGATCTTTTGCGCTGGAAACGTGCTGTACAGGAATTTAATGACAACGTTCAGGGGTGGAATATTAAAGGTGATGATGAAGCTTCCTACTATCAGATACGCACTATCCATATTCAAAATTTTATTTCACCTCGTGATTATTTCTGGCCATTAAGTGAAACTTCTTTAATACGTAACACAAACTTGGTTCAAAACCCAGGTTGGTAATAAAAAATTATAATTATGAGAACAAAAATCATGAAATTATTCATTTTGTTAGGGCTCTTGTTTGTCGTTATCGCCTGCTCAGAAGAAATAGAACAAATGCCATTAGAGTCAAACAATATAGCACCAGAACCAGTAAGTGACTTGAATGTTGAAAATCTTCCAGGTAAGGTGAAATTAACTTTTACGTTACCTAAGGATCAGGATTTATTGTATGTAAAGGCTAATTATATACTTCCCACTGGAAGAGAAATGGAGGTAAAATCATCATTATATTCCAATTCGATGACATTACAGGGGTTTACGGGTAATGATGATGTAGTTGTTGATGTCGTGGCTGTAAATCGCAGCGAAGTGGAGTCTGAGCCTGTATCAATCAATGTTAATCCATTGCCTTCTCCTATTTTTGATGTTTACAAAAGCCTTAATGTGGGCAGTGCATTTGGTGGCATTTTTGTCAATGCTTCCAATCCTCAGCGAGAGGATCTAGCTATTTTGATTCTTACAAAAAATGATGAAGGCGATTATGTAGCAGACCCCAACAGTGTTTATACGTCTACAGATAACATACGTCGTACAGTTAGAGGGTACGACACTATATCAAAAGAGTTTGCCTTTACCATCCGAGACAGGTGGCTAAATTATACAGACACTTTGGTGACTTCTATAACACCACTTTTTGAACAGGCAATACCAAAGTCAAGCTATGGGGATTTGCGCTTACCTAATGATGCTCCAGGGCACAACTCTACTCCTAAATCCGGTATGTGGGATAATGATATTATCAATTGGCCTAGATGCTATCTTACTCAAGGTAATTTTATAGCAGATACCCACATTACGAGTTTTGATATAGGAGTGCTTACGAAACTTAGTCGCATAGTAATATGGGATTATCCTGAGTATTTCAATAGCGGTAATGGTACTGGTAGAGCTTATTATTATAATGTTTGCATGAAAGAATTTAAAATCTATGGTTCTGCAGAATTGGAAACTACGGGGGACTTAGATAAGTGGACTCTTCTGGGTACATACAAGCAAATTAAACCGTCTGGACTGCCTTATGGTCAAAGTACTGGTGAAGATTTCGAAACAGCAAATGCCGGTTTTAGTTGGGATATTGATGCCAGTGCCGAACCGGTACGCTATATACGCATAGAGATGATAGATAACTGGGCAGGCACTTATGCAATGGGTATTTCTGAGCTCCAGGTTTATGGCAATACAGAATTTTAATCTCAAATAAATAGAAGATGAAAAATTTACATTTTTATATATATACAGCTATATTCAGCTGTGTTATGATCCTTTGGTCTTGTTCAGACCAAGAATATGATGATTACAAGAAATTTGCCGAGGGTGGTGAAATAAATTATACTGAAAAAGTGGATTCATTGAAAGCCTTTTCTGGAAAAAATAGAGTAATGCTTCAAGGAATTATAGATGCAGATCCTAAAATAACAGAATTCCGTGTGTTTTGGAACGATGGGAGAGATTCTGTATCTGTGCCGGTTAATCGTAGTGGAGGGGTAGATACACTCAGCGTAACCATAAATGATATTCCCGAGAATATTTACAATTTTCAAGTACGCACTTATGATGCTGAGGGTAATAAATCTTTGGTTTCAAATGTGACTGGAGCAGTCTATGGAGAGCGTTATCAGAATACATTGTATAACAGACCGGTACTGGCAAACGACTTGGTTGGTGGCTTATTATCTATTTCCTATGCAAGTATGGACCTTACAACTGGTGTAATTGGAACCGAAATTCTTATGGATGGGCAATCCGACCCAATATTTATTCCCATAGACTCAGATAAATATGATATTTCAAATTATGAAGTAGGTGATAGCTACAAATACCGAACTCTCTTTTTACCTGAAGAAACCGCAATAGATACTTTTGTTACGGATTATGTTTCTTATACCCCAGTGGCTAAGCCCATTTTGGAAAATGCAGCCATCCCATTTAAAGCGTCTTCGAAGTCTGGAAGATGGGGGATTTTAGAAAACTGGACTACCACTGAACCTGTGTTGGTTCACGGTGGCTATGGTGGCTGGGATGAATGGAATGGTAATATTTTTAATATAGAGTCTGGTTGGGGGGCTTCTGCTATTAATAATGGAAAAATATATCAAACAGTTCCAGGTGTACAGGAGGCCTCCTATGTATTAAATGTCTTAATACGCAATACAAATCATCAGCTATCAGATCCAGGTGGTTCTTACTTTGTAGTAGCTAAAGGTAGCACACTTCCAGATGTGTCAGACGTTGAAACCGCAGAGGAAGTTTTAGCCTATAAAAGGATTAATGTTGATTTAGGCAGTGAGTATACCTATAGATTAGAATTTACGATTGATGAGGGAGCAACAGATATTACTGTAGGCCAGATTACCACTCAGGCAGATGGTGATCCGGGACGTTTTTGTAATGTTAGATCCTGGGATATCGTCGTAAAATAATCTCTCACAAATTTTATAAATATCTGAGGGTGAAAGTTCTTTCTCTTTTACCCTCAGTCTATAAAAGCACTCTTCTATTTTTTTTCATTAAATTATAGTAAATCACATGCTTATTACTTGCTGTAGAACTTTATTGAGTATGGAGTGAATATTTCAGTTGCATATTGTTTTACAGGATAAGCTATTTAAAGATCCCGGACTGTCCCCCTAATTAGTTTATAAACTTTTTATTTAAGGATCTAAAGGTTCTGTAGGGTTTTGTTGTAATGAATTTTTAAGCGGTTGAAATTCAATAGTAGTGTCATTAATTCTACTCATAATTAGAGCTGGTAAATACCCTAGCTCTTCTATACATCGATTCTTGAAGTTGTTGCTACTTACGTATTGACTATGACTGTTATTTGTAACGACCAGATGCGCTTTATCCAAAGGGACATCATATTTTGAGTATAATCTACTGGCATTCCTTAGGTTTGTTGTAGTATGCCTGGCATGGGGTTCTATAATAATTCTGTTTTCAGGAATCTGATATTCTTTCATTAGTTCTTTCTTCATTTCTATGGCTTCACAATATTTTGCCCTAAAAGGATGGGCATGTCCTCCAGAGACCACAATCAGTGGTGCCTTGACCTCAAGGTACGCTTTTACACCAAGCTTTATATTCAATTTTCCTAGAGCAGACAAACGATCTGTATAATTTTCAGGACCATTACCTAAAATTAAAATGGAAGCATATTTGAAATGAGCAAAATCAATATTCTTTATATGTTCCACTGTTTTTCTGTTTTCCAATTCTTCAAGAGGTTCATATCTGGCAGCTTCATCGCGATGATTCAGATAAAGTAAGGATAATGCAAAATTTAGGGAAGGATTAAACCAAAGATCTTTTTCTTTTACTTCCAGAGCCATATGATCACTCCACATCGCTATTGCCCCTTTATAATAATCAGATTTTACATTATAGGAAACCGAATCTATAGCGGCATATTGTGGATGTTCGCCCATTCCGTAGACTTTTAGAATATGGTTAATCCCTTCAGCATTAAGGCTCCATATATTTTCAATCAATTCTTTTGCTTTTAGTTTATCATATAAAATATAGGCGCCTGAATTTCGAATATCATTTTCTATAAAATTTTTAAATTTGGGAGATTCCTTATAGATACGATTTAAATGATCGCTTATTTTTTTAGAATCTTCCTCGCTTATTAAATAAGGATAGATAAGACTGTGCAGATCATTTTCTTTCTTTTCTAGAGTTTGGGCTATCTGCTTTTTTTGTTCCGATAACAATTTTGAAAGCGATCTATCCTTATTCAATACTTCTTTTACCTCTCTATTATTTTCAATAGCGTGTAAAAAGTAAAAGTTTTTTTTAGATAAAGTATGGTAAACCTCAGGATTTTCCTGAGCAAAACTACCCGTATAATTAAGTAATAAAGCTATAATTAAAATGTATTTCGTCATACCAATAAATTTAGGTAAAACATTTACTTTTTGTTAAGCATTTGTCCTACCGTTTCTAATTCTACAATAAGATTCGATGAATATAAAATAAAAACAGGGGCCTGTTAAAAACCCCTGTTCAAATCAAAAATAAATCAAACTAATACCCTTTATTCTGGGTAACTAAACCCTCTTCAATACCATCGATATACGCTTGTGGTATTGGCATATATTCATTTTTATCTGATGTAAAACTGGCATTGGATAAATGTGTTCTTCGGGTTTTTTCTACCTCAAGGTAATCGCTAATTACTTTATCGGCAATGCCCCAGCGAACAAGATTAAAAAATCGATGACCTTCTAAAGCTAGTTCTAATCTGGACTCTGTTCGTACCGCATCTCTGGCTACACTTTTATCGGTCCATGGTGTCTTATAAAGTTCAATTTCGTAATTCGCAGCATCATTAGAACCGTCTAAGGTTTTTACGTAAGCTGAGTTTTTAGCTCTTTCCCGTATTTGATTTATCAATTGGCGTGCTTCTTCGAGCTTTCCTAATTCTACCGCGGCTTCAGCTCGCCAAAGAATAACTTCTCCAAACCTAATGATGTAATAGTTTAGTGCACTAACATAAGGCCAAACTTCTAAGTGATAAGGAGAGTTGGCAGAAACAATTCTTTTTTTAGGCCCAAATGCTCCATAGGTGGCCAGATCTCTGGCCCAATCTGCCTGGTAAAGAATATCAAGATCCTTATAAGGTATATCCGGTCTACCAATTGTAATATCTATCCTCGGATCCACAGGATCGGTATCGGTTAAATTTTCGTTACTGTTTGCGGGTAAACCCTCAGCAGTAACTTTAAAAGCATTAACCAGGTTTTGTGACGGTCTGTGAAATCCGTACTGCGCATAAAACGGTCCTCCCGGAGCTAATAGACGATCACCTATACTTCCGTTATAATTGCTTGGCTGCCCATCATTAATACTCTGTTGAACTGCAAAAATTACTTCTTTATTGTTATCATTTTCAGGTAAGAATAATTCCTGAAAATCGTCCATCAGTCCATAATTACTATTCATAACAGCGGTGGTAGCATCGTAAGCTAATTGCCATTCGCCTTGAAACAAATAGGTTTTTGCTAAATAAGCCTGAGCAGCAATATTGGTAGGCCTTCCTACTTCAGTTTGAGTTTCAGGTAAAACTTTACCTGCAGCTTCAAAGTCGGCTTCAATTTTATTCCATAATTCTTCAGAAGTAAATTCGGTATTTGATTTTGCATAATCTTTTACTTCTGCTGCCGTCTCATCAATATAGGGAATATGATTGTAGATTTTTTTCAGTTCAAAATAATAATGTCCTCGCAAGAATCGTAATTCAGCTTCACGTTGAATTCTTAGGTTTTCATCAAAATCTTCTGAAGCCGCTAAAAGCCGCATGGCCTCGTTCACTCTTTTTACACCTTCATATAATGCCATCCATTTACGTTCGATATCCAGTGTGGTAGGATTGGTATTGAAAATTTCCATCTGATGAATATTGTTTTGGTCACCAGTACCTCCACCACCTTTATAAGCATCGTCCGAAATAACATCACCAAAGCTCCAATTTGAAGCCGGGGAGTTATAAGCATTTGAAGCACCATCAAATTGTCCGTTTAGGACGCTGTAGGCTGAAATGATAGCTCGCTCCACATTGTCGGGATTGGTCATTTCATCAGGGGCAACTTCCCCATAAGTTACTTCATCCAAATAATCGTCAGAGCAGGATAGGGTGCTTATACTAATAAAGACAAGCACGAGTTTTAAAATTCTAGAATTAATTTTCATTTTTTGTGCTTTTTAAAAGTTTAGGTTAAATCCGAATACGAATGTTCTTGAGGGTGGATAGATTCCGCGGTCTACCCCAATATCCAGGTTACGGCTGCTACTCGAGTAATTTTGAAGTCCGATTTCCGGGGTCATTCCACTATAGTCGGTGATTGTAAAAACATTACTTGCCTGTACGTACAATCTTAAATTCGCAACGCTTAACACATATTCAGGTAGGGTAAAGCCTAATTGTAGATTGTTTAGTTTTAAATAAGAACCATTTTCTACATAATAGGAAGATGGCCGTATATTGTTGTTAGCATCATCTAAGCTTAATCTTGCAATGTCTGAATTTGGATTTTCTGGTGTCCAGGCTCCTAGCAAAGAAGAATCTTTGTTGTAGGCTGACTGGTTAAAGAATTGTGTTTTATACTTGGTAAGATTATAGATATCATTACCAAAGCTACCATTAAAGAACATCCCCAGATCGAAGTTTTTGTAATTTAGTTTTACATTTAAACCTAAAACAAGATCGGGATGAGGTGATCCTACATAGGTACGATCTTCATCGTTAATCACACCATCGTTGTTGATGTCCCTAAATCGAATATCACCCGGTTGAGCATTTGGTTGGAGACCATAAGCATCTACTTCCTGCTGACTTCTAAATAAACCATCGGCTTTGTAGCCAAAGAAAGAAGCTATAGGTTCACCAACGGTACTTCTGGAGACTTCCTGATCAAAATTTACATTGTGTAGAGATGAGCTTGGAATTCCTAAATAAGCAACACTATGTAATTCGGTTAATTCGTTTTTATATCCAGAAAGGTTTAAACCAAAATTATAGCTAAAATCTCCCTTTCGATCACTATATTCAATATTAAGTTCGTAACCTTTGTTTTCCATTTTGCCATCATTGATCCACTGGCCATCATTGGTCCCTCCATAGGTAAGCGGTACCGCGTTGTACACAAGAATATCTTCGGTCACTTTGGTATAAACTTCAGCAGTGACATTCAGTTTATTATTAAAGAAGCCAAGATCAACACCTACTGAAGTTTGTGTAGTGGTTTCCCATTGTAAGTTAGGGTTAGGTACCCGTGTTTGTGTTAAACCGGTAGAAACTGAATTTTGTCCGCCTCCAATCGCGTAGTCACTATAATTAGTGTTATTGCTATAACTATCTACTGTAGAGTAAGATGGTACTTGCTGGTTCCCTGTTTGTCCCCAGCTGGCCCTAAGCATCATACTTGTTAAACCATTACCAAGATCAAAAAAGTCTTCTTTATCTAAGCGCCATCCGGCAGAAAATGCCGGAAACGTTCCCCAATTATTATTGGCTAGCCTTGAAGTCCCATCACGTCTTACTGTAGCGGTTAGTAAATATTTTTCATCGAAATTATACTTAACACGGCCAAAATAAGAGTTTAATTTCCATTCTCTCGCGTCACCATTATTTAGCTGGTTTTCTGTGCCAAAACTTAAGTATCTAAAATTAGGATCTTCATAGAGGAAGTTTTGGCGTGATCCTGCAAAAGCTTCCTGGTAATATTCGATAGCTTCCTGGCCTACTAAAATATCCAGGTTATGATCATCAAAAGATCTAGCATAATTTACGGTGTTCGTAAAAGTGAACTGGTAATTATAACTATTCTGTGTACTTAAGTTATTAATGGTATTTTGGGCAATGATTTCATTATAAACCGGACTAAAATTCCTGTAGTTGAAATTATTATAATCAAGACCAAAAGAAGATTTAAATTCAAAATCCCCAAAATTAAGACTGGCAAAAGCATTACCAAAAGCCCGAACATTTTTTTGATCATTATCTTTACTTCTGTACAGGCTTCCTAGTGGATTGCTAATATCGTTTATAGGATTTCCGGCAAATTTTCCATTAATATCTTTTACGGGGACGATGGAAGGAAACTGAAAAGCATTATAAACTATACTGCCCAAAGCGCTATTAGTACCCACAGCAACTTCTTTAGTATAGGAACCAGAGAAATTTTCTCCAATAGTTAGCCAGTCGGTAATATTATAACTGGAATTAAATCTGGCTGAATATCTTGCAAAATCGGTATATTCGATAACTCCTTCCTGATCGTAATAGCCAAGGGAAAAGGAGTGTTGCCCTTTTTCAGAACCTTTTTGGATCGAAATATTATAGTTTTGAATTAATGCCGGACGCATAATCTCGTTTACCCAATCTACATCACTACTGGGTATGGTTTGTTCGTTGTTTAGCCAGGTTGGTATTTCAGGCTGGTTGGGATTATTACCATAAATATCATGTGCCGGGGTTTGGCCGTCATTTCGATAAGCCTGCCATAATAAATCACCGTATTGTTGCGCATTTAGCATTCTCGGTAAGTTAAATGCCGACTGGATACCGGCATAACCATCCATACTTACCGAAAAAGAATCTTTATTAAGCCCTTTTTTTGTAGTAATCACAACCACACCGTTTGCTGCACGTGATCCATAAATCGACGATGAGGCTGCGTCTTTCAAAACCTGTAAGCTTTCGATGTCTTGGGGGTTGATACTACTTAAGCCATTTGCAGTAGGTACGCCATCAATAATTACCAAAGGATCATTGTTGTTTATAGTACTAAAACCCCTAACCCTAAGAGAAGTGCCCCCTCCGGGACGATTATCACTCATCACCTGTACCCCCGGCATTCTGCCCTGTAACATTTCGGTGACATTTGCTTTTGGTAAAGATTGGATGTCTTCAGGAGCTACTGATGAGATCGAAGCGGTAATGTTTTCTCTTTTCTCTGTACCATAACCAACTACCACGATTTCATCTAGCGTATTGGTATCTTCCTGTAGCGTAATATTGAATTCAGACTGATCTGTAATAGGGACATCTGCTCTTTGATAGCCCACAAAAGTAATACTTAAGGTTTGCGCATTTGCAGGAATAGTTAAGCTGAAGTTCCCATCAAAATCGGTTGCGGTTCCAATATTGGTACCTTTTACAAAAACACTGGCACCGGGTATGGGCATGTTATTGTTATCTTTAATAATGCCTTTGATTTCGCGCTCTTGCTGATTATTTGCAGCTGTTTCTTTTACCAAGATGCTATCGTCAGAGATTCTGAATTGCAACGCAGTAAGTCGCTCTAATTCTGCTAAAGTTTCCTCAAGATTCGCGTTATTAATATTTATGCTGATGTTTCTTTTTAAATAGGCTTGATCAGATCGATAAATAAATTTTTTCTGGGCCTGAGATTCGATAATTTTAAAGACTTTTTCTACACTAACCTTTTTAAGGTTAAGGTTTATGCTAGTTAAAACCTTGGAGCTGCTAGCCTTATTTTGTTCATTTTCACTAGCCTTTACAGGAGTAACCAGCGGAAATGTAGCAAGAGCGAGGAGTAAAATTTTGCGTTTCATTTTTTTGATTAAAGCGTTATTTATCTTGATTAGTGATTGGTTCAATGAAATTGTTTTAGCCCTTTGCTAATGTATTTCATTGCAAGAGCAATATGATTTTCTACGGTACGGGGAGATATATCCATTATTTCTGAAATCTCATGATACTTAAAACCGTCAATTCTACTTAATTCAAAAATTTGTCTTGATTTTTTAGGAATTGAGTTTAGAATAGACTGAATAATCTGAGCATTGATTTCTTTTTGTTCCTTATCTATAATCTCATCTTCAGTACTTGGGGAGAAAAGTATATTGCGTTGTTGTTGAGTATCTATTGAAAAGATTAAATGCGATTTTGCAGGTTTTTTAAGGCTGTTTTTTGCGATTACATAGATGTAAGATTTTGGTTTTTCTATTTGATTTAATTCTTTTCGTTTGTTCCATAAAAGGATAAAAACATCAGAAACTTTTTCTTCGATAATATTGATATCTTTTTGATAGCTTAGACCAAAGCGGCAAAGAGCATTATAATATTTATTAAATAATAACTCTAAAGCAGCATATTGGCCCTGGGATATCTGTTGAAACAAATCCAAATCTTCCTTAAGCGCATTAGGGTTGCTATTGGGAAGGGGTAGTGACTTTTTAATTTTCATTTGAAGCTATTATTAGGTAATGATGAGGTTTCTTTGTGATCACCTTTACATTGGTGATAAACTCCATAGAACTTATAAACTCTTCAATGTTTTGATCTTTAAAAGCTCCTGTTATTCTTTGATTTTCGAGGGTTTTATCTATAATTGAAAATTGCACTCCAAAAAAGTCATTGATCTTTGGTAGGGCATTTTTTAGCGAAAGATTATCCAATAGAAGAATGTTTTCTTTCCAGGCCATTGCCTTTTCAGGATTAAAATTCTGCTTCGTTATTTCGTGTGTTGTGGCACTGTAGGTTAACTGCTCGTTAGGAAGCAGATTTACTTCATCATTAGAAGCTTTTAAAACTACATTTACCTTTCCGGTAGCTAAAGACACGGTTTGCTTTTTGGAAAATGTATTAATACCAAAACTGGTTCCCAGCACTTTTATCTTCATATCGCTGGTGTGAACAATAAAAGGACGTTCAGCATCTTTGGTTACCTCAAAAAAGCCTTCTCCTTCCAACCACACTTCTCTGGGGTTATCAAAAATTTGAGTGTATTTTAATTTTGAACCCGAGTTTAAAACAACTTTACTGCTGTCTGGTAGTTTAAACCGTAGTCGCTGTCCAGCTTCGGCAATTTTAATATTGGTATAGTTGGATTCGCCTGAAAAAAAGAAAATACTGAATCCAGAAAGAAGTACTATGAGAAGAACAGCTGCATAAGTGTAAAGATTTTTTGAAGATGGTTTTTGTTTTATTTTACCTTCAATTTTTTGCTGTATCATTTCGTGATGCAGTTCCAGATCATTGGCAGGATATGCCTTCCAAATATTTAAATATTCAAGATATAATGCTTTTAGTTCGTTATCAATGCTAAGCTCAATTTCAAACACCGATCGGTCTTCTTTAGACATCTCGTTGGTTAGATATCTAATACATTTTAATTCTCTAGGAGTAATGTCCTGCATTTTCAATTTCCTTGTTTACTCGATAATCGAGATTTAATCTTCAAGGCTTGCCTTGAAGTAAAAAATAATATCCAAATAAATACCTCGTGGTTTTGTCTGAGGTTGTTTATTATTAGGAGTATGAAAATTGAAAAATCCCCTAGTCATGAATGTCAACAAAAGGTAAAATGAAAAATAAATTTCTTAATAGTTCTTTAACTTCTATATTCAACAAACCCAATGAGGATTTAGTTCTTTGATCCTGGTAATTACTGGGCTAAATAGGTAAAGCTTGAAATTAAAAGAACTTTCTGATTCTGGCGAGAAGTTTGCCCCATATCGAGAGATGTCAATTATTTTAAATTCCTTCGAAAGAGAATAAGGTTTTATAATAAAATAAAGCTGTATTTAGCTTTCCTATGAACCTGTAAAATCTAGGTAGAAAATAGCGGATTTTTACGGCTTTTATACCAATAGCGAAACAAGGAAAAAAAGGAAGTAAAAAACTTTGTATTGAATATTTATAAGTTACTAAACTATCGGAAGATACATAGTCACAATTTTTTGTATTTCAGCGTTAAATAATTTATAAATGAAAGAAAAATGGATCTTCCTGATTTCAGTTTTAATTATCTTCAAAATAAAATAAAAACAACCAAAGAAATGGCGATAAGAGGATCATTAATTAAGAGTTTGATTGATTTAAGAGGCACGATAGTTTCTGAACCTGATGCAGTAAAAGCACAACGCGAAGTGCTTAAAAACCTATTGGAGAAAGCTAAGGATACTGCCTTTGGTAAATTTTATAAATTTAATGAAATACTTAAAGCTGAAAATATAGAATCTGCTTTTGCTAAAGATGTTCCTTATTTTGATTATAACATATTAAATGAACGTTGGTGGAGTCAAATTCAGGAAGGAGCTGAGGATATTACCTGGCCGGGAAAACCACATTATTTTGCATTAAGTTCTGGTACTACCGGTAAATCGAGCAAAAAAATACCTGTTACCAAAGAAATGATAGAAAGTATCCGGAATGCTGGTATAAAACAGGTGGGCGCTTTATCGAATTTTGATTTGGAACCCGAATTTTTTGAAAAAGAAATTATGATGTTGGGAAGTTCTACGGATCTGCATCACGAAGGAGACCATGAAGAAGGTGAAATAAGCGGAATTAGTGCCAGTAATATTCCGTATTGGTTTCGCAGTTATTATAAACCTGGAGAAGAAATTGCTCAGATAGAAGATTGGGATGAGCGAGTAGCACGAATAGCTGAAAACGCTAAAAATTGGGATATAGGAGCGTTAAGCGGTATTCCTTCATGGATGGAGCTTATGCTTAAAAAAGTTATCGAATATCATAACGTAAAGCATATTCATGAGGTATGGCCAAATTTACAAGTTTATGCGAGTGGAGGAGTAGCGTTTGAACCTTACGAGAAAAGCTTTAATGCATTACTGGGAAAGCCCGTTACGGTAATAGATACTTACCTGGCTTCAGAAGGATTTTTGGCCATACAGGATCGTCCTGATACCCATAGCATGAAATTGATACTGGATAACGGTATTTATTTTGAATTTGTGCCTTTTGAACCAGAGTATATAAATCAGGATGGTTCCTTAACAGAAGATGCTCCGGTAGTCCCTTTAAGTGATGTTGAGGAAGAAAAAGACTATGTACTCCTTATTAGTACAGTGTCTGGTACCTGGCGTTATATTATTGGGGATACCATAAAATTTACCAATAAAGAAAAGCACGAAATTAGAATCACCGGCAGAACAAAGTTTTTCCTGAATGTTGTAGGATCCCAACTTTCTGTAAATAAAATGAATGATGCCGTACAGGAACTTGAAGAAAAATTTGACATTAAAATCCCTGAATTTACGATTGCTGCCAAGCGTTTTGAAGATGGAGAGTTTTATCATTCCTGGTACTTAGGAACAGACACTGAAACCAGTGAGGATGAATTAGCGGAAGCTTTGGACGAAAGTCTTAAGAATGCAAATAAGAATTACGACGTAGCAAGAAGTAAAGCTTTAAAAGGGGTAAAGGTAACCAAAGTGCCAGCAGCAATTTTTCCTGAATGGAGTGGTGCCAATAAAAAGAAAGGCGGACAGGTAAAAATGGAAAAAGTAATGAACGAAGAAAAATTCGCTGAATTTGAAGCCTTTGTTAAAAAAGAGCTTAAAACAAACAAATATTAGTACGAATCTTTTTCCTTAGATTCTTCTCGTAATTCTTCCAGATCATCTACAAGCTCTACGATTTCTTCCTGAGATAAGTAGAGCTTTTTTATTCTGTTTTTGTAATTCTCAGAAAGATTAGACTGGTTTAATATAAAATCTTTAGTAGCGATGATATAATCTCCAAGACCATGATTTACGGCATAGGTATCAGCCGCCCGTTCAGCCTCTCTAATATAATTATGTGAAGTAAGGTATCTCACCCCAAACCAAAAAAGGTTGATCCCACTTCGATTTCTATAATCCATCACGTGACCTAGCTCATGGCCAATCCAACCAATAATTACTTCAGATGGTGCAGAGGTTACGGTAAAAACTTCATCTTCTATTTTTATTTCTTCGTTTATGAAAATAAAATAAGCCCTCTTTTTGCGATTTTTGAAAATACCCGAAAAACTGGGTTGCGCCTGCATAAAGGACTTCTTGATATTTTTTTTGAATTTAAATGTTATTGGGGTATCCTTCAATTCGGGGTAATGAGATAAAGCGATGTAAGCTTCTCTCCATATCTCATCGGGAACCTGCTTATTGGTTAATTTTAGACTGTCTTTTTGCTTCATGTCCTGGGCTTCACAAATACTATAAAAGATACAGCATAAAAAGAATAGCGAATATGTGACCTTCGTAATTTGTGACTTCACAATTTAATTTTATGTGAATTTACATAAAGCAGCCTTTGGTTGAAAACAGACGCTGTTAAATTGCGTTTAAAATTCAATTTAAACTTTAAAATAGCCCATAAAAAAAGCAGCAAATCCAAATTGCTGCTTTAAATTATATAATTTTAAAGGAAATTATCCTTGACCCTGTTGCATCATTTTTTGCAAACGAGTTTGTAATTCCTGGTCAGATTGTAAGGCCGCCACTAATTTTTGATAACGCTCTACTGTTAATCCCTGATCCTTAATTGTAGTTTCCATTTTTTTCTGAAAATCACCTTGCATACCTTCAATCTCAGCAAGAATAGCTTTATGCTTTTTAAGCTCTTCTTCAGTAGCTTCTACTTCTTTATTAGGATCCTGGCTAGCCTGATGTATTTCATTAAATCGTTGAACTTCTAATCCGCCATCTTGTACGGTCTTCATCATCTTTTGATTTACCTGCTGGTTCATCATTCTTAATCCCTGATATGCTTTGGCAAATTTAGAAAGTTCAGCATCACTTACATCTATATCTACTGTTTGCTGCTGTGGCATAGTGGGGTTTTGAGCCATTGCAGCGGACCCCATAATAAGGGTGAAAACAAATAATAGACCTGCAATTTTCTTTGACTTAAACATAAATCTTTTCGTTTTTTCTATAATTAATATCCTGTAAACCTATCATTTAATCATTGGCCTGCAAAACATATTTTGTTAAGACTTGCTAATTTTACATGATCTTAACAGCTAACTGCTATTTGATGTTAAACCGGCCTTTGTAAACAATAAATTTATCTTTTTTAATTTGCGAATTGCAAATTGCAATTCATTATAGCTATTTCAATTTTAATGCCAGGGATTAATTTGGTGCTATAAATTTCTTATTGTCAAGCTTTACTAATTATGGGTATCAACGAATGTGGTTAATAGTGCTATACTGATAGTTGATGAATACCTGGAAAGTTTAAAAAATATTAGATTTTATAGCTCATTGGCGTATCCCGAGGTTTTTGAAGCTGAAGCTTCAGCGTTGCTAATATTTTCTTTTAATCCGCGTTGCAGTTTAAAAACACTAATAACTTCGATTACAAAAAACAGTACAATTATGATTTTTGCATATTCCCAAATCATAGTACTATACGTCATATTTTTAAATGCGGTGATTATGATCGCAGAAATAAATACAATACTGCCCAGAATAGCCAATGGAGTTTCAGGATAAAACCTGAGATTAGCTCTTTTAACCAGCTTTTCAAAATCTTCGTTATATGCTGAGCTGATTTTAAGCTTTTTCAATAGAAATTTTTCATGTTTAATCAACTGGATCTGGCTTAAGATCTTTGAGTAAAATGTAAGCGCTACTATTGCCATCATTACCAATACGCCCGCTTCCTTCCATACAAGAAGAGTAGAATTAGAAACTAAATTCATTACAATGGTGAAAAGGATGAGCGACCAGGCAAGCACGCAATAAAAAATGATAAAGTAGGACCATATTTTTAGTCTTTTTATTTTTTTATCATAATCATCAATTTGTTTTTTATTGAATCTAAAAATGTTGATGATGTCCAGTCGTTCCTGCATGTTTTTTAGGTTAAGGCGCTTATTCCAAAGATAATATTAATAAGACGATCTAAATGGAGCGTTGCTTTAAAATTTCGTAATGCGGTATGCAATCTCTTAAAAGTGGTTTTAATTGATTTGGAATTTCTTTTTCTTTAGGTTGATATTTATTAAAACCGTTTGAGTTATGCACATTACTATACCAGTGTTCTGCCCAAACACCATCTTCAGGAATTGGGCCAGCTTGCCAATTCAGCATATTTTTTTCAAAAGGTATTCCTATAAAATCACATAACTTTTTAAGTTTAGCTTCAGGATCTTTTAAAGTTTCGGTAGCATCCAAAACAATGGTTTTAGCTTTTAAATGATCTAATTTTTTTAGAATCTGGGTATGCGCCAGATACCCAACATCCTGCATTGTCGGATTTTTAATTACCTGATGAAAAGACGGAATCATATCTCTGGGATCGCGGGTAAGTAAAACATTAGTTACTTCTTTTAAAAATGAAGTATCCAGATGGAGTAAATGATGAGTCATATTTTTAAAAAACAGTACGGGTTTATCGCTAGTATTTAGCATCATGTCAATAACTTTTTCTCCGTCACATTCCATACTATCCATAATTTCTTTAGCTCCTGGATGATAGGTTGCGGCACTGGTTTCTTTTAGGTAATAGCCGTAAAGGGGTTCATCGAAAACCTTGGTGTCGCTACGTTGTGCAAAAGAATACATGGTAGCCGTAGATATATTTCTAGGGCAGGACCAAAGGCATATTCTTTTGATATTCTGCTTAGTCATAATCATTTATTATGTACACTCTTCTTCGATTAATTGCTCGTAAAGGCCACTCAGTTTTTTGGTAAAATCACCATATTTACCTTGACCAATAATTCGGCCATCGATTTTGGTAACCGGTGTTAATCCGCCAAAAGTTCCGGTCACAAAAGCTTCATCGGCGCTATAAACATCAAATAAAGAGAAGTTTTTTTGTTTGCAAACAATTCCATGTTTTTTACATACCCGTATTACATTTTGTCGCGTAATACCATTCATACAGTATTCTCCGGTAGAAGTCCATATTGCATTATCGCGAATTATAAAGAAGTTAGTAGCATTGCAGGTACTAACAAAACCGTTAATATCCAGCATTAAAGCTTCATCTGCTCCGGCTTCTATAGCTTGTATCAAGGCTTGCACTTCATGTAATTTTGAATGGCAATTTAACCGCGGATCTAAATAATCTGGGCTCCCGCGTCTTATCGTACTGGTAAATAATGTAATTCCTTTTTCTTTGCTATGCTGGCTTGCTTTTTTATGCTCAGCAATAATCACAACATTTGGTCCGCTAATGGTTAATCGCGGATCTTGCGAAGGAGTTTTTTTTATCCCACGGGTGATCATTACCCTAACATGAACGTGATCCTCCATGTGGTTAGCTTCTATCACCCTCCAAACTTTCTCCAGTAATTCTTTTTTGCTAAAGGGAAACTTCATTCCAACGCTGGCAGCGGCACTCCATAGGCGGTTTAGATGCATATCTGCAAATGCCAGGCTTCCTTTATGCAATCTAAAAGCTTCCCAAATTCCGTCGCCAACTAAATAGCCACTATCAAAAACAGAGATTTTGGCATCCTTGCGGTCATACAATGTATCATTAATCATAATTTGTATGTTCGCATTTTTGGGGTCTTCTATGGCGTTATGGGTTCCGTGGATCATATTATTCAATCTTTATATTGAAACTTTGTAAGAGTCCGTTTAAATTATCCGAAGCAAAAATAGCTTTTGAGATTTGATTTTCTGTGGGATGAATATTGAAGTTAGTAGCCGACTTAAAATCGCATTTCTGTAATACGGTATTTTGGAAAATTGCTCCCTGTAAATCGCAATTACTAAAGACTGATGCTGTAAAATCACTGTCACTAAAATCCACTTCTTTTAAAGAACAACTTTCAAAAAAAGTATTTTTTAATTTAAGCTTGTAAAAGGAAGAAAAATCTAAAGTAGATTGGAAGAACTGAAATGAAAGCAAAAAATCATTACAAGCATCAAACTGCAAGCCTATAAGTTTACAACTTTCAAATTTTACCTGATTAAATTGAGTATTGGTAAGGATTGCATTGCTAAAGTCACAGTTTAAGAATTCGCATTCTAAAAAGCTAACAGCCGATAAGTTTACAGTATTAAAATTGCAGTTTTTAAAGGTGCAGTATTCATATTCGACTTTATTGAAAACTGTCTCTTGAAAATCAATATTAATAAATTCTTCTTCCTCATGGTAATACCCCGTAATCATGGTATCTTTTATTTGGTTAGTAAGATATCCGCTAACAATCCCATCAGTATGAGTTTTACAACCTAGATGTTTTATCTAGGCTAAGGTTTACTACCTACAGATGTATAGTTAATCTGATGTGAAATTTAATAAATCTAAATTTGTAAAAGGAAAAATTATAAAACCTTTTTAAAAAGTGGGATGAAAAATAAACTAATTCCCAAACCAAGTAGAGCTCCAGACAATAATACAAGATCTCCGCTTTTATCCAATTCGAAGATTATAAAAGAGAATATAAGCGCTACAGTTCCTAATATTCGTTGTTTTTTCATACGTGGCATAGCTTGCCTGTTTGATGGTTAAGTTGTGAGGTAGGACTCACCACTACAAATTATTAGAGAGGGCTATATTCGGAATGCTTGCAATATATATTTATTTTAGGGAAAATATTTATCAAAAATGTTAATATAGGGATGTTATAAATTAGGGGGGGGGATAAAAATTATTCCATTATTCTTTCAATTTTCATATGCTGTAAAAGTATAATAGTTTTGGCATCGATTATTTGTCCGTTAAAGATCATATTGTAGGCTTCATTAAAATCGAATTCTAAAACTTCTATTTCTTCACCTTCCTCTTTTAATCCACCCCCTTTGGTTATCTTCATAGACTCATTGTATGGAGCTATAAAGAAATAAATAATCTCGGTCACCGCACCAGCTACCATATAAGAGTGAAACAATCTTTTAGGCGTTTCAATTTTGTAACCTGTTTCCTCTTCGGTTTCTTTCACTACGCACTCCTCAGGGGTAAGTCCGTCTAAAAGGCCGGCACAGGCTTCGATCATATAACCGTCATTATTGCCATTAACATAGGTAGGAATTCTAAATTGTCTTGTTAAAATAATCTTATTGGTTTCTTTGTTGTAAAGGATGATGGCAGCTCCATCCCCTTTATCGTAAACTTCACGATTTTGAATTTGGGTGGTCCCGTCATTGCGTTTAAAACTATAGGTATATTCGTTTAAAACAGCCCATTCTTTAGAAAGGACTTTCTTTTTTAATATTTCTATTTTTTTCAAAATTTAAACTTTTAGGGTAAAGTTAGTTTTTTTGATTTCAGTAAAAAACTGTTTTAAGAGGATTATAATAAAGTGAATCATTGAAGACTATTTTAAAGTTGAATTCAAATTATAAAAAATCAAAATCTGTTATCTTGCATTGCAGAATGGAATAGCACTATCAAGAACTTGAAATTATGGAAACTCAAAATAAATTTGGTTTAAAAAAAGATCACGATGCCTTATTAGTGGCCAATCTGGAAGTTTCGCTGCAGTTTTATCGTGACATATTAGGATTTAAAGAAATTTATAATGCCGGATTGGGAGAAAAATTTAAATGGATAAAAGCGGCTAACGATGTACAGATTCATTTAATTGAAAGTGAAGAGAAACCCGAAAAAAATAAAGGTGTTCATTTGGCCTTTAACACCCCTAAATTAGATGATTTTATAGCGTTTCTGCGTAATAATAATGTGGCCTTTGAAAACAGTAATGGAACTACGGATACTACAAATACAAGACCTGATGGCGTATTGCAGATTTACTTTCAGGATCCGGATGGTTACTGGATTGAAGTAAATAACAGTAAGTTGGAAGATTTTTAAAATAAGTATTGAAATTAATATGCTAAACCTGAAATTATAAAAAACTAACTTCTATTTTTGAAGGTAACCAAATTAAAAGACGAATGAGAATTGAGCAGGATTTAAAACTTGGGTTTAAAGATGTAATGATACGCCCTAAAAGGTCTACGCTAAAAAGTAGATCACAGGTTAGCTTGGAACGAGAATATACGTTTTTGCATAGTAATATGAAGTGGACAGGGGTGCCAATAATGGCTGCAAATATGGATACTGTAGGAACTTTTGAAATGGCCAAAAAACTTGCGGAAAAGACATTGTTTACCGCGGTGCACAAGCATTATTCTGTTGCAGAATGGACTACTTTTTTAAATGAAACTTCTGCAGAACTTAAAAACAGTATAGCGGTAAGTACCGGAACCGGAAAAGAAGATTCTAAAAAACTGAAAGAAATTTTTGACCTGTCTGAAGACCTTAAATTTATTTGTATTGATGTTGCCAATGGTTATTCTGAACATTTTGTGAAGTTTGTGAAAAAGACCAGAGAACAATATCCCGATAAAGTAATTATTGCGGGTAATGTGGTAACGGGAGAAATGGTTGAAGAACTGTTAATTGCAGGGGCAGACATCATTAAGGTAGGAATAGGCCCTGGATCGGTTTGTACCACCCGTGTTAAAACAGGTGTGGGATACCCGCAATTGTCTGCAATTATCGAATGTGCAGATGCCGCACATGGTTTAGGTGGGCAAATAATCAGTGACGGAGGCTGTGCCATTCCCGGCGATGTTGCAAAAGCATTTGGTGCCGGTGCGGATTTTGTAATGTTAGGAGGAATGCTTGCCGGTCATGATGAGAGTGGAGGTGATGTTATTGAAGTAAAAGGCGAAAAATTTAAACGTTTCTACGGGATGAGCTCTTCTACAGCAATGGACAAGCATGCCGGGGGGGTAGCTGAATATCGAGCCAGCGAAGGAAAAACAGTACAGGTACCCTATCGGGGGCCGGTTGAAAATACCTTACAGGATATTCTGGGAGGTATACGAAGTACCTGTACCTATGTAGGTGCGGGCAGACTAAAAGAGCTTACCAAAAGAACCACTTTTATTAGAGTGGCAGAACAGGAAAATACAGTTTACAGTAAATAAAAAAACTCTCGCTGCGAAGCGAGAGTTTTTTTATTGGTACCGCCAAAAAAGCTATAACAACATGATCCCATCAACTATTGGGATGTTTTAAAGTTTTAAGTGTTTTTGAATCAAGAACCTGGGCTCCCGCAAGGACTCTTGATTCGAAAACGATATCGTTTGTTTTAAATATTAGATTGAATTTCTGTATTTAAAGCTTGTTCTCTTCCGATTGATAGATAAAGAAATGATCCTACTATAGGAAGAAGGATAACAACTAAAGTCCACATCAACCGCATTTTCTTCTTAAATGAATTAGAATTCCTTATTATACTCATGATACAAAATGCCGGAAAAATTACTGCTAATAATCCTAAAGATTGAAGAATAAAGAACTGTAATTCTTGATCTATAAAATTCATAATACGAGGTTAAAGCGTTTGGTCTTACGAATATAATAAAATTATAGAACAAAATTAAGTTTATGTTAATTTAATTCTACGTAATTATTAAATATGCATATGTAGTGAAACCTGATTAGCTTCGAATGGAAGCAATAATGCGGGATCAAAGAAATTCATATGAAAATAACGGTGTTAAATAATTTTTAATTTAACATGAAGAACATCTGTAAGCGTTAATAAGGAACAAAAAGTTACCAAATAAAATACCTGAATTTCAATGCTTTTGTTCCTTATTCTTCTTTACTACAATAGTAATGATCTTTATATCCTATGATCAAATCTATTTTTGCTTTTTCTCTGTAAAATCTAATGCGATTTGATGTCTCAACAGATCATCAAATGTTTCTCGTTCTCTAATAAGGTGCGCTTCTCCTTTATACCATAAAACCTCGGCAGGGCGAAATCTAGAGTTAAAGTTGCTGGACATCGAGTAGCAGTAAGCCCCTGCATTGCTAAATGCAAGAATATCACCTTCTGTAATTTCTGTAATCCTGCGGTTTGAAGCGAAAGTGTCGGTTTCACAAATATAGCCAACAACAGAGTAGAAGCGTTGCTTGCCATTAGAGTTGGAGATGTTATTGATTTCGTGATGAGAACCATAAAACATTGGTCTTATCAGGTGATTGAATCCAGTGTCAATACCAGCAAAAACAGTAGAAGTAGTTTGTTTTATAACGTTTACTTTAGCCAAAAACTTTCCAGATTCACTAACGAGGTACTTCCCGGGTTCGAAAGCCAGGGTAAGTTCTTTGCCATATTCAGTACAAAATGCTTTAAATTTTTCAGATAATTTTGTGCCCAATTCTTCAATATCCGTCTCTATATCCCCTTCTTTGTAAGGCACTTTAAATCCGCTTCCAAAATCAATAAATTCAAGATTTTTGAAATTTTTCGCGGCATCAAACAAAATTTCTGAAGCCTGAATAAATACCTGTATATCCAGAATATCACTCCCGGTATGCATATGAATCCCATTAATAGTCATTCCGGTATTCTCTACGATACGCTTTAATAAAGGCATTTGATGAATGGATATTCCAAACTTAGAATCGATATGCCCTACTGAAATCTTTGAATTTCCTCCGGCCATTACATGCGGATTAATCCTAATACAAACCGGAGTTTTAGGATGTCGGCTTCCAAATTGCTCTAAAATCGAAAGATTATCAATATTAATCTGAACGCCAAGTTTTGCAACTTTTTCAATTTCTTCAAGAGAAACTCCGTTTGGCGTAAAGATAATTTTAGAAGGATCAACACCTGCTTTAATGCCTAGTTGCACCTCCTGTATACTTACCGTATCCAGACCACTTCCTAGTTTGTCTATAAATTTAAGAATAGAAATGTTAGACAATGCTTTTACAGCATAATGTATTCTTAGTTTTTTAATACTGCTAAAAGCACTGGTAAGACGCTTATATTGCGCTTCAATTTTTTCAGCATCATAAACATAAACCGGGCTGCCATATTCAGCAGCAATAGCAAGAAGATCTTGATTTGTCATTTCTATTCTATAATTTTTTCTAGAGCCAAAAATACAGGCCTATTTGTTTTCTTAACAAAAGAATACTAAAAAAATAACGAATTCAAACAAATTGTTATTTCTGTAAGTTTAGTAGA
Source organism: Zunongwangia profunda SM-A87 (assembly GCF_000023465.1). NCBI lineage: Bacteria > Pseudomonadati > Bacteroidota > Flavobacteriia > Flavobacteriales > Flavobacteriaceae > Zunongwangia > Zunongwangia profunda. Next base: position 1,772,353 of record NC_014041.1, read on the forward strand.
GAAATGGTATCAATTACTTTGATGCCCTTAGAGCTTTTAAACTAAGACCCCTGCAATTAAAAATCATTTCTAATATTTGCTTTTAGGTGTTTTAGGTGTGCGCTGTTGTAATAGCCTTTTTATTTTTCTTCCTGATATAAATTACAATAAAAGTAATGACAATACCGGCACTTGCCATACCCGCACCAACAAGATCTGCTGAAGTATAAGCATAACCTGCAGCAATCGGTAAGCCCGCTAAATAGGCTCCAGAGGCATTTCCCATATTAAATGCGCTTTGGTTTAGCGAAGAACCTAACATTTCAGATCCTTTTGCCGAATTGATTACTGCCATTTGTACTGGTGTAGAAAGACAAAAAGCAATGGTACCTATTAAAAAGGTCATCACTAAAACGCCAACTTTATCGTGAGCTAAATAGGTATTTGAAACTAAGGCGATAACCATTAAAATTAAAGCGATTAAAACCGCATAGATAGGAGAGAAGTTCTCAGCTAATTTTGCACCTATAAAATTACCGGTTACCATTCCCAATCCAGCTAAAATCATGGCATAACTTACTACGGTTTCAGGATGTCCGGCAACATCTGTAATTAGCGGAGCGATATAGCTATACCAGGCAAAGAAGCCTCCCGTGCCAATAGTGGTAAGTAAAATAACCATCCAAAGCTCTAATTTTTTGAGTACTTTAAAATCTTTAACGATTCCATCTGGTGAGCTTTTGGGCAGTTCGGGCATCCAGAATTTAATCCCTAATATGGCACAAATACCAACAATACCTACCAGCATAAAAGCAACATTCCAACTAAAATTATGTCCAAAATAAGTCCCAAGAGGCACCCCTATCACATTGGCCAGGGTAAGTCCCGTGAACATGGTGGCAATTGCTCTTGCTTCTTTTCCCGGTTTTGCCAGCTTACTGGCTACAACCGCACCAATTCCAAAAAACGCACCGTGAGGCAATCCAGACAAAAATCTGGAAATTAATAATAAGTGGTAACTATTGGCAAAGGCTGATAAGGAATTAAAAACCGTAAACCATAACATTAAAAAAAGTAAGGTTTTATGTGCCGGCCATTTTCCGCCAATACCAGTTAAAAGTGGGGCGCCAATAACGACCCCAAGTGCGTATGCTGAAATAAAATGACCTGCCTGCGGAATGCTAATGTCTAATGCGGTAGCTACATCTGGTAAAATACCCATAATTACAAATTCGGTCATGCCTATACCAAAGCCACCTATAGCCAATGCGACCAACCCCTTATTCATAAGCAATTATATTTTTTAGTTTCTTTCAAGGAAGTTGTTAGTGTTTTTTATAAACTCGATTTTACCAAATTATTGCTTTAAAAATAAGCATTCAATTTGGTTTGAAATAAAAAGGCAAAAATAGTGGAGAAACCTCAGAAATTAGAAAATACCAGGTATTATTTACGATAACCTTATAGCCTGATTCAAAACATAGTGTGATTTCTTAATTGATCTATGGATTTACCAGGCTTCATTTGAATGTTTAAGGAAAATTTGTTGGTCTAATACTTTTACATTTGTTACTTTTGTGTACCATAATTAAAACAGAAGAAATACCTGATTATGAACATACACGAATATCAAGGAAAAGAGATTCTAGGTAGCTTTGGAGTACGTACTCAAAGAGGGATCGTAGCCCAAACTGCAGAAGAAGCTGTAAAAGCCGCAAAAGAACTAACAGAGCAAACCGGGACCGGATGGCACGTAATCAAAGCACAGGTTCATGCAGGTGGTCGTGGTAAAGGAGGCGGCGTTAAGCTTGCAAAAAACCTTAAAGAAGTAGAGCAGATTGCCGGAGAAATCATAGGGATGAATTTGGTAACTCCTCAAACCTCTGCGGAAGGTAAAAAAGTGCACCAGGTATACGTAGCAGAAGATGTTTATTACCCAGGAGATAGCGAACCAGAAGAATATTATATGTCGGTTTTATTAAACCGTGCAACAGGTCGCAATATGATTATGTATTCTACGGAAGGTGGAATGGATATTGAAACCGTTGCGGAAGAAACACCGCATTTAATTTTTACCGAAGAGATTGATCCTGCCACAGGACTTTTACCTTTCCAGGCCAGGAAAATTGCCTTTAATCTAGGTCTTAGTGGAACAGCTTTTAAAGAAATGACAAAATTTGTCACCTCTCTTTATACTGCATTCGATAAATCTGATTCCTCTTTATTCGAGATTAACCCGGTACTTAAAACAAGTGACGACAAGATTTTAGCAGTAGATGCTAAAGTTACTTTAGATGACAATGCACTTTTCCGTCACAAAGACTACGCAGAGATGCGTGATAAGCGTGAAGAAAACCCTACTGAAGTAGAAGCAAAGGAAGTAGGTCTTAACTATGTGGATCTAGACGGTAACGTAGGTTGTATGGTTAATGGTGCTGGTCTTGCTATGGCAACCATGGATCTTATTAAACAAGCTGGTGGTGAGCCTGCAAACTTCCTTGATGTAGGAGGTACTGCAGATGCTAAACGTGTAGAAGAAGCTTTTAGATTAATTTTAAAAGATGAAAAAGTAGAAGCCATTCTTGTGAATATTTTTGGAGGTATCGTACGTTGTGACCGTGTGGCACAAGGTATTGTAGATGCTTATAAAAATATGGGAGATGCAATTAAGGTTCCTATTATTGTAAGATTACAAGGTACCAATGCCGATGTCGCGAAGAAACTGATCGACGAAAGTGGTCTGGCAGTTTCCAGTGCCGTACAATTTAAAGAAGCAGCAGATAAAGTACAGGCTGTGCTTTCTTAAGCTGTTAATCATATTTTTACTAGTAACTTTCTTCTGGGCAATCCCAGGCATTTAAGTTCAAAAAATATATTTTATAAACGAGATAAGATATTTGAATCTCGATTACAGACTAAAGCCCGCCAATTGGCGGGCTTTTTTGTTTATTATAATCATGACCTTTAATGTATAAACGTTAAAAACATCTTAAAAATCAGTGTGTTGTGTAACAATCGCTGTTTTACTACCGTCTTTTTAGTGTATTAACTTTTTAAACATTTTTTATCATGAAAAAATTCAAATCTTTATTGCTAGCTTTAGCAATCGCGTTTTGCAGTACAGTAGCTGTAAATGCAAACAATCCAGAGAAGGCTATCAAGCCAGATCCAAGAATGATGAGTATCGAAATTTCTTCTTTACTAAAGCACCACAAACTAAATCTTAAAAAAGATATCAGGGCAAATGTTCTTTTAGCGATAAATAAGGATCACGAAATCGTTGTGTTATCTGTAGAGGCAGAAAGCGAAACTGTAAAACGCTTTATTAAGGAAAAACTTAATTACAAGAAAATTCACTGTACAGTTAACCCAGATGTAGAAGAATTTAAATTACCTGTTACCCTTAAGGCAAACGCCTAACCAGCCCTTTTCTAAAGATCAATCAATAAACGTAGAAAACTACAAAGGCTGTGAGCACATCAACTCACAGCCTTATTTTTTGCTTAAAAATTAAAGTAAAACGATAAAATTACATTTCTGGATACCAGTCCAGTAAAATAACTTCAATACTATCGTTCTTTTCCTGAACTAAGGATTTAAATTTTTCAACATCTGCTAGTCCATCTTTGCCGCGATAGTGATAAGGATACACTTTTTTGGGAGCAAAGGCTAAAACACCTTCAGCAGCTTGATCTACCGGCATGGTATATGGAAGGTTCATGCAAACTAATGCTGCATCAATATTTTTAAGATTACGCATTTCAGGAATATCTTCGGTATCTCCAGAAATATATAAACGTTTACCGTTTTTCTCTAACACGTAACCATTACCACGACCTTTTATGTGCATGGCGTCATCCACTTCAGGAAGATTATACATTGGTAAGGCTTCAATAGTAAAGCCTTCTAATTGCATACGGTCTCCATTGGCCATGACCATTAGATTGGCCTGTAAAGTTTCTGGTAATTGTTCTTTAACCGCTTGTGGAACGATAATTTTTGTGTCACCAAGTTCAAGACCTTCCAGGGTTTCGGCATTCATATGATCGCCATGAATATCTGTAATTAAAATAAAATTTGGCTTATCCATTTCTGTAAACAATTCGGCACCGCCAACAGGATCGGTGTAAAACACCGCATCATCCCAATTAATTACAGCCGTCGCATGAGACACGGGTTCAATATTAATATTTGCTTCCTCCTGTTCGTTCATGTCGTCATTCAATGCGGTACTTTCTTCTGCAGGGATCATTTCTCCCGGTTCGGCATCAGACTTATTATTTTTACAGGCTGTTAAAGCCGCTATCGTAGCAAGGCTAAAAATCAGTTTTTTCATTGTTCCAAGATTTTGATTGGAGTATAAAATTACAGAAGACAAATAAAACAAAAGCTTGTTTTACAAAGATTTAAGACAAACGGAGTTTCATTTTAATATCTCCACGTGCATAAGGATTATTTTCTTCTATCGGGATTTCCTGAAAACCGAATTTTCGATAGATATGAATAGCATTTTCTAGCTTCCTGTTACTATAGATAATGAGTGATTCCCAAGGTTGGCTTTTCGCAAAATTGATGGTATGCTCCATAAGCTTTTGACCAATCTGTTTGCCACGGTGATTTGGTGAAATAGCCATTTTGGTTAATTCGAATATATTTTCTTCGATTTTCATCAGTGCTACACAACCAATAATTTCTGTGTTGTCTCTTACCAGGAAAATATGTCCGCCGGGTTTAATGATATATTTTTCAGGTTTTCCCAAAACTTCTTCATCATGAGGTTCTACCCAAAAGAAGGCTTCTAACCATTGAATATTCAGCTTTTTAAAGTCGCCACGATATTGGGGTTCAAATGCTATAATTTCCATACTTCTCTTTTTTAGCAAATGTACTATTTTACTCGATTTTCCCATAAATATCCCCTCATGTGGGTATGTTACTGCACTATTGTTTTAACTACAATTGTAAGGATCAAACCATAATCTTAAAATGAAGCTTTTTAAATCTTTAGGTATTTTAGGTATTATTCTTTTTCTGGCCTGCAGTGGAATATCAGGAGAAGAAAATATTAAGACACTTCCACAAAATCAATTTAAGAAGCAACAATTAGATTCTGTGCAGTTTTATAACCATCGCTCACACCGAATAAAAAGAGGGCAGAAAGCAATAATACGATATTAACTTTCCTAAAGTTATTGATCTTATCTATATTTATATTCCTTCTAATTGAATCGAAAAACTATGATAAGACTGTATCAAAACTTACTTTATGTTCTTATAGTGGCTTTAACTTTTGTAGCTTGTAAAGAAGAGCCAAAACAAGAAATAACCAGGGAAGAGAAAAGAATTGTCATTTTACCTCCTGAAGAATTGTATGCTGATCTTTTTTACGAAATTCAACAAAATGAGAACTTGTTTAGTGATAGCAAAACCTTTGTGGATGCTATTCCCGAAAATTCGTTGGATAGTATAAAACGGGAATATGAAAAAATTAAAAATAAAGGAGATTCAGCGATGTTTAAGTTTCTAAGGGATAATTTCCAGTTACCCGGAGAAGAAACCTCGCAGGGCTATCAAACAGATTCTTCTGATATTGCTACACATATAAAGAAGTTATGGTCGGTTTTAAAACGACCTGCTGATGAGAAGTTAAGTGGAACTTTAATTCCTTTACCGTATTCATATATAGTTCCTGGTGGGCGCTTTCGTGAAATTTATTACTGGGACAGTTATTTTACCATGCTGGGCTTACAGGTTGATGGCGAAGTAGAAACCATACAGCACATGATCGATAATTTTTCCTATTTGATTAATAAATTTGGATTTATCCCCAATGGAAACCGTACTTATTATTTAAGTAGGTCGCAACCGCCGTTTTATTCACTAATGATCGATGTCTTAGCCGAAGAAAAAGGCAACACGGTATATGCCAAATACTTACCAGAATTAGAAAAAGAATATCAATTTTGGATGGAAGGTGTTAAGAATCTTTCTGAAAGAGATTCGGTTTTAAATAGAGTGGTACGAATGCCAGATGGTAGTATCCTTAACCGGTATTATGATAACAAAAATACACCGCGACCAGAAAGTTATCGGGAAGACATCAAGACTGCTGAAGAAGCAGTGAATCACAATCAAGAACGTAGTGAAGAGGAAGTCTATCGGGATTTAAGAGCAGCAGCCGAATCGGGCTGGGACTTTTCCAGTAGATGGATAAAACCAGATAAAAGCGGAAGCTTTAATTTATCTGCCATTCATACTACAGATATATTACCTGTAGACCTAAATAGTTTGCTCTATCACTTAGAAAAAACCATTGCAAAAGCCTATCTCATCAATGAAAATCCAGATAAAGCAAAAGCATATAAAGAACTTGCTGTAAATCGCAGTGCAGCCATAGAAAAATATTTTTGGGATACTGCTACTGGTTTTTACATGGATTATGATTTTAAAATGGGGCAACATACTCCGGTAATTTCTGTAGCCGGAGTTTATCCTTTATTCTTTGAGATCGCTACAGATGATCAAGCACAAAAAGTAGCCGAAGTTATCGAATCTCGATTATTAAAAGAAGGCGGAGTAGTGAGTACTTCCAATCATACCAGGCAGCAATGGGATGCACCAAATGGCTGGGCACCCTTACAATGGATTACTTATAAAGGACTTCAACATTATCAAATTTCAGATCTGGGCAATACCATTAAAGAGCGATGGACAAGCTTAAACGAACAAGTGTATGAGCGAACCTATAAAATGACCGAGAAATATAATGTAGAAGATCTTTCTAAAGAAAGTGGAGGAGGTGAATATCCCACCCAGGACGGATTTGGGTGGAGTAATGGTGTTTATAAGAAATTAACGTCTGAATAACATATTTTAGATTACAATTCGGCTAACTTTAAAAGAAAAAAGGAAGTTATGCAGAAACCTAACCAACGATTAAAAGGTCAAACTTGTATAGTAACAGGATCTAGCTCTGGTATTGGCAAAGCTGTGGCTATTGCCATAGGTAAAGAAGGCGCCAACGTAATTATTAATTATCATTCCAGTAAAGAGGAAGCTGAAGAAGTAGCACACGAAATTAGCGAATGTAAACTTAGCGGTGATTCCATAGTGGTAAAAGCAGATGTAAGTAAGGAAGACGAAGTAAAGAAGATCTTTAAAGCTGGTATAAATAAATTCGGAACCATAGATATTTGTGTGCCTAACGCTGGAATGCAGCAGGATGCTGCACTTCACGAAATGACATTAGACCAATGGAATGCAGTTATCAATATTAATCTTACGGGCCAGTTTTTAGCATGTAGAGAAGCTATTAAAGAATTTATGCGCCGTGGGATGCGTCCGGAAGTTTCTAAGTCTTTAGGTAAAATTATTCATATGAGCTCGGTTCATGAAATAATACCATGGGCTGGTCACGCTAATTATGCAGCTTCGAAAGGTGGAATAGAAATGCTTATGAAAACTATTTGCCAGGAGTACGCTCCAAAAAAAGTACGCTGCAATAGTATCGCACCCGGAGCCATAAAAACAGATATTAATAAGGATGTTTGGGAAACTAAGGAAGGTAGAGAACAAATGAAAAAAGTGATCCCTTATAATAAAATAGGGGAACCAGAAGACATTGGTAGCGTTGCAGCATGGTTAGCTTCAGATGAATCTGAATATATTAATGGAGCAACCATTTTTGTTGATGGAGGAATGACCTGTTATCCGGGTTTTACCAATAATGGATAAATTCTAGTGTAAAATTGTATCTTTCTACTGCATTTTCAGTCTACATAGAAAACCTATGGATATGAATGATTGCGAATGTACCCAGTGTGAATGTAACAACTGCGATTGTGAGAATTGCGCAACTACAAGTTGCCCTTGCGAGAATTGTAAATGTGATTGCACTTGTTGAGTTTAGAAAGGATAATTTTATGGACACCAAAGAGATTTGGAACAAGTATCAGGAAGAGTTTTATTTCTTTATTCTGAAACGAACAAGGAATGGAGATTGCGCAAATGACATTTTACAAAGTTCATTTTTAAAAATCCATAAGAATTTGGATAAACTGAAAGATCCGGGAAAATTAAAATCCTGGGCCTTTCAGATTATTCGAAATGAGATCAATGATTATTTGAATCGTTCGATTTTTGACATAACTGATGCTAAATTGCAGTGTTTAGATGAGGATTTGAATCCATTTACTGAAGTTTGCTGTTTTGATAAATTTTTATCGGACTTGCCAAAGGAATACTGCGATGTTATGAAGCTTGTGTATATTGATGGGAAACCACAAAAAGAAGCCGCAGCATGTATGGGCATATCACTCGCAAATACAAAAGCCCGTATTCGGCGTTCAAAAATAATGATGATAGATCGCTTTAAAGAATGTTGTAAATACGAAACGAATATCGATGGGAAACTAGTAGGCCAGGCTAAATGCACGAACTGTGAATCACCAAATCTTTAGATGCTTTCCAGAACATAACGATCGCCAATTTCACTAGTCAAGATGAGTTGATCATTTTTGAAAATGAATGTCTATCAGCATTAAGAATTAAAGACCAGTTAAATTCAATGATCCAAATACGTTGGTTAGAAAAATGTAACTGTATGAAACCCTTATTTAGGAATTAAATCTCTATAATTTTTTCTTCAGAAATAAAATCACAAACCAGGTAGCTTAAGGCTTTGCCTACCTGTCCAAGGTTTTCTTTGGAAGGCGCCGCTTCGCATAAGTGCAGATACTGACAATTGCTGAAATTATAGGTTTTAAGAAAGTTTCTTATTTCTTCCAGCTTAATTCCCGAAGGTGTTTGTGCACTGCTCGGGAAATCTTTAATACTGTCACAATCAATCTCTAGTCCGCTTTGAGATTGGAAAACAAAATCTGCAGCTGATTTTAGTGATTTTTGAACGAATTTGGAATCTTTTCCCATTAAATATTCAAACAACTGAAATTGGATGTTTTTATCAGATATTATTTCTTCAAAAATATATTGAGGCGTGTAATTTTGGTGCAAACCGAAAATAAAATAGCGGTTTAGAAAACCTTCAGATTTAGCAAAACTGAATCCATTACCGCTATGCCGGTGTTCCAGTTTTCGTAAATCGGTATGCGCGTCGATATTCAATACATTTATAGCAGATTTTAGAGCTTTAGAAGCTCCTTTTATATTTCCGTAGGCATTATTATGACCGCCGCCTATGATGATCGGGATTTTTCCGGAGGCAACAATGATTTCGATCACTTCTGAAATCCTATGATCTATTTCTTCAACCAGTTTACCCAAATTTGTGAAATAATCAGGACTATTTTTATCCAAATTTGATGCTTTTTCCATCAAATCTTTTACGGTTAATTCACCTAAAATCGCAATGTTTGAAGGATAGGTATACTCGTTTACCTGAATATTTAAAAATGAATTTAGAAAAGCTTCCCAGGCTTTAGAAGTCCCGGGTTTACCATGGTTGGCGCGAACGCCAATATCTTCAGGAATTCCTAGTAGAATATACCTTTGTTTTAGATTCGATAATTCAAATACATTTTTTACAAAACCTATTTTTTCTCCGAATTTGGTTTCTCCAGGTCTACCCGAAATTTTATGTTGAATCTCATCAAAATTATAAAACTTAACCAGTAGCATTAGTCAATTGCTTTTCCGTTGATGTAAACCGTATCGATATTATTACTTCCAAAGGCATAAGGAAGAAACGTGTAGGACGGAATTTTTTTTGTCATAATCAAATTCGCTTTTTTTCCTTTGGTGATGCTTCCAACAACGTCGCTAAGTTCCATAGCGTAGGCACCGTTTATAGTTGCTGCGTTGATGGCCTCTTCTGGAGTCATTTTCATTTTTATACAAGCCAGGGAAAGTACCAGGTTCATATTTCCGCTAGGGGTGCTGCCGGGATTAAAATCTGTTGCCAAAGCGATGGGTAATTGGGCATCCAAAATTTTTCGTGCAGGGGTGTAAGGAATACTTAGAAAAAGTGAGCAGGAGGGAAGCGCCACCGGCATGGTTTCAGTATTTTTTAGGCTCTCTATATCTTCATTCGTCATCACTTCTAAATGATCTACGCTTAAGGCTTTATGTTCAACTCCCGCTTTAATTCCTCCAATAGCATGAAACTGGTTGACATGTATTTTGGGTTTCATGCCATACTTCTTGGCAGCACTTAAAAGTTTATGGGTGTCCTCGACAGAGAAATAACCTTTTTCACAAAAAATATCGATATATTCTGCTAAATTTTGATTGGCAACTTTGGGCAAAATTTCATTAATCACCAAGTCCATATATTTTTCGGGATCACTTTGGTATTCAGTAGGAATCGCATGTGCACCAAGAAATGTCGATTTTATCGGGATATCATAATGTTGCTGAAGTTTTTTAATGACGCGAAGCATTTTTAATTCGCCCTCTTCGGTTAAGCCATAACCCGATTTGATTTCTACCGCACCCGTACCTAGTTTCATGACTTCTTCTAATCGGGCAGCCGATTGTAGATACACTTCATCTTCTGGAGTTTCCTGTAATGTTTTAGCGCTATTCAATATTCCGCCACCACGATTCGCAATTTCCTCATAAGATAATCCATTTATACGATCTGCAAACTCTAATTCACGGTTACCGGCATATACAATGTGGGTATGAGAGTCGCACCAAGCGGGTAGAATAAGTTTTCCCGAGGCATCAATAATTTTAGCCGTATTGTTTTCAGGAAAACTTTCCATACTCCCAAAATCAACAATTTTATCATCTTCAATAAGTAGCCAGGCATCTTTAATAGATGGTAGTTCTTTCATTTCCAGGCCATCAACTTTTTTAATTTCAGGATCACGAATTTGTATTAATTCCTTGATATTTTTGAAAAGGGTTTTCATTGATGTATCGTTTAAAGCGAAAATAAAAAGATTATGAAGAAATCAAATTATAGTACGAAAGAGGCTAATATCTTCTGAACTTCATAAATATCGACGCTTTTATTAAAACGTTTGCTTATCGATGGTTGCTGCTCTCCTGAAATCCAGATCTTAAGCTCGGCATCAAGATCAAAACTACCCGCGGTTTCCACACTAAATCTAGAAATACTCTTGTAAGTAGCAGAAAAGTATTCTATTTTTCTGCCGGTTAATCCCTGTATATCTACAAGAATTAATCGTTTATTGGTGAAAATAAAAGTATCTCGAATTAGCTGAAAACCTGCTTCAATATTTTCAGATGGAATTAATAATTTATGATATTTCTCCTGTAATTGTTCTTTACTTATTGCTCCTGCATTTCCTAATAATGATGAAAATAGACTCATGATTTTTTGAATTTAATGAATAAAAAAGCTGCCGTTAAGTTACAAATCCGTAGAGTATAACTTAAAAGCAGCCTTAATAAATATTTGTTATAATTTATCGAATATTGATTCGATGTAGAGAAGCTTTCATTAATTTTTAAGCGATTGCATATCGATTACAAAACGGTATTTCACATCGTTACTGGTCACGCGATCGTAAGCTTCATTAATATTTTGCATGTTGATCATCTCTATATCTGAAACAATATTATGTTCGCCACAAAAATCTAACATCTCCTGCGTTTCTCTGATACCACCAATAAGCGATCCGGCCAGGCTTTTTCTTCCCATTATTAATCCACCTCCGTGAAATTCCAGTGGTTCTATTGCTCCAACCATCACCATGGTAGCATCTCTTTTTAATAAACCAATGTATGGGTTTAAGTCGTGTTTTACGGGAACGGTATTTAGAAGAAAGTCAAAACTTCCTGCATTTTCTGCCATTTGTTTTTCATCTTTGGAAATTAAGACCTCATCTGCTCCTAATTTCTTCGCGTCTTCGCTCTTACCGGGAGACGTAGTAATCATGACCACTTTAGCACCTAAAGCATGCGCAAACTTAATTCCCATATGTCCAAGACCACCAAGACCAATGACCCCAACTTTATCACCCTTTTTCACATTCCAATTTCTTAAAGGTGACCATGTAGTAATCCCCGCGCATAAAAGAGGTGCAACTGCTTTGGTATCTAAATTTTCAGGAACATTAAGAACAAATTTTTGATCGACTACAATTTTCTCTGAATATCCACCAAAAGTATGCCCACCAAGATGCTTATCTTTTCCGTTATAAGTACCTACCATACCGTTCTCGCAGTACTGCTCTAAGCCTTCTTTACAAGATTCGCATTGCTGGCAGGAATCTACCATACAACCAACGCCTACAAGCTGCCCTTCTTTAAATTTCGATACGTTTTCACCAACACTTACCACTTTACCTATAATTTCATGTCCAGGGATAACGGGGTATTTAGAACCACCCCAGTCATTTCTTACGGTATGGATATCACTATGGCATACGCCACAATATAAAATATCGATTTCAACATCTTCTGCAAGTGTTTCGCGACGATTGATTTGAAGTTGCTCTAAATCTGATTTTTCAGTTTTAGCGCCAAACGCTTTTACTTCTGTACTTTTCATATATTCACTTTTTTGACAAAATAGCTGAATTGAAACGCAATTAAATCGCGCACGTTATGTTTAACTCGTTTTTAACTGAGTTTCTTAACCTGGATCAATTTTTTAGATCTAAAATATTTCTTTGAGATATTTCATGTCTGATTTTGCGGTATCGATCACTTCAGCTGTTCTTCCGTTCAGCATCATTTTACCCATTGTTTTTGCAAAACCTTTAATTTGTTCAAAGTTAATTTCGGGTGGCATAGCAAGAGCATCGGGATCGGTAAAAATATTTACAACTGCGGGCCCGTCATGGTCAAAGGCTTCCTGTAATGCCTGTTGTATGTTTTTAGGATCTTCAACGACCCAACTATGAATATTCATGGCTTTAGCAATCAAGGCAAAATCGGGATTCACCATATCTGTTTGCCATTCTGGATAACCTTCCACCTGCATTTCTAATTTTACCATTCCCAGGGAACTATTATTGAAAATGATGATTTTTGCCGGAATTTTATATTGGCTAATTGTCATTAGATCGCCTAAAAGCATGGAGATTCCTCCGTCACCACAAAGAGCAATCACCTGTCTCTCTGGATGCCCTAAGCCTGCTCCAATAGCCATGGGCATGGCATTAGCCATAGAACCGTGATTAAATGAACCGGTTAAATATCTATTTTTCTTTCCTTTTAAATATCTGGCGGCCCAAACAGCACTCATTCCGGTATCTACCGTAAATATAGCATCGTCACTCGCTATCTCATCAATTACCGAAGCAACATATTCTGGATGAATTTTCTTAGCATCACCTTTGTCTTTAACATAACTACAGTACTTTTCTTCTACTTCTTGATGAAGCGCTCTCATTTCATCAAGAAAATCAGTTTCTGTTTTGGTTTCTAAAAGAGGTAGAAGTGCTTCTAAAGTATCTTTTATTTTGCCATTGTAACCAAAATTTACTTTCGCACGACGACCAATACGTTCTGGCTTTTCGTCTATTTGTATAATTGTATTTTTTTCGGGGAGAAAATTAGTGTAAGGAAAATCTGTTCCTAAAAGGACCAGAGCATCAGCTTCATGCATGGCTTTAAAGCCCGACTTGGTTCCTAGTAAACCGTTTAGTCCAACCGCATAGGGATTATTTTCTTTATCGAAATATATTTTTCCTCGAAAACTAAAGCCCATAGGAGCATTTAGTTTCTTAGCTAACTGCATAACTTCATCTTGAGCGTCTTTGCAGCCGTGACCACAATAAAGCATCACTTTTTTGTTTTCATTGATCACCCGGGCCAGTGTTTTCATTTCCTGATCACCTGGTTGTAATTTAGAGCTGGTAAAGTAGTTTTGTTCTGAAGTAGAAATATGGGTGGCATCTGCAGAAGCTACATCGCCCGGCAATCCAACAACACCTACACCTTTTTGATGTATGGCATGCTGAATTGCACTTTGGAAACCATGTGCGGCCTGGGCCGGGGTATTAGCCATAAAGCAGTATTTGCTGCAGTCATCAAATAATTTAGTTACATTGGTTTCCTGGAAATTTTCTGTACCTAGTTTATCCGTTTCTACGGTAGAAGCTATTGCAATCACAGGATTTCCTGCACGATTGGCATCATAAAGTCCGTTTACCAGATGAACGTGTCCCGGGCCACTACTACCCATACAACATCCAATTCCGTCTAATTCAGCATCCATTGATGCTGCGTAAGCACCAGCTTCTTCGTGCCGTACATGAATCCACTGTAACCTGCCATCACGTCTTACGGCGTCGTTAACAGGATTTAGACTGTCACCGGTAACTGCATAAACACGTTTTACACCAGCTTCAACAAGCATTGTAACCAAAAGATCTGCAACTTTTCTTCCCATAATTTTATGTTTTTTTTAAGTAGTTTAAAGATAATGCTAAAGCATTGATTTTGCTGTTAAATCAGTGGTAAAGCACTAATTAAATTTCCAAATGATTTTATAAAATTTTAAGGGTTTTAAGTGCTAATTCGATTTCGAATAAAGTTTTCTTTAAGACTTCGCAGCAGAAAGGGTTTTAATCTATAGTATTTAAAAGCTGAAGTTCTTAAATTAGTCGCACTAAATAAAAAGCTTGATGGATAAAAAATATAAAGGCATTAATACCATTTGTACACATGCCGGAGAACTGGAAGATACAAAATTTAAAGGAGCAGTTTCACCGTTATATATGGCTACTTCTTATGCATTCGAAGAGGTAGAAGTTAAACGCTATCCAAGATATTTTAATACCCCAAATCAGGTAGCTTTAGCAAAAAAGATGGCGGCATTGGAACATGGCGAGGCCGCACTTATTTTTGGGAGTGGAATGGCAGCGGTAAGTACTGCGCTGCTTTCTCATGTTCAGTCTGGTGATCATGTAGTCTTTCAAAATACATTATATGGAGGAACAAGTAATTTGATTACAGAGGAATTCGATAAATTTAAAATAGAATATAGCTTTACAAAAGATGCAAGTCCAGCGGCGTTTGAGGCTGAAATTAGAGAAAATACCAAGTTAGTTTATATCGAAACACCGTCAAACCCGTTACTTACCATTACCGATGTGAGCGCTGTTGCCCAATTGGCAAAAAAGAAAGGCCTGGTAAGCATGATCGATAATACCTTTGCCTCCCCGGTAAATCAAAATCCAATAGATTTAGGCATCGACATCGTAATTCATTCGGCCACCAAATATATGGGAGGACATAGTGATATTCTTGCCGGAGTGGTAATTTCTTCTGAAGATAAAATTAATACGGTATTCCAGATGGCCAAAAATCTGGGCGGAAATTTAAGTGATTATACGGTTTGGCTTTTAGAGCGCAGTTTAAAGACGATGGGGCTAAGGGTAAAAGCGCAAAACGAAAATGCACAGGTCCTTGCCGAATATCTATATGCAAATAATAAGGTAGCCAAAGTATATTATCCGGGTTTAACATCGCATCCTGAACATGAACTGGCAAAAGCTCAGATGAAAGGTTTTGGGGGAATGCTGTCTTTTGAACTTATAGAAGGCTTAAACGCCGACGAATTTCAGAAAAAATTACAATTGATAAAATCTTCGATGAGTTTAGCGGGAGTAGAAAGTACTATTCTTTCTCCATCAAAAACTTCTCATGGTTTGTTAACTCCTGAAGAGAGAGCAAAGCAAGGCATCAAAGACGGATTGTTAAGATTTTCTGTGGGAATAGAAGAACCAGAAGATTTGATAGCAGATATAGAGCAGGCTTTAAAAGCTATCAGTGAAAATTAAAAATAATCGGGGGAATACCCCAATTGCAATATTTGAAATAGAAAAATGATGAAGTTAGATATTTTGGCCGTGGGAGCACATCCAGATGATGTAGAATTAAGTTGTTCTGCCACTTTGGCCAAAGAGATAGATCGTGGTAAGAAAGTAGGGATTTTAGATTTAACACGTGGAGAATTAGGCACACGGGGCACTGCAGAAATAAGGGATAAGGAAGCTATCGATGCTGCTAAAATTTTAGGAGTGCATGTTCGCGAAAACCTAAGTTTTGCCGATGGATTTTTTACAAATGATAAAGAACACCAATTAGAAATTATAAAGATTCTACGAAAATATAAACCAGAGATCGTTTTTTGTAACGCGATAGACGATCGGCATATAGATCATGGTCGAGGTTCTAAACTGGTAAGTGATGCCTGTTTTTTAAGTGGATTACGCCGAATTGAAACTTCTAAAGACGGTTTAAAGCAGGAGGCATGGAGACCAAAACAGGTTTTTCACTATATCCAGTGGAAAAATATAGAACCAGATGTGGTGGTAGATGTGACCGGATATATGGATAAAAAGATGGAATCTGTAAAAGCTTATCAAAGTCAGTTTTACGATCCTGATAGCGAAGAGCCCAAAACACCCATCTCCAGCAATAACTTTTTTGACAGTATAATTTATAGAGCACGAGATTTGGGCCGAATTATCAATACCGAATATGCTGAAGGTTATACTGTAGAACGCTATGTAGCAGTGAATTCGATATTTGATTTAATTTAATTGGAATTTTTTCTTTGTGGAATTGTTTAAATAGTTTACATTTGCAACCGCAATTTGAAATGGTGGATGTAGCTCAGTTGGTTAGAGCGCTGGATTGTGGTTCCAGAGGTCGCCGGTTCGAACCCGGTCTTCCACCCTTATTTGTGAAACCCTGCTTTTTTAAGCAGGGTTTTTTGTTGTAGCCAATTTCCTAAAATTTTATTTCCCGGTTTTTAATCAAACTATTATTTTTTTAAATTTAGCTTCTCTAAGCAACCATAGATGATAACTAAAAATAAGATTAGGCGTATAGAAAATTTTCTTGCTGCTCATGAAAAAGTAAAGGCAAAACTTGAGTTTTCTTTTCCGTTGCCAAAATATGAAAGTCTTGTTATTATTTTAAATAGTTATGCCGAGTTAGAATTATTTTCTGGTTATTTTGAAGATTTTGACTTACCTACGGAAGAAGAATATGAAGAGATGTGTAATTCTAATAATTATTCGGTTTCTGCTTACCCTAAATTTAATCTTTATGCAATTTAGATAGTTGAATATGGGGAAAATCACCCTATTTTGTAAAAAATACGGTTTCAGATATAATAATATTTAAATTTAGCGGTTATCAATATAACTTTTAATGGTATGCGGAGCTACCGCACTTCATTTAAAAAGTTGTTTATAGCCACAAGAAGGATGATGCGAAGGCATCATCCTTCTTATTTTAATCGATATCTAGATTAAATGCTACAGTTCTATCCCAATAATTATGAGTATCATGATGTCTTGAAATTAAAAATAACTATTTAGAACCCTTATGGTCTTGCCTTAAGGTAGTTTACGATTGTTTTCTATTCTTCATTGAGTTCATAAATTGCTTACGCAACCTTTTTTGGTTTTTAGGATCTAATTAAAAACCTTTATACATGACAAAATATATCCTAGTATTTGCAGTATGCTTGCTTAGCCTTTATGCCTGTGACAATAATGAAGATGAGATAGAAAGTTTGCCTTTAGTAGCGATAAACAGCGATACATTAGTTGGAGAGTGGAAACTTGTAGAATCTAAAGTGAGCTCGGGCGGACAAGTATCATGGTCGCCGGTATCACAAAGTTATACCATAAAATTTTTAGCTGATGCTACTTTTATAAAAAATGACGGTAATTGTGAAAGAGGAACTTATCGTGTTGTAGCACATCCAGAATATGAGGCTAAGCAAATGATAGAACTTACTTATTCTTGTGAAGTGGATCAGGCCATTTATCCCGATAATAAATCCTATTGGGGCGTAGAGGCTTTAAATGATAGGTATTTGGTTTATCATCCTACTTATAAAGGACCAATATGTACAGAAGGCTGTTCTTATAAATTTAAGAAACAATAAATTAAGGAAATCTCCCTAGTCTTCCTAAAGCTAATATCGTATTTTGGTCTTTTAAAAAGATCATATGAATTCCAGAGAAGAGCAGCTAAAAGCTTTCGATAGATTACTTACTATAATGGATGAACTTAGGGAAGAATGTCCCTGGGATCGTAAACAAACTATGGAAAGTTTGCGACCTCTTACCATAGAAGAAACCTATGAACTTGGTGACGCTATTTTAGATAAAGATATAGAAGAGGTTAGAAAAGAGTTAGGGGATTTGTTGTTGCATCTTGTTTTTTATGCGAAAATAGGAAGCGAAAGTAATGATTTTGATATTGCTGATGTTGCGAATGGAATTTGTGAAAAGCTGATTTCAAGACATCCTCATATTTATGGGGACGTAAAAGTTGAAAACGAAGAAGACGTAAAAAAGAACTGGGAAAACCTGAAACTAAAAGAAGGGAAGAAAAGTGTTTTAGAAGGGGTTCCAGGATCTTTACCGGCCCTGGTAAAGGCCAGTAGAATACAGGATAAAGTGGCAGGTGTGGGATTTGATTGGGAAGAACCGCAACAGGTGTTTGAAAAGTTAGAGGAAGAGTTACATGAACTTCAGGAGGAAGTAAATATTGCTGATAAGGATAAAATGGAGGCGGAATTTGGAGATGTTATGTTCTCTATGATCAATTATGCCCGTTTTCTTAAAATTAATCCTGAAAATGCCTTAGAACGAACTAATAAAAAATTTATAGCTCGTTTTAAATATCTTGAACAAAAGGCTGCTGAAAAAAATATAGCTTTAAAAGATATGACTCTTGCTGAAATGGATGTCTATTGGAATGAAGCTAAGAAGTTATAGGGATAGTTGATAACAATTGTAAATAATCATGGATGATAATGTTTTTTATTGGGATATAGATCCGGTTTTGTTTTGGATTACAGATACTTTTCCATTAAAATATTATGGTCTCTTGTTTGTAACCGGCCTTATGCTAGGTTATCTAATAGTAAGAAGTATTTACAAAAAAGAGCATATTCCTACAGAAGACCTTGATAGTTTATTATCCTATATTATATTGGGAACGGTAATAGGAGCAAGATTAGGCCATTGTTTATTTTATCAGCCAGAATATTTCTTTTCACATCCTTTAGAGATCTTCTTACCTATTCAAAGGATTGAAGGAAGTTATCAATTTGTGGGATACCAGGGATTGGCAAGTCATGGTGGTGCTTTAGGTGTTTTTATAGCCATTATGTTGTACTGCAGAAAATATAAAGTAAAGCTATTATGGGTACTGGACAAAGTAGCTTTAGGAACACCAGTAACAGGTGCTTTTATCCGTTTTGGTAATTTTATGAATTCTGAAATTTACGGAAAACCTACTAATGGCGATTGGGGAGTAGTATTTGTTAGAGATGATATGATTCCCAGGCATCCAACACAGCTTTATGAAGCTATTGCCTATTTATTGATCTTTGGGATTTTATTCTATCTATACCCCAAAATGAAAGGTAAAAATGGTCAAATTTTTGGACTATTCTTAGTTTTATTATTCTTAAGCCGATTTTTTATTGAATTTTTTAAAGAAAATCAGGTAGCATTTGAGAGTGAAATGACTTTAAATATGGGGCAGTGGTTAAGCATTCCGTTTATTGTTGTTGGCTTTTTCATTATCTTTTTTTTAAATAAAAGGAAGGGGCACCTACAAATGTTTTAATCTTTTATTGGAAGTTTAAGTAATCTATAAAGAATCTCATTGGTCCAGGATTATAAAAAGTTTTTTTCTAGTAATAACGCCAGGCTTGCTTTAAGCTTCTAAGTTTTTGTACTTAAATAAACTAATCTATCCTATAGGTATTGCATTATTAGAAGATTATTTTTATTTCGATACCTCTCGATTGTAATCTGGACAGTATTGGCACAATTCATTTTGCTTGTCGATTACAATAAAAAAAACCGCCAGAAGGAAAAGCTGACGGTTTTTTATTGCATTTTAACCAGAACTAGTAAAGTGATTTTACTTTCTTCAGTTTTTCTCGCCAAACTTTTAGTTGGGCTTTGTGATCTTCAATATTTTTGTGTACTTCCTGTACCAGTGGATTATCGTCGTTTACATTAGAGAAAAACTGTAAGTTGTTTTCTAACTGCCTAATTTCAGCCTGTGTTTCTTCAATCTTCTTAGAAAGAAAAAAGTGTTCATTCCTAATCTTATGATCATCATCGGCATCATTAAGTGCCTGGATTTTATTTTCATATTTCAGCATTTCTGCTTTTGTACGATTAACATCCAGTTTTTTGAATAGTTGATCCAGAGCCTTATTAAATTTCCCCTCAATAAATCGTTTATTAAAGGGTACCCTACCCAGGGTCTTCCATTCGGCAATAAAAGATTTAATGGTTTTAAGATCTTCTTCTTTATCACCGGAATGTTCGAAAGAACGGATTTTATCAAGAAGCTCTTTTTTGTTACCAAAAGCTTCCATCTCTTCTTTATTCTCTTCACTTCGATTTTCGTGCAAGCGTTCAAAATAATAGTTACAGGCAGCTTTAAATTGTTTCCACACCTTATCACTATCCTTTCTTGGTACGTGCCCGATATTTTTCCAATCAGACTGGATTTTTTTCATCAAAGGTGTGATGGTTTTAAAATCATCACTATCCTTATTATCTTCAGCAATCTGGATCAGTTCTTTTTTCTTTTCCAGATTATCGTATTGCTGTTTTTTAAGATTCTTGTAAAATGAATTTTTCTTGCGGTTAAAACGTCTTACCGTTTCTTTAAAATCAGCCCAGGTTTCTTCGTTTTTACTTTTTGGTACTTTACCGGCTTTAAAGAATTCTTCACGTAGAGCTTCAATTTCTTTAATCTTTTGCTGCCATTTATTATGACTGCTAAAATCCTGATCAGCTATTTCCCGAATCTTTTCGATAATTTGCTGCTTCTTTTCCCAGTTTTTTTCAAATTCTTTATCCAGGTTTTCGAAATATTCCTGGCGGCGATCATGGATAACTTTCGTAGCATTGCTAAAACGTTCCCAAATTTCTTCACGATAATCCTTAGCTACAGGTCCCAACTCTTCTTTCCACATCTTATGTAGCATCTGTAGCTCTCTAAAGGCACGATTAGTGTCCTCTTCCTGTGCTAGTTCTTCAGCACGATCAATAACCTTAAGCTTTTGATCTAAATTATGCTTAAAGTCCATATCCCTAAATTCACGATTTAAGTGAAGAAAATCATAGAAATTCTCTACGTGGTGGTGATAAGTATTCCATACATTGTTGTACTTATCGCGAGGGATTGGTCCCGCCGTGCGCCATTTATCCTGAATGTCTTTAAAGTGATTGTAAGTGGTATTGATGTTTTCCTCCACATCAAGTAACCCCTTTAATTCTTCAATAATTTCAAGACGTTTATTAAGATTTGCGTTAAGATCCTGCTTTAATTGCTGATAATATTTATTTCGTTTTTCGCGATAATCGAAATACAGCGAATTAAAACGGTTTTTAAGCGGAGTAGAGTAATGAAAGTCGATGATATTACCGCCGTCGGCAAGAAAATCTTCTTTCTTTTCCTCTAACTCCTCATCGAATTTAGCGTTGAATTCTGTTCGAATTTCGATGACATGTTCTTTAATTGCCTGTATTTTCTCATTTTTGAGCAATCGCTCTAACTCATCGGTTAGTTGCTCTTTGCTCATCGAATGATAGTCTTTTTTAGGGATAGTATGGCGCTCTGTGGCACTTTCATCTTCGCTATCCTCGGCAAGCGAATCATCTACACCTTTCTTATGCTCGTCGATAATGGTCTCTTCATGATCATCATCTTCGATATCGATGTCCTCAGCCTTGGCTTTTTTATGATCTTCGGTATCCTGAACAAAAGTAGATTCGGCTACCATAGCCTCTTCAAGCTCGTTAGTTGTAGCTTTTGGATGCTCAACCTCTTCCGAAAAAGATTCTTCTACCTTCTTTTCTTCTGTTGTACTTTCTGAAGTGGTCTCCTGGTGCTGACTGTTTTGAGTAATCTCAGGAGTCTCTTTTTTGGAAAGTTCTTCTTTCTTGTTTTCGTTATCTGATTGAGACATATCTTTCAATGTTAAAGTTCTGAGTGTTATTAAAGCTGAAAGATAACAACTACACGAAAATTGGGCAAGCAAACCAAATCTTTTATGAAAAAATAAGAATGAAAATCCTCAAATTTTTAAGAATTCCATATTGCCCAGGCTGCTTCGGCTTGTAATTCGAGCATTTTATGCCCGTTTACCGCGACAGCCCCATGGTTCTTACTGTTACTCATAAATTTTGTTTCCGCCGGATTATAAATCAAATCGAAAACAAGATGATTCTTAGTCATAAACCGATACGGAATTTCAGGACAGTGATCAACGTTTGGAAATGTTCCCAGGGGGGTGGTATTAATGATCAAAGAATATTTTAGGATAATCTCTTCATTTAACTCTGAATAGGCATATTGCTCCTTACGAGGTGATCTGGAAACGAACTTGTATGAAATCCCCATGGTTTTTAAAGCATAGGCTACGGCTTTAGAAGCACCGCCGGTTCCCAAAATCAGCGCATGGGTGTGTTGCGGTCTAAGATGAGGTTTTAGAGAATCCCGAAAACCTGTAAAATCGGTATTATGACCAATTAGTTTTCCGCCGTTTTCAAACTTGATTACATTTACAGCATCAATTTCCTCAGCATCTTCAGAAAGATCGTCTAAAAATTTCATTACTTCCAGTTTATAAGGAATGGTAACATTCATTCCGGCAAGCGCAGGATTTTTAGTGATTATCATTGGGAAATCTGTGATTTCTGGAATATCAAAATTGACATATTCGGCGTTAATTTTTTCATTTTCAAATTTATCGTTGAAATATTTTCTTGAAAATGAGTATGCTATATTTTTTCCTAAAAGTCCGAATTTCTTCATTTTTTGGTCTCTTTTTGAATATTTATTCCATGTATTATCCTCAAAAAAATTTTTTAAGTTCTTATTTTGGATCTCTGGCGATCTTCTTTGCGTGTGCTCTTTTCTCGTAAAGGGCAAGCCCCAAAACAATAAAAATGCCCACCAAAATAAAGAATATGGCTAAATAGGTTTCACCATTTGTAAAGTCTGGAAAAAATCTATTATAATTATCTATAACCTTTTCACCGTGACTATCCATTAAAAAATTACCAGCTTCATCAGTCTTATAGGTTTTGATTTTCCAGGGCCAAACTACGCCCAACGAACCTGTAATAAAACCAATGATAGTTGCAAAAGTATCTTTTTTGTAATGCTTTAATACAAATCCGAGTAAGTGGGAAAGGGAAACCAGACCTGCCAGTGATCCCAACGCGAAAATGATCATAACCTGTAGCAAATGCATCCTGGATTCGTTAGTAGTAAAACTAAAGTCCAAACTAAGAATATCGGCTAAGGTATCATATAATGCATTAACAGAATCTACCAATAACAACACATAATTTCCCAGTAAAATAAGGATAAAAGAACCACTTAATCCTGGTAATGTCATCCCGGATACACCAATCATACCGCAAAAAAAGACAAACCATAAATTGTCGTTTTCCCGTGCAGGTTCTAACATACTAATAGCAACGCCAAAAGCAATTCCTAAAGTTACAAAGAGAATACTGCGTCGGCTCCATTCATCAAAATCTTTACTGATGTAATAGATCGATCCAATAATCATCCCAAAAAAAGCAGACCAAACGTAAAGTTCGTAATGAACTATTAGATAATCCAGAATTTTGGAAACACTGAAGTAACTAATAAGCATCCCCAAAATAAGTAAGCCTAAAAACTTCCCGTTTACATAATGGTACAGACTGCGAAAACGACCGGCAATTAAAAGTTTACCTGCCTTAATATTTATCTTTTGTAAGGAATAAATAAACTCTTCGTAAAAACCGGCAACAAAAGCTACAACACCACCAGAAACCCCGGGAACTTTATTGGCAGCTCCCATGGCTAGTCCTTTTAATATAAGGAATAATTTATCTGTGAATGTTCTAGTTTGTTGCATTAGACTCTTCGGGTTGGTTGCCTGCTAAGCTTTCCAGAAGAAAAATGAGTCCGAATCCCGCTAACATCAGAACCACTGAGAATAATAATTGAGAATCGCCCTCAAAATTCCATGGCAAGACGGAAGTCTCATTAATCACAATTTCTTTATCATCAAATCTAGCCACTTCTAATACCTTTTTCCATGGCCATATTTTATTTAAAGAACCGGCGATAAAACCGGTTAAGACTGCCAAAGTAATACTGGTATAATGTGTAAAAAGCCATTTTAAAATTTTGGAGAAGCTAAGCAATCCAAAAACAGCACCGGCACCAACTATAGCCAAGGTTTTAATATCAAAATTGTGGGCAGCTTCGGTTACCGGGCGGTAAGCACCAAGTAACACTAATATAAACGCTCCGGATATTCCCGGTAAAATCATCGCACAAACAGCAATGGCACCGGCAATAAACATAAAAAATGTACTTTTAGAACTTCCCATGGGCGGTAATGATGTTACATATAATGCTACGGCAGCTCCAAGAATTAGCGCGATAATGATTTTAAAATTCCATTTAGGGATTTGTTTGGCCACATACCAGATACTTGCCAGCACCAGTCCAAAAAAGAATGACCAAATCAAAACGGGATGATTTTGTAGCAAATAATTTGCCAATCGCATTAGCGTGAACACACTAATAAGAATTCCTAGAAAAAGGGAAACGATGAAACCGCCGTTTAATTGAAGCCACATGGCTTTAAAACCTTCATTTTTCCAGGTTTTTAAAAGAGAAAGATCTACACCGCTAATGGTAGAGATCAATTCTTCATAAATTCCTGAAATAAACGCGATCGTACCTCCCGATACTCCGGGCACAACATCGGCTGCTCCCATAGCCATACCCTTTAACGTAACGCTAAGGTATTCTCGTAAGCTTCTTTGCATATCCTAAAAATTAGATTTGCCCAAAGTTAGGAAATTACTATGAAGCCTTTTGATAAGAATCTATTAATTGTTTAACACTTTTTCTTTTAAAGATATCAGGGAAAAGTTCTTCAATGATAATATAATATTCCGCATCAGCTTTTAAGCCTTTTTCAAGATGCCTGTAAGCAAGATCTGCATTATTCAGCATAAAATATAATCCGCTTAATCTATATTCAATCTCAGCAATACCGGGATAAAATTCATTAGCCTGCAGTAGATTTTGTACCGCGGTTTCCCATTCCGCAAGATTGATTAAAATATCACATCGTCTAATCCAGGTTTCCAATTCGTAATTTCCCAGATCTAAAGTTTTACGATAGCCCCGTTCAGCTTCTCTGTTTAAATCTAATCGGTTATTGATTTTTGCATAACGTTTCCAGTAGAGCACGTTTTCTTCATCAATATTAATCGCTTTATTAATATAATATAGCGCTTTTTTAAAATTTTTCTTCTTGATATAAAAATCGGTAATAGCGATCCAGCCTTTGTCTAAAAGTGGATCCTCATGTACCGTTTTTTCAAAATTTGAAAGAGCAAGCTTATCGTTACCCAGTTTTTCGAAACATTTACCAATTCGTAAATAGGCGAAAGAAGTAGGATCGTCTAACTCTAAAGTGACGTTGTAATTTTCTATAGCCTCGATATAACGTTCCAGTTTTTCGAGTACTTTTCCTTTTTCCAGGTAAGCCCCTATAAAATATTCGTCACTTATGATGGCAAAATCGAAAGCGGCTAAAGCTTTTTTATAGTCCTTTAAATCAAAATACTGCTTCCCAACCTGATGCCACGCTACCTCGCAGTACGGATTTTTATCCAAATACATATTCAGGTATTCTATAGCTTCTTCTTTTTGACCGAGAAAATCGAAACAATACATTACATTATATAAGGCAGAATAATCTTCTTCATCGGCTTCAAGGCAATTCATAAAATTGATCTTGGCATTCTCAAAATCTTCAAGAAAAAGATATTCCATACCAATCATTGAGTAGATTTCAGCAGCTTCATCTGTAACATCTAAAGCTAGTTCTAGAACTTTGATTGCCTGTTGATGTTCATCCCGTTTCGAAAAGATTTGCGCCTTCTGAATATATACCTCTTCGTTGTTAGCTTCCAAATCCTGCACTTCGGCCAATAAACCATCGGCAAGATCTAATTTATCTTCAAAAACAAGAATTTCAACCTTAAGAAGTTTAAGGTTGATAGACGATGGATGCTGAGAAAGCCCTAATTTAACGGCCTTTTTAGCAAGATTTATCTTTCCGATTTCTAAATAATGATGAATAATATTTTCGAATTCGTTAGAATCAAAGAATAAAACATCATTGGTCTTAAGCATTGATTCGAAACGTGAAAGCGAGAAATTATTATCTTCGTTATGACTTAACTGCATAAGCAAGTTGTTACTGGATTGCTACTTTACTAAAGTTAAAAAAGGATTTAACCGAGTATCGCAGATGCTTTAATTGTTGTTAACAAAGTAATCAACAACCTAAGCTTTGTTTTTTATTTTATTTAAAACGTCAATTATAATGCCACAACCTTCTTCAATCTCTTCAATAGAAATAGTTAGCGGCGGCGTAATTCTTATAGCTGTTTTTTCGAATAGCAGCCAGAATAATATTAGTCCTTTTTCTTTACAATTTATGATGACCTGATTAGCTATATCCTCTGATTCGACAATAGCTGCGAGCATTAATCCTTTTCCTCTTACTGCTGTAATTAAAGGATGAATGAGCAATTCTCTAAAGCGTTTTTCTTTTTCTAAGGTTTCTGCCATTAATTCAGTTTCCAGGATGGTTTTCAAGGTGGCATGACAGGCCGCTGCCACCAATGGATTACCGCCAAAAGTGGTGATATGTCCCATCTTTGGATGATCAGCAAGTAGATCCATCAATTTTTCTGATGCTACAAAAGCACCTACCGGTAAGCCACCGCCCATTCCTTTTCCTATAGCCATTATATCTGGAACAACATCATAGTTTTCGAAACCAAATAATTTTCCGGTTCGTCCAAAACCAGGCTGAATTTCATCTAAGATCAGCAAGGCGCCTACTGCTTCGCAATGGTCTTTTACTTTTTTTAGATAATCATTCTGGGGTTCAATAAAACCAGCACCACCCTGAATGGTTTCTAAAATAACCGCAGCTGTCTTTTTTGTGATGCGGTTTAAATTATCGTCATTGTTAAATTCAATAAAATCAACATCACCAATTAGCGGTCTAAATGGTTTTTGGCGTTCCTCAAAATTCATTAAACTTAAAGAACCCATGGTATTCCCATGATAGGCATTTTTAGCCGCCAGTATTTCTGTTCTGCCCGTAGCACGTCTGGCTAATTTTAAAGCACCCTCAATTGCTTCTGTGCCAGAGTTTACCAGGTATACTTTATTTAAAGGATCAGGAAGGCTTTTTGCTAAAAGTTTCGAAAAATCTACAGCAGGAGCCTGGGCATATTCCCCATAAACCATCACATGCAAATATTTATCGGCCTGTTTTTTTATCGCAGTGATTACTGCAGGATGGCAATGTCCTAAACTTGTAGCCGAAACACCGGCTACAAAATCCAGATGTTTTTGCCCATCTGAGGTATAAATATAAGACCCCTTGGCATCAATAACCTCTAAGCCTAGAGGGTGTGGCGTTGTTTGTGCCTGATATTTTAAAAAATCTTTATTCAATTTTAGGGGAGGCATTTGGAGATTCAAGGCTATCTTTTTTAGTTTCCGATTTTATTTGAGATGCTCTGATTGTTCCTTCAGATGGGCTCGTGGAAACAGGATTTACCTGAACTCCCTGCGGAATTGTCGATTGTACAGAGGGAATGCTGTCCTGTGTCTTATCTTTTAGGTCTTGTGGTTGTAATCTGGAGTTTTCATTTAACAGCATATCACCATCTTCACGTTCATCAAAGAAATCATCAATAGGTTCAGGTAATGGGATTCCCTGAATTTTGAACAATTCAGGAGGCACCTTACCTTTAAACAAATCTTGTTTTTTTTCCAGTCTTTCGTCGCCGCGCCAGTTAAAACCTTGCAAGGTTCGATTACTTTTTAATACTTGCTCTTCAGGCTTTAAATTTCCATCAACCGCCTGATAATAATATACATCTTCGATCTGCCGTTCTTTAAAATAAACTTCAATTCTGCTCGATAGCGTTTTATTGATCCCTATAAGATCTTTATTTTCGGTGCGGCTGTAATACAAAGTTTCTGTATTTTTATCAATATTCACCTTATAGAGCTCATTTTCCTCAAATAGTCCAATCAGTAATTGGCCTTTAATTTGATTATAACCTTCAATACTATCCTTATTGATGAGGAAAGCGTTATTAAAAACTCTTAAGCTGTCTAATTGCTCTGTTTCCTTATTGCTTATAAGCTGAATGGTATCTCCAGTCATTTGATTTAGGCCAGACCATAACACCGGATTCCTTTTTACTGAGGTTGCCGAATTTTCTCCCGGATTAATATTAATGAGTCTGGTAATACCCGCTTGTTGATCTACAAAAATGGAATCACTTTTACCGCTCATATCATTTTTGTACATTCTAACATCATAAAAACCGCGAAGGATACGATTTTCAGGTTTACCGGTAACTAGTAGTGTATCACTGTGAATAAAAACCGAATCCTGATCCTGAAGACTGGCTGCTACAGGCCATTTAGTTATAATTACCGAATCTTTTTCTCGAAAAACTTCAGCATAATGTCCCGTGACTTTGCTATTATTTGCCGTATCGATTACCTGAATATTATTGGTAGCCGAAGCAAAACTTGTATTGCGATTAAAATAAAGGCTGTCTCCCAATACCGTGCGGTTATCGTAATCTATTTTTGAGTTTTTTACAAAGTAACCGGTATCACCCCGAGTGTCATAAAAACCGCGTTCGCAATAAACCGTACTTTCTTCTCCCACTATGGTTGATGGGCCATAAAGGTAGGCATGACCGCTTTCAGAATAAAAATCAATATGATCTGAATTTACGATATAATCGGGATTTGTAATTTTTACATTTGATAAAAAGGTGTATTTATCTTCTTCAAAATAATACCTTCCAATAGTGCTGGTTAGTACACTGGCAGTATCGGTAACTTTTCCCCCGCTTCTATAATAAGCTTCTTGTTTTATACGGTCAAAAAATAAAGAGTCTGTTTCTAAGGTTGTTTGTGGACGTTTCATTTTTACCGTGCCACTTGCGAAAGCAAATTGGGTATTACCGTTATATTCAGCATAATCACTATTCATACTAACGGTATCGCCCTGTTTCATTCTAACTTCGCCATAAGCTTTAAAAAAATTATCACTTTCGTAAAACACAGCATTATTACACCATACTTCTATTCCCTGATGTATAAAATGAACCTGGTTATTTACTTTACTCATTACTAAAGCACCCGGATATTTTTCTTCATCTCTATACTGCCGATCGTTCTCATAATCGATTTTTCGGCCGCTATTATTTTCTTGCGCATTTACGTACGGGAGTGTAAGTAATAAGAATACTATATATAAGAAGCTTTTCAATAGTCAAAAATTTATGCAAAAATAGCGAAAATGATTGGATCGCTTGATGCAAGTTTTATCGGTATTATAACCTTTGAAATTTACATAATCTCAAAATAGAGCGGTAAACATTGCTAAATTATTTCTTAACGGATAAGAATTATTTCTAAAAATTAGGAATAATTAAGATTTCGAAAATCGCTTTAGTAAAATATTAACGAATTAAAAAAATCCAAAGTGCAATTCGCTCCGTATGTTTAACGTAAACTAATAAGATTTAATTATGAAAAAACCAGTTGTTAAGGTGGAATTCGGAGACAAAAAAGGTCAGGGAAATTCCAGAAGAAGATTTATTAAAATGAGCGGTTTGGCATTTGCTGGATCAACTCTACTATATGCATGTAGCGAGGATGATGATTTTAATCCAGGAATGGAACCGGAACCAGAACCTACACCAGACCCAGATCCAGAAGCTTTTGATTTAGGAAGTGGAGATGTTGGTATTCTTAATTATGCTTTAGCTTTAGAACAACTAGAAGCAGCATTTTATCAAATGGTGTTAGATGGTGATTATTTTGCAGGCGCTTCTGATGAAGAAAAAACAATCATGACCGATCTTCGAAACCATGAGGTAATTCATAGAGAAGTTTTAAGAACGGCCTTGAATTCTGTTGTCGATGAGGATATGGTTATTCCTGAGTTGGAATTTGACTTCAGTGAAGCAAATGTTGATTTTAGCGACAGAACCTCAGTATTAAATACTGCATTATTACTAGAAGATACCGGAGTTTCAGCATATAATGGAGCGGGGAAATTAATTTCGAATGCTGATTATTTACTTGTAGCTGGGCAAATCGTATCTGTTGAAGCGAGACATGCTTCTGCTATTGCAGACCTGATTAATCCAGGGTCTACGGATTTTGCCAGAAATGACGTATTGGTTGATTTGGGAGGATCTGGATTAGCTTATGATAAAGCACAAGCGCCTTCTGAAATTTTAGAAGCCGTAGTTGGATTGGGTGTAGTTCAAACACCTTTCACTGCAAACAATTTACCAACTGAATAATCAACTTAAAAGAAAAAAATTATGAGTTTTATAAAATTATTAGATAAGTTATCTAACGAGGAGGTTTTAAATGCAAAAACCTCAAGAAAAGATTCGTTTAAAAAAATGAAGAACTTTGGAAAAGGAGCTGCTTTAGCTTCTATTCCATTTGGTTTAGCAGCGACAAGCAATAAAACAAAAGCAGCTACAATGAATATGGCTTCAGCTGCTTTTCAGGCGTCTCCAACAGATGTGCTTAATTTTGCTTTAACTTTAGAATATTTAGAAAGAAATTTCTATCAAATGGGGCTGGATACCGATGGATTAATTCCGGAAGAAGATAGAGATGTTTTTGGTTTAATTGCAGAGCATGAAAGTGACCATGTTGATTTTCTTGTTGCAGCTCTTGGAGATGATGCCATCGCAGAGCCAGAATTTGATTTTACAGGAAAAGGACTTAACTTAGATACTTTTAGCAATTACGCAACATTTATGGCTTTAGCTCAGGGATTTGAAGATACTGGAGTAAGAGCTTATAAAGGACAGGCCGGGGCATTAATCGATAATAATGATTTATTGACGTATGCACTTCAAATTCATTCTATAGAAGCTCGTCATGCTTCTCAGGTAAGAAGGATGAGAGGCGAAAAAGGATGGATAACCCAAAACAATAATACTTTACCTGATGCTTTTAATGCAATTTACGCAGGTGAAGAAAATCTAACTATTGGAGGATTTGATCTTTCTAGTGTAGATTTTAGTGCAGTAGGAGGCAACGATGCAGTTACTGAAGCTTTTGATGAGCCTTTAACTATGGATGAAGTAAATGCTATTGCGACTAATTTCATCGTAACCAATGATAATTAATTAAATTGGTTTTACTTATAAGTGTACGAAAAAAGGCTGTTGAAAAACAGCCTTTTTTTATATCAAAATCGATAAAATATTGATCTATTTTCTTGTAATTGTCTGGGTTCTATCAGGACCTACGGAGACTACAGAAATTGGTACATTCAGTTCTTTTTCCAAAAAGGCTACATAATCATTAAACTCTTTTGGAAGTTGCGAAGCTTCTGTCATTCCGGTAAGATCTGCAGACCATCCTTTTAGTTCGGTATAAACCGGAGATACATTTTGCTCTTCAATATTGTAAGGAAGATGTTTTATTTCTTCTCCGCGATATTTATAAGAGGTACAAACCTTTAAAGTATCAAAACCACTTAAAACATCACCTTTCATCATGATAAGCTGGGTAATCCCATTAACCTGTACGGCATATTTAAGTGCTACTAGGTCCAGCCAGCCACATCTTCTGGGTCTCCCTGTAGTTGCTCCAAATTCGTTACCAACTCGTCCCATTGTTTCTCCAACTTCGTCAAAAAGTTCGGTAGGGAACGGGCCACTACCAACACGGGTTGTATAAGCTTTAAAAATACCAAAAGCTTCACCAATTTGTCTTGGAGAAACGCCAAGTCCAGTACAGGCTCCGGCAGCTGTAGTATTTGAAGAAGTAACAAACGGATAAGTGCCAAAATCAATGTCTAAAAGAGATCCCTGTGCACCTTCAGCTAGAATAGTTTTACCGCTAGCCTGGGCTTGTTGTAAGTATTCTTCACTATCGATAAACTGAAGTGATTTTAAGGTTTTAACCGCTTCAAAAAATTCTTTCTCTAATTCACTAAGATCATATTGTACATCTGCATCGTAAAAATCGATCATTTTTACATGCTTATTTGCAAGGTTTTGGTAGCGTTCTTTCCAGTCGTCTAATTCTAAATCACCTACTCTAATTCCGTTTCTTCCGGTTTTGTCCATGTAAGTAGGACCAATTCCTTTAAGGGTAGAACCTATTTTGGCTTTACCTTTAGAAGCTTCAGAAGCTGCATCTAATAATCGATGTGTAGGTAATATTAAATGTGCTTTTCTTGAAATTAATAATCGGCTTTTATAATCTACATTATGTTTTGCCAGATTATCTAGTTCTCTTTTAAAAATTACAGGATCAATCACTACTCCGTTACCTACAAGGTTTACAGTGTTTTCGTGAAAAATTCCCGAAGGGATGGTGTGTAATACGTGTTTTTGCCCGTCGAATTCCAAAGTATGTCCTGCATTGGGACCGCCCTGAAAACGAGCAATAATATCATATTTAGTGGTGAATACGTCAACAATTTTTCCTTTGCCTTCGTCTCCCCATTGAAGCCCGAGTAGTAAATCTACCGCCATGAAAATTATACTTAATTAGTTGATTTTTTAATGCCGTAAAAATATAAAGAATGTTTGTCTATTTTGATATCAAACACTTCTTCTATGGTTTGTTTAATGGATTGAATTCTTGGATCGCAAAACTCGATCACTTCGCCAGTATCGGTAAGAATTATATGGTCGTGCTGTCTGTCGAAATAGGATTTTTCATATTGCGCCTGATTTTGCCCAAATTGATGTTTACGTACCAGTCCACATTCTAATAATAACTCGATGGTATTGTATAATGTAGCACGACTAACACGATACTTTTTATTTTTCATTTTGATATATAAAGATTCAATATCAAAATGCTCATCATTATCATAGATTTCCTGTAAAATAGCAAAACGTTCAGGGGTTTTTCGATGCCCTTTATCTTCCAAAAACTTGGTAAATACGTTTTTAACTACTGCCTGGTCGTTCTTATTTACAACTTTTTTACTCATAATTTTTTACTGCCGCACAAAGGTATGCGATTATTCACGGGTAACCTTATCTATCCCGTTAATTTTTTTCAGTCTATTTATAATTTTTGTCAAAATATCATTGTTTTTAACGACCACGGTAATACGCCCACTAAAAATTCCGTCGTCACTTTCAAAATTAATATTCTTCATATTAACATGCATATTACTCGATATTTCCCGGGTAACATCGCTAACAAGACCAATATTATCTATTCCATTTAGTTTAATGACAGCTTTAAAATCTTGCTGAGAGCTATCTACCCATTTAGCCTGAATAATACGATAAGCATAATTGCTTTGTAATTGTATAGCATTGGGGCAATCTATCTTATGTACCTTTATTCCTTCATTTACAGTTACAAAGCCAAAAACATCATCTCCCGGAATAGGGTTGCAGCAATTAGCCAGTTTATAGCCCAACTCGTCTTCTTCCTTTCCAAAAACTAACTGGTCATAATTTGCGGTAATTTCATCTTTATTAAGATCGTGGTTAACTTCTGGTTTTTTGCTTATTTTTCGTTTAATGTAACTTACCAGCGCATTGCTTCGGGAGGCTGCGAATTCTTTTAGTGCCTGGTTATCTATTTTTCCAATACCCACACGATAAAACAAATCCAGACTTGTTTTTAAATGAAAATGGGCTACCAGCTCATTTACCGTTTTTTCGCTAAAAGGAATTTTTTGCGCTCTGAGCTTCCTTGTTAAAACAGCTTTTCCTTCTTCCGCAATTTGCTTTTTCTCGTCTTTTAAAGAAGATTTTATTTTAGCCCTGGCCCTTGCGGTATTGGCATAATCCAACCAGTTGATGTTTGGTTTAGCGCTATCTGAGGTAATGATCTCTACTTGATCACCACTTTTTAAAACATGACTTAGCGGAACCAATTTGTTATTTACTCGTGCTCCACGGGTGTGTGTGCCAATTTCTGTATGAATACTAAAGGCAAAATCGAGTGGAGTAGAGCCTTTTGGCAGAGATTTTAAATCTCCTTGAGGTGTGAACACAAATATTTCTTTAGAATATAAGTTCAGTTTAAATTGTTCTACAAAATCCACAGCATTTACCGTAGGGTTTTCTAGAACTTCCTGCAGCCGGTTTAACCATTCTTCGATACCCTGTTCTTCCTTTTCGTCGGCATTTTTGTATTTATAATGTGCTGCATAACCTTTTTCGGCAATTTCGTGCATTCGCTCACTACGAATTTGCACTTCTACCCAACGACCTTTTGGTCCCATTACGGTAATGTGCAAGGCTTCGTATCCCGTAGATTTGGGCGAAGAAATCCAATCGCGCAAACGGGTGGGGTTGGGTCTAAAATGATCGGTTACTACAGAGTAGATTTTCCAGGCCAGGAATTTTTCGTTGGCCTGATCGCTTTTATAGATAATACGAATCGCAAATTTGTCGTAAACTTCATCAAAACTGATGTTTTGCGCATTCATTTTGCGACGTATCGAAAAAATGGATTTTGGTCGCCCTTTTATTTCGTAATTTAGGTTTTCCTTATCTAGAGAATCCTGAATGATTTTAGAAAACTCATTGATATAAGCATCCTGTTCTTCTTTACTTTCTTTAATTTTGGTTAAAATATCCTGATAAACTTCAGGTTCGGTATATTTTAACCCTAAGTCTTCAAGTTCGGTTTTTACGTTGTATAATCCGATTCTATGTGCTAAAGGAGCATATATATAAAGTGTTTCTGAAGCGATTTTTAACTGCTTATCCCTGCGCATGGCATCCATGGTTTGCATATTATGCAAGCGATCTGCAATTTTGATAATAATTACCCGAATATCATCATTTAGCGTAAGGAGCATTTTTCTGAAATTCTCTGCCTGTAGAGAAACATCCTTATCTTTTTTTAGACTTGAAATCTTTGTAAGCCCGTCTACGATTTTAGCAACGGTTTCCCCAAACATTCTTTCCAGGTCATCGAGGGTATAAGAGGTGTCTTCAACCACATCATGGAGTAGGGCAGCAGCGATAGATGTAGCATCCAGACCAATTTCCGAAGCTACGATTTTTGCCACTGCAATGGGGTGAAAAATATACGCTTCACCAGATTTTCGACGCTGATCTTTATGTGCATCAACAGCCGTATCAAAAGCCGATCGGATGAGTTTCTTGTCCTCATCGGTTAAGGTTTGATAGCTAATCCTTAGCAGTTCTTTGTACTGCTGTGCGATTTCTTTATTTTCCTTTTCTATAGCTGCCTCTGTCATATTTTAAAAATACATAAACAAAAATCAATTAGCAATAACCACACTGCAATTAGCACTTATCAGTAATCAGTTAGCGATGATTATTAATACTTTAGCTTCCGGTAAATTCAAAAAAATTTTTACAACTATAACAGCCATCGAACTAACTTCTAACTTTCAAATTAAAAAACATCCCTCCCGATAACTATCTGGATTGTCTAGATGACCGTAGCGTTCCAAGTTGAAAAGTTTAAGGTTTAAAGTTTTGTCCTAAGTGAAATGCAGAAGTCTTTTTTCAATATACAGTTACACTTTGCGGTTTACAATGTATAGCTATTTAAAATTAATTTCATCCTGCTTTCTGCTTGTTGCATGTTACTTCTCTTCTCTATATTCTAAAATCTCGTTCTGCAATTCTTTTCTCGCCAAAATCCCCTTTTCTTACTTAATTCGTCAAATTCCGGTAGCGCTGTAAAAGGCTGGGATGTGAATAATGCCAGAAGACATAAGTTTTATGTGGTGTTAGATTACTTAAACTGTTTTTGCTGAGTTTCTTTAAACTGCTAATTAAATCTTTGGCGTTGTAGGTTTCTTTTGCGTAATTATCTGCCTGATATTCAAATTTTCTGGAGATCAGGTTCATCATTAGTGCCGTTATTTCTGAAATGGGACTATATAAAATTCCGAAGGCGATCAAACCAATGTGAAAGCTTGGTATTTCTACGTCTAAAGCTTGTGATAATAATGGATTACCTACAAATAAACTTAGTAGCCAGAGTGTGAAACCGGTCGTTAAAACAGAAGCTACCAAATTGAAGATGATATGTTTTCTTTTATAATGCCCAACTTCGTGTGCAAGTACCGCAACAATTTCCTCTTCTTCTAAATCATTCACCAAGGTATCGAAAAGCGTAATCCTTTTTTCAGTTCCGAAACCAGAGAAATAAGCATTGGCTTTGGTACTTCTTTTAGAGCCATCGATAATAAAAATATTATCTAATTTAAAACCAACACTTTTAGCATAGTTTTCGATTTTGGTTCTTAATGAACCATCTTCAAGTGGACTTTGCTTATTAAACATTGGTACAATAAGTTTCGCATAAAACATATTTAGAAATATGGAAAAAACAGCAACTAATATCCAGGCATACCACCAAAAATCTGATCCGGCAAATTGATAAAACCAAACGATAAGGGGCAAGATGCTACCACCAAGAAGTAACATTAATAGCCATCCTTTTAATTTATCCACAAAAAAAGTAGATTTTGAAGTTTTATTAAAACCATATTTTTCTTCGATTACAAAAGTAGCGTAGTAGGAGAAAGGCGTGGTAAGGATATCGCTTCCAATCATAATAATTCCAAAGAAAATAAGGGAAATTATAGTTTCATTATCCGAAAATTCTCTGGCGATATTGTCTACCCATTCAAAACCGTCCAGAAATAGAAAGCCTAAAGTTAAAACAAGCGAAAAACCAGAAGTTAAGATTCCAAATTTATAGTTTTCTTTTTTATAGCGTTGTGATTTTTCGTACTCGTCCCGGTCGTAAACATCCGACAATTCGGCTGGAATTGGGTCATCAAAATGACGTGCATTTAGGGTATCCAATATTTTATCGAAAATAAAGTCGGCCAAAATGAGCACGACAATAATGTAAAATAAAGTTTCAGGATTCAAATTGAGAGTTTTTAAAATTGAATAGCAAATTAAATGCCGAATCTACGAAAATGATCGTTGTCTTTTTGCCTCGAAAATAAGAATTCCGGCAGCCACAGAAACGTTCATACTATCAATGGCTCCGTTCATCGGGATAATAATATTTTGTGTTGCTGCCTCCCGCCATTCCTGGTTAAGTCCGGTTGCTTCAGTGCCTACAACAATGGCCGATGCTTTTGTAAAATCTATTTTAGTATAAATTTCTGAAGCCTGTAAAGCAGCGGCATAAATAGCAATATTTTTGTGTTGAAGAAATTTGATGATTTCCGAAGTGGTTCCTATAGCGATCTTATTGGTGAAAACACAACCTACACTAGATCGAATAATATTGGGATTGTACAGATCGGTTTTTGGATTAGCAATTAAAACCGCATCAACATTCGCCGCATCAGCGGTTCTAAGTAGCGCTCCAATATTTCCAGGTTTTTCAGGGGCTTCAGCTACTAAAATAAGCGGATTATTATGGCTAAAATTCAGCTTTTGCAGAGCGTTTTCTTTTGAAGCAAATACCGTAATTACACCTTCGGTGCTTGTGCGATAGGCTAGTTTTTGATATACTTCCGAAGATATCTCGATAATTTCGGCGTCAGCATGTTCAAAATCGGGGATTGATTTAAATTCATTTTCAGAAAAAAATTCCGGACAAAAATAGACTTCCAGGAGTTTAAAACCTCCCTGAAGTGCCAGACCGGTTTCCCGTAGACCTTCAACTACAAATTGACTTTCTTTTCTACGATTTCTGGATTTATCCTGAAGCTGTAATAGGTGTTTAATGCGTTTATTTTGAGTGCTGGAAATTATTGTATTCATAAATGCAAAAATACTAAAAAAAGCTGCCCAATGTTGAGCAGCTTTTGTTTGAATTTAATGGTAGTTTTACAGGTTATTCTTCGGCTTCCTGTCTTTCATATTTTTCCATATAACGCTTCCAAAGCTTGGTTTGTCTGGTATCAAGATTAATTTTTCTTCCCTGAATAAAAGCATCAGTAAGAATATTGGTCCTCATATCCAAGGCATCGCCTTCACTAATAAAAAGTGTAGCGTCCTTACCTTCTTCTAATGTACCGGCAAACTCATCTATTCCAAGGATTTTAGCGGTGTTACTGGTGATTAGTTTTAAAGCCTCTTCTTTGTCAAGACCGTAAGCCGCTGCCGTACCGGCATAAAAAGGTAAGTTCCTGGAATTCATGCGCTCCATGCTACCGCTGCCTTCAATCCCTACAAGAATCCCTTTTTTTGATAATTCGGCTGCTAATTTGTAGGGTAAATCATAATCGTCATCATCCTGATTTGGTAAACTATGTGGTCTACCTGTTAAAACCCCAATGTTATTGGCTTTAAGTTCATCTGCAACTTTTAATGCGTTATAGGCACCAACAATCACAAGATCATCCAGTTTTTCATCTTTTTTAAATTGAATAACATCAAGTATTTCTTTTTCTCCATTTACATGAATATATACTTTTTTATCACCGTTAAAAACGCTTTCCATCGCAAGATAAGGAAGGTTGCTTTCTTTTCTATCTCCTGCCAGGTAGGCTTTAGCTTCAGCAAAAAAGCTTTTCAATTTTATGATATTTTCCTGATATTCTTTACTAGGTTTTATCCCGGGATCTTCGCCCATCCACCAGCGACCGCGGCGAACACTGTTTGGCCAGTTAATATGCAAACCATCGTCTGTTTTAACAGCGGCATCTTCCCAGTTCCAGGCATCAAACTGTACTATAGATGAAGTACCAGAAATAAATCCGCCTCTTGGTGCGATCTGCCCTAGTAAAACTCCGTTTGGCCGCATTGTTTCAGTAACCTGGCTTTCTGCATTATAAGCGATCAGGCTACGAATATGTGGCAGCATTTCACCAATTTCATCTTCATCGTCTGTAGCTCTAACGGCATCGATCTCCACCAGACCTAGCGTAGCATTAGGAGCTATAAACCCTGGATAAATATGTTTCCCTTGCGCATTAATAATTTCGCCTTTGGCCTGAGAAGCCGCTGCAGCTGCGTCACCAACTTTAGTGATTTTTCCATCTTCAAAAATAATAAGACTGTTTTCTATAATTTCGCCATTGCCTATATGTGCGGTTGCACCTAAGATGCTAACGGCTTCAGATTGCTTGGCAGCTGGCATTTGTTGTGCATTTAATCCTAAAACAGAAATAAATGCAAGTATATATGTGATATTAAATAATTTCATTTTCTGAATTTTTATCGGATTGCTTCCATGGTGTCACAGTGTGCTTCAATTTTCTCTTTCTTAACAACGGGCTGTGTTTTCATTCCCTTGTTTTTTGCCTGAAGCATTTGCGTGATAAGCTCACTTTTTTGTTTTTGTAATTTTTCTCTCATCGCTTTATCACGTTCGATATCAAAATAAACAACGCCTTCAATCATTGTTTTTTCAGGCTTAGCGTATACTGATAATGGATGATCGCTCCAAAGCACTAAATCGGCATCTTTACCTTCTTTAATACTACCAACTTTATCGTCTATATGAAGTAGTTTGGCAGGATTTAAGGTTACAAATTTCCAGGCTTCTTCTTCAGAAACCCCACCATATTTCATGGTTTTAGCTGCTTCCTGATTAAGACGACGACTCATTTCTGCATCATCACTATTAATAGCAACTGTCACCCCCTGGCTGTTCATAATTGCAGCGTTGTATGGAATGGCGTCTTCGACTTCATATTTATACGCCCACCAGTCTGAAAAGGTAGAGCCACCTATATTACGTGCAGCCATTTTGTCGGCAAGTTTATATCCTTCAAGAATATGTGTAAAAGTATTAATCCTGAAATCCATGCTATCAGCGACACTCATCAGCATATTGATTTCACTTTGCACATAAGAGTGGCAGCTAATAAATCTTTCGTCACGTAAAATTTCAGCAAGCGTTTCCATTTCGATATCCTTACGATAAGAATCGGGATTTGCTTCTTTATTTTTCATATATTCTTTAGCGCGACCAAAGTAATCTGTAAACACCTGCTCTACCCCCATTCTGGTTACCGGAAAACGATTACCGCTTCCCCAGTTGGATTGTTTTACGTTTTCACCTAAAGCAAATTTTATGAATTTAGGAGAGTCCTCGAAAATCATATCATTTGCAGAAGCTCCCCATTTTAAACGTACGATTGCGGATCTCCCACCAATAGGGTTGGCAGAACCATGCAGTAATTGAGCCGTAGTTACACCACCTGCAAGATCACGATAAAGCGCAATGTCAGATGGGTCTATTACATCTTCCATACTAACTTCAGCCGAAGAATTATGACCACCTTCATTAATGGAAGAAAGGGCGATATGTGAATGCTCGTCTATGATGCCAGAGGTTAAATGTTTTCCTGTGGCATCTACAACGCTCGCGCCACCTGACTTTAAATCTTTACCAATTTTAGCGATTTTTCCTTTTTTTACGAGAACGTCGGCATTTTCCATAATACCTTGTTCTTCATTTGTCCAAACAGTGGCATTTTTGAAGAGGATATCTTTGGCATCTGGCATTTTTTCAAAACCATAAGCCTCATTAGGAAAAGTAACCGGTAAAACCTCTGGATGTTTACTTTCTTCTTCTTCTTCTTCTTTTTTGTCTTTATCTGATTTTTCTGCTGAAGATTGTTTGGTTGCTGTAAAAACGGTAGTGTCTCCGTTTGGTAAGATTGCTTTACCGCTAATCTTATCTGATGCTGAAGGCACATTGGCCGATAATCTGATGAATTCAGTTTTAGTAGTATCCGGAGAAGAAATTAGCATACTCATCCAATTGTCTTCAAAACTTAGCTTGGAACCCAGTTTAACATCTTTGGTTTCGAGTTTTGCATTTGGCTTCTCGGCAGAACCGGAGATATCTAAAGTGTAGGTTTTGCCATCTAGCTCAAGATCGTATTTACCGGTAATGTCTGTCGTATTCATTGTATTGATAACGGCTTTTTCTCCCTGAACCCAATTTTCGAAGATTTTGGTATCTTTTTCAAAATAATCGCCAGAGGTTATAATGAAGTTGGCTAAGGCTCCTTTCTTAATCTCTCCCAGTTTTCCAGACTGGCCAATGATTTTAGCCGGGGTTATGGTTAATGCGGCAAGTGCAGCTTCCTTAGAAAGTCCGTATTCTATTGCTTTTAGCAGGTTTTCCTTAAATTCTTTTGCAGGATCCACGCCTTTTGTTGTGATGGTAAATGGCACATTGGCTTCTGCAAGCATTTTTAAATTAGCTGGCGCCTGATTCCATCTTTTCATTTCAGCAAGGCTTAAATATTCCGCCATAAAAGGATCTTCAACATCGTAAGCTGCAGGAAAGCTTATAGGGATTATGTATGTGGCACCAGATGCTTTAATTTCATCTAACTTTTCATATTCAAAACCACTACCCAGAATGGTGTATTCAATACCAAATTCATTACCTATTTTAGCAGCTCTTAACTCGTCTAAAAGATTATCTGTTGTGAAAATTTGTGTAAGGTTTTGGTTGCCGTTTACCGCTTCTAAAGCAAGATCTTTATTAGTCGCATTTCCATTTCCATACCATTTTGTATCTAAGTACACCTGTCTTATCAAAGCCATAGCTCCCATGACAGAAGAAGGATAAGATTGCTGAGATTTTACACTTTTATCGAATGATAAATATTGGGCGGAACGATCTTTTAAGATTCGATCGCCCTCGGTACCATTAGGATTTAGCGCTACTAAAACGCCACTTCCGCGAATAATACCATCCGGGATATGCGTGTTTACAACTCCAAATCCGCCACTATGATATTTACCCGCTTCTTTAGGATCATAGCTGAAGCTTTCTACCGCATTTTGCTCCGGTCTAATATGATCATTCCAATAAAAACCTTCACGGCTTGCTTCATATTGTCCCGATCGTCCAAAGCCAGATTCACGTTCTGGTTTTTTAATTCCCAGTTCGCTGTAAAGATCGATAAAAGAAGGATAAATGTCTTTGCCATCCAGATCGATAATTACGCTATTTTTAGGAATAGAGATGGATTTACCAACTGCAGTAATTTTTCCATTTTGAATTGCAAACATTCCTTTTTCGATAGTAGAGGTGGGGTCTACATGAATATTTGCATTTTTAAATACAGTGTAATTAGTGTTGGTTGTTTTAACTCCCGAGTTTGTGGGGAAATATTCCTGGGCGGGTAAATTAACAATTCCCAGAAATAAAAAACATAGTAGAAATTTATATTTCATAAATGTTAGGGGTTTGGTTAAAAATGTGATTTAATTTATAAAAAGGAGAAAATTAAGAAAAAATTAATAAAATCTTAATGCTTTTAAAATGCATTTTCTGTGTTTTTATAATAATTAACGAGAAGAGCAACCACATAACTATAACTTCGTAAACCATCCTGTTGATTATTCACAATAAGAAAGCGATTGTAAAAAGCCTGAAACAAGGGTTCTAGCGGGTTTTGATGTTGAAGCCAGAAATCTTCAACTTCCTGGTAGTTTTTTAAAATTCCGGGATGTAGCTTTTTCATTAATGCTTCGCCCACTTCTTGATCTCTTCTAAATAGTTCTGCCAAACAATAACGAAGAGCAAAGGTGAATCCGCAATACCTAAAAAAAGGGTCGGGATGGTTAATCGTTACAAGACAGGCTATAAAGTTGGCTTCGTTCTCTTTTGCAAAACCCAGCTGGTGACCAATTTCATGGCTTGCTGTAGTGGGAATTTTAAAGGGTAAGATAGTGGTGTTAACCTGAGCTTCTGCTGTAAATGGGTTTAAATAGCCATTAAATCCCATGTAGGTTAAAGGCCAACTAAAAAGCGATCTTTTTAAGCTTCGTCCCTCGTATGTTAATTCGGGAAAATCTTTTTTTATATGGTCATAACCTTGGACGGTAATGTCAAAAATTTCTTCTTTCGAATAGGGTATGTCGACTTTTACAGTGTCATTTTGGACAATTTCAAGGTGAATTTTATTGGATTTTTCAATTAGTTTTTCTGTAAGCAGCACAAGCTCTTCCTTAGAATATTCATTATCGATATCTAAAGATTGATGAAGGGGAAAACGGTAATAATTAAATCCCCAGAAAAAATGAAAGCAAAAATATACGATCGAAAGTGTTGCCAATATTTCCAGCATCCATTCTTTTGGCTTTTTTAATCGTGTTTTAATCCTTTTTGCTAACCATCGGAGTATAAAAACCGTCAATATCGTATATAACAGATCTCCAAATGAAAAAGGAAGGATACCAAGTGACCATCGCATTATTCTGGAGATGTAAGGATAAATCCCGCGACTATACCAACTTTCTATTAGCCATTCATTCCCTGCTAATAATTTGATGAGGACGATTTGAATGGGCAATAAAATAGCCAGAATTATTTGAGACTTATTTTTCACAATTTCAAAAATAGGATTTTTAACCGGGGAATATAACACTACTTTTTCTCTATATGGTAATTTAATCGAAGTATAAGTGAAGATAGTAGCAATTTTAATTTAGGTTACTTTATAATATTGGTGGTAATTATAATCTACTTAAAATTTTATTTCATGAAATTACTTAAAAAACTATGGTTATTTTTTGTTTTAACGTTATTTCTTACAAATTGCTCTACGGAGGAATCTTTTGAAGAAACGGCTAATGGAAAAGACCCACAAGATGTCCCATCTGAAGAAGTTGAGGAGAACCAATCAGCTGATGAATCAGCACTTTTAGTTTATATTCCTAATGAATTTAGCGATATGGACTTTGAAGATCCAGAAAGTACATGGTCTTATACTCGCAGCCGTGAATCTGAACATTTTATCGTTTTTTGGGGAGATGGATATGGCGATAATGATCCAGGATCAGTGAATACAGCAGCAAAATATCGTGTTGATATTGATGATCTTTTAACCCGGGCGGAAGATTTTTATGCCCTGAATATTGGAGAATTAGGTTTTGCAGAACCAAATGCAGGGAATTCTAATTTGGATCAGTATAAAATGATGATCTTTCTTTTTTATCAGGATGAATGGCTTGCCACGGGAGCGGGTTACGATGATACGATTGGCGCTTTATGGATTAGTCCCAATACTGCTCAACCCGTAGGGCACACCATCGCTCATGAAATTGGTCACAGCTTTCAGTATCAGGTGTTTGCTGATCTGGCTAACGGACACGGATTTAGATACGGTTTTGGCGGGAATGAAGGAAATACATTCTGGGAGCAAACGGCCCAATGGCAGGGTTTTCAATCTTATCCAGAACAGGTTTTTACTACTGCCGATTTTAATGTGTATGTTCAGAATTATAATAAACATATTCATCACGAAGATTATAGATATGCCAGTTATTTTATACATTATTACTGGACCTCTTTCCATGGTCAGGATTTTATTGGTCGTTTGTGGCGGGAAGCTCAGGAACCAGAAGATCCTGTGCAAGCCTATATGCGATTAACCGGGATTAGCCTAAGCGATTTTAATAATGAAATTTATGAAGCGGCTACAAAATTT
The DNA here is from genome assembly GCF_000023465.1 of Zunongwangia profunda SM-A87. Lineage (NCBI taxonomy): Bacteria > Pseudomonadati > Bacteroidota > Flavobacteriia > Flavobacteriales > Flavobacteriaceae > Zunongwangia > Zunongwangia profunda. The sequence continues at coordinate 1,816,793 of NC_014041.1, forward strand.
GTAACCTGGGATTTCGATGAATTGAGAAATTTTGGCGAAGATTATATAGGAGCGCAACGTTATAAGTATACTACCCAGCCAGATGGCAGCCATATGGTAAGCATAGAGTATGCTCCTCAAACTACAGGTTACAACGTGATTCCGCTAAAAGTGCCCGATGCTAATACCCAAGTTAGTGTTGATTTCACAGGACTACCCAATGCAGCTGGCTTTAATAATGTAAACGCTTCTATAGCTGGTTGGCGTTATGGTTTTGTTGCTTTACAAGAAAACGGAACCAGAGTTTATGGTGAGATGAATCAGCAGAATCAAGCCACGACTTCTTTTGTTGTACCCGAAAACACCACGCATCTTTGGTTGGTGGTTACCGGTGCTCCAACTGAATATGAACCGCATGCATGGGATGATGATAATACGAATGATGAACAATGGCCATATAAGGTTTCTTTTTCTGAAACCAATATGTTAGGAGTTATAGCACTTCCTGAAGATAGTGAACCTCACAATATAATTTTAAATTATGATGTCTCTTTTCCTGTGGATAATGAAAATTATAGCGGAGCTACTATTTCTTTGAATACTGAAGAGCTAGCAGAGGCTTTTTTAATGCAGCCTAATCAAATTTTAGATGAGTTAGGTGATTCTATTCAGTTTTATGGTGTAAACAGTAATGGAGATTTGATTGCTGAAACTACGGCAAATGGTTATGGTCATTGGTTCGATGAATCTGGAGATGTTATTGGTTGGAGCGATGCGGCTATGGTATATTCCGAATTTGAAGGAACCAGTTTTAATTTTAAAATTGGTCAGTATCCAGGGCATTCAGTTGCAGGAGATAAGTATACTATACAACAGGCACTGGTATACGAGTACGAACCTGGTAACTTTGTTCAGGCCACCGTAATATTTAATATTAAGATTGAATAAATTGTTAATTTAAAATTGATAGGGGGATTCGATCGAATCCCCTTTTTTAATTTAAGTCCTAAATTAAGATATTATTATAATTCTTGTCTTTAATTCTCAGTTAAATAGCGTTATTTTTGAAAATACATCAAAAAATATAAAAATGAATGATGAGATAAGGGATTTACAACCCAAAGCGCTTTGGCATAACTTTGCAGATTTAAACGAAGTTCCCAGAGCGTCCAAAAAAGAAGACAGAGTAATCGAATTTATTAAAAACTTTGGTGAAAACTTGGGGCTGGATACTCAGGTGGATGAAACCGGTAATGTGGTTATACGTAAACCGGCAACCACCGGTTTAGAAGATCGAAAAACCATTGTTTTACAATCCCATTTAGATATGGTGCATCAAAAAAATAACGATACGAAATTCGATTTTGATACACAAGGAATAAAAATGTATGTAGATGGCGATTGGGTAAAAGCTGAAGGTACAACACTTGGAGCGGATAATGGTCTTGGCGTCGCTACAATTATGGCTATTTTGCAAAGTGATGATATCCAACATCCCGCCATCGAAGCACTTTTTACAATAGATGAAGAAACCGGAATGACCGGGGCAAAAGGTCTTTCTCCAGAGTTATTAGATGGGGACATTTTACTGAATTTGGATACCGAAGAGGATGATGAAATTGGAATAGGCTGCGCCGGTGGTATCGATATTACGGCTTTACGCGAATATGAAGAAGAAAATATCCCTGATAATAGCGTGGGTTATAAAATTGTAGTGAAAGGATTGCAAGGTGGACATTCTGGTATGGATATCATCAAAGGACTTGCAAATGCCAATAAGTTAATGGCTAGATTATTATATACGGCATATCGTGATTTTGGATTACGAGTATCTGAATTACAGGGTGGCGGATTACGTAATGCCATTCCGCGTGAAAGCGAAGCTTTTGTAGTTGTTGATAAAGAGGATACTAACTTTTTTGTGCAACAAATGCTGATGTGGATCGATGAGATTAAAAAAGAATACGCCAGTTTGGAGCCCAATATGGATATAGGTATTTCTGAAGCCGAAATTAATGGAAAGTTGATGAAGGTTGAAGATCAGATGGAGATAATAAAAGCCATTGCATCTGCCCACAATGGAGTTTATAGAATGAGTCCCGAGATTGAAGGTTTGGTTGAAGCTTCCAATAATATCGCTAATGTTGTTGTAGCTAATGGAAAAGCGAAAATTAAGTGTCTTACAAGATCTTCTGTAGAGTCTACTAGAAGTGATCTCGCGCATAGCTTACAGGCAAGTTTTGAGCTGGCGAAGTTTAAAGTAAAACAATCTGGCGAATATCCTGGTTGGGCGCCAAATCCAGCTTCCGAGATCTTAAAAGTTCTAGATGAAATTTATCAAAAGCAACACGGTGAAAAGGCTCATATTGCTGCCTGCCATGCAGGCTTGGAATGCGGAATTATAGGAAATCATTATCCTGATATGGATATGATCTCTTTTGGTCCAACAATAAAAGGGGCCCATTCTCCAGACGAGAGAGCAAGTATTTCTTCCACTCAAAAATTTTGGGATTTCACTCTCGAGATTCTAAAAAATATTCCGAAGAAATAGAGAATATTAGATTTCCTTCTGAATAAATTCGTAACAGCGATAGCTGAATTCGTTCAGAAGGTTTTTCCATACTTTGTCTAGATTAGTATTTTTATTATCGTAAGCTACATATTTTTTGATAAGCATTCCTTCTCGTGGTTGAGCTTCAAAATTAATATCAGATTCAATGACAGCTGAGGTATCTTTAGATTCTACTTTACCAATAATTTTAAATTTTACCTTATAACTTTCATAAATACCTATAAACTCTCTTTCATTATAGGTATATACATTTTCATTTTTGACAATTTCTTTAAAAATTAAAGTATCTACTGAAATTTTATATTCTGAATTTTGGGATGACAAATTGAAATTTCTTTTTTCAAGATCTTTTACTAATTCTTTATTGAATTTGTTGACTATTTCCTGTGAATCTGTTTTAAAGTATTTTTTGAGAAAATAAGAATCATCATCGTAGATTTTAATTAGTTTAGGTTTGAACTGTAGGCTAGCATTTTGAGAAGTTTTAAATTTTCTATTTTTCCACCTATAGTCGTTCTTGAAGTTATTGGTGTTTAATAGATTGCATGATGAGACAATAAAGGTAAATACAATTAAGATGAATTTTTTCATGATGAATGAAATAAAATTATCTGATTAAAACGAAAAAACTGCCGGTAAAACGGCAGTTTTTCTAGCTAACAGCTTATTTAATGTCTACCAGATCTACGATAAAAACTAAATCGGTATTCGGTTCGATTGGACCTCGACCTCTTTCGCCATAGGCTAAATGGCTTGGGATATATAAAATGGCCTGATCACCAACTTTCATTTGTTGAACTCCTTCATTAAAACCGGCGATCATAGGAGCATCTGGGCCATAACTAATATTTAGGGGAGCATAACCACCCTGCATACTTCGCATTTCATTGAAGATATCCCATTTTTTTGCTACCTCTTCTTTGCTGGTGTCAAAAATGCCACCATCGGTAAAGTAACCTTCATAATCCACACCAACGTTTTGCCCAATTTTAGGTTTTGGACCTTCGCCTTCTTTAAGAATATAAATTCCTAATCCACTATCTAATGTTTTAGCTTCGTCTTGATATTTTTCGAACATCGCTTTATTTTCAGCTTTTGCTTCTTCAAGTTTTCTGGCTTCTTCTTCTTCAGCTTCTTTAATTTTCTGAAGTTCGTTTTCAAAAACTTTAGGCGCGTCGAATTTTCTGGCAGATTTCCCTTTCCTAATAATTTCAACTGAATTAATGACTACATCTTTTACAGGTCGATCACCAGGGTCGGTTTCTACTTTGCCTATGGCATCAACAACATCCTGTCCTTTTACGACTTTTCCAAAAACGGTATGTCTTCCATCTAAATTTGTAGTAGGAGCAAGGGTAATAAAAAACTGGCTTCCATTTGTTCCTGGGCCTGCATTGGCCATAGAAAGGATACCTTTAGATTCATGGCTTAAGCTGTCGATAGTTTCGTCAGGGAAACGGTAACCCGGGCCACCACGACCTGTACCGGTAGGATCACCACCTTGTATTACAAAACCATCAATGATTCTGTGAAAAATAATTCCATCATAAAAATTTTTGTTTTTATAAGTACTGTCTACCATTGTGCTGTTTCCTTCAGCCAGTGAAACAAAGCTGGCAACAGTAATTGGGGTTTGCTCATAATATAGCTCGGCTATAAAAGGCCCCATAGAGGTATCAAACTTAGCGTACATCCCGTCTTCTAAATCTGGGTAGTCGTCTTTACAGGCTGTAAAAGCCAAAACAATAGCACTTAAAAGTAAAAGGCTAAATTTCTTCATTATATAAATTTTAATTTTAAGCAAAAATAAATAAGATTTTTTAGTTTATAGAATCCTGTTCCCGGATAGAATGTAAAGTAACTGTAGTTTTTATTGGAATATTAGTTCCAATTCGATCTTTATCGCCATAATATCCAAAAGCTTTGTAAGAAGGGAATAAGAAAGTAACCGTTTCCCCGGCTTTCATCAATTTTAAGCCATCTCTTAAACCGCTAAACAAGTTTTCCTGATCTATAGCAAATTCTTTTGTTGGCTTTTCGCCTTTACCGTATATCGTTTGGTCATTTAAGGTTTGAATATAATAATCGAAATTTACAATATCGCCAAATTCCGGTTTTGTTTTAGAAACGGAGTCGGCTACTTTTTTATTATAGAAATACCAAAATCCGCCATTACTGGCGATATAATTTTTACTACTGTCGTTTGCAATGATCTTTTTTATTAAAAATTCTTCTTCTGCCAAAAGCTTTTTATTTCTCGCTACCGATTCGTTGATATAACTTCCTGAATGTTGACTTACGGGATAGCGAGCTTCTGGAGATTTACAGGAAACCAATGCAGCGATAAATAATAAGCTAAAAATTAGTTTTTTCATGCCTGAAGTTGTTCTTTATATTCAGGAAGCAGTTTGTTAAATTCTACGATGGTGTCGTTCATGGACATTTCACTTCTTCCACCGGCAGCATTATTATGACCACCGCCATTAAAGTGAGCCCTTGCAAATGTATTTACTGAAAAATCGCCTTTAGAACGGAATGAAATTTTAATGATTCCTTCCTGTTTATTTTCAATAAAGATAGCTGCAAAAACAATTCCATCTAAAGAGAGCCCGTAATTTACAAAACCTTCAGTGTCTCCTTTTTTAAAGTTATGGGCATCTAATTCTTCCTGTGAAATGGTAATATAAGCGGTTCTAAACTGTCGGTTAACTTTTAAATTTTGCAAAGCTACCCCTAATAATTGTAAGCGACTTTCAGAATTCGTATCAAAGACATCCTGATGAATTTTGCTATTTTCGGCACCTTTTTCAATAAGATCTGCGACTACGCGGTGGGTGTTTGGTGTAGTGCTTGAAAATCTGAATGAACCGGTGTCGGTCATAATCCCAGTATACAAACAGCTGGCAATTTCAGGAGTGATTTTGTTTTTAGCACGAAGCCGTTCTATAAAATGATAGACCATCTCACAGGTAGAACTCATGCTGGTATCGCTATATGTATAATCTGCATAATTTGCTGGTTCCTGGTGGTGATCGATCATTATAAAAGTTGCTTCACTAGCTTCTAATGCCTGTTGCATATCACCACAACGAGATAGATCATTGAAATCTAAAGTAAAAATAATCTCTGCTTTTTCAATAATGTCGTCGGCCAGTTTTTTACTTTCATCATATATAATCACCTGGTCGTTACCAGGTAACCATTTAAGGAAATTAGGGTATTCATTAGGAGCGATAACATTGGCATTATGTCCTTTATCCTTTAGGAAATGCATCAAAGCCAATGTGCTTCCCATCGCATCGCCGTCTGGGCCTTTGTGAGGAACAATTACTATATTGTTCGCTTTGGATAATTCGGCCGTTATTTCTAAAATATATTGCTCTATCATAAGAGTGTAAAGATACAATTTAATGCCTCATTCAGGCTTTAATTCCATTGAAGCTTAATTCGAATTTATAAAATGTTTTCCTATTCTTACGCCTCAGCCTTGTTCCAAAATCATCAAATTCTATTAGATTCAGTACCGCTTGTAGAAGCTAAGGAGGTAAAAAGTTTAACAAGTGATAATTTATCATTACGTTAAGCCTAAGTATCCATTTAAAGATTTTTTTGGTAATGTTTATTTTTATGGAAAACAAAACAACAAAAATGATTAAAATTTTACGATTTTCACTGATTTTATTTTTGGTTGGCTGTAATTCTACTTCTGGTATAACACATAAAGAGCGACAGGAAATACCTAAAAAAGATTATGATTTTACCATTGTTTTTGGTAGTTGTAATGATCAGGATAATCCCCAACCATTATGGGAGCCTATACTGGATAATGAACCCGATGCTTTTATATGGGGTGGTGATAATATTTATGCCGATACGCCAGATATGGAAAAAATGAAAGCAATGTACGATTTTCAGCAAAATGTTGAGGCCTATCAAAAATTGGTAAATACTGCTGTGATGTTAGGTACATGGGACGATCATGATTTTGGAAAAAATAATGCAGGGAAAGAATGGGAGAAGAAAGCCGAAAGTCAGCAATTATTTCTTGATTTTATGAATGTTCCACAGGGCGATATACGTCGTGCTCGTGAAGGTGTCTATTATGCACAAGATTTAATTGCTGATGGAAACACGATAAAAGTTATATTATTGGATACCCGGTATTTTAGAGATCCAATTAATGAGAGTAGGGGAGGTAGCATTTTAGGAGATGCGCAGTGGAAGTGGTTAGAGAAGGAACTAAATAATAGCACGGCAGATTATCATATTATAATGAGTAGTATACAGGTGCTTAGCATGCAGCATCGTTTTGAGAAATGGGCGAATTTCCCAGAAGAACGTGAGCATTTGTTAGATCTGATTGCGAGTTCAGGAATTAAAAACCCTATTATAATTAGTGGAGATCGTCATATTTCAGAATTTTCAAAAATGGATATCGAAGGTTTGAAGGCGCCATTATATGATTTTACTTCTAGTGGAATGACGCATGTTTATGAGAGTTTTAGTGGGGAAGCTAATATGTATCGAGAAGGTGAGGTGATCTTTCAGCTAAGTTTTGGTGTTTTGAATTTTGATTTTGAAAATGAGGAAGTTAATATGCAAATGAGAGGCATAGAAAATGCGCTTTTGCAAGAAATCAGCGTGAAATTTTAGAAAATTGATATAAAGTTTTAATAACCTTGTATTTGGAAGAGAATTGGTTATTTTTGCTGAAAATTTAAAAAACACGAAATGGCAGGAAACAGAACTTTCACCATGATTAAGCCTGATGCTGTAGAAAAGGGGCATATTGGTGCAATTTTAGATCAGATCAATGCTTCAGGTTTTAGAATCGTAGCCATGAAGTTAACGCAAATGACAACAGCTGATGCCGAGACTTTTTACGCGGTTCATAAAGAGCGTCCGTTCTTCGGAGAATTGGTAGAATTTATGACTCGAGGTCCAATTGTTGCTGCAATCTTAGAAAAAGAAAATGCAGTTGAAGATTTTAGAACTTTGATTGGTGCAACAAACCCTGAAGATGCTGCTGAAGGAACTATTAGAAAAAAATATGCTTCTTCTGTAGGAGAGAACGCAGTACACGGTAGTGATAGCGATGAAAATGCTGCTATCGAAGGTGCTTTTCACTTTGCAGGAAGAGAAATGTTCTAAGAGCATTTTTTAATAAAACAATAGAAGCTATCCAAAATGGATAGCTTTTTTTATGCTTTTAAAAAAACGCTCTCTTTTTAACTGTGGTCTAATTTATAGATGATTATGTATTAAAAAAGGGCTAGACTTTAATAAATCTAACCCTTTCTCTATACAAACTTACACAATTTTAGGGAACTATGTCTACCCCCTTTTTAATCTAACTAAGATTACAAACGTGAAATCAGATGATGGTCATTTGACCAAAATTAAGATTTTCGTCATTGATATTATTTTCAGACTCGCTAATTAGGCCTTCCAAGAAATCTCCAACTTTTTCAGTACTGTAAGGATTATCTTTATTAATATCTTCAGTACATACATTTAGTTTGATACTGGTGGCCACTGCTTTTCTTATGACATCGCCTTCTTCGATAAGACCAAAATGATCCAGTAGCATTGCTGCAGAGAGGATCGAAGCTACAGGATTCGCAATTCCTTTACCCGTAGCTTGGGGATATGACCCGTGAATGGGCTCAAACATTGCATTATTACCACCAACTGAAGCAGAAGCTAATAAACCAATACTTCCTCCAATTACACTGGCTTCATCAGAAATGATATCACCAAACATATTTTCAGTAAGAATTACATCAAATTGCTTAGGATTCAAGATCATTTGCATAGCTGCATTATCTACGAATAAGAAATCTAATTCTACGTCCTGATATTCTTCAGCAATTTTCTTTACGGTTTTTCTCCAAAGACGGGAAGTTTCCAAAACATTGGCTTTGTCTACCAGGGTTAATTTTTTACGTCGTTGTTGGGCAGCTTTAAAAGCTAAGTGCGCCATTCTTTCGATCTCTACTACAGAATAGGTACACACATCGGTAGCGCTTTGTCCATCTTCACTCTGGCTTTTTTCACCAAAATAAATTCCTCCTGTTAACTCTCTAAAAATCGTTAAATCTGCACCCTGAATTCTTTCCGGTCTAAGCGGAGACTGATCGATAAGTTTAGGATAAGTAGTTACAGGACGGATATTGGCATAAAGACCTAATTCTTTCCTTAATTTCAATAATCCCTGTTCTGGTCTCACTTTAGCATCCGGGTTATTATCATATTTGGGATGACCTATGGCACCAAATAGTACAGCATCAGATTTTTTACAAAGGTCTAAAGTTGCTTCAGGTAATGGATTATCTAGTAAATCTATTGCAGCGGCACCAACAATCGCATCTTCGAATTCAAATTCATGATCAAAACGATCGCCAATAGCTTTAAGTATTTTTATGGATTGCTGTGTAATTTCCGGTCCAATTCCATCTCCGGCTAATACGGCTATTTTTAGTTTCATATTTTTTCCTATAAAAAAGTTTATAGACTCAGTTCCTATTCCTGAATCGCAGCTTCACGCATTTGCGTTTGTTTTTCTTCAAATTTCTTGATGGCATCCAATTTACTCACTAAAAAGTCAATATCATCAAAACCATTAATTAAACAGGTCTTTTTATAAGCATCTATAGCAAAATTTTCGGATTTACCGCTGCTTATAATTTGAATTTTTTGATTTTCGAGATCAACTTTAAAGCTTTCTTTATTATCTTTTTTAATGGCAAGGAAGAGTTCGTCCAAAAACTCAGGAGAAACCTGAACCGGTAATAAACCATTATTTAGTGCATTACCTTTAAAGATATCTGCAAAATAACTGGAAACAACTACTTTAAAACCATAGGCTTTTAATGCCCATGCAGCATGCTCTCTACTTGAACCGCAACCAAAGTTGTTTCCTGCGATTAAAATTTGTCCTGAGTATTGATCCTGGTTTAGTGAGAAATCCTCTACAGGTTTTCCATCTTTGTCAAAACGCCAGTCTTTAAAAAGATTTTCACCAAAACCTGCTTTATCTGTTGCCTTAAGGAAACGTGCAGGGATGATTTGATCTGTATCTATATTTTCGACCTCTAACGGGACGGCTGTATCTTGTAGTGTGGTGAATTTTTCCATTAATTCAAGCTTTTTGTAAAGTCGGTTATTTTTCCGGCCACGGCGGTTGCTGCAGCAGTGAGTGGGCTCGCTAAAATTGTTCTTGAACCTTGTCCTTGCCTACCCTCAAAATTTCTGTTACTGGTAGAAACACAATATTCGCCTTCTGGAATTTTATCATCGTTCATTGCCAGGCAGGCTGAGCACCCGGGTTGTCTTAATCTAAAGCCTGCTTCTTCAAAAACTTTATCGAGACCTTCTTCCTGAATTTGAGCGGCTACCTGTCTACTTCCGGGAACGATTAATGCATTTACATTTTCTGCTTTTTTCTTTCCTTTGATATAGCTCGCTGCCATTCTGAAATCCTCGATACGACTATTTGTACAACTGCCAATGAAGATATAATTAATAGGTTTGTCGATTAAACTTTCTCCAGGCTTAAAGCCCATATAGCTTAAGGCTTTAGCATCACTTTTACCTCCTTCAACAGGTATGGCGCCGGTAATTTTAATTCCCATACCAGGATTGGTACCGTAGGTGATCATTGGCTCGATATCTTCGGCATCAAAAGAATATTCCTGATCAAATTCGGCACCTTCATCGGTTTTTAAAGTTTCCCAATACGCTTTTAGCTTATCAAATTCTTCTCCTTTGGGCGCAAACTCTCTTCCTTCAACATAATCATAAGTAGTTTGATCTGGTGCAATTAGTCCGCCACGAGCTCCCATTTCAATACTCATGTTACAAACGGTCATGCGACCTTCCATCGACATATTTTCAAAAACATCACCGGCATATTCGCAAAAATAGCCCGTTCCGGAGTTTGTCCCTAGTTTACTGATCACGTAAAGAATAACATCTTTTGGAGTAACTCCTTTTCTCAGATCTCCGTTTACATTTACACGCAGCCTTTTAGGCTTTTCTACCAATAAGCATTGTGAAGCGAAAACCTGAGTTACCTGGCTGGTACCTATCCCAAAAGCAATTGCACCAAAAGCTCCATGGGTCGAAGTGTGACTATCCCCACAAACCATGGTTTTACCGGGTTGTGTGATCCCCAGTTCTGGCGCCATTACGTGAACAATCCCGTTGTAAGGATGTCCCAAACCATAAAGTGTAATATTGTTTTCTTCACAGTTCTGTGAAAGTTCTTTTAATTGTTTTCTGGATAGCAAATCCTTAACCGGTAAATGCTGATTTTCAGTTGGCGTGTTGTGATCTGCGGTGGCCACGATTTTATTAGGTCGAAAAACAGGAATTTCCCGCTCTTTTAATTCGTTAAAAGCTTGTGGACTCGTAACTTCATGAATTAAGTGCTGATCGATATATAGAATGTCCGGACCATCAGGAATCGACTCTACCACATGGGCATCCCAAATTTTATCAAAAAGGGTTTTCTTCATTTCTTTAAATTTTTAAACACAGCACGAGGGCTGTGTTATGATAAGTTTTATAAAACTTAATATGACGTCTTTACGCGATTGCTTTAATTTTCTTTTTAGAAATGGCCATGATTTCATGGATATCTTCGTCTAATACCTCTTTTTTCATATCTGCATAATTAAGAAATTCGGTATAAACAGCATCCAATTCTAATTTTGTAAGATTATAACCTACTTTTTTGGCTTTGTAAGCTAAAGCGGCACGACCGCTACGGGCAGTTAGAACAATAGCAGATTCTGTTACGCCAACATCAGCAGGATCAATAATTTCGTAAGTTTCACGGTTTTTAATAACCCCGTCCTGGTGGATCCCAGAGCTGTGAGCAAAAGCATTTGCTCCTACAATTGCTTTATTTGGCTGAACAAACATCCCCATTTCTCTAGAAACCATTTTACTTAATTCAAATAGTAATTTTGGGTTGATGTCTGTATTTAAGTTTAAAGTAGGGTGTTGGCGAAGGATCATTACTACTTCTTCTAATGCGGTATTTCCGGCACGCTCACCAATGCCATTGATGGTACACTCAATTTGTCGTGCACCATTGGCAACACCAGCAATGGCGTTAGCAGTAGCTAATCCTAAATCATTATGGCAATGACAGGAAATGATTACATTATCAATACCCGCCACATGATCTTTTAGGTACTTTATTTTTTTTCCATATTCTTCAGGAAGGCAATATCCTGTAGTATCCGGAATATTTAAAACGGTAGCCCCAGCGTTGACGACCTCCTGGCAGACCTGCGCAAGAAAAGCGTTATCGGTTCTGCCGGCATCTTCAGCGTAAAATTCGACATCATCGGCAAAGTTTTTAGCGTAAGCAACAGCTTCGACCGCACGTTCGATAATCTGCTCTGGAGTAGCATTAAATTTATATTTAATATGAGAATCTGAAGTTCCTATCCCTGTATGAATACGAGGTTTTTTTGCATATTTTAAGGCTTCAGCAGCAACTTCGATATCTTTTTTTACGGCTCTGGTGAGTCCACAAACGGCAGCGTTTTTTGCTATTTTTGATATTTCGGTCACAGATTGAAAATCACCAGGACTTGATACAGGAAATCCGGCTTCTATTACATCTACACCTAGCTCATCCAGTCTTGCCGCAATTTTTAATTTTTGTGCCGTATTCAATTTACATCCGGGAACTTGTTCACCGTCTCTCAAAGTTGTGTCAAAAATTTCTACCTTTTCTGCGCTCATAAGAGTTTTTTTTTGCTTTATCTTTAACTAAAGTATAACAAAGCCTACTGCTCACGTAGTAGACCTGTTTAAGTGTTACGATAATTAAATGAGTTATATTTTTGTAATATAACTGATTATCAGTTATTTAAAAAGTATCTTGTTACAATGACCAACGATTTAACGGATAACCTATTTTCTTTAATAAAATCACTTTCTCCTTCCGAAAAGAGACAATTTTCGTTGTATGTAGGAAGAATTGGGGTGAATTCAGATAGTAAATTTCTCAACCTGTTTAAAGTTTTAAGCAGGCAAAAAAGGTATGATGAAGAATTACTGCTTAAAAACACCAATATCACCAAGCAACAATTGTCCAATATTAAGGCACATTTGTACAAGCAGATTTTAATTAGTTTACGTCTAAACCCAGCCCATCAAAGTATTCCGATTCAGATTAGGGAACAGTTAGACTTTGCTATTATTTTATATCGAAAAGGCCTTTATAAGCAAAGTTTAAAGCTCCTGGATAAAACGAAAGCTACTGCTTTAGCTTATGAGGAGAAAAACCTGGCTTACGAGATTTTGGAGCTCGAAAAAATTATTGAATCCCAATATATCACCAGAAGTATTGAAAACAGGGCCGAAATTTTAATAAAACAAACAGAAGAACTTACCAATCTTAACCAGATTTCTAGTAAGTTATCCAATTTATCGTTGCAGTTATATGGCATTTTTCTAAAAATGGGCTATGCTCGTACAGAAGAAGAAGCTACAGCGATCCATAATTATTTTGAAACAAACTTACCTGAATACACTTTTGCAGATTTGGGATTTAAGGAGAAGTTATGGCTATTTCAGGCTCATTTGTGGTATAGTTTTATTACGCAGAACTTCCTGAATGCTTTTAAATATTCTTCTAAATGGATCGATCTTTTTAACGATAACAAGCATTTAATTCCTGTGCATCCTGTTTTCTATTTAAAAGGCAACCATTACTTGTTAGAATCATTATTTTACCTGAACCATACTTCAACTTTCGAAAAAGTTTTACATCGATTTGAGGATACGCTTAAAAACCCAAAAATTCCTGATGATGATAATATAGCCTCCCTGTCTTTCCTATATCTCTATGAAAATAAACTAAACTTAAGATTTATGAAAGGAGAGTTTCACGGTGGCGAAACTCTGGTAGAAAAGATAGATCAAAAAATCAAGCGATTTAAAGGAAAAATCGACGAGCATCACATTATGGTGTTTTATTATAAAATTGCATCGCTTTATTTTGGTGATGGTAATAACAAAAAATGTATCGAGTATTTAGGAAAAATCATTCAAAACAAATCTTTGGAAATGCGTGAAGATTTAATGTGTTTTTCGAGGATACTGAGTCTGGTTGCTCATTATGAAGCAGGCATGGATTATCATTTAGAGCGATTAATAAAATCTACTTATAAATTTTTAATCAGGATGAACGACCTACATGAGGTTCAAAAGGAAATGATTAAGTTCCTTCGAAATCTGCCTGATGTTAGTCCGCTTGATATAAAAGATGAATTCCGAAAGCTTCACGCCACACTAAAACGGTACGAAGATCATCCGTATGAACGTCGTGCTTTTTTATATCTTGATATTATTTCGTGGCTAGAAAGTAAAATCGATAATCGCCCCGTTGCCGATGTAATTAAGGAAAAAGTAAATGATTATGCACGCTAAAATGCTGTAATTTGGTTGAAGAAAAAGCCTACTTAAAACATATCTTTCAATTAAACCTGGCGGTTGTAATTATTAGTACTTCTGGGACTTTGGGTAGGTATATAGATTTGAGTCCTTTTTTAATCATTTTTCTTAGATCTTTTATTGCTGTTTGGGCGTTGCTTATTTTTTGTAAGCTTAAAGGTTTTAAGCTAAATTTTGAAAATAATAATGATCTTCTGAAAGTTTTATTTGCTGGTTTTCTAATGTGCGCGCACTGGCTCACCTATTTTCAGGCGCTAAAATTATCCAGTGTTGCTATAGGGATGCTTTCTATATATACATATCCTGTTATCACCACTTTTTTAGAACCGATAATTCGTAAAACGGGTTTCAATAAGCTACATCTGCTTTTAGGTGTTCTGGTGTTATTAGGTGTTTATTTTTTAGTGCCAGAATTTAGTTTGGATAACCAACAAACCATTGCAGTTTGTTTTGGTGTTGGTTCGGCTTTTTTATATTCACTTCGGAATATTTTAATGAAACAGCAAGCCTCAACTTACAATGGTTCGGTTCTAATGTTGTACCAGATGTTTGTAGTTAGCGGGTTATTGCTTCCGGTTTTGTTTTTCTTTGATTTATCGGTTATTCCATCGCAACTGGCACCTGTTTTAATATTGGGGTTATTCACAACATCTGTAGGCCATACTCTTTTAGTGAGTAGTTTTAAATATTTTTCGGCGACTACCGCCAGTATTATAAGCAGTGCCCAGCCTATTTATGGTATTGTATTAGGTTATTTTATTTTGAATGAAATTCCGTCAGCAAACACCATGATTGGCGGAGTATTAATTGCCGCTGCTGTTTTTACAGAAATTTTTAGAAGTTTTAAAAAGTAGTTAATTTACATAGTTAATTATTCTTTTTTCTATCCATTTTTTTATTGAGTTCCAAACAGGCATTGATGAGTGCCAAATGCGTTAAGGCTTGCGGAAAGTTACCAACCTGTTCCCCGCTTTTACTTATTTGTTCACTAAATAATCGTAGTGAATTACCATAGCCTAAAATCCTGGCAAAATTTTCAGCGGCTTCTTCGATGCGGTCACCAAGTGCCAAACATTCGATATACCAAAAAGAACACATGGTAAAGGTTCCTTCTTCGCCTTCCAGTCCGTCAGTATCGGTTTCGGCAGCACGATAACGGTATATAAGCACATCGTATTTTAATTCTCGCTCTATCGCTTGCAAGGTTTTTTTCCACTTCTCGTCGTGTTTATCAATAAAGTGAAGAATTGGCATTAATAATACCGAAGCATCCAGTTCATCTGTACCTTTATGTTGAACAAATGCCTGTTTTTCTTAGTTCCAAAAGTCGGTGTAGATACTATTCTTAATTTGTTCTCTTACTTCTTCCCATTTCTTTCGAGGAAACTCGAGATTATTTCCTTCTGCAATTTTAATTCCGCGATCCAACGCCACCCAACAGGTTAATCTGGAATGTAGAAATTCTTTTTTATCCCCTCTAATTTCCCAAATTCCACGGTCTTTATCTTTCCAATGTTCACAAACATATTCTATATGATGTTTTATATTTTTCCAGAAGTCTTTTTTGATTGGACCGTCGTGCAAATAATAAACGTAGACGGCATCGATAAGTTCGCCATAAATATCAAGTTGGGTTTGATTTTTAGCTTCGTTGCCCACCCGAACCGGTTTACTGTTTTTATACCCGTTAAAATGATCTAGTGTACGCTCATCTGGTGGTGTTTTTCCATCATAAGTATATACTAAATCCATTTTATCCTTAAAACAATACTTCTCTACCCATTTAAAAAATGAAGTTGCTTCTTCTTTAAAACCGAGTTTTAAAAAAGCATACATAGCAAAAGCGGCATCCCTTATCCAGGTATATCGATAATCCCAGTTTCTTTCACTTCCAATTTTTTCTGGCAAACCAAATGTGGGTGCCGCGATAATACTTCCTTCTTTATGAGAAGTTAGGAGCTTTAAAGTAATGGCCGATCTTATAACTGTTTCTATCCAGCGACCTTTGTACGTGCATTGACTTACCCATTTTCTCCAATATTCATTACTTTCTTCATAATATTTTTCTCCAAAGTCAGACATGTTTTGTTGTTGTTCTTCAGACAAATGGAAATCGGTTAGAATGAAATAAGCCGATTCTCTTTCGGCTAAGGTAAATTCAGAAAAACCATCGTCCATAGCGATATACAAATCCTGGCAGCTATTTAAACAAAGAATGCTTTTATCGTCTTTACAAAAAGTAATTTCATTTTCTTTTTGAGAAGCCGTATGCCTTTTCTCAGCATGATTAAATCGTGGTTTGCATTTTACGCGATAAGAAACATTACCGTAGGTAGTGGTTATTTTTCTAAGCAATTTAAACTTGTGATCCTTTTCATCGATCACCATAGTATCACAAATTTCGCCCATGCCGTCTTTGGACGAAAACCGGGTAATAAGACTGGCGGTATCAGTGATGTAAAACTGATTATATTCTAAATTTTCAATTAATGGCTCAATAGAAAAACAGCCACCTTTGTCTTCATCCAGTATGGTCGCAAAAACCGTAGGTGAATCAAAATTGGGAAAGCACATAAAATCGATATCCCCTTGTTTGGAGACTAAAGCAGTAGTTTGCAGGTTTCCTATAAAACCGTAATTATTAATTTTAATAAAATTGTTTTTTCGCATTTGTCTATCAGATCGTCATTTTTATTCAAATTACGCTAAGAAGAGGGGATCAAAAAATCTTCATCTAAGCTTTGGGAAATATTTAATAGCATGGTTGAAGATTTTAAAAAAAATGAAATATTAGAAAGCCTTAAATGGCTTTTCATCCTTGCTTTTGTAAAGTAACGGAAAGTCGATGTGGAATTAGAATCTTGAAATAAAGAAAATAGACCACTATGCTTCTGGATTCAGGAATCAAGGCAATAGCTCATAGAACAATAGACTTTTTCATTCTACATTGTTGAAAAATTTTGGATTGTAATAGAATTTGTTACCTGTAGTAGGTTCTTCGTTTTGTAAAGTGTAAAACTTGAACTTTCAACTTTTAACTTTGAATTTTACAAGCCTGCCACAAAGCTTCGTCTGGAACTTCGGCAAATACTATTATCGTTTCCTTTTTTACCGGATGAATAAACTCTAGTTTTCTGGCGTGCAGATGAATGCCAGCATCATTATTACTACGATCAAAGCCGTATTTTAAATCACCTTTTATAGGGCATCCGATGGCCGAAAGCTGACTACGGATCTGGTGATGTCTTCCCGTTTTTAAATCGACTTCCAGTAAAAAATAATTGTCTAATTCTTTTAAAATACGATATTCCAGGATTGCTTTTTTACTATCAGGCACTTCGTTTTTATGGGCAAAAGACTTGTTTTGTTTGGGGTTGCGCTTTAGATAATGCACCAATATATCCTGATCTTTTGGCGGCCTGTTTTTTACCACGGCCCAATAGGTCTTTTTAGCATCTTTTTGCTGAAATAATTTATTAAGCCTGGGTAGCGCTTTTGAAGTTTTCGAAAATAAAACAATACCGCTGGTTGGCCGGTCAAGACGGTGTACTACGCCTAAATATACATTACCCGGTTTGTTGTGCTTTTCTTTTAAATAGGCTTTAACTACTTCACTAAGCGGCTTGTCACCGGTTTTATCGCCTTGTACTATGTCGCCAACACGTTTATTGACAATGATGATATGGTTGTCTTCGTGTAATACCTGTAGGTTGTTTTTATTGGAAAGTAACTTATCTGCCAAAATTGAATTTAAAACTTAATGGTAAAATAACTAATTTCTTAGAATAGTAATTTGCATCAGATCATCGGATGAATTCCTCAATAATCTTCTTATGTTGCGGATATTTTTTAATTAAAAATTCCTGTTTAGCTAGCGTAAAATCACTAAAATCAAATCCCGGTGCGACCGTACAACCTACAAAAGAGAATGCGTTTTGTTGTATAGATTTTGCCGCAAACCAGTAATTTCTTGGAACCACATATTGTGGAACTTCACCGTTTTCCAAATCTCTCCCTATTTTTATTTCTGTAAGTTCCCCCGAAGGAGAAATGGTATATAAAAGAAGAGGAGAGCCATCATAAAAATGCCAAACCTCTTCTTGATTTATTTTATGAAATGCCGAAAAATTATCGGAAGTCAGTAAAAAGTAAATACTGGTAGAATAATTTCGTTCGGTTTTAAAAGCTTCAGGCAAAGCATCAGCCTCTATGATATCTGAACTTCGATAAACTTCTTTAAAGTAACCTCCTTCTGGATGAGGTTGTAAATTTAACCGATCGATAATTTTTTCCGCAGTATTCATTCCGTAAAAATCTTTTAAGCAAAAGAATTAATATTGTTCATCTTCAGAAGGAAAATCACCACTTTTTACATCTTCAGCATACCGCTGAAAAGCCCCTGTCATTTCAGTATAAAGATCTAAATATCTGCGTAAAAATCGTGGATGGAATTCCTTAGTCATTCCCAACATATCGTGAACCACTAAAACTTGTCCGTCACAACCATTACCGGCACCAATACCAATAATCGGGATGCTCACGCTTTTAGCAACTTCTTTAGCTAATTTTGCAGGTACTTTTTCTAAAACTACCGCAAAACATCCTAATCTTTCCAAAAGTTTAGCATCAGATTTAAGCTTTTCTGCTTCTTCTTCATCTTTGGCCCGAACGGTGTAGGTTCCAAATTTGTAAATAGATTGTGGAGTTAATCCCAAATGCCCCATTACCGGAATCCCCGCATGCAAGATTCTTTTGATAGACTCTTTAATTTCTTTACCTCCTTCAAGCTTTATGGCATGAGCACCACTTTCTTTCATAATTCTTATCGAAGATCGTAACGCCTCTTTTGGATCACTTTGATAAGAGCCAAAAGGAAGATCTACAACGACTAAGGAACGGCTAATAGCGTTTACCACACTTGTAGCATGGTAAATCATATGGTCCAGAGTCATGGGCAAGGTAGTTTCGTATCCTGCCATAACATTACTGGCAGAATCTCCTACCAGGATCACATCGATCCCGGCACCATCCATAATTTTTGCCATGGAATAATCATAGGCGGTTAACATAGAGATTTTCTCTCCACGTTTTTTCATATCGACTAAAGACTTAACCGTAATTCTTTTATATTCTTTTTTAGCAACAGACATTAATCTAAATTTTTATATGTGTAAAAATAGGGTTTTACTAATAGATTAATTAAGATATTGTCAAGAATTTGGAAAGTCAAAGTTTTAAATACTATTCTTAAAATAGAAATTTAAAGAAAAATACAGTGTATATAAAACTGTAATTAGCGTGATGAGCCAATTCCATTTTTTTAGAAAAATCTTACTGATGGCAAAAAGGAAAAACCCTGAAAGTGTTAAGATCCAGGGGAATACATAAGGAATTATACCTGCATGATTAGAACTCGGTGGCATATACGTATTGCATGCGACAAAGAACGTAACCAAAGCGGTACAAAAATAGATCCTGAAATTAAATGTCCAGGAATTGCATTTACTCTTCTTAATTTCCATTTTTTAAATTCCGGTAAAGACTTTCTAAAAGTTCACCATCATCTGCGTGATATTGCCAAAACATTGCGCCACCCAGGTTTTCTTTTTTTATGAATTCCGCTTTCTTTTCTAAAGAAACTGGATCATCATAGCTTATAAAAATTTTGTCTTTAGCATTCCATAAATAAGGTGCTTTTGCTTCCTCATCCCAGTAACGATGATATTTACCGGAACGTAAACTATCTTTTATAGCGATATAATTTAAGGCAAAAGACTGGCCTTTTGCTGGTTGGTATAATCCATTATTTACAGGAGTTACTTTTTTCCAGCCACGACCATAAAAGGCGGCACCAATAACTAATTTTTTTGGGTCGGCACCAGATTCGATATAGTTTTTAACAACAAGTGCGGTACTTTGTTTTTGATTTTTAGGCTCTGCTAGCGAAATCAGTAAATTGGTATGATGGCAAGTTGAGGTATTCCAATCATCATGGAAATCATAACACATAATATTTACAAAATCTGCAATTTTTGCAATTTGATCGATTTCGACATTTTTTAAATAAGTTGGATTAGGAGGAGTGGCCACCGTTAATAAATAGTGATTGTTCGTTTTTGCTGAAAACGAGTCTAATTTTTGTCGAATCTTGGCCAATAATAACGTGAAGTTTTCTTTGTATTCAGGGAAGAATGGAGTGCTTCCATTGTTTTTATGTGCCTCCCAGTCTAAATCGATTCCATCTAATTTATATTTTTTTTAAAAATTGAAGTGTACTATTAGCAAATCGTGTTCTGGTACTATCACTACTGGCTATCGAAGGAAAACTTGCTGTATTGGACCAACCACCAACCGAAATTAGGAGTTTTAAGGATGGGTTTATAGATTTTAATTTATTTAAAGTTTTAAAATGTTTAGGATCATCTTCATTAGTAATACTTATTTTTCCGTTTTCAATTTTAGCGAATGCATAGTTTAAGTGCGTTAGTTTTTCAGCCTGAACAGGATTTTCAGCTTTCTCCATCAGATCACCAAAAACATAACCAACTATTTTATGTTCTTCACTTGCATTTTGCTGAGCAAAAAGTAAATTTCCAAAGAAATATATCAACGAAAGGAATAGATATATAGCAATTTTCATTAAGTAGATTTTCTAGATTGTTCTAAATTTAGAAAAATTATATAGTAAGTTTGGTAAAGCTTGATAAACTTAACTTTGTTTTAAATGAAACAGATTTTATTAGTAATTATTCTTCTGTCTTTTAATGTTGTAACTGCGCAGAATGAAAAGGAAAAGGTGAAAAACACAATCGATTCTTTTTTTGAATCTTTTCATAACCAGGATTCTGTTACGATGAAAAAAAATGTTTCAGAAAAGGTAATTATCCAATCAATAGGGGAGAACCAAATAGGAGGAACGGTAGTCAATGAAACTTCATTTTCAGATTTTTTGAAGTCAATTTCAAGTATTCCCAAAGATATTAGTTTTAAAGAAGAGCTATTGGATTATCAAATTTCGATTGATGGAAGTATGGCGAATGTATGGACACCATATAAATTTTATTTTAACGACAGTTTAAGTCATTGCGGTGTAAATTCTTTTCAGTTGGTGAAGATCAACGGTAAATGGCAAATAATTTATATTATTGATACACGCAGAAAAGAAAAATGTGAATAAAAAAGCCATCAATTAAGCGATGGCTTTTAATGGTACTTCAAAAATTGTTTTTCTCTATGGTTTTAAAACCACTCTAAATCGAGCTTCATTATCCATCATTTTCTGATAAGCTTTCTTAACATCAGTAAGTGGATATTCTTCGATCATTGGTTTCGTGCCACTTAAAGCGCTAAATTTTAAAGTATCTTCACTATCCATAGCTGTTCCGCTAGCCCAACCTGCAACGGCATTTTTCCCCATGATTAATTGAAATGGAGAAACCGATAGCGGATCTCCCGTAGCACCAACAACAAGAAGTTTACCATTTGGTCCCAGTCCATCAACCACACTACTAATTGCTTTACTATTAGGTGCTGTTGCCAGAATTAAAGATGCGCCACCTAATTTTTGTAATTCATCTACGGTATCCTGTTCTTTTGCATTTATAAAATGATGCGCCCCGAGGTTTGATGCTAAGGATTTTTTATCGTCGCTGGTGGAAATAGCAACGGTACGCATTCCCATTTTTGCAGCATATTGAATGGCTAAATGCCCCAAACCACCAATTCCCTGGATAGCCACTACATTACCGGGTTTAATTCCAGAATTTCGTAAGGCATTAAAGACTGTAATCCCGGCACAAAGTAAAGGAGCAGCTTCGGCTGAAGATAATTCATCCGGAATACTGGCAATCGCTTCCTGGGGTGCCGTCATAAATTCGGCATAGCCGCCATCATAAGAAATACCACTAATTTTTGCATTCTGGCAATTGATAAAATCACCACGTCGACAGGGTTCGCATTCAAAACAATGACCACCATGCCAACCAACACCTACACGTTGTCCTTCTTTCCATTGTGTAACACGTTCTCCCACCTTTTCTATGATACCTACAACTTCGTGTCCCGGTATTCTTGGATATTCGATGGGCATCACACCTTCTTTGGTAATGGCATCGCTATGACAAATACCGCAGGCTTCAATTTTAATTAAAACTTCGTTTTCCTTTGGTGAAGGCTTGTCGACATCAACATATTCAAATTCACCACCTTTTTCTTTTACTTGTACTGCTTTCATCATTCAATTTTTTGTTTCCTTAATTTACAAAATTGAATAATGAAGATTTCTAAGTCTTTGTTAAATAAACAAATTGGTAATTTCATCAGCTTTAGAAGACAAAAGTACTACGATTCCGTTATTCATAGCATGAAGCAATATAGGCCAGTATAATTGCTGATTTTGCACCTTTAACCTTCCAAAAAAATATCCGGCGATGATTCTGGGGAAAATAAGGATGAAGAGGATAAAGTTAAACTCGAATCCTGAAACGTAATTCCATACATGCACATAGCCAAAAATTAAGGCTGATAGCATCCAGATTAACCGGTAATACTTATGAAGATAATATTGCATTTTTTTCATCTTCTTTTCCGGAATGATCGATTTCAGAAATAGGAAGATGATAAAAACGCTTAATAGAAGTAAACTGTATTTTAAAATCAAATTTGCTTTGGCAGGAATAAAAGGAAGGCTTATAAATAAAATCCACGAACAAATAAAGACGAGGATTTCATTTTGCGAAGGTTTGATGAGACTTCTAAAAAGGCATTCTTCTATTATTGGTGCGATGATTACTGCCAGGATAAAAAATACCAATGGATTGTTGGTCATCATCTCATAGATTTCTGTCTGCTGATAACGGTCGAAATCTAACTCAGGAAAAATCGTGTTTAAAATACCCATCCCCATAAAAAACAGGAAGTAGCACGCCATGGTTAAAAAATAATGACGGAAGAGATTCTTGATTTTAGATGGTAAATTTTGCTCGTACAATTATAGAAGGCGATTAACAGTCACTAAGGTTTACTTTTACGGCAAGTCCGCCTTCACTGGTTTCTTTGTATTTGGAATTCATGTCTTTTGCCGTGTCCCACATGGTAGCTATTACCTTATCTAATGGCACTTTAGCTTTGGTAGCATCACTTTCTAAGGCAATTTCGGCAGCATTAATCGCTTTAATAGCTCCCATGGCATTGCGCTCGATACATGGTACCTGTACCAATCCGGCGATAGGATCGCAAGTTAAACCTAGGTGATGTTCCATTGCAATTTCACTGGCCATTAGAACCTGCTCTGGCGTACCACCAAGCAGTTCTGTTAATCCCCCTGCGGCCATTGCCGAGGATACACCTATTTCTGCCTGGCATCCTCCCATTGCGGCAGAAATTGTTGCTCCTTTCTTAAATAGACTTCCAATTTCTCCTGCAACCAGCATAAAGCGTTTCATATCTTCAAAAGTGGCCTTATGATTTTCGATCACCATATAATACATCATAACGGCAGGAACGGTACCGGCACTACCATTTGTTGGGGCTGTAACTACACGTCCCAGACTGGCATTTACCTCGTTTACACTTAAAGCAAAACAACTTACCCATTTTAAGATTTGGCGAAATTTTACTTCAGTATTTCTAATGGCGGTGATCCAACTTTTAGGGGAATCGTATTGTTCTTCACCAATAAGACGTTGGTGCATTTCGAAAGCGCGACGTTTTACACTCAATCCGCCTGGTAAAATGCCTTCAGTATGGCAACCAATATACATTGATTCTAACATGGTATTCCATATTTGTTGCAGACCGGCGTCTATTTGTTCATCATTTCTTAGGGAACGTTCATTTTGCAATACCAGTTGTGAAATGCTCATATCTTCAGCTTTGCAATAGGCTAATAATTGATTAGCACTTTCTACCGGAAAAGGAAATTCATCAAACTTATCCTGTTTCTTTTTAGCGTTTTTTCGAGTTTTTTTTACAACAAATCCTCCGCCTATAGAAAAGAAAGACGACGAGCATTTTTTACCATTTTTAAGCGTGGCTCTAAAAATCATTCCGTTAGGATGAAAATCCAGGAATTTACGATTGAATTTTATATCAGTTTCAAAGTTAAAAGGAATGTCCAGCTCCTTATTAAAATGAATTATTTTGTGTTCTTTAATTGCAAGAATTTCCTCATCTATAATAGAGATATCCATGGTTACGGGGTCATGACCACATAGGCCCAATAGGGTTGCAACATCTGTAGCATGACCTTTACCTGTTAAAGAAAGCGAGCCATAAAGATCAATATGAATTTTTTCTACCTGATTAAAGAGTTGTTTGGCCTTAAGTTCCAGGATCCAACGTTGGGCGGCGCGCCAGGGACCTAAGGTGTGAGAACTGGACGGGCCTACGCCAACCTTTAACATGTCGAATACGCTAATACATTCCATATTGAAAATTTATGCAAACAAATGTATCATTTCAGGGACAGAATTAGAAATAAAAAATTAGCAGTACCTGCCTATTTATACACAATTTATCGAATACTCTGCAAAACTTGCATTGATTTTTGCTCAAAACGGGGATGTTTAAAAATGTCTCTGCCAACCTGTCATAAGATTTTTGCTGGCACAAAGATTGACTTTTAGAGAGCGAAACAATGAATAAAATATTAAATCAACGTATAAAGTTATGAGTAAGATAATTGGAATTGACTTAGGTACAACTAACTCCTGCGTTTCAGTTATGGAAGGTAACGAGCCTACGGTAATCCCTAATGCCGAAGGTAAAAGAACAACTCCTTCTGTAATTGCTTTTGTAGAAGGTGGTGAAATAAAAGTTGGGGACCCTGCAAAAAGACAGGCAGTAACCAATCCAGAGAAAACTATCGCTTCGATTAAAAGATTTATGGGAAATAAATTCTCTGAATCTGAAAGAGAAGCAGGCCGTGTGGCTTATAAAGTTAAAAAAGGAGATAACGACACTCCTCGTGTAGATATCGATGGTCGTCTTTACACTCCACAGGAACTTTCTGCAATGATCCTTCAGAAAATGAAGAAAACTGCTGAAGATTATTTAGGGCAGGATGTTACTGAAGCTGTTATTACAGTACCAGCTTATTTTAATGATTCTCAACGTCAGGCTACCAAAGAAGCTGGTGAGATCGCTGGTCTTAAAGTAAGACGTATTATTAACGAACCAACCGCTGCGGCACTTGCTTACGGTTTGGATAAAAAGTCTACCGAACAGAAGATTGCGGTTTATGACCTTGGTGGTGGTACTTTTGATATTTCTATCCTGGAACTAGGGGACGGTGTATTTGAAGTATTATCTACAAATGGTGATACCCACCTTGGTGGTGATGATTTTGATGAAGTAATTATTGATTGGTTAGCAGATACATTCCAGAAAGCTGAAGATATTGATCTTAGAAAAGATCCTATGGCGTTACAGCGTCTAAAAGAAGCTGCGGAAAAAGCTAAAATCGAGTTATCTTCTTCTTCTCAAACAGAGATCAATCTACCTTATGTAACTGCTACAGCTAGTGGACCAAAACACTTGGTAGAGACATTAACAAGATCTAAGTTTGAGCAGTTAGCAGCCGAATTAGTGACTAGATCTATGGAGCCAGTTAAAAAAGCGCTTCAGGATGCAGGTCTTTCTAAAAGTGATATAGATGAAGTAATTTTAGTAGGTGGGTCTACACGTATTCCTAAAATTCAGGAAGAAGTAGAAGGTTTCTTCGGAAAAAAACCTTCTAAAGGTGTTAACCCAGATGAGGTAGTATCTATTGGTGCTGCAATTCAGGGTGGTGTATTAACAGGAGATGTTAAGGATGTATTGTTATTAGATGTAACTCCACTTTCTTTAGGTATTGAAACTATGGGTGGTGTAAACACTAAGCTTATTGAAGCGAATACTACTATTCCTTCTAAAAAGTCACAAACATTC
Source organism: Zunongwangia profunda SM-A87 (assembly GCF_000023465.1). Taxonomy (NCBI): domain Bacteria; kingdom Pseudomonadati; phylum Bacteroidota; class Flavobacteriia; order Flavobacteriales; family Flavobacteriaceae; genus Zunongwangia; species Zunongwangia profunda. Next base: position 1,842,750 of record NC_014041.1, read on the forward strand.
TCTACCGCAGCAGATAATCAGCCATCTGTAGAAATTCACGTATTACAGGGTGAGCGTCCAATGGCGGCAGATAATAAAACTATTGGTAGATTCCATTTAGATGGTATTCCACCAGCACCAAGAGGAACTCCTCAAATTGAAGTAACTTTCGATATCGATGCCAACGGTATTATTAAAGTAAGTGCTACAGATAAAGCAACCGGTAAATCTCAGGATATCCGTATCGAAGCTTCTTCTGGATTAACAGAGGAAGAAATTGCTAAAATGAAGCAGGAAGCTGAAGCAAATGCCGATGCCGATAAGAAAGCGAAAGAAAAAGTAGATAAGCTTAATGAAGCTGATGGAATGATTTTCCAGACTGAAAAGCAATTAAAAGAGTTTGGAGATAAACTTTCTGATGATAAGAAAAAGCCTATTGAAGATGCTTTAGCAGCACTTAAGAAAGCTTACGAAACTAAAGAAGTTGAAACTATTCAGCCAGCTTTAGACAAATTGAACGAAGCATGGAAAACAGCCTCAGAAGAAATGTATAAGGCACAAGCTGAAGCTCAGGGAGGCGCTCAACAAGGAGCAACCGGAGCTGAAGGAGGTCAAGCCGGAGGCGGAGAAGCCAAAGGTGGAGACGATGTAGAAGATGTTGACTTCGAGGAAGTGAAATAAGCTTCATCCAGATATTTTATAAAAAGCCGCTGATTTTTCAGCGGCTTTTTTTGTACGCAACCTTTTAGCATTTTTGCATCTGCTTAGAAATCAATTAAATATTATGATCAGAAAATTTTCAATCTTAGTTTTAGTCATTTTACTCTTTTCGTGCTCGGGTGATGACGAAGGTCTTAGAGCTAATTTCAATGATTTTGAAGCGATATCTGCAGCCTACCCATTTTCTGATATTCAGGCTGATGACCCAATCACTTATTTTGAATATATCCAGTCGATGCCAGATTATGAAGATCCTGGTGATCCAACTTCATTAGTATATCGCAATAATGTCCACTATTCTTTTGGTGAAATTTGTGCAGATGCCGATTGTAGAACTGCATTTTACAATCTACAAGCAGATGCTGGTTTTATTACTGGGTGTTTGCCTTCATATTGCTTTTATTACATTAAATACCAAACACAAGAGGAAAGTCATGTAGCTACTTCTAAAGAGGATGTTCTTGATTTTCTTGGAGAAATAGATACACCGGGTGAAGCCTTACTTGTTGCCAGAGCTAATGATTATTATTGGTCTGTAAATAATAAAAATAATGGTGCTATTAAAGAAATTCAGGATGGTTTCGAATTAATTGTAATGGAAACGGTAAGCTATTGTTTACCTTTTCAAACTAATCGATTTCATCTTAAAGTAGATCGACAGGGAAATATAACAATAGTTTCTGAAGAGATCGCAGAGATAGGTGAGAATTCCTGTGTATAATTCGTTTCTATATAAAGAAATTATAACCCAAATAAGCAATATTGAATACCAAGAGCATCACAAAGCATACTATTGTAAATATTCGGTAATTTTTACCGGGACGGTCGGCTTCTGGCATTTCTTTGCCGGTAACTAATTTGTAATTAAACCAAGCGAGTATAGGTGCAGATAAAAAAGATAATCCCGCGGCAAAATCTACCAGAATAGTAAATGAACCTGAGGTAAAGTATAGAATGGCTAAAGATAGTATTGGAATGATAAGGATTGATATTTTATAAAATTGCCAGCGTTTTTTTCGATTATCGGCTTCAGCTTCACTTGACTTTTCTGGATAAAATAATTCAGAAATTACCCTGGGATACGCATCAGTCACCGTAATTACAGTACTTAGCATGGTTACAAAAGCAGCTATGGCAATCACCGGTTTACTCCATTCTCCCAATGTTTTTCCGTAGAGATTAATAAGTTGCGAAGAAAATTCTACACTATTACTGCTAAAGCTTTCGCCACTTCCAAACATCACCAAAACGCCAAGTAAAAAGAACAATACTCCAATAAAACAAGCCGATAAATAACCAATATTAAAATCTAAAAAAGCACCTTTTAAACTAAGCTTCTCTCTATTTTCGTGTGCTTTTTCTTTGGTCCAGATCGAATGCCAAACGGCAGCATCTAAAGGAATAGGCATCCAGCCCATAAATGCAATGATAAAACCGAGGCTTGCGGTAGTCCACAAAGGCGGAACTTCAACAGTTTCTATCGGTTCTTTTTGAATCCCCAAAGCCATGCAGACCGCAGCTAAAGTAGCAAGTGTAAGTAAACTAACAATAATTTTCATGCTTTTATCTAACCCCGGATATTTTCCTATTAATAATAAGGCAATGCTAGCTCCAAAAATTATAAAACTCCACGTAAATGGCGAAAGTCCAAAATTAAAAAGGCGTTCTGCCAAACCAGCTGTTACGATAGTTACTGCCGCCTGAATAATAAACATGCTGGCAACTGTAATAAATATGAATAGCAAATAAGGAATCTTACCCAGCTGCTTATATCCGGTAATTAAATGTTTCCCGGTTCCGGCTACATATCTGGGACCAAACTCCAAAAAAGGATATTTAGAAATACAGGCCAATAACAACGCCCAAATAAGAATATAGCCATAATCGGCCCCGGCACGAGTAGATTGTACTAAATGGGATACACCAATGGCAGCTCCCGCCAGTAAAAATCCCGGACCGATATTCCTTAAAATTGAAGTCTTTTTTGTTTTTACTGGGCTTTTTTGTGATTTCATGATGTTTCTAAATCAGATTCAGCGAAAATATTTAAAATTTTTAAGAAAAAATTGAAATATGAAGAGTTTAAAGGTTACAGAAAAGCTTTTACGTTTTCAGCATTCAGCGAAAAACTAAATATTATTTATTAATAATTTTTTACTACTCACTAATCACTGCAAATGTGACTTTATATTGCGACTGCTAACTGTGACAGACTTCTCGATACATTTTATTTTTTCGCTGCGCTACAAAATAAAACACTCGAAGTGATATTTTTAGAATTTGTCATCTTATGTTTGTGATGATTAGATTTACGTGAAATAATGATTACATTTTAATAGAAAAAGGGAAAGCAATAGAACCTGGCTTTGTCATCTCGACCGAAGTGGAGAGATCTTTTTTGAAACAGGATAAAGATTTCTCGACTTCACTTCGTTGTGCTCGAAAAGACAAATTATAATCAAAGTTAGCAGAAAAGCTTTTAGGTTTTTCAGCATTCAGCGAAAAACTAAAAATTATTTATTAATAATTTTTTACTACTCACTAATCACTGCAAATATGACTTTATATTGCGACTGCCAACTGTGATAGACTTCTCGATACATTTTATTTTTTCGCTGCGCTTCAAAACAAAACACTCGAAGTGATATCTGATTTAATTCAAAATTCAAAATTTTTCACCTTGGCTCCAGCTTACCACATTTTCAAATTACGAAAGCATCACATCATCACATCATCACATCATCACATCCTCACATCACCAAATTTTCAAATTAACTCAGTTTTTCGATAATGTCAGTATTAAATTCGTGTCCGCCATCATAAGTTTGGAGCTCGAAATTATAAGGGAAAAGGGATTTTAGTCGTGTTTCTTCAACTTCAATAATACCTTTTTTAAGATATTCGTCTTGTGTTCCGTAGAGATAAGTGACTTTGGTATCTTTCAGGAACGCAAAGTCTTTAGCAGTTAATTCAGCAGGAACTTTTCCAGAGTGTAAAATCAGTTGGGCGCAATTTATCTTTCGTTGCGCCAAATAACGAGTGGCTACAGAAACACCTTGCGAATAGCCCAAAACGATCAAATTGGGAACTTTTGCTAAATTTTCTTCCATAAAAACTTCATCTAAATAATTTAGGACATTATCAATTTCAGCCTCTAAATTCTCCCGCGTTAGCCAGGAAGCGCCTACATGTCTATAATCAGATTTTAGATAATATTTAGACTGCGCCTGTGGCGCGATAATGTAGTTTGCATCGGCATCAAGATGATTAAAATGCCGAATAAAATATCGGCTTAAATAGCCAATGCCATGGCAAACCAGCCACACGTTTTTTGTCTTTTCCGTAAACCTGTTTAAAACACTATAGGTATTGGTGATTTGGTAAGAAACCTGTTTTTCGCGGCTCATGCTGTAGATTCAATTTTGTACTTTTACAAAGTAATTAATCGTATTGCTATGAACAAAGAAGAAATCCTGGGAATGTGTGCAATAATGTGTAAAAACACATTAATGGAAACCTTGGATATTGAATTTATCGACGTAGGTGAAGATTATTTAACCGCCAAAATGCCGGTGACGCCAAAAGTACATCAACCCGATGGAGTGTTACATGGAGGCGCGAGCGTTGCTTTGGCAGAAAGCGTAGGAAGTGCGGCATGTTATTTATTTTTAGATACCAAAGATTTTGTGATTCGCGGAATAGAGATTTCTGCTAACCACATTAAAAGTATTAAAGAAGGCCATGTTTTTGCCAAAGCTACTTTTATCCATAAAGGGAGAACCACACAGCTTTGGAATATTCATATCACCGATACCGAAGATAATTTAATTTCGCTGGTAAAATTAACCACCATAGCATTAGCAAAAAAGAAATCATGATGCAAGCGATGGCGTTTTTTAACGTACTAGAAGATCATATCCATAAAAACTTAGCATGTGTAGCTTATCGAAAACCAGATGAAAATGTGATTAAGGCATTTTTGCAAAAAGATAAGCAATCGCATAAAACCACCGATTTTTCTGAAAGTGGATTTGTTTTTTCTGATTTCTGCGGAAGTGAGAGTTTATTAATCCCTAAAGATCAATCTGATGTGATTAGTACCGAATATGAACCAGAACATTCATTAAAAGAAACTTTAGAATACGTTCCTGAAATCACGAATTCCCGCGAACAAAAAAAGCACGAAGAGCTGGTGGCTAAAGTAATTGCTGAGATTAAAATGGGAAATATGAAAAAAGTGGTCTTGGCCCGAAAAGAGCAAAGTCCATCACAACTTTCAGCACTCTCTATTTTTAAAAATCTGTTACAGCATTATCCAAAAGCATTTTGTTATGTATGGTCACATCCAGAAAGCGGACTTTGGATTGGAGCTACACCCGAAACTTTAGTTAAAGTAGAGCGAAACCGCTTTAAAACGATGGCCCTTGCAGGAACACAAGCGTATAAAGGAAAGATAGAAGATGCTGCCTGGACGCCAAAAGAAGTTGAGGAACAGAAAATTGTCTCAGATGAAATTGTACAGAAATTAAAGGATTTTAAAGTAGCTTCTGGCGTAATTAATCTTAGCGATCCTTATACCGTAAAAGCCGGAAATCTGCTTCATATTCGTACTGATATTTCAGGAACTTTAGAGAATGATAATCTCTCTAATTTGTTAGAAAGTTTACATCCAACACCTGCTGTTTGTGGTTTTCCCAGGGAAAAGGCCAGAGAATTTATTTTGGGGAATGAATATAGCGATCGTGAATTTTATTCGGGATTTCTTGGTGAAATTAACTTAAAGCAGGAAGTAAAGCGAAATTCGAATCGCCGAAATCAGGAAAATCAGGCGTATGCCAGCATTCTAAAGCAATCGCAGATTTTTGTAAACCTAAGGTGTATGAAATTAGTTGAAGGCGAAGCTGAAATTTTTATTGGTGGCGGCATCACAGCCGACTCTAATCCAACAGCCGAGTGGGAGGAAACGGTAAATAAAAGTTATACCATCAAATCTGTTTTAGTGCATCAAGACTGAACGAAAAATTAGATCCCACAGGCCCTATAGCTATACGGATAAATCTGTGAACTTTATCAAGTCTTCTATATAAAAAAATCAGTTAAATCCTTTTTAAAGAGGTATGGAAGTCTGCTTTAAATCGTAATTTTGGGATATAATTTTAATACGCGGTAGATTTTAAAACTCCCCACAAACTTCCGCTCGCAAAAAAATAAAATTTGTGAAATACTCTAAAATACCTTTAGCACGTAATGTGGTTTCCCTTTGCGTTTCAAAAAATATAAAACACGTAGTCATATCTCCCGGTTCGCGTAATGCGCCGTTAACAATAGGGTTTACGTATCATCCCGACATTAAATCTTACAGTATTGTAGACGAGCGTTGTGCGGCCTTCGTGGCATTAGGTATGGCTCAGCAATTGCAACAACCGGTAGCGCTGGTATGCAGCTCAGGCTCTGCACTACTAAATTATTATCCGGCAATCTCAGAGGCATTTTATAGCGATATTCCGCTTGTGGTCATTTCTGCAGACCGTCCCATTGAGCGTATTGATATAGGGGATGGGCAAACTATAAGACAGAAAAATGTATATGAGAATCATATTCTGTATTCCGCCAATTTATATTCTGAACTGGTTTTAGAATCTCAAATCATTGACAAAAAACTGCTACAAAAACAGTGGGAAGCGCAGAAACATAACGAGCGTGAAATTAATTTAGCACTGAACAAAGCTATAGAAGAAAAAGGCCCGGTTCATATTAACGTACCTTTTTATGAGCCGCTTTATGACACAGTGGAGAATATAGAGGTAAATCCTATCGAGATTTTTCCTGAAATAACAAAACGGCATTATTCGAAGGAAGAGCTGCTGGCATACGCCGAAATTTGGAATAAAGCCAAACGGAAAATGGTCATTGTGGGTGTAGCGCAACCTAATGCAGTTGAGCAAAAATTCCTTGAAAAACTAGCGAAAGATGATTCGGTTATCGTATTTACTGAAACCACATCTAACTTACATCACGAAGAATTTTTTACCAGGATCGACACGATGATTGGGCCGATCGAAAAAGACGAAAATATGCAGGAGCTTTTTGAAGCTTTAAGACCTGATATTTTACTGACTTTTGGAGGAATGATCGTTTCTAAAAAAATAAAAGCTTTCCTGCGGAATTATAATCCCAAACATCACTGGCATATTGATTCTAAAAAAGCTTATAATACATTCTTTTGTCTGAACAAGCATTTTGAAACATCGGTGAACGATTTCTTTCTGGAGTTTTTTCCGCTAACTACGAAAATCGATAGTGATTATGGTGAATTTTGGAAAAATATACGTCAAAAACGTCAGATAAGACATGATGCCTATATGGATGAGATTCCGTATTCCGATTTAAAAGCGATGCAACTACTTGTGTCCAAAGTCCCAGATAATTATATTATGCAACTGGCAAATAGTTCGACTATTCGCTATGCGCAATTGTTTAAATGGCCTCCTTCCTTAAGAATTTTTTGTAATCGTGGTACTAGCGGGATAGACGGAAGTATTTCTACGGCAGCGGGTTCTGCGATGGCCAGTAACGAGCCGGTGCTTATGGTTACAGGCGACCTTAGTTTCTTTTACGATAGCAATGCACTTTGGAATAAATATTTACCTTCTAATTTTAGAATAATTATTTTGAATAATTCCGGCGGCGGTATTTTTAGGATTTTGCCAGGGAATAAGAATAGCGAAAATTTCGAAAGCTTTTTTGAAACTGTTCATGATCTTAAAGCAGAACAATTAGCTAAAATGTATAATTTTGGATATAAAGCTGCATCCTCTGAAACTGAAATTAGTGAATCCTTAAACACATTTTTTGATGCTTCAGGACGCCCTAAGATTTTAGAGATTTTCACTCCTCGAAAAGTAAATGATAAGGTGCTTTTAGAGTATTTTAGTTATATGAAATAAAGACCGATGTTTGAAGAGGAATTGCAAGCTCACTATAAAAACAGAATTAACCGGGTTTTTGAATTTATAGATGAAAATTTAGAAGCCAACTTATCCTTGCAAAAACTTGCTGACATTGCCTGTTTTTCTCCTTTTCATTTTCATCGAATATTCAAATTTATAACGGGAGAGCGGCTTAACGAATATGTAAAACGAAGGCGTATCGAAAAATCGGCTCTGGAACTGTTGCATACAAATAATACCACTACGGTATTAGCACATAAATTTGGCTTTAGCGATAATTCATCGTTCTCCAAGGCTTTTAAAAACTATTATTCAGTAAGTCCAACTGAATTTAAAAAATTGAATCCACATAGACATAGCAAGATTCGACAACTTAATAGCAAAAACGGACAAGCCTATCCTGACTTCGAAAAATACATTTGCAGTATTACGAATCTTAAAAAATGGATAACGATGAATGCAAATGTTCAGATTAAAGAAATTCCTGAGATGCAGTTGGCGAATGTTTCTTGTTTAGGCTCTCAAAATCTCCAAGAAGCCTATGCAAAATTAATGCGATGGGCAACTCCTCAAGGTTTATTAAGTGAAGAAGCTAAAATGGTAACGATATATCATGATAGTTTTAAAGTTACTGCGCCAGAAAAAGTAAGAATGAGTGCCAGCATGATAATTAATTCACCTGTGGAAATAGCTGGTGAAATCAGGCTTACTTCGATTGATGCAGGAAAGTGTATTGTAGCCAATTTTACGATTGGAGTCCATGAATTTGAAAAATCATGGACCGGTTTATTTCTGTGGATGAATGAAAACGGATATAAAAAAGCCGATAGGAAACCTTTTGAGGTTTATCATAACAACTTCAATGAACATCCCCAGAAAAAAGCCATTGTTGACTTCTGCATTCCGGTTGAATAAAAGATAGGTAGGACTAAATCTGCTATTTTAATATAACGCTAAGGTTTCTTAAGAAGGTATTAGCGGTTTAAGAGAAGATGAATTGGTATCTTGTAATTAACCAAAAAACTTAATTATGAGTACTAAGACAGATGAACGCGTAGGGAAATACATTCAGGATTTTAAAGAAAAGATAGGTGAGGAGCCTGATGTTAACTTACTAAGAAAGATAACCGAGTATTTAGGCCCGGTGGTATTTAGAGATGATGCAGAGAAGATTGCTTCAAGTAGTGATAGCGAGCTAGAAACCGTAAAATCTAATTTTTTAGTAAAAAAACTTGGCCTACCAAACGATAGCAAATTAGATGTTGGCTTAAATGCCATGTTAGAAAAATATGGTAAATCCAACCGAAATAAATACAGAGCAATAGTTTATTATTTGCTTACCAAATACTTTGATAAAGAGTCTGTATTTGCCTAGTCCTGTGGATTAGTCAAGATTGAATCCGCTTTCTATTTTCAGGAAGCGGATTCTTTTTTTGTATTCCCCTAAAATTATAAAGTATCTTTGTTGTCTAAATTTATGTTATGCTGAATATTGGCGAAAACCATCGTTTAATTATTGATCGTGAAACCGAACCCGGTTTATTTCTAAAAAATGCGGAAGGGGATGAGGTATTATTACCTAACAAGTACATTCCTGAAAACTTTCAGTTAGAAGATGAAATCGAGGTTTTTGTGTATTTGGATCATTCAGAACGTCCCGTGGCGACAACTTTGGAGCCATATGTGAAGTTGGATGAATTCGCTTTTTTAGAATGTGTCGAGACCACCGATTTTGGTGCTTTTTTAGATTGGGGGTTAGAGAAGCATTTATTTGTGCCATTTAAAGAGCAGGTATATCCAATGCAAAAAGGGCATCGCTATCTTATTTTTTGCTATTTAGACGAAGACACTAATCGATTGGTAGCCTCTAGTAAAGTACATGCATTTTTAGATAATTCAGATTTAACTATAAAACCTTTTGAAGAGGTGGATTTAATTATAAGTAATAAAACAGATCTTGGTTACAATGTGATCATAAATGAAATTCATCTTGGTTTAATTTACAATGATGATGTCTTCCAGCCCATAGAAATTGGGGATCGCATCAAGGGCTTTATAAAGAAAACACGTAAAGACGGAAAAATTGATGTTACTTTACAGCGCCCCGGTTACCGAAGTATCGAGCCTAATGCCCAGGTGATTTTAGATAAGTTACAAGAAAATAAAGGATTTTTAAATATCACAGATAAATCTTCACCAGATCAAATAAAATCAGTGCTTAAAATGAGCAAAAAAAGCTTTAAACGAGCCGCTGGAAATCTTTATAAACAACGCCAAATTGATATAAAAGACGATGGTATTTATTTAAAACAGTAAATGTTTAGTAATAATAGCGATTAGTGCGGCGATAAGAATAAGGCGTGGTATAGAAGTTATTCATCTGGCTATTGTATAGGGAATTGTGGTAGCGATGAAATGGGTTATTGCTAAAGTTATTGTTATTAAAATTATTTATACCGCTATTCAATTGATCCTGTTGGTTGTTGCCGGTAAGCTGAATGGCTTTTTTTTCTCTTGGAGCACTTTGTGGTAAGTTGATACTGGCCAGGCGTTTAGCTTTAGCCAGTTCACGTTGGCGATTCTCTTCTTGAATCACCCCAACCATATCAAATTCTTCACGTTCATTTTGCACACCAATAAACCTTCCACTGGGTAAATTAGGATCATATACCAAAAATTGATTAGGGCGTAAGTCGGTTAAAACAGGAGCTAAGAATTGATCCTGATCAAGTTTAAGATGAACCGTTTCGGTAGCAGGTATTTCCTGGGCACATAATCCTGTGCTTAAAGTAAAAAGAAAAAGGATGCTAAGAAGATTTTTCATTTAACTGGAAATTTCCATAAAACTGTTCAAAAATTATGCTAAACTTAAAACAGACTTGTGTAAATTCAAAATTATTGTATTTAATTTTTATAACAGGTACTATTAATCATGTTTAGTTCATTTTTGGGATTGTAAAATTACTGTTATCATTTATCTTGGTTTTAAGGTAGTTATCGTTAAATGTTTTTACATTTAGGTTTTATGAAGCCAAACCATAAGCTCATTATGAAAAAATCATACTATTTTATAATATCTTTAGTTTTATTATCTGTTGTAAATTCCTTGTTCGCTCAACAAACTTCTGGGATCGTAAAATATAAAGGAGCCATTAATGAAGAATTCAGAAAGAGTTTTATTGAAGATTTCAAGAATAAAGATGTTGCTCCTGATATTAGAAAAGGGGTCGTAGAGATGTACCTTAATGCCCAGGAAGATACATATGAACTTCATTTTAAAAACCAGGAGTCTTATTTTCATTATATGAAGGAGTTAGAAAATGAAACAGGAAAAGGCCTAAAGATGGGAAGCAAAGCAGGAACTAATGAGTTTTATGTCAATTTAACCGACAAAAAAATTATTGAAAAAAACTCAGTTTTGGGTTTTTTGGAATACTCTGGGATACAATGGGATGTAAAGAATGTTACTAAAAATATTGGGGATTATAAATGTTTTAAAGCTGTTGGAACCGAAAAAAATTTTACCAGAAGTGGAGCGATTAAAGAGGAACAGGTGGTCGCCTGGTTTACTCCTGATATTCCTTTACAATTTGGGCCTAAAAATTATAACGGCCTGCCTGGGTTAATCCTGCAGATCGATAAAGAAAAATTTTCTATCCTTGCTACCCAAGTTATACTTAATCCCGACGAAAAAATTGAAATTGAAGCAATTAAAAAAGATGAAAAAATACGTTCAAGACGGGAGGCTTATCAGATAGCAAATGAGTATTATAAAGATGCCTACGGTAATTGATGGGTGATTTATTAAAATATCATTACAAACCAGCGAATTTTAAAAAATAGGGCTACTTTAGTCGAAAATATAAAACCAAATCTAATCATGAGAAAACTAATTTTCATCCTATTTGTAATTATAGGAACCAGCACTTTTGCACAGGAAACTGAAGGAGATTCTTTTCAGAAAAAAGCAGTGAAATTAATAGAATTGACTTCAGGGCAGCAGTTTGAAATCATTAGCGAACCAATAGTCAATCAGATTCCTGAAGAAAATCGTGTAGAGTTTAAGAAAGAACTTAAAGCAAGCCTGAAAGGACTTTATGTAAAACTAGCCGAAATTTATCGTGAAGAGTTTACGGAAGATGAATTAGATGAAATTCTTGCTTTTTACGATACACCGGTAGGTAAGAAGATGGTAGAGACGACACCAAAAGTAATGGAAAAAGCAATGACTGTGGGCCAACAATGGGGAATGGAACTTCAATCAATTATGGCCAAATACATGCAGTAAGCCATAGCTATAACGTATTTAAAAGCCTGGTTTATAAACCGGGTTTTTTTGTACAAGAGTTTTAAAGTTGGGAGATTAGAAAGTTAGAAATTGGGGTTTGAATATGAGCGATTTATGCCGGATTTAGGAAGCAAGAACCAGGAAACTAGAACCAAGATAATAGACTAAAAAATATTTTAAATTCTAAATCTTGAGAATGTCATTTCGATTGAAGCGCAGCGGAACAGAGAAATCTAGTGCTTCAATCCACATTTTCACTTTATAAACTGCTTACAATACCTTATTTTTACTTCTTAAAATTTACAATATGAAAAAAGCTGACTGGGAAACAGTTAAGGAATACGATGATATCACTTATAAAAAAAGCAATGGTGTTGCCAGGATTGCATTTAACCGCCCAGAGGTACGTAATGCTTTTCGACCAAAAACAACCACCGAATTATTAGATGCTTTTCACGATGCGCACGAAGATACTTCGATTGGAGTAGTTTTACTTTCTGCAGAGGGCCCTTCACCAAAAGACGGTGTGTATTCGTTTTGTAGTGGCGGCGATCAAAAAGCCAGAGGTCATCAGGGGTATGTAGGTGAAGACGGTTATCACCGACTTAATATTTTAGAAGTTCAGCGTTTAATTCGCTTTATGCCAAAAGCGGTTATTTGCGTGGTACCCGGTTGGGCTGTAGGCGGCGGACATAGCTTACATGTGGTTTGCGATATTACTTTGGCGAGTAAAGAACATGCAATTTTTAAACAAACCGATGCAGATGTTACCAGCTTTGATGCCGGTTACGGATCGGCTTATTTAGCGAAAATGGTAGGGCAGAAAAAAGCTCGCGAAATTTTCTTTTTAGGTAGAAATTACTCCGCACAGCAAGCTTACGACATGGGGATGGTGAATGCCGTGATTCCACATGAAGAACTGGAAGATACCGCTTACGAATGGGCTCAGGAAATTTTAGCAAAATCGCCAACATCCATTAAAATGCTGAAGTTCGCCATGAACTTAACCGATGACGGAATGGTAGGACAGCAGGTTTTTGCCGGGGAAGCTACCCGATTAGCCTATATGACCGATGAAGCGAAAGAGGGACGTAATGCATTTCTGGAAAAAAGAAAACCAAATTTTGAGAAAAAATGGATTCCATAGAGGCGCCATTCAGTAATAAGCCGATCGATATTACCACACTGCCAGCTTTTGAGCAGGTGGTATTAAATCCGGTCTGTAAAAAACTATTGACCAAGCATCTGCTGCAAACAGGTGTTTGGTTTTTAATAGTTATTGCTTTTGGTGTTTTTATGTATTTCCAGGAAGAAATTTTAGTAGGAAGCTTAATTAGCGGATTTCTGCTGCTATTTTTAATATTTCTGGTTTTCGATTTAATTAAAAAACAACCAAGGTACGGCTACGCTATAAGAGAGAAAGATCTTATTTACAAACGTGGATTTTTAGTGAGCAAGTCTACCGTAGTTTCTTTTAACAGAATTCAGCATGTTTCTATAAACCGTAGTGTTCTGGATAAATGGCTCGATTTGTCAACTTTAAAGGTCTTTACTGCTGGTGGCAGTGGTAGCGATATGAAAATTCCTGGTTTAGAACCAAAAGTAGCCGAAAAACTTAAAGAAGCATTAGCAGGAAAAATTGCTAACGAAGATGTCTAAGCCTTTTAGTATACCGCAACGGCAATCTGCTGTGGGAATTTTACTAATTTTCACTTCTACACTTTATAAATTTCTAAGGGGTTTTTGGGCAGCCTTAGCCTATTTTGTGTTTAAAAAACCAGATGGTGAAGTGTTTATTTACATCATTTTAGCAGTTGTGGTACTCTTCGTACTTATCGCAGTTTACAGTTATTTTGATTACCGAAAATTCCTCTTTCATATCGATTATAAAGCCGAAGAATTTATTCTGAGAAAAGGTGTTTTTAGTTCAGACTTTGTGTCGATTCCCTTTGATAAAATTCAGCAGGTAAATTTTAAGCGTGGAATACTGCAGCGAGTGGCCGGAGTTTACAGTTTGGTAATCGATACTGCCGGAAGTAATCAAAAAGAAGTCGAAATAAAAGCGGTTAATACAGAAGATGCTAATCAATTAGCTGACATTTTAAATAGACTGAAAGAGACTAACACTACGTCCCTCGAAACTTTAGATGAGGTAATAGATAGCGAAACAAAAACTGAAAAAAATAATGAAGAAAAATGGACGTACAGGCTAAGTCTGGCCACTTTAATAAAAACCGGTTTAAGTAGTAATTTTTTTAGGGGCTTTGGTCTTATTTTCGTGTTTATTTCCACGATTTTTAATGAACTCAATCAGTTTTTTAAAGAAGAAACATCCCAGTGGGAAACGCAGCTTACTGAAGATATGGGAGGAATTGCTACCGGCTCTATATTGTTTATATCAGGGTTTATTATTTTATTGCTGGTGCTTAGTATTCTTATCACTACAGTCGAGGTTTTTATTAAATACTTCAATCTTAATCTTACGCAAACCAAAAACAGTTTAGATCTGCAAATGGGGCTACGTACCAATACCAGGGTTTCTTTGAAACCAATTCGGGTTCAGATTTTAAAGATTATCACCAATCCTATTCAGAAACGCCTAAATTTATACAAAGCTAGTCTATGGGTAGCCAGTAGCGAGGATAACGATAAGAAAAGTGTTATTCAGATTCCAGGTTTAGAAAAAGATACCATTCAGAATATAAAATCATTTCTATATCAATCTTCTCAAAACGAATCGGGTACTACCTTTAAACCCCATTGGGTCGAGTTGTCTCGCAGATTGATAATCGGTGCTATACCAGTGATCGCTACAGGAATGCTACAATACTTTACCAATTTTATCCAATTTGTATGGTGGGTTATTGTCGCTTCGATTTATTTATTGCTGTATGCGATCATTCAATTTAGGATCTATAATTCTTTAAATTTAAAAATAGGGGAGGAGTTTATAAGTAAATCTTATGCCGCCTGGGATGAAAGTACTGAAATTATTGAAATCTATAAGCTTCAGGGAATTACGATAAAGCAACCTTTATGGTATAAAAGGCGAAATCTAGTACATATCGTTTTTCATAATGCTGCCGGTGATATTACGTTTAGAGCTGTGGATAATGCCATTTTACAAAAAGTGAATTATTGTCTATACGCGATAGAGCGAACAAATAAAGCCTGGATGTAAGTTATACTGGTTTTGTTTTATAGAGAGTGATCAATAAGTTTTAAAGCCTCTTCAATATAAAAATCGTCCTTATAATTTTTAGTGTTTTTCTTGAGGTAATGATCTATTTTTAATCCTTTTCGTTGGACTGATGTATCATCTGGATAAAAGGCTCTAAATCCGGTTGTATCGATGCTGGTACCATCTTTAAGCGGAACTGCCATACGATTCATTACGGCACCAAAGGTTTGTTCGCTAAGTGTTGTGCAATTAAGTGAATTTTGGATTGGCATAGCAAAAAATTCGCTCATACTAGTGGTGCTACTATTTACAAGTAAAATAATTTTATCCTTGTAATAATCTTTGTTTTTTTTATCGATTTTGAATGGATTTTTAATCAATTTTAAAGCCGAATCGATATTATATTCGGCATAAGAAGGGTATTTGGCTGCCATTACTTTTATAAAAGTACTATTCTCTGGATACAGCAAATTAGAAAGGTGTCAGTACTAATATTCTTTGGATAATTTCTAAGATCTAAGATAATTTCTAAGATCTAAGATAATTGCTTTCTTGTTTTGGTAATTTTCAAAAGCCTCTTTTAATGCTTTTGCCTGAATTTTCCCAAGATTTATATATCTGGTTTCGTTGTTTAAAGCATAAAATGTTTTCTCATTTTTTTGCGCTGCTGCTTTTTTTACAAAATAGGGCTTTAGTTCAGAAAATTCATATCGTTCAATCCCAGTTTCGATAATTTCTCCTGAATTTTTTACAATCTCTACATCTAAACCATCAGCAGACTTGCCACCTAACACATAAAAGCGTTGGACAATTGATTCTAGATAATTTTCATTAGAAGTACTTATTTATTGCGAAAACTCATCAATTATTTCGGCAATACTTTTAGCGTTGACCTTGAAAATCACATCACCTATTTCAAGATTACTTTCTTTAACTTTTTCGGGATCAAGGATTTCAGTAATCACTAATGAGTTATTGATAATTTTCCCCGAAATGGGAGCAAAATATTTGAAATTTCTATTACTGAAAAAAGTGCTTGCCGTTTAGTTAGCATGAGAATCGTCCAGTTTTGCAAAAAGCCGATCATTAGTCAAACTAAAATTTTTAGTTTCTGAGAATTGCGGAATCATTTACTGTAACACCTTTTTCCAAGTATCTTTAGTCAGGTAAATATTTACGTTTCAATAGCGTATAGCATTCCAAAAACCAGCCAGGAAAAGTAAACGATAGGTTTCATTTTCAGCATCAAAATTGTTTAGCCTTTCATCTTTACTAAAATCCACGGTATTTCCTAATAATTTAACCTTAGCGTAGTGATCAGCAATATTCGCATTATTCTGTATTTTTTTTTGAATTAACTCGGGCGTAAAACCAGATTTTTCTATCGATGTATAATCAGGATTTTTTTGAAGATGTTATCATTTTGAAGATTCGCATTGTTGGATTTATACTTAGCGTCGATATTATTTAATTTATTAATCCATTTTGTAAAAAACTCATTAACTCCTTCAGTACAGGTAATAGTGTTTAATTTTGCTAAGAGTTCCAGAAATTCAGCGTCCATATCTACTTCACCGTCACTAGCAGCGGGATGTAGGTATTTGGTCATTCCCCAAATATGAATAAGCTGAGCTGTTTTTTCTGTTTTAGGAGATCTCTGATGCAAAAATTGATGAAAATTGAAATAAAATAGAGAGTAGAATGAGTTTACGAAACATTATTGTTGATTGAAGAATTAACACAATACCGTTTAGATATTAAGATAATTGCTTGAAAAAAACAAAAGCCGCTATACATTAGCGGCTCTTTTAATCGTTAAAAATCGTCGATTTTTACATCAATTTTGGAAATTTATCGGGATTGCTCTCATGCATAATGGCATAAATTTTTTCAAAAACATCTTCGTGGGATGGTTTCGAAAAATAATCCCCATCACTACCGTAAGCAGGGCGATGTTCTTTAGCGGTTAATGTTTGCGGTTTGCTGTCCAGATATCTCCATGCATTTTGATTTTCTAAAACTTTCTGTAGAATGTAAGAAGAAGCTCCACCAGGAACATCTTCATCGATCACTAATAGTCGATTTGTTTTCTTTACACTCTCTACGATATCATGGGCTGTATCAAAAGGAAGTAAAGACTGAACGTCGATAATTTCAACATCGATTCCTATTTCAGCCAGTTCCTCAGCAGTTTGTTCAATGACTCTAAGCGTAGAACCATACGAAACCAGTGTAATATCTTTTCCTTCCCTTAAGGTTTCTACCTTACCAATAGGGGTTTTAAACGCTGCCAGGTTTTCCGGTAAACGCTCTTTTAATCGATATCCGTTCAAACATTCAATAACCAAGGCTGGATTATCCAGATCCAGAAGGTTATTATAAAAACCAGCCGCTTTGGTCATATTTCTGGGAACTAAAACAAACACACCGCGTATTAGGTTTAAAATACCACCAAGTTGCGAACCGCTGTGCCATATACCTTCTAAACGGTGACCGCGTGTTCTTACAATAAGCGGGTTTTTTTGTTTTCCTTTGGTACGGTAATGTAATGTAGACAAATCATCACTTATCGTTTGTAGTGCATACATTACGTAGTCTAAATACTGAATTTCAGCAATAGGGCGTAATCCTCTAAGCGATAATCCAATTCCTTGTCCCAAGATTGTTGTCTCTCTAATTCCGGTATCAGCAACACGATAAGCACCATATTTTTTCTGCAGACCTTCTAATCCCTGATTGACGTCACCAATTTCGCCGGCATCCTCCCCAAAGATCATGGTTTCCGGACGGGTTTCAAAAATCTTATCAAAGTTATCCCTAATCACGATACGTGCATCAACCATCTTAGGTTCGTCTGCATATACAGGTAAGATTTCCTGATCGATCGGTTTATTAGTACTGTAAAGATGACTGCTGTATTCATCAAATGATTGTTCGTTAAAATCATTGATCCATTGAATCAATTCAGTCTTATCTTCTCCTTTATAGTTAGTGATGTATCGAAGTGTTTTTCTGGCTACAGAAAGTACATCTTTTTTTAGAGGCTCTTTAGTACTTTTTAATTTTTTTATTAAGGGGGTTAACTGCTCGCCGGCATCTGTATTTTTAGTGATGCTGCTTAAAATTTGAAGCAGTTCTTTTTGCTTTTGTTTGTTAGGAGTTATGTACGCATTCCAGGCACGTTTTTTACCTTCTCGAACCTGGCGTTTAATATCTTTATCGAATTTATTCATTTCTTCAATAGTGCTGAAGCCATTTTCGATAATCCACTCTCTAAATTTTACATTACAGTCAAATTGTTTTTCCCATGTTAAACGCTTATCGCTTTTGTAGCGCTCGTGGGATCCGGAAGTAGAGTGTCCCTGTGGTTGTGTTAATTCTATAACATGAATTAATACCGGGCAATGTTCTTCTCTGGCAATTTTTTGTGCTCTGTTATAAGCCTCAACAAGCTCAACATAATCCCATCCTTTGACCACAATAATTTCGTAACCGTTATTCTGACCTTCGTCACGTTGAAAACCTTTTAAAACTTCAGAAATACTTTCCTTAGTGGTTTGATGCTTTGCGTGAACTGATATCCCGTATTCATCATCCCAAACGCTTAAAATCATTGGTACCTGCAATACACCAGCGGCATTAATAGTTTCCCAAAAATGTCCTTCACTAGTACTGGCATTTCCTATAGTTCCCCACGCAATTTCGTTTCCGTTGTCCGAAAACTTTTCAGCATCAAGTCCGTCAACATGCCTGTAGATTTTAGAAGCCTGGGCCAATCCCAACAATCTTGGCATTTGGCCTGCGGTAGGAGAAATATCGGCGCTGGAATTTTTTTGCTCCATCAGATTTTTCCAGCTTCCGTCTTCATTAATGTTATGCGAAATAAAGTGACCTCCCATTTGGCGACCGGCAGACATCGGTTCGTTTTCTATATCGGTATCGGCATACAGACCGGCAAAGAAGTTTTCAATACTTAAATTACCAATAGCCATCATAAAGGTTTGATCGCGATAATAACCGGATCTAAAGTCCCCATTTTTAAAGCTTTTTGCCATAGCAAGCTGTGGCAACTCTTTTCCGTCTCCAAAAATCCCGAATTTAGCTTTTCCGGTAAGAACTTCTCGTCTTCCCAGTAAACTACATTCGCGGCTCGTTACGGCAACTTTGTAATCTTCTAAAACCTGAGTTTTAAAATCTTCGTAAGAAATCGATTCTTTAGTTTCGGTTTCGCTTTGCATGAACTTCTTTTTTGGATCACACAAATATAGCTAAAATTAGAATTATACACAATTCATAAAAATCGACTTATTTTAAATATAACATATTTTAACATCGATTAAATTGAATTTATTCAAAAAATATTGGATAATTTTCATTTTTATTGAATTCTATGAAATTCAATTAGTGGAAGGATTGCCAAATTTCTTAAAGCATTAATACCATCGGCGGGTAAAAAGTCGAATTAAGGTGTTGATATCCAAGGATACTATAAATCGTATTTTCTGATCGTAATTGGGTTGTGCGATTTCCCAACCTAAATTTGAATAGACCGGGAAAAAAACCTCAAAATAATCTTCAACCAGGGCGACCCTAATTCCTGAATCGTATAAAAACTTACTATTTTCTCCACTGTTTTTAACAATTCCGGCGTCGCCATAAGCAAAAATCCATTTCCAGATATTGGTGCTGGCATTTACTGTAGTAATCCATTGGTTAGCATATTCAGGCATTACCTGGGATTTAAATCCGCCTTCAGCCATGATAATTTGTTGACTGAATAAACCGTCGCCTTCGCTTCTTCCGTAGTAATTATAATCGAAAAGATAATCTGTTGGGCGGTCTAAAGCAAAGCTGAAATAATTAGAGTTTTTGGGTAAATCGCTATAAATAAAAGTCCCGCCATAAAAACGAAGATTGATTTGACGGTTATTTTTAAATAGTTTACGATATTGGAGCGTAAGTGAAACCTTACTGAAGTTTTCTGCTAATTGATAATCGATAACTGCTGAAGTATGATCTACCAGGTAAGAGTTGCTAAAGCCATAACGAACATTAAAAACATTGTAATTTGGTGCGGTTTGGTTTTGATCAAAAGGATTTTTATCCCTGTTCACATTAATATTTCGAATAGATAAGCTTTGTCGCTCGTTGTTTCTTAAATTCTGTGGCCTAAAAACGAAATTTAGATAAGGCGTGTATCGGTGGTAAAAAAGATCATAAGCGTACGAAAAGCGGTTTCCACCAATTCCTAAGCGAATGGTTCGCAGATCCCGGTTATGATACCGCCAGGTGTAATCGATGTTAGCGCTTCCTACTACAGTGTTACTATTAAAACCATATTTTGGAGAAATTTTAAAACTAAAATCTTTGGCTAGAAAAGTGGTATTGTACATTTTGGGACCTATGGCGATGCCGTCATACAGATTATAATCAAATTCTGGAGTAAAAAATATCTGGGCATATTTGGGATCTTCGATATCTTCCAATAACCTAAACTGTATCGGTTTATTAAAAAGTTTACTAACCCCTCTAAAATTATTACGCTGATTGTATTCAGGGATGATTTGCTCGTAGTTTAAAGCAATTCTTTCGGCATCATTTCTGGGGATAGTAATTTGTTTTTCTTTATCGATACTATCGACCCATATTTTGTAAACTATTTTATCGTCTTTAATACCGTAAAGGGAAACAGGCATGTTGTTATTTCTCTTATTTTTAATGGTAACTTGAAGTGAATCTTTACGCTTTTTAAGTTTCGTGATTTTAAAATCAATTTTCTTACTGGTATTCACATAATCATTAAAAAACCAGTCAATATTTTTATTAGCGTTTTTTTGCAAAACCGCGGCAAATTCTTTTTCAGTACCAAGCTTTAATTTATTTTCTGAATAAAACTCTGAAATGGATTTTTTAACCGCTTCACTACCTAGATAATCTTCAAGATATTTGATTCCTAAACCTGCTTTATAAGGATTGGCGATATTTACATTAAATTTTAAAAGGGAATCTTTATTGCTGCCCAATGGCTGATCGATATTTAGCCTGGCCATGTTCATATACAGGAACTGGTACTGATCGTTAAATTCTAAATCGGCAGCATGAAACCATCGTAATCCAATAATTTTACTAAGGCTGCCAACAAGTTTCATTTTTGGATAATAACGATCTACATAATCGATCATCAAAGAAATAGCGATAGCATCATGAACCCACTGCTCTTGTCTGGGATCCAGTAGTAAACTATTGTTTAAAAAATTATTGATAATTGTTTTTAATTGCTGAATATCGTAATGAAACCCATCTGGGAACGGCCGTATAAAATCGGGTAACTGGTTAAGACCATAAACCGGATTTTTTAAATATTCTTCTTTTGTAATCAATAATTTTTGATGCGGATATTCTCCTAGTCGTTCCTGAAGAAAATCAAGAATACGAGTAAGGATTAAATCTTTAATCTCGGGTTGTAAACCATCATCATTAAGATTTGTAACAAGCTGATGCATGCCAACTTCTAAAGTTTCAGGCTGATAAGTTTGTGTAAGCAATAATTCAGATTCTACACGGTTTTCTCCGGTTAATCGAATATGCCTACGATTTCCAGCTGCATAATTGTGAAAAATATCCAAGGCCGTAGAAGGATAAAATTCTGCTGGTACATCAAGCTGAATATCTAAATTTGCGGGAGGTGTGTATTGTTCTCCTATATCTTTATGACTGTATAATTTCCACGCGCCATCAAATACCGCAGGGGTGAGGTACCAGAATTTTAGCTTATAATTTCCTTCACCGCTAACCCCAAATCGGGTAAATTTATCACTGGGAACTTTTACACTATAATCAAATGTTAGGTGAACTTTTTCGCCAGGTGCCAGGGTTTTACTTAGCTGGACCCTAACAATATCAGGATGATTTTGCGGTCGTATCCAGGCGAGCTGATTTTTACCCTGCTTTATTTGGTTGATACTGGTGAATCCTTTCTCTTCAGGTTTAGAGAAATGGAATTTACGAATGTATTCCTCCCCAAAACGCTGGGCCAGGGGAGTGTTCTTATTTTTAAAGGCATTAGCCCAATCGTTTAAATAAAGTTCCTTTAGAGGCTCATTGCTCTTATTTACATAGGTAAGCTGTTGTTTTATATAAATTATTCTTTCTTCTTTATTTAGCTTCGCATTTATTAAAATTTGATGCTGAGCTATGACAGCATAGATGTTTAAAAAGCAACAAAAGAAAAATACAAAAAAGGTTTTCAAAAGGGACTTTTTAGGTTTTACTCGATAATCGAGATTAAATGCTCTGAGGTTTGCCTCGAAATAAAAAATAATCGTATGATAAATACCTCATAGGCTTGCCCCAAGGTATTTTACGCTCTACCATATTTACGGAAACTATTGTTTGTTGGTTTAGAAATTAGGACTAAGATTATATTCCTCGTAAAATTTATCCAGAATCTCGATAACTTCTTCAGGGGTATCGACCACCTGCACAAGATCCATATCTGGGGTACTAATATTTTTAAAAGTATCTAATAACGTGGTTTTTATCCAGTCTACCAAACCACTCCAAAACTCGCTTCCTACCAGTATAATTGGAAATTTATCGATTTTATGGGTCTGTATAAGTGTGATAGCCTCAAACAATTCGTCTAAAGTTCCAAATCCCCCGGGCATTACTACAAATCCCTGTGAATATTTTACAAACATCACTTTACGAACAAAAAAGTAGTCGAAGTCTAAACTTTTATCATTATCGATATATGGGTTGTCATGCTGCTCAAAAGGTAGTTCAATATTAAGGCCTACAGATGTTCCTCCGGCTAAATGGGCACCTTTATTACCAGCTTCCATAATTCCCGGACCACCACCGGTGATGATTCCATAACCGTGATCTACTATTTTTTTGGCAACCTCCTCGGTGAGTTTGTAGTATTTCATATCGGGTTTGGTACGGGCAGAACCAAATATGGACACACAAGGTCCAATCTGACTCAGTTTTTCGTAACCACTTACAAATTCGCCCATGATCTTAAAGATCGCCCAGCTATCGTTTGTTTTTATCTCGTTCCAGGTTTTTCCTCCTTGTTTCGGTATCATTCTTTAAATCTTTATTTCAATTCTTTTTTAAGGAATCTTGCCGTATGGCTTTTTTTATTCTTGGCTACTTCTTCAGGTGTGCCGGTGATGATGACTTCGCCGCCGCCTTTACCTCCTTCAGGGCCAATATCGATAATATGATCTGCCATTTTAATGACATCCAGATTATGTTCGATAATTAAAACCGTATTCCCTTTATTGGTTAATTTATTAAGGACTTCCATTAAAACTCGTATGTCTTCAAAATGAAGTCCGGTTGTGGGTTCGTCTAAAATATAAAATGTATTACCAGTATCACGTTTAGATAACTCGGTTGCTAATTTAATTCGCTGTGCTTCGCCACCAGATAAGGTAGTACTTTGCTGTCCCAGGGTAATATAGCCTAAACCAACATTTTTAATCGTATACAGTTTTCTATAGATTTTCGGGATAGGTTCAAAGAAATCTGTAGCTTCATCAATGGTCATTTCTAATACATCGGCAATCGATTTTCCTTTATACCGGATTTCTAAAGTTTCGCGGTTAAATCTTTTCCCGTGGCAGGTTTCACATTCTACATAGACATCGGGCAGGAAATTCATTTCGATTACCCGCAGTCCACCACCTTTACAGGTTTCACAACGTCCGCCTTTTACATTAAAACTAAATCTTCCCGGTTTATATCCTCTAATTAAGGCTTCAGGAGTTTTGGCAAAAAGGCTTCTAATTTCAGAAAAAACACCGGTATAAGTCGCAGGGTTACTTCTTGGTGTTCGCCCAATAGGAGACTGGTTGATGTCGATTACTTTATCGATATGCTCCAAACCTTTAATTTTTTTGTAAGGCTTAGGCTCTTTAACGCCATTAAAATAATGTGCATTCATAATCGGGTAAAGCGTTTCGTTGATCAAGGTGGATTTTCCACTTCCTGAAACACCGGTTACCGCAATCATTTTCCCCAAAGGGAATTCAACCGAAACATTCTTAAGGTTATTCCCCGTAGCTCCTGTTAATTTTATCTTTTTCCCGTTACCTTTTCTTCTTTCTTTCGGAACGGCAATTTCTCGCTTCCCGCTTAAATAATCGGCGGTAAGCGTCCTGTTTTTTTGCATTTCTGAAGGTGGACCCTGGCTAATAATTTCACCACCATGTTTTCCGGCTTTTGGACCAATATCGATCACATGATCGGCACGCTCGATCATATCCTTGTCGTGCTCAACAACAATAACTGAATTTCCGATATCCCGCAAAGACTCCAGTGAATTAATCAGTTTTTCGTTATCACGTTGGTGAAGACCAATACTTGGTTCATCTAAGATATAAAGTACACCAACCAGTTGAGAACCTATTTGCGTGGCTAATCTTATACGTTGTGCTTCACCACCCGATAAACTTTTTGAGCTGCGGTTAAGGTTTAAATAGGTAAGTCCAACATCTTCCAGGAATTGGAGTCGGGTCCTAATTTCCTTTACCACTTCAGTACCGATTTTCTTTTGTTTTTCTGAGAGTCGGTCTTCCAGATCTTCAAAAAGCGCCACTAAATCACTAATATCAAGATTCGCTAATTCGGCAATATTTTTATTATCGATTTTAAAATATAGTGATTCTTTTTTTAATCGGGTACCGCTACAGGTAGGACATTCGATCTTATCCATGTATTCTTTAGCCCAGCGGCGTAAAGAAGAAGAATCGTTATTCTTATAGGTTTCTTCAATAAATGTAGCAACACCTTCAAAATCGATTTTATATTCCCGGGTGATCCCTATGGTTTTCGATTCTTTGCTGAATTTCTCTTTCCCACCATTCATGATCATATTCATGGCTTCCTGTGGAATTTTTTCGATAGGATCGGTGAGGCTAAAATCAAAACGTTCTGCAATAAGCTGAAGTTGGGAGAAAACCCAGTTCTTTTTTTGCGGGCCATGCGGAGCTAAGCCTCCATTTTTGATCGATTTTGTTTTATCAGGAATAATCCGGTCTTCATTCACCTTATAAAGCGTTCCAATCCCACTACAGCTGGGGCAGGCTCCTTTTGGTGAATTAAATGAAAAGGTATTTGGTTCTGGATTTGGATAAGAAATTCCGGTAGTAGGACACATTAAATTTCTACTAAAAAACCGTACCTCGCCAGTTTCCTGTTCCATGATCATTAGCACATCATCACCATGATACATGGCTGTTTTTATGCTTTCGTCCAGACGTTTTTGCGCATCGGTATTATCGTCGATTTTTAGTCGATCGATTACAATTTCAATATCATGCGTTTTGTATCGATCCAGCTTCATCCCTTTTACAATATCCCGAATTTCACCGTTGGTTCTTACTTTTACAAAACCCTGTTTGGCGATATTTTCGAATAGTTCGCGGTAATGTCCTTTTCTGGAACGAATCACGGGAGCCAAAACACTTACACGTTTGTCCTTATAATGTTCGATAATCAAATCCTTAATCTGAGTATCGGTATAACTTACCATTTTCTCACCGGTATTGTAACTATAGGCTTCACCGGCTCGGGCAAAAAGTAGCCTTAAAAAATCGTAAATTTCAGTAATGGTTCCCACGGTACTACGCGGATTCTTACTGGTGGTTTTTTGCTCGATCGCAATTACCGGGGAAAGCCCTTCAATTTTATCAACATCGGGGCGCTCTAAACCCCCAAGAAATTGGCGTGCGTAGGCAGAAAATGTTTCAATATATCGGCGTTGGCCTTCAGCATAAATCGTATCAAAAGCTAGAGAAGATTTTCCGGAACCCGAAAGTCCTGTAATCACGACTAATTTCTCGCGAGGAATTTCTACGTCAATATTCTTTAAATTATGAACTCTGGCTCCTAAAACCTCTATTTTTTCTTCAGTTTTCGTCATATTTTTCATCAAGATCGCAAAGATACTCAATGCATTGCTAACTAAAAAGTAAGCAAAGTTTTACCATTGTTAATTTCAATTTAAATTTGGTTGAATTTTTAGAATTTTGATAAGCAATTATTGTTCCAGTAGTTCTTTTTTCCGTTGTTCTGAAAAAGCTTCAAGTTCTGCAAAAAAGCGGTAGAATTCATCTTTAAATTCCTTATAATACTCGCGAAGTTCGTTTACAGATTCGTCCATTTTCGATTTAAACTTGGTGCGCTGATTCATCTGGGATAAAATAAGCCCAATTCCGTCTATTGTTGAATAGGTTACCAGCCAATTGTGTTTAATCATGTAAGGCATAAAGTTTTTTACGCGTGTAGGCAAAACTTCTGGATTGCTTTGGATGAGATCGTAAAAATCCTGACTGTATTTTTCCAATTTCGTTTCGTGAAAATCCTGCCAGTTCGCGGCTAGAAAATGATCGTATAAAATATCGACAATTACTGTGCTGTAATGTGAATATTTATCGAAAAGCCGGTGTACACTTTGATGTACAATAGGGTGGGAGTCGGTAAACTCATCGATATTGCGGTGTAAAGTGATTCCCTGTTGGATAGAAACCGGATAATCCAAATACTTTTTTCCTTTTACAGAATCGGCAATAAAATTACCGATTTTCAGCATGTCATTTTCGCCAGAAAGATAAATGTGGGCAAGATAATTCATTGCCACAAGATAAGGAATCTACTTCATTAAGTTTTGTTAAGATTTTGAGCTGGCGATGCTTCCTGCTATATTTGTAAAGAAGCTAATGAGCTTTTAGAAACAAACAAATTTAGAACATGAGCTTAATAAAATCTATTTCAGGAATACGTGGAACTATTGGTGGTAAAATTGGTGATAACCTCACCCCAATCGATACTGTAAAATTTGCCGCAGCTTACGGTACCTGGTTAAAAAGAACTTACAATAAAGAGAATTTAAAGGTAGTAATTGGTCGTGATGCCAGAATCTCTGGTAGCATGATCCAGCAACTGACTGTAAACACATTGATTGGCTTAGGGATTGATGTCGTGGATATCGATCTATCGACAACACCTACGGTAGAAATTGCCGTGCCATTAGAAGAAGCTGATGGCGGAATTATCCTTACCGCTAGTCATAATCCCAAGCAATGGAATGCCTTAAAATTACTGAATAATAAAGGTGAATTTCTAAGTGGGGAAGACGGTGCTAAAATCCTGGAAATTGCAGAAAGTGATGATTTTAATTTTGTAGAGGTAGATGATCTGGGACAAATCACTAAAATCGAGGATTATATCGACCGTCATATTGAGGAGGTTTTAAAGCTGCAATTAGTTGATCCTGAAAAAATCAAATCTGCTAAATTTAAAGTAGTGGTAGATGCGGTGAATTCTACCGGAGGAATAGCTATTCCTAAGCTACTGAAGAAATTAGGCGCTGAGGTTATAGAATTATACTGTGAGCCTAATGGTCATTTTCCTCATAATCCAGAACCGCTAAAAGAGCATCTTACCGATATTTGCGAGTTGGTAAAAAAGGAGGATGCAGATTTTGGAGTAGTGGTAGATCCCGATGTAGATCGTTTAGCATTTATTGATGAAAATGGAGAAATGTTTGGTGAAGAATATACACTTGTGGCTTGTGCCGATTTTGTATTGAGAAAAACACCGGGGGACACGGTCAGTAACTTATCGTCTTCCCGAGCTTTACGTGATGTTACCCAAAAGCATGGCGGAAATTATAAAGCCAGTGCCGTAGGAGAAGTAAATGTGGTAACACTAATGAAAGAAAGTAATGCCGTGATTGGAGGAGAAGGCAATGGCGGGATTATTTATCCTGAATCGCATTATGGTCGAGATAGTTTGGTAGGCGTGGCCTTGTTTTTAACTTATTTAGCCGAAAGAAAAGTAAAAGTTTCTGAACTGCGAGCTGAGTATCCGGCATATTATATGAGCAAAAATAAAATTGAGTTAACTCCGCAAATTGATGTTGATTCCATTTTAAAAGCTATGAAAGAAAAATATGCCAAAGAAGAAATTAGTACGGTTGATGGTGTTAAAATCGATTTTCCGGAAAATTGGGTGCATCTTCGAAAATCGAATACAGAGCCTATTATTAGAATTTATACCGAAGCAAAATCCCAACAAAAAGCTGATGAATTAGCACAACAAATGATTGGAGAGATTAAGGAGATTGTGGGATAGGTTTTGGTTACGGTTTATAGTTTGAATTAGCTGTCAGTTCGATTTTAATGTAGGATAGTGGAATTGAAATTGTACCGAGAATCAGATTGAAGTTAGCGTTTTAAAACCACTTCTCGATACAAATCTTTTCGTTTCAATCTAAGATTTGTTACGGGAATTGAGCATTTTAGAAAAAAGTGTATTGAATCTTGAGTGGTGCATGGTTGAGGTATGTTATAGATGTATTGCTTCAAAAGAATCTAAGAGACTAGAGAATTAGAAATAATAGTTGAAAATAAAAAATATGATTGGTTTTTTAATTCTGGTTTTTCTATTTCTCTTTTTAGTTTGGTTTTTATTATCAAAATTTATTTTTTATCCACTTTTTTTCAAACCAAAATATTTTATTGATGATGCGAAGGCTTTTTTGGAAGAAAAAGATTGCTCGTTTTTAGCCATAACTACAGTTAGTAAATCAACAGCTTTAGCGTATTTTTCTAACCTTAAGAAAGGCTTTTCAATAGATGATTTAATAAAAATACGATCTCATTTTAAGTTGATAGGGCTTGCTGCCGATGAATCCAGTCTTGAAGTTTTTTATGTTCAAATCACTAAATATTTGGGTTTACCGTTTTCTAAAAATCAGATGAAATTTAATCGAAAGAAGTCATCTGAAATTTCAGCAGAAGAAAAAGAACAGTATTTGCAAAAGCGGGTATATTTTACAAATCAATGTCCTGCTTGTAAGGCTTCTATATCAAATAAAGATGAGATTTGCGCTAACTGCGGATTATTTTTAAACGCGAAATAGATTTTAAAATAATATAAAACCTCACAGGTTTCCAAAACCTGTGAGGTTTGTTTTTTAAATAAATTTCTCAACTTGTAGATCGTCTGTTTTTGAGGCAGCGGTGAAATGACATTTTTTGATCATTGTTTACTGTTAATTGCTAATTGTTCTCTGCCTACTGCTACTGTTCACTGCAAACTTCACATTTAACGAACTACCGCATTCTCTGGGATAGGAGCATTACGGTGTTTAAATCGCTTATGTGTCCACAGATAATATTCAGGATGTGCTTTAATTTGTGCTTCCAGCCGATCTCGAAATGAAGTGGTAATAAAGAAATCAGGTTCAGATTGTGGATTATTAGTGATCTTTTTTAGTCGAGCTTCATAAAAACCACGCTTTACTTTTTCGACTTCTAGATAATACACCGGCATGTCGAAATCTTTCGCTAATTTTTCGGATCCTGTAAAAAAAGGAACTTTAACTCCCATAAAATCTGTCCAGAACTTATAGTTTGCTCGTTTCGGGGTTTGGTCGGCAATCATTCCGTAGATTCCGTTTAAACCATTTTTCTGGTGCCGGGCAATGGTGCTGACCACATGGTGGGATTCGATCATTTCAGTTTTAAATTTTCCCCGGATATCTTTTACCAGTTTATCAAAATATTTATTTCGAATACGTTTATAAATACCGTGACCTTTTAGCTTTAGTCCATATAGCTCCATAGAGATCATCCACTCGTAGCTAGCATAATGTCCGCACATTACTAAAACACCTTTCCCCAGATTGTTTACGGTTTCAATATCTTTAGGATTGATAAATACAAAATGTTTTTTTAATTCACCTTCTGAAATAGTCAATGTTTTTATCATCTCTAAAAACATGTCACACATGTGATGATAAAACTTCTTTTTTATGCTTATCAATTCACTTTCAGATTTTTCCGGAAAAGCTAGTTTCAGATTTTTTTCAACCGTTTTTTTGCGATACCCAATGATATAATAGACCAAAATATAGATGAGGTCTGAGAAAAAATAAAAGAGCCAAAAGGGTAAAATAGAAATTAACCAAAGTAGAGGATAAACCAGCCAGAAAACAAATCCCTGCATAAAAAAACTTTCCGCAAATATATGGTATATTTGAATTTAAACAGCAATAGCTATGGGCAATTTGGAATTGGTGACGATCATCATTATCGCGGCAAACGTAATTATTTCTTTTAAGGGGTTTAATGATCCGGAGTTTTTTCACAAGTATAAGTTTAATATCGCCGATATTAAAAGTGGTAAAAAATACCAGATCTTAACTTCGGGATTCCTGCATGTTAATCATGCCCATTTATTTGTAAACATGCTTACCCTTTACTTTTTTGCGGATGCGGTGCTTCATTATCTGGGGACTACAGGTTTTATAGTTGTTTATCTGGTAAGTTTGGTTTTAGGAAATTTACTTTCGCTATATTTTCATAAGGATGAGTGGAATTATACTGCTGTGGGAGCCAGTGGAGCTGTAATGGGGATTTTATATTCGGCCATTTTACTAAATCCAGATATGATGCTTGGATTGTTTTTTATTATCCCAATTCCGGCTTATTTGTTTGGTATTGGTTATTTGTTATACACAATTTATGGCATGAAAAGTAGAAGGGATAGTATTGGTCATGATGCCCACTTTGGCGGTGCGGTTGGAGGCTATTTATCAACAATAATTTTAGCACCTTATGTGCTAGAAGCTCATCTTTTGATGGTTATCCTTTTAGCGGTGCCTATTGTTATTTTATTTTTACTTCATCGTAGCGGAAAAATTTAGTTTGGTATTGTATTTGGATATACCTTCTAAATTATAAAACCAATCTTATGAAAAAGTTAGCGCTATTACTGGTGATGATTACCAGCATGGGTTTAACCGCCCAAAATTCGACTGAAAGAAATACCGTTACGGTGACCGGAGAAGGAAAAGTTATGGTTGTTCCAGATAAGGTCATTATTAACTCCAGAATCGAAACTGAAGGTTTAAATCCGACTGATGTTAAAAAGGACAATGATAAAATTGCCAATGATATTTTTAAATATTTAAAATCCCAGGGGGTT
This sequence comes from Zunongwangia profunda SM-A87, assembly GCF_000023465.1. Classification (NCBI taxonomy): domain Bacteria; kingdom Pseudomonadati; phylum Bacteroidota; class Flavobacteriia; order Flavobacteriales; family Flavobacteriaceae; genus Zunongwangia; species Zunongwangia profunda. The sequence goes on from NC_014041.1 coordinate 1,873,873, forward strand.
CCAGAAAAAAATATTCAAACTGAATATATGAATCTGAATAAGCGCACCGATTATAATACTAAAGAAGAAACCTATGTGGCCAATCAGGCGATCTCAATAAAACTTGATGATCTTAAGAATTATGAAAAGATCATGCAAGGACTATTAAAGAACGGGCTAAACCGTATTAACGGGGTAGAATTTTCTTCTTCTAAAATAGAGGAGTATCAAAAAGAAGCCCGTAAAAAAGCAGTCTTGGATGCCAAACAAAAGGCTGAAGATTTGGTAGAAGCCTTAGACCAAAAAATTGGTAAAGCGGTAATGATCTCTGAAAATGGAGGCAATACTTACCCTGTAATGCGAATGGCTGAAATGAAGTCAGCGGCGCAGGCAGATCAACAAACCATAGCTCCAGGAGAGATGGAAATTAGTGTGAATGTAAATATAAGTTTCCAGTTATATTAATCTGAAGTTATTTCAGGTACTTAATTAGTTAGTTAAATAAAAAAATCCCCGGTAAGCCGGGGATTTTTGATTTTGATATTTTTTTCAGGAGTAATTATTTCTTGCCTTCTAAAAGCTCTCCTATTCTTTTATCTAAAGCTTCTTCACCACGTACATCACGATCTACGATTACACCGTTTTCATCCAGGATAAAAGTGGCTGGGATAGCGCGAATTCCGTATTTTTTAGCAATAGGATCATCCCAAAATTTTAGGTTAGACACATGGTTCCAAACAAGACCATCATCTTCAATAGCCTTTAGCCATTTGTCTTTTTCATTTGGCTTATCCAAAGACACACTAATAATATTTAAACCTTTGTCATGGTATTTATTATATACTTTTACCACGTTTGGATTTTCTTCTCTACAAGGTTTACACCAAGCGGCCCAAAAATCAATAATGGTCACTTTACCCATCGCATTCTCTAAAGAAAGTTCTTCACCTTCAGGTGTTGGTCCACTAAAATCTGGAGCTTCGCTACCAATTTCTGTAGCGCTCATCGATTCTAATTGTTTTCCTAACATGGCACCAAGAGCCGTATTCTTTACTTCTTCATCTAATGAATCATACGTTTCTTTAAGCTCTTTAACCGATATCCCTTGCATTCTTAAAAGATCTACAAGTGCCATCACTGATACAAATGCATCTTTATTTTCTTTCGCTATTTGTTTTTTGAATAACTTGTCATTATCCATAATTTCGGTTTGCGTATTCTGCAAGGTTTCTAATTTAGTAGAATCCTGACTTTGATACGCGGTTTGCATTTCCATTCTAAGCTTACTCACTTCTTTATTTATGGATTGCATGTTTTCCATATATTCGTTTAAAAGCTCATTCTGTTTCCCTCCTTTTCTCTTAGAGGCCTGTATGCTGTCTTTATATATAGTGAAATCGATATTTTCATTTTCTGTAATGAAAAGAACCATACCGTTAATACCTTCAACTTCAAGATAGCCCAAATTTGGACTTTCTATATCGGCAAAATCGGCTTCAAATTTTCCATTTTCGATAGTGGTAGAGTCGATTCTTTCTGGTCGCTGGTTTAATTCCTTCAACTCAGAAAAATAAACCTTTTTACCATTCTCAATTCCTTCAGCCTTTCCTGAGATTGAAAATCCCTGATCTTTCTCGCATCCGGTTAGTATAACCAATAAACTAGCTATTCCTATTAATTTTCGCATGATTAAATATTAATTTTGTGCAAAAGTAATGAACTGAATGCTGAATGCGGTGTGATTATTGCAAAAGTTTTGTAATTTAAACTCATATACTTTTTTAGAATTATTTACGGCCATTAATTAAGATAAAATGAAAGAGCAGAAGCAGGATTTTCCCCTGGACATAACCATTAGCTTCCATAAAGTAGTCGAGCAATATCAGGATAGATTAAAAGTTGAAGAGAATCCTATTGCCAAAAAGTACATTAAAAGCTTATTGGAATATGTAGATCAATATCCGAAGCTTGTAGAAGGTATCCAGGAAATTAAAGATCTGGAAAAGTACAAAGAACCCATTAAGATTTTACTGGACGATCTTTTTCCAAACGTATTAAGTAATAACGAAATTAAGGCAGTTTCCATTCCCTATCATAACATTCTTTTTAACCATTCCAATCGATTAAAGAATATTATTAAAGCTGCGGGTAAGGATTTTAAACCCAAAATGCGGGAGATCGATAACAATTCGGCATACATTAATGCCTGTATTAATATTCTTAATAATTATTATGATTATAATATCGATTTTTCGCGTCCGCCGTACTACGATATACCAGATGAAAACGGTATAGAAAAACATTACAGGGCAGGTTTAAACGGTGATTTTGTAGAATTATATCCTAAAGATGAAGCCCAGGAAATTACTCAGAAGGATGTGGATGATTTACTACAGGATGTGGAGAATATCGAATTATGGAAAGAAAAATTCCCTCCATGCAGCTGGATGTTCAAAGGTTTTATTATTGTAAACCTTACCGATGTGACTATTGAAGATGCTATATCTGAATTAAAAACAGCTTTGCTTTTTCAGAAAACGGCTCAAAAAGACGAGTTAGACAAGCTACAGCGTATATTCAGGACGATTTATAAGATTCCGGATCTGAGAGTAGGATTTACTGGATATAATGCAGAGGATAAGACTTTTGAGAAAGTAATGAAGATGAAGGCGAAAAGCTTTATTCTGAATGAAGACCTGCAGAGTGATTGTAAAACAGGAATATGTGAACAGAGTTTTAGTAACCTTATCGAAAAAAATAAAAAATTCAGCATTCCTAATGTGGAGAAGTATGCTAAAGAAAATGACAATCTTTTATCACGAAATTTACTGGCTAATGATGTAAAAAGCTGTATTCTGGCCCCACTGGCTAAAAACGGAAATTTGGTAGGTATTCTTGAACTGGTGGCTAATCGTAAAAATGTTCTTAATCGCATCAATGCGATGAAATTAGATGAAATTCTACCGTATATCATCACCGCATCCGAGCGTAACAAGAATGACTTTGAAAATCGCATAAAAGCAGTAATACAAAGTGAATGTACGTCTATACATCCTAGCGTATTATGGGTTTTTGAACGCGAAGCACGCAAATTTATAAGCGATTATGACAGCGATGGACTGGCATCTTTTAAAGATATCGTATTTAAGGATGTGTATCCGTTATACGGCCAAATAGATATTGTAGCCAGTAGTGATGCCAGGAATGAAGCTATTCAAAAAGATTTGCTCTATCAATTAGATGTTATTCTTGAAATTATCGATAAGGCTTATAATATTGAGGAACTTCCTATTTATGAGCAGGTAAAATTCAGAATTAAGGAATTTAGAATTGATATTGACGAAAGTCTGAATGCCAGCAGTGAGCAAAAGATATTTGGCTTATTGCAGAGAGAGGTGAATCCTTTAATGGAGCATTTGGAAAAGCAAAGTGAAGAAATACGAATAATGGTTGCCGATTATCGCGAAATGCTAAATCCTGAAACCGGTATTATTTATAACCATCGAAAAGATTACGATGATACGGTTCAACAAATTAACCGTACCATGTCCAGATTTTTAGATAAGCGGCAACTCGAAGCGCAGAACATCTACCCGCATTATTTTGAACGTTATAAGACAGATGGGGTAGATCATAATATGTATATAGGCCCGTCGCTCACAAAAAACAAGCCGTTTAATAAAGTTTATCTTTTTAATTTGAGATTGTGGCAAATTAAGACAATGGTAGAAATGGAAAATAAATTCTACCACCTGCAACAGTCTACTCCCATGCATTTGGATGCCGCGTCCTTGATTTTGGTTTATAATACCACGCTTTCTATACGTTATCGAATGGATGAAAAGAAATTTGACGTGGATGGTACGTACAATGCCAGATATGAAATCATTAAGAAGCGTATTGATAAAGCTTTTATTAAAGGTACTGAAGAGCGGATAACGCAAAAAGGTAAAATTGTTATTATCTATTCGCAAAAATCTGATGAGAGGGAATATCTGCGCTATGCGAAATATTTGCAGGCTAAAAGCTATCTGGGGGATGAGCTAGAGCTATTAGAATTAGAAGATGTACAGGGAGTTATTGGTCTTAAAGCGATACGGGTAAATATTCTATATACCTCAGAACATAAAGAACATGAAAAACCTATTACTTATGAAAATCTTATGGAAGAATTACATTAATAGGTTTTAAAAATGAATATAATCAATTTGATTTTTTTGAATATAGTAAATAGACTAAATATGTAGCTTTTTTGAAGCTTTAAAAAAAATTACTATTTATAATTCGTGGGAAAATCACGAGGTTCTTAATTCCAATGTTTAGGAATCTATGTTAATGATATAGCCTATTCTTACTTAAAATTATCTTGTAGTATATTATAGCTATTATATTAAAAAAGCTTCTAAAGGAATGAGTTTAAGGCGGACTTTTGAAAGGAAGTGAATACCTTTTAAAAACCTCCAGACGTTTTTTACTAGTAGAACTTCTAAATATTATCTAATAAATTTTACTAAAGTGTTAATTTATTATACCACAAAAGCTTAGTTTATGAACACTATCACTGTTTATGAGTTTTACATAAGTTAAGGTTTATTAATCGTTCTTCTAAACCTAAAGTTCTGATGTATTTTTAGGTTATGATAAAAGAGAAAATTTTTAACGATACAGCAACGGCTTTTAGATTAAAATCTGATATGGAAATTAATAGAGCCGTACTGCTTTTTAGTGTAATGGGAACACCATCTTTAATAAAACCGGGAATAGGACTTACAAAATTTGCTTTAAAAGCAAAATTACCGATTACTCCGATTATTAAAAATACCATTTTCGATCAATTTTGTGGAGGGATTACAATTGATGATTGCAAACCGGTTATGGACCAGATGGATGAGGTTAATTTATCCAGTATTTTGGATTATTCTGTAGAAGGGAAAAAAAATGAAGCGGAATTCGATTCGGCCTATAATGTGAAATTAGAGCTTATCGAATTGGCCAGAGAAGAAAGTGAAGTTCCTTTTGCTATTTTTAAACCCACCGCCTTAGGGAGGTTTAAAATCTGGCATAAGGTAAGTTCTCGTGTTAGTTTAAGTGACAAAGAAAAGGAAGAATGGGAGAGAGTGCAGCAAAGGGTAGAAGGTTTATGTGAAAAAGCGCATAAGCTTAAAGTAAGATTATACGCAGATGCTGAGGAATCTTGGATGCAGGAAGCAGCCGATCTTCTGATGGAAAAAATGATGGCTAGATTTAACAAAGAGGAAGCCTTGATTTTTAATACGTTTCAGTGTTACCGTTGGGATCGCCTGGAGTATATAAAAGAATTGCATGCAAAAGCGAAAGAGCAGGGCTTTAAGATTGGAGCGAAGATCGTAAGAGGCGCTTACATGGAAAAAGAAAATAAACGTGCCAGGAAACGAGGTAAAAAGTCACCTATTTGTAAGTCTAAAGAAGCGACCGATGTTAACTTTAATAGTGTTATGGGGTATTGCCTGGACCATTTAGAAGATTTTTCTGTATTTATTGGTACACATAACGAGATAAGTAATTATCTGGCTTTGCAAATATTAGAAGATAAAGGTATTGCTAAGGACGATCAGCGAGTTTGGTTTAGTCAGTTATATGGTATGAGTGATCAGATAAGTTATAATTTGGCAGCAAGAGGTTATAATACCGCCAAGTTAGTGCCATTTGGTCCCGTTAAAGATGTTGTTCCTTATTTATTAAGGAGAGCTGAGGAAAATTCGTCGGTTAAAGGGCAAACCAGTAGAGAGCTTAATTTGTTGAGCAGGGAAAAGGAGCGAAGAAAAAAATCTGAAAATCTTGCCGAGGCTAATGCCTAATGCTAAATTTTATAGCTGTTTAAACTTCAGTATTTATGAATCCTGAGATTCAGTAAATTAAAAGATCCCTGATCACTTAAAAAGTATTCAAAATGATTGAATTTTGGGATATCCCGAAGTTATTTATTGCATTTTTTGTAATCTTACCGCTGGTATCCCTAATCCATGAGTTGGGACATGTGATTATTGCCAAAATTTTAGGCGCAACAAACGTCAAGATTATTATTGGCTCTGGACGAATTCTTTTAAACACAAGAATTTTCGAAATTAGAAAGTACTATTTTTACTATGGGTATTGTTACTTCGAAAATATAGACGATGACAGCCGCTGGAAAAATCTCTTTATCTATTCCGGCGGCATACTGGCCAATATTTTTGTGGCGGTACTCTTGATATATGTAATGTCTGGCGATTTTTTAAATACTACAATTTTTACTTATCAGTTCTTATATTTTTCCATGTATTATGTGTTTTTCGCTTTGCTGCCTATTAGTTATCCTGATGGCAATTATAGCGATGGAAAGATTATTTATCACTTACTGAAAAGAAACCATCAATTATTACAGCAAAAGCGGTTTCAACTGTGGTTTGATACTGATGATAAATGTTGGAAATTATCTGTAGAAAACAGAGATCAAATAGAAGAATTGGATGATTTTGATAAAGCCTACGAAGTAGCCTTAGAGCAGGCAAGAACCTCAAGACCCAGTAAGCTTGAAGTCATCAAAGAAAATACAAGTCATTTTGAAATTTTTCCAAGAAGTCCTATTTAAAGAATACCTGAAATATAGATTAAATGAATAAGCTCCCTATCATAGGATAAAGGAGCTTACTCTGCACTAACTAAAAATTAACTCAAAATTGCCGAAGTTCTTTGGCGGAGAACAAAATTGCAAATTCACGTTTCATATTTTGGTGTTTTAAATATGTTTCTTATGTCACAATTCAGAGAATAGTTTGCTTTTAAATTGAAGATTTCAATGCTTTTTTTATCTGATTAGCGACTAAAGAAACCTGCACAGGTTGAAGTAAAACGACCCCTACATTTATAAATTCCATATTATTTTTGATAGTCTTACTGGTTACAATACTGGGAGTACCAGCCTTTAATTTATCGTATAGTTGAGAACCGCTAATCTTGAATTTATCGGTATCCCAGATAACATCAAGGGTGGGGAATACATTTGCAGGACCTTGTGGAATGACTACTTTGGTTTCAACACCTTCCATTTGATCTAGGATGGCACTAATTTTGGCAGTACGATCCATCCATTGCTGCCATTCTTTATCATGATCTTTTTCCAGATAACTTTTTAAAGCTGCATACATTCCAAAAATTTCTTCTTTGTTTACTTTCATTGGACGACCTATAGGTGCTTCATGTGGACTGTAATTTAACTTCGCAGCTTCGATAAGAGAAGCTTTACCAAAAAGTAGGCCTGCACTTTGGGGACCCCTAATCATTTTTCCTCCTGAAAAAGTCACCATATCGAAGCCCATTTTTTGATATTTGAAGAGGTTTTCTACCGGTGGAACATCAGCAGCAGCATCAATAAATGATGGTACATTATGGTCTTTACAAATAGCCACAAACTTTTCGTGCGAAATATTATTTTTTATGCCATACCAGGACTCCGCAGCATTAAAGAAAAGTGCCATCACCGTATTTTTATTGAAGGCTTTATGCATTTCTTCTTCGTTATCAACTTCGATAATTTTTGCACCTGTAGTGGTAATGGCCTGGTCGAAAACATAACGATGATTGGTCTGCATAATTACTTCAGGACGCTTCCCGGGAAGATTAGGTATGAGTTTTCGTTTTTCTGAATCGAAACCTGTGATGGCCGCCGCAGTCCCCAGTACTAGTGCACATGCAGCACCCGATGTTACCATAGCCGCTTCGCAGTTTAGCATTTCCGCAATTTTAATTCCCGCCTTATCTTGTAACTGGTACATATCTGCAAAATCATGAGCGGTAGAATTGATAGCTTCCAATACTTCCGGTAACATAAGCGAACCTGAAAGCCAGGTCATCGTTGCAGAGGCGTTGATTACTTTATCTACTCCTAACTCTTCAAAATAATCAATACTTTTTTTAGCGTATTTGATTTTCCCGAAGGCATCGTATTTATATATGGAACCCGGTATACCAGCAGCCAGTGTCATTATTGGAATACTTTTTAAAATATCTCTTCTTTTCATAATAGCAGGTTATTAGTTTACTCATTAATCGATATTAAACACTCTGAGGCTTGCCCTTAAGGGAGCTTACCAGGTACGCTTGTTTAAAAAATGGTTCAGTTCTTCCTGTGTCATAGGAACACTATTACCATTATTTTTAATCCATTTAAGAAAACGATCTTTGATAGTGGATGTCCATTCATTATCAATCTCGCCAGATTCGTAAATTCCTTTAGAGAGCATTTCATGACCAAATTCATCTCTTAAATCAATAAATTCAGCTGTTAGAACTACTTTCTCTACCAAATGCGCCGGAATAAAAATGACACCTTCTTTTTTGGCTAAGACTAAATCCCCGGGCATTACAATTGCCCTCCCAATTTTTATTGGAGTATTTAATCCTGCCAGCATCACATTTTTTAAGTAGGTAGGGTTCCAATTTTTAACAAATGCATTAAAACCTTCGATTTTGGATAGACCTTCTAAATCTCTTGAAGATCCATAAAATACAACCCCTCTTTTTGTTTTAGAATAAATGGCATTTCCCAGATTATCACCTATCAAAGTTCCTTGTAGTGTCTTCCCAAAAGCATCGGCAACATAAATATCACCTTCGGTTAATTTAGCGATGGGCCAGGAGTTTGTGTTTCCTTTAAACCCCTGTTCATGTCCTCGGGTTTTTATTTGCTTCTCAATATCCGGGCGACTAGGCAAAAACATTGCTGTTACTGCTCTACCAACCACCGGCTGGTCATTAATGCTTTTCCATTCCCCTTCGTATTGCGAAGCATATCCCTCATTATCCAGAATCTGCCAGGCTACGTCTATAGAAATGCCCTTTGCACGTTCGATAAGATCTGCCGGGATTTTAGGGCGTCCATCGTCAAAACGTTCCCCTTTCCACGTATCGGTGAGGTATATAAGCTCTTCTTTGGCAATTTGCTGAGCATGTACTACATGTAAGCCTATAAAGCAAAAAATGATAAGGATATAAGACTCCGGTTTTCTAATTTTCATAAGGCATTTTTTAAAGGTTACTATCCCATTCCGGGCTGGCCAGCCCGTTTAGGTCGTAAACGATTTTACCAGCACGAACCGTCATTTCACATTGCAGCTTTTTATCACCTGTCATCTTTTTACCACTGCTATCGATAAATCCAAATTCGCCATCCAGTAATGATAAAACCGCGATATCGGCTATACTACCTTCAGATAGGTTTCCTAGTTCTTCATGATGAATGACCTGGGCCGGTTTCCATGTAGAGGCATTAATTACCTGTTCCAGTGACATATTTAGGTTTAGAAATTTAGACATCACATTAAGCATGTCTTTCATTCCGCCGTTCATACTCTCCGCATGCAAATCGGTACTAATGGTATCTGGAAAGAAATCTTCGTCTATAGCTGGTATTGCCTGTGCAAATGCAAAACTACCACCGCCGTGACCAACATCGAAAATGATTCCTTTTTCACGGCCTTTAGTAGCATAGTCGTACAATTTACCCGTAGTAGGATCAAGAATCGTCATTCTTACGCTAGAGAGATTAGCATACATATGAGTGAAAATATCTCCCGGACGAAGCTCCTCCATGAACAAACGAGTTAAAGAGAGGGGAGGTTGATGCCCGCCAAAATCGATCATTACCGGAACATCAGCAATCTCCCCGGCTTCCACGGCTCTTTGTATAGGCGTCCATTCGGCTCCCGAATAATGCGCGACTTTAATTCCAACTAGTTCAGGATGTTGCTGGATGGTTAAGGCCGTCATTTTAGCATTCATGTCCTGTAAATCCTGTTCCCAAACACCACCACGCATGCCTTCTCCAACAATATTAAGAAATGATAACACCCTGGTTTCAGAATGATCAATCACGTTATTCTTAAAGATCTCAAAGTTTTTCCATCCGGGGCTTCCGGCATCAACAACGGTAGTCACTCCGTTTCTAAAGGTAAATCCATCGGGGGGGAGTGCTAAAAACCCGTCAGAGAGGTAATGATTTTCTTTGGTTCCGTAGAAATTATGGGTGTGAAGGTCAATAATTCCCGGACTTACATAATAGCCTTTTAAGTCTACAGTTTTCTTAGCTGAACTGGTATTGATATTCGTTTTTACCGCAACAATCGTATCATTTTTGATAGCGATATCCAGCGTTTTACGCTCAATTTTATTCTTAGGATCGATTACAGTTCCGCCCTTTAATAACAGGTCGTATTCTTGCGAAAAGACATGAGGGGATCCGCACAGTAGTGTGAGAATAACTACCGTGTACTTAAAAAAATATGTTTTAAACATTAGGTGATTTTTTGCGTTAGAATTTCATTCAGTCTTGAGGCAACGACTCTTTCCTGCCCAGGTTTAAGCATCCAGGTGGTAATACTCACAGTGTTCTTTCCGCCACCGGCAATTTCTATAGAGGGATGACCATTTCTCATCGCTTCTTTTAACTGGTCGCCGGAGATCTTAATTTTTGAAGTATCCCAGTTGAGGTGGAGCGTCGGGACAACATTTGCCAGTTCTGGTACTTTAATTTCGGTGGTCATACCTTCAAAATCTTTCACTGCATTTTGAACAAGGTTTATCTGGCCTTCCCAAAGATTCCAATCGGCTTCATGATCTCTTGAAAGAAAGTCTTCAACTGCGGCAAGCATACCTACAATTTCTTCTTTATTTACCTTCATCCCGCGACCAATAGTATCTCCAAATGGCGGTGCATTTAGCCGGGCGGCATCAATATATTTTTTCTTACCCATTAAAATACCGGCACTTTGCGGCCCTCTAAGCCCTTTGCCACCAGAGAAACAAACCATATCGAATCCCATTTGCTGAAATCTGAAAAGATTTTCTACGGGAGGGACATCGGCAGCACAATCGATCATAGTGGGCACTCCATTTTTTTGGCAAATATCTAATACCTCCTGCCACTGGATCTCGCCTTCGTAATTAAGAAAATTAACAAAGTAATACATGGCTGTATTTTTATTGATCGCTTTTTCCAGCTCCTTTGCAGTATCTACATATACTACTTTAACGCCACAATTTTCTATAGCCTGGGCATATTCGATGGCATGTTTACGTTGCATGATCACTTCGGTTTTCATGCCGGTACCTTCAAGATGGGGTAGCATTCCTGCTTTTTCAGCATCCAGACCGGTTAAAGTTCCAGCTGTTCCCAATGTTATTGCGGCGGCTGCACCAGATGTTACTGTTGCAGCCTCACATTTTAATAATTCAGCAAGTCGAGCGCCTACTTTATCTTGTAATTCATGATAATTTACAAAATCATAAGAGGTCGCCATATAAGCGTCCTTTACCTCTTCACGCATTAAGGAACCCGTCATAAACGTATAGGTTCCGGCAGCATTGATAAAAGTCCTTACGCCAAGTTCTTTAAAATAATCTCTCTTTGCCGCTTTAGTAGGTTCTGAAGCAGCATTCTTTTTAACAAAGAAATCTGGCTTTAAAACTCCTGCCAGTGGCAGCAGGGAAAGTGATTTTATTAAATTTCTTCTGGATGTCATAATTTTTTATTTTAATGCTGCTATACAATCGATTTCTACCAGAGAATTCCCCGGTACACCTCCGTAAACAGCTACCGTAGTGCGCACAGGAGGGTTTTTACCAAACTTTCCAAGGTACACTTCATTCATGGCTTTGTAGTCGTTAAGGTCGTTGAGGTATACATTTACCTTAAGCACTTTTTCCATGGAAGAACCTGCTTTTTCAAGCTCTTTTTTCAATTCCTCTAAAACATGTTTGGTATGATCTTTAATATCTCCCTCAAAATGAGCTCCTTTTCCTGCGATATAAACAAGACCATTATGAACTACAGAACTAGAGAATAATGGCACCTCCTGATCTGAATCTTCATCAGTATTTCTAATAATGTTGTTTGAAGACTGGTCTTCGGATAAATTTTTGGTATTTAAATTTTTACCAAAGGCGGCTAATCCTGTTAATCCAAAAACTGATGCAGCTATTTTTCTGATTGCGCTTCTACGTTGATTTTTCATAAATATTATTTATTTAGTGTTTATTGTTCTACGTCCCACCATACTCTGGTTGTAAACAGGTCTAATCCCTGTTGACTAACTGCCGCCTCATAATTTTCAGTGTTTACACTAATTTCACTAGGCGGATAAGTAAGTCTTCTTGGTATCGTCCCACCGGTAAGGTTTCCGGTTACATTTACCGGTGTTAACTCAGGGTAACCTGTTCTTCTCCAATTAGAGTATACTTCAATCTCATCAGGAAAAACAGAAACCCAAAATTGAGTATGAATTGTTTCCATTTGTTCTTCAAGGCTTCCCGTTAAACTTTGAGAAGCGATATAGGTGTTGACCTCTTCTTCTGAAACAGCAGCCTCATTTCCATATAAGCCTTCCAGGCTGTTCATCGCATCTCTAATACCTTCCAGATAATAAGATTGGGCATCTCCAGATGTCCATCCTCTTGCTGAAGCCTCAGCCAGGAGCAGGTTCATTTCAGCACTTCCCAGTACCATTAAAGAAGAGTTAAGCGATAAAAGGGTGTTAAGATTAGGCTCTGAAAGTCCTGGAAAGTTTTCTGGACGGTTTACAAGGCCGTTAGGCATTCCCTGTTGTAACTCCGGATCAGTTTTTTGGGAGCCATTAACCCATACGGCAGCAAAGGAACTTAGCCTTGGATCATTATTTTCTTTCAGGTAGCTGATAAAGGTATCAGCAAATTTACCACCTTCTGTGTTACTGCTTCCCTGGTTAGATTCGCTATAGTTGTTGTTCCTTAATTGAAAAGCAATAGGATTTGAATTGATCACCTGCCCACCAGGATAATCGATAATGGCATTATTTGAAGGTTCTGCTATTATGCCGGCTGATATGGCTTTTTGTGCCCACTCTTCGGCAAGGGTAGGATTCACTTTGGTTAAACGCATCGCTAATCGTAGCATTAAAGAATTCGCAAATCTGCTCCACTGGTCTACATTGCCGTTATAAATTAAATCCCCGTTACCAAAACTTGGTTGGTTAGCATCTAAAGAACCAGAAGCACTTTGTAGTGTATTAAGCATATCCATGTAAATGGCTTCCTGGGTATCGTACACCGGGCTGTAGTTTGCTTCGCTGAATGCTGTAGTAGCTTCGGTATAAGGCACCATACCGTATAAATCGGTAAGACGATGATAGGTATATACTTTCCATATTTGGGCTATGGCGTTTTGATTGGAAAGTCCCTCGACTCCTTCAGTAGCATAAATGATTTTATCTATTTCATTTATGGCGTCCAGATAAGCCCCGTTAAAAAAAGCGTACGGATAACTTCCTGAAATGTACAGGTATTTATCACCTAATCCCGGCACCTCAAGATAGGTTGCGAAATGCTGAACAAATCCTCCTGCACCAAATTCGTAAACTGTTCCTGTACTATTATTTAAAGCATCGTAAATAGCTTTAGTGAACATATACTCAGGATCTACCTGATTAGAGGCATCCGGATTGGTGTTTTCCTCTTCAAAACCGTCATCGCAGCTTATGAATAAAGTAGAAACTATTACGAATAAGTATGTGAATTTAGTATATATAGTTTTCATAACGTTTTCGATTAAAATTTAAACTTAAGATTCAATCCATAACTTCTTGTTCTTGGAAGCGCGAAGGATTCGAATCCCTGAGCATTACTGTTGGTATAAGCAGATTCCGGATCGAAGTTATCGGTCTTGCTATACAGCACAAACAAGTTCCTGGCGATAAAAGACAGGGAAGCCGATTGTAATTTGAAAAGGCTAATTTTTTCTACCGGAATATTATAACTTAAAACGACCTGTCTTAATTTCACAAAACTACCATCGTAAATAAAGTGATCTGAGTAGTTTTTAAGGTTTTGATAGTAGGATCTGATATCTGTGGATGGGATAGTATTGGTATAGGGATCGCCGTTTTGGTCTACCCCTTCTAGTACAAGTCCGTTTTCCCTACCTTCCAAAGTACGTTTGGATAATCCAAACCTGGTTGCATATACGTTAAGTACAGAGAAAATATCGTTACCAAATTTACCATCTAAAAGAACATCTAAAGCAAAGTTTTTATATTTAAAACGATTGCTTAATCCCATCGATAAAGGAGCAACTGAGTTTCCGATCTTTTTTAGTTCACTTCGCATGGGGAAACCGGAATTCGAATCGAATACAATATTACCTTCATCGTCTCTAAGCATAGAATATCCTTTGATCACTCCAAAAGCTTGTCCTACTTCATGATGAATTTCAGCCCAGTTCCCCACAGAATTTGCTACGGAAATGGTATTTAGGCCTTCTGCTAACTGCTTTACTTCATTTTTGTTATAGGCCATGTTATAATTTATATCCCAGCTGAAATTATCATTCTTTACCGGCGTGCCGTTTACAGCAACTTCAATTCCCTGGTTTTCTACTTCTCCCACATTAAAGTAGGTATACTCGTAACCTGTAGTAACCGGGATCTGAGCATTTACGATATCATCTGTGGTTGTTTTGTCGTAAACTGCTACGTCAAAACCTAAACGGTTATTGAATAATCTTGCTTCTAACCCAATTTCAAAAGTGGTAGAGGTATAGGGTCTAAGATTTGCATTTGCTAAGAGTCGTTGCCCGCCAACCTGAGTAACCTGTTGTAGCGGTTCCCCGCTACTGGGGATCATAGTGTAACTTTCGTTAAGGGTATAAGGATCGGGTAGACCTCCACCAACCTGTGCCCAGGAAGATCTTATCTTACCATAGCTAAACCAGTCTGGTTTATTGATAACTTCAGAGAAAACAAAACCGGCACCTACAGAAGGATATAAAATACTATTATCACTATCAGCTCCGTTCGAAGCAGTTAATGTAGAAAACCAGTCTTCTCTCGCGGTGGCATTCAGGTATAGATAGTTTTTATAACTAAGGTCCAGAGAACCGAATATGGAGTTTGTGGTAAGGTGTTGATTACTAGGAATCGTTGTGCTGGTTTGAAGATTGGTAAAACTATAAAAGAAAGGAATTATAAATTGCCTACCATCATAGTTGGTCTGCTCGTTTTGATATTTTCTGATATTTCCCCCGGCCATCACACCAAGATTGATATCTTCTGTAAGATCTTCATTATAATTAACGGTAAGCATACTATTGGTTTCGCTTACGGTTAAATCGAAACCATGATATTCTCCTGCCGCATTATTGGTATACAGTGTTCCTGTAGGAAGAATGGCGGTAAAATCGAAACTGGTATAGTCCCTGCTTACGGATCCTCTCACACTAAGATTATCCAGTAAGCGATAATTTAAAGAAACCTGTCCTAAATATCGATCTCTAATACCTTCATTTTTAAATTTATTGGCTACAAAATAAGGGTTAGAAGCATAAGGGGTTTCATTCCATTCTATCTCGTAACCATTTTCATCATAGCCTGGATCCAACCATCGTACATCTACAGTATTGGCCAGCATATTCACCCAGTTAGGGTTACCGGTGGCATCCCCGGCGCTGGATCTGTTATAAGATTTAGAGCGATTAAATTGTACCAGTCCTTCAATATCCAGTCTTTCCCCGATGGTAGAATTAAGGTTTAAACTAAAAATACGCCGGTTAAAGCTATTATTGGGGACCACACCTTTGGTATCGGTATCTGAAATAGAGAATCTATAACTTGTTTTTTCTGACCCGCCGCTTAACGCAATGGTATTGATAAAAGTGGTACCGTTTTCGTAGAAATGGTCAATATTATTTTTTTGCGCCACATAAGGTCTTTCTATCCCATCGAAAGCAACAAACGGTTGCCCGTTAATGCGTTCTCCCCAGTTTCTACGTCCCCAGGTAATGGCATTAGACTGGTTTAAGGGACGTTGCCCGCCATTTCCCTGGCCGTACTCATATTGCCAGTCGGTAAAATCCATTGGAGAATCGACGGTGAAACTCGAATTAAATTCTATACCAATTCCGCTATTAAAACTTCCTTTTTTAGTGGTAATAATAATGGCGCCGTTCGAGGCTCTGGAACCATAAAGAGCTGCTGCGGTTGCTCCTTTAAGTACACTTATAGTTTCTATATCATCCGGGTTGATTCCTCCGGTACCATCTCCATGGTCTATATTAAAACCTCCGGCACTTGTAGAGGCGCTGCCTCCTAAAGTGGTATTATCCATCGGCATTCCATTAATTACATAAAGCGGCTGGTTGTCTCCCGATAATGAAGTATTTCCCCTAATAGTCACTCTACTGGAACCACCTGCTCCGGTTGTAAGATTAGAAACGCTTACTCCCGCAATTTTACCAGAAAGTGCATCAGCTAAGTTTACTTCTTTAGCCTGAGTAAAGCCATCCCCGTCTACTTCGGTTACGGCATAGGTAAGAGCTCTTTCTTCTTTTTTAATTCCCAGAGCGGTAACCACAACATTTTCTAATTGCTCGGTATCATTTTGCAAGGTTGCATTTATAGTCGTTTGGCCGTTTACCGTGATTTCCTGTTTTTTAAAACCTATTCCAGAAAATACTAATATGGCATTTTCACCCACTTCAATTTCGTAGACGCCATCAAAATTCGTAGAACTACCATTGTTGGTTCCTTTTTCTACTACATTAATTCCCGGTAGTGGCATTCCTTGGTCATCTACAATAGTACCTTTTACCAGCTGCTGGTAATTTGTGGTTTTTGCAGTTCTTCGAGGGATCTTTTTAACTGAAGGTTTTTTCTTTAAAATGATCTGGTTGTCGAAGATTTGGTAAGAAATACTATCATTTTTAAAGATAAGTTGTAGTACATTCTCAATCTTTTCTTTAGTAACATTCAAAGAAACAGGTCTTAACAGATCTATCTCATTGACTTTATAAACAAAGTTGTAATCTGACGTTTTTTCAATAAAACTTAATACTTTTTCCAGTCGTTGATTTTCAACTTTTACAGAAATTTTATCGCCCTGAGAGTAAGACACACGGGCCTGTATCGTAAAGAGAGAAGTAAAAAGAAAAAGAAGACTCAGTTTCATTTTTAAGTTGCTGGTTAGTCGCTGAAAATATCTTTCATGCTTCAGAAGTTTTTTCATATTTTTGAAGTGTGTTTAAAGTGATTAATAAATTTTTAATCGCACCATATTAACCGAGAGGTGTTGCAGCATCTTTCGGTTTTTTTAATGCATTTTTTTAAGAATTCAGGTGTTTCTCATACCTATTTATTTAATGATTATTTTATTGTTTTTTACCGTGTATTGTATATCATAAGCCTTTTCGAAATAGAAAAGCATTTTTTCCAGACTCACATCTTTATCAAAAGTGGCATTAAACTCACTTTTTTCCAGAGGTTTATTTTCGATCACAAACTCCACATTAAATTTTCGTTCTAAGGATTTGAATATTTCGTCAAAAGATTTATTTCTGAATATCAATTTGCCATAAATCCAGGAAGTATAAAGCTCGGTATCTACTTTTTCTTTTTGAAGTGTCTTGGAGTTCTGATTAAAAGTTCCCTTTTCACCCGGATGCAGGATTTGATCTTTTACGCTTTCTTTTTCCTGCATTTTTACAGCACCCTCTACCAATACCACTTCCGAAGTAGTATCGGAAGAATAGTCAGACATATTAAATTTTGTACCCAATACTTCAACCGCAATTTTATTTGATTCGACGATAAAAGGTTTGGTACTATCTTTAGTTACTTCAAAAAAAGCTTCTCCCGTTAATACTACTTTTCTGTTGCGCCCATTAAATGCAACTGGAAATTTTAAACTGGCACCCGAATTCAGGTGAACAATAGTACTATCGGCCAGTACCAGCTTGTATTTTTTTCCGTAGGGAATTTTAATCGTATTATATTCGGTAGTTGCACCCGCTTTATTTCCTATGTAGCTTAACTGGTTATTTATCGAATTATGTTTGGCCACTTTTTGTCTACCAACCTGAATAGCATTATCGTTTTCGTTAATATTTATTTCTTTACCATTATGTAATTGAATGGTGATTGGAGGTTGTTGCGAAGGAATAATTTGATTTCCCGGAGTATTTTGGGTATTGATAAACCATGTAGTGGCCACTAGCACGATGAAAACAGCTGCGGTATAGAAAAACCACTTATTTTTATGATACAGATGGATTAGCTTAGTGGTTTTAGGGCGGTTTAACTTGGTTGCCATTTTTTCATAAGCAATTTCGGGATCCGGAAGATGCAGTAAATCAATTTGGTAATTAGATTTTACGTAATTCTTAAATAATTGTTTATTGTTCTCGTCCTGCAACCACTTATATAGAATATGTAATTCTTTATCGTTGATAGAGTTTGTTAAATATTTTACTATTAAATCTTTCAATGCCTGTGTTTTTTATTTATAATACTAACTTTTAATAAAAACCCTTAAAAGAAATTTAATTTTTTTTAAATTTTATATTTATGTAAATTCTGCCATATTTCTAAAAGTTTTCTTAATGAAAGATGAGCTGTTGTTGTTAAGGAATATTAAAGATGGTGACCAGGTATCCTTTAAGGTCTTTTTTAAGGCGACCTATCCAGCATTATTTGGATATGTGAATTCCTATGCTCGAAACAGAGTACTGGCAGAAGATATTACGCAGCAGACTTACATCAAATTTTGGGAAAACAGAGAAAAGATAGATATAGACAATTCTCCAAAAAGTTATTTATATACCATAGCCTATAATAGTTTTTTAGACTCGAAGAAAAGGGAGCAAAAAGAACGCAGCTATATAGATCAACTCCATCGCGCAGCCATAGAGGAGGAGACCAATGAAAAAGAAAAGTTGGAACTTAAATTAGAACGTCTACAAAAAGTCATAGAAAGTTTACCTGAAAAATGCAAAAAGATTCTAATCATGAATAAGATGGAAGGTTTAAAATATAAAGAAATAGCTGATAGACTTGATATTTCTGTAAAAACCGTAGAGTCTCAAATGCGTATCGCTTTTCAGAAAATTAGGGAGTCCTTTAAAAATGAAGAGATTATTTTATGGATGTTATTTGGTAGATTAAGCGGATGTTCCTTATGATGTGGATTCGGAAATAAGAATATAGTTAATTGCAATATAGAAGAGATTAAATAGAAGAGACTTAAGAATTAATATTCAAGCCCCAGGATCCCGGATTAACAATGTTAAATGTTAAGTGTGGAAGATAATTTTCTATACCGATCTGTTACAGGTAAGTATGGGGACGATTGGTTTAACTTTCGCAAAACCGAAAATTTATTAGCCTTTGTTGAAATAAATAAAATTATAGCTTTTTAAAATAGATTGCTTTATTCTTTTCTTCAAAAAACTGACCTATTATTTAAGATATATAATATGCAATCCAAAACAGGTCCAGTTTGTAATCCTCTAATGTGGTATGGATCTTCAAATTCCGGTTGTAGTATAAAGATCGATAAAAGAGGTTTAATGCGCCGAAGTTTTACCAATAGGCATAACAATCGAGATGGTCCGAAATAAAAAGGAATTTGATAAGTTCTTTATGGGTTTAGGCCGCTGCAATTTACGGTAGTTTTTTAGTTAAAATAAATTAACGAATATAAAAAAAGATTATTTTAAGCACGACTAATTCAAACCTATGAAATTTTCATTTTTAAAGTATTTGCTGTATTCTATCATGGCAATATTTCTATCTTCATGTAACGAAAACGGAGGTATTGCTGACGGGGATGATGGCGGCGAACAAGAGCCTGAAGTAAGAGATGAGTATAATTATCTGGCCTTGAGAAGTGACGGCTTATTACTCTCTATTGGAGATACGAGTGGAAAGGTAACCAATATGGGACAGCTTACCCAGGAGAATTTCAATATTATATTGAATGCCGTTACTTCTTCCCAAACGCATACTTATATTTATGGAATACGTTTTGATGCTTTGGAAGGAGCCATTTTTAAATTTGATAAAAATTTGGAGCAAAGCGAAAAATTTATCTTGAATTTTCCTGAAGCTTTTGGTAATAACCCTGGTTTGATGTCGCTGGATTGGGATGAATCCAATCAGCAACTTATCGCGGTAGTAAAGGCTGAATTTGATATTGATGGTGCTAACCTGCCCTGTAAAATAGCCCGAATTGATCCCGAAACTTTCGAAGTGATTGCCGTGGAAGACCTCGACCTTAATGAGCAGCAATATAAAACGATATATTCTTCCCAATTAATTAACCAAAAGTTATATGTGAGTGCCTCAAAATCTAATAGTATCATTAATACAGATCTTTTAGAAGTGGATTTAATCGATAAATCATTTGTTACATTACCTAAAGATGATATTGAAACGGGAATAATAAATCTAGGGTGGAAGCCGGGGTCACAGCAGCTATTTGGTTTTACTCCTCTTACTAATACCAGTTACATCGCTGCCGTGCGTCCTTATTTTTACAACCTTGATGACAAAAATGCTGAGGCTATTTATATAGAAGGGAATATATCTGCAATTAATTTGGTTAGTAGAACATTTTATAATTCTAAAGCAGGAGAGTTTGTAGGATTCGCTGCAAGAGATGGATTTAACTTATTTTTCTTTGATCCCGGCACTAATAATTTTTCGTTGACCCCGATAATTGATGAAGATGATTTGTCTTCAGGTATTGGAATAATTGGTATGAAAAAAGCCCAATAGCAAAGTGTAAATATTTATTATTCAAAAAGCACGATAAAAAATATTGAATTTATAATTGTGATTATTTCGAATGGGCGTAGCGGAATGGAGATTTTTTTGCTCAATAGCTAATTGCTAAGATTAAAGAAAAGAAATAATAAAATAAATAGAGTATACAATATAGACGAGAGAAAAGCTTAAAGATTAAAATGTTGAATGTACTAAAACCCAACGGCTGATGGTTTAAAACTTTACACAATAAAAATTTTGCATTCAACTTTAAGAAGAACATTCACTAACCTCTTCTCGATACATTATATTTTCGCTAGACTTAAAATCAAATACTCTGACGAATAACAATTTCTACTCAATACTCTACTGAGTACTATTCAATTCCCGATAAAGAAATTTATTTCTTAGTGTTTATAGCGTTTTTCAGTTACACTTTAACATCATAACTCTTTTAGAATAAGAATTCCTGGATAAAATCAAAAATTGATTTCAATGGATATTCAAATCTTGAATAGGAAAAGGATTTGCTTCAATAAAAAATGAATTATAATAAACAGGAGCTAAAAATATTCAGCTCCTGTTTATTCTAATTCACTTGTAGCAGGAAAATTATAGTCTAACGGTTTTTCTATTCATACTTTTTAGAAAGAATTTAGAGGTTATTTTTCCTGTTTTAATTGATATTGAAACCCTAATTATTGATTCTCGAAAGTTTCAGCGAGGCTAATGATTATTTTCCCTTGAGCTCTTCCCGTAGCTAAATATTCGTATGCTTTTACGGCATCTTCAAAAGAATAAACAAGATCGATTGTTGGCCTTATTGTTCGATCCTCTATCATTGCTTTAATCTCTTTCAATTGATCGGCATTTGGTTGCATCCATGTATGCTTGTATTCAGCTGATTTTTCTTCGATAAGCTTAGCCAGTTTTTCAGGCAGTTGATAATTCTCCATACCCATTTCTTTAGCAGATTCAGCATCTGGAGGACCTATTATGCTAGTAACTCTCCCGCCTTCTTTAATAATATCAAAAGCTTCAAAAGTATAGTCATCGCCCAAAGTATCGAAGACGATATCCAGGTTATTGGCTACCTCTTTATAATCCTCATTTTTATAATCGATTACACGGTCTGCACCCAAAGCTTTTACCCAGTCAAGATTGGTAGTGCTAGTCGTAGTATAAACTATCGCACCTTTGGATTTTGCATATTGTATGGCAAAACTGCCCACTCCACCAGAGCCAGCGTGAATTAAAATTCGATCATCTTTTTTTAAGTTCACTTTCTCCAAAGCCTGTATGGCAGTTAGTCCGGTTAAAGGTAGCGAAGCGGATTTCTCGAAGGTTACATTCTCAGGTTTATGGGCAACCACTTTGCTATCTACGGCAACGAATTCGGCTACCGTGCCCATGTATTCTTGCGGAACTCTGCTGAATATTTCATCTCCTACTTTAAAATCCTTAACTTCATTTCCTATTTCAACGACCACACCGCTTACATCATACCCAATTCCAGAAGGAAGATCAAGCTTAAGCATATCCTTTAGGTGCCCCTGGACTATTTTGTAATCGATTGGATTTGCGGCAGCAGCTTTTACTGCAATTAGAATTTCGGAATCTGAAATTTCCGGTTTATCAATTTCAGCAATTTTTAGACTGTCTTTAATATCTCCGTATTTTGTAATTTGTATTGCTTTCATAAAATTATATTTTATTTCTTAGTAGTGTTTTCATAATCTTGATTTAAGAGTCTAAAGTTTTTATTAGAATCTTATCTGAAACTTCTACATACTCTTAAACTCATTATGTTTTGAACAGATCTTGCGGAATAAGGACGTCTTATTTTAAGCCTTGGTTCTCTTTCCGTTAACCTAACCAATGTATAAAGAATATCAGATTTTGGAATAAGGTTTAAAAAAGCTTTAACGCTTGATGAATTCAAGATCCAGGAAGGAGGATGATGAATTTTAATTTTTGGATGTTGAATGCATTGAGATATAATGTCGGATAGCGAACTATTTAGTAATAGAAAATAGAACATAGACTTTTGAAAGCACATTCAAGATCAAAGATTGAGGACTAAAAAATTTTGAATTTTGAATGTATCGAGATGAAATACGGCTCGTAGTTTCAAAAAGTCTAACTTCTCATTACTCAATACTACCTACTCATTACAACTTACTTTCCGATACAATATCTAACTTTCCTTTGTTTACAGTAGTTTAAAAGGCTTGAGGTGTAAATGAGGTGCAAAAGGAAAAATTGTTGATAAAATTAATACAAACAACCTCAAAATTAATGTTGAGTGAAATTTATGTAGTAAAGATAGTTTATAATCATACAATATTCCCGAAAGTTAAACTCGTAAAATACTTCCATCAAAAGACTACGGCATAAAGCCATCGCTTCTGCCACTACTCATTTATTCCGTTTCCTTTTGAGCCAAGATTTTATCTTCCGTTTGGTTTCTGCTCAAATATTGTTTAATCAAAAATTTGAGTATTATGACAACAAAAGTGAGTACAACAAAGAAGCGCAATAGAGCAAAATCTACTGCTAAGAAAGAAGTAAATGGAAAGAAATCATCCGTACATCAAATTCAGAATCTGTCCATCGGCAACATCAAGCCTGACCCAGAACAGCCGAGAAAGACATTTAACGAGGATGCGTTAAAGCAGCTTTCTGAGAGTATCGAAAAGCACGGTGTGTTGCAACCAATTACGGTTAGGCAACTAAATGGCCACTACGTCATCGTGATGGGCGAAAGAAGGTATCGTGCAAGTAAATTGGCAGGTAAGAAGACTGTGCCCTGTATCGTAAGAACTTATGAGAACAATGATGTTCTGGAAGTTCAAATCATCGAAAATCTGCAAAGACAGGATGTCGAGCCTACCGAAGAAGCTGAGGCGATTGCTTACCTGAGCGAGAGATATGTACCTACCGAAATTGCAAAGCGATTGGGTAGAACGAATAACTTTATCAGACAACGCCTAAAACTGGCAGGTTTGATTGAAGGTTTTAAACAATTTGTCCGCAATGGCGAAATGACTATTTCTTTGGGTGTTGGTGTTGCACTTTTTGAACCAGAGGAACAACAGATGATGTTGGAAACGATGGGCGAAGATTTTAATGCACATCAAATCAATAGGATGATTAAAGACCAGACCTTTGACTTGGAAAAGGCATCTTTTGATGTAACTGATAAGAAGTTGGTGCCGAAGGCTGGATCTTGTGTAGAATGTCCGTTCAATGCGGCCAATCAAGGTAATCTGTTTGGCGACGGTAAAATGGTCTGTACCAAAGCAACTTGCTTTGAAACAAAGAAAAGCAAGTCGTTCTTGAACTTGATTGAGAAATCGAAGAAAGAGAATATTCTCTTGATTCCTGAAATACGACAGTACTGGGCAGATGACGAAAACAATCAGCTCATTATTTCACAGTTGGAAAAGAATGGTTTGAAAGTCTATTTACTGGATGATGTTGAAATCATCGAAAATCCAATTGAGCCAACAATTGAGGCCATCAAAATAGAATATCAACATTACGATTATTCAGAAGATGAATTAAAAGCTGAGCTTAAGGAAGCCATTGAGAACTACGAAGAAGAATTAAAAAATTACAATTCAGCAACTGACAATGGATTTGTAAATGGCATCGTTTTCCATCCTGAGACCTACCAAAACAAAAAAGTGTTTGTCAAGGTCATTGAAAAGTCAAAAGATAAATCCACGGAATATTCTGCACCATTGGCCAACAGAAAAATGGCAGATTGTACACCCGAAGAACAAATCGTGAAAATCAACGAAAGGGAAATCCGCAAGAAGCACATCGAGAACAACAAGCAGTTTGAAGAAGTTGTCCAGATGATTC
Organism: Zunongwangia profunda SM-A87; assembly: GCF_000023465.1. Classification (NCBI taxonomy): domain Bacteria; kingdom Pseudomonadati; phylum Bacteroidota; class Flavobacteriia; order Flavobacteriales; family Flavobacteriaceae; genus Zunongwangia; species Zunongwangia profunda. Next base: position 1,898,304 of record NC_014041.1, read on the forward strand.
GTGAGACAGACTATATCGATACCAAAAAAACACTTTCGGTAGATGAAATGGTTGCCTTTTCAATTTCGCTATTTGAAAACAACGTCGATTATGTAGGTCGGCAAAAGCACTTTTCCAAGTTTTTAGCGGGTACTTCGAAGATGACAGATGTTGAAGTTGTTGAACATTTCAAGAAGAATTTCAAAAAGGAAATTTTCCACAAATTGATTCGCTACATACTTACGAGACAAGTCCATTTTGGTGAAAGCAACCACGTCAACAATCTGACGAATATTTCATTCTACAATGCGATGCAGGGATATTACAAATCCAAAATTGCAGGCATTGAGAAGGAATATGCCGAAAAACGAGACAAGCGTGAAGCACGTTTGAAAGAGCGCATCACAATTCTTGAAAAGAAAATTCAGGAACTCAACGATTAGCTTTTGTTGTTTTGAAGAAGGGTCGGCATTTGTGCTGGCCCTTCTTCTTTTTTATGATAGTACCTAAAAATGTATTTACGAGGAAGTGGTTATCAATCAATAGTTAGCGCAAAGGTAAACTCGTAAAATACACCCATCAAAAGACTACGGCATAAAGCCGTTGCGCGCATTCCATTCCTCATTTATTCCGTTTCCTTTTGAGCTGTGATTTTAGCTTCCGTTTGGGTACTGCTCAAATATTGTTTAATCAAAATATATCATTATGAAGGAGTATCCAACAAGCCCAAAATTTCGCTACAAGAAGCTGAGGCACATTATCAATCCAACAAAAAAAAATACACGATTGAAGGTGCAGAAAGCCATTTGGCCTATTACAGAGAAAAGTATCCAGAGTATTACGCTGTGCTATCACAAAACGTTTAACCTAAAATTCAAAAGTTATGTATTTACAAAATTTGCAACAAGATGAAATTTTCGTTTCCAATGAAATGAAATCCTTGAAAAGTCTGACCCAGATGGAATCCCGACGAGGGCTTGAAAATGCCATCATCTCAAATGGAAAAATCGTTAACGTGGTATCGAACAGTTACGGGCACATTCCGAATCAATTGTTCTTCAGGAAAGCTGAAGAAATGTTGACCGATGCACAACTGAACTTCCACAAGCGCACCATCAATAAAAACGATAGGTCGTTCATCACAGACTTCATCATCGACGATAAAAGCCAATTTACGGTCAAAAACGATAAGGATTTGATACTTCCGATGCTTCGGTTCAAAAACTCTTATGATGGTAGTGAAAAGACCTCTGGCCATTTTGGGTTTTATAGAGAAGTGTGCTCAAACGGTCTGCACGTTTCACAAGCAGAAATTGAGTTTTCCATCAAGCACAGCAGGAACAATACCGACCTCATTATGCCGAGGTTGAACAATCTGTTCGATAAGTTTCTGGATAATGAGTTCTACACCATTACCAAGAAATTCGATAAAATGAAGGAATTTAAAATCATCGACACACAAGAGTTTGTGAAAGCAGTTCTCGATAAAACAAAACTTTTTAGATACGAGTGTAGCGACAAGAACAGCGACCCTTCAAAAAAGTCTCGTGAAGTCATTGAGATATTGAACCACGAAGCCTTGTTGCTCAATGAAGAACCGAATCTTTGGCTGGGCTATAATGCATTCAATTCTGTACTTCATAATGTTTTGAAGAAAAGTTTCGGCCAACAAGAACGGTTGGATAAAAAGCTGTTTGATGAAGTCTATGCTATGGCATAAATTAAATAAAGGTTTGTCCAGTACCTTAAACTGGATGGCTATATGGTAAGCATTTACTTCCAATCCCACTCAGCACATTCCCCTTCATTCCGTTACTCTTCATTTCGGGAAAAGAGCTTCACTACAAAGGTCTTGGACACAATCCCTAATTTCAGCTTTCCATTCCGTTAACCCTTTCCGCTATGCTGGAAAGGAACACTACATTCCCGAGCCAAAATTGTGAATAGAGTCCGCTTTTTCATCGGAAAGCCATCACTTCGATTTTATTAACAGGATTTTCGGTGCGGTCTTCTTGAGCCGTCACTCGAAAATCCTTAAAAACCAAACCGCTGTCTTACACATTTTAAGGGGTTTATAATGGATAAAGCCTTTGTTGTTTTTCGGGGCGTCGAAAAACAGGAACGACATAACCAATTCTAAATTAAACCCAGCCACTCATTTCGCTTAACTGTCGGTACGCTCAAATCGTAACCGGATTTAAAAGAATTGCTAATGCCCTTATGGAACTTGTCAAGACTGTACAAAGTTTTAGTGAAAAATAAGGAATCTACTTCCTTGAATCCCACAAAACGGCGGGATTACTACGTCGCAAACACACCTGATTTATTCCCTAAAAGTCTTGACAAAACCCACTCTATCCATTGTGCGATGCACGAAAGAAAAGAACAAACACCCCTTAAAATTTAATCTGAATTGAAAAGGGAAATATTAATCAAGCCTTTAAAGGGCATTTAAAACCATTTAGTTATGAGTTCTATTAGAAATCACGTACAGTTGATTGGAAACGTTGGACAAGAGCCAACCATTACGAACCTTGAAAGCGGAAAGAAAGTAGCCCGCTTCTCACTCGCTACGAACGAGTATTACAAAGACAGCAAAGGCGAAAAGCAAACGGACACCAACTGGCATACCGTAGTGGCTTGGGGCAAGACTGCTGAAATCGTTGAGAAATATGTCGAAAAAGGCAAAGAAGTAGGAATCACGGGAAAACTAAAGACCCGAACCTATACCACGGACGATGGAAACCAACGCTATGTTACCGACGTGGTAGCAGATGAAATCCTTTTACTTGGAAGCAAAAGCGACAAGTAATCTTCAAAATTAAAGAGGGTGTTTCCGTCGAAAGATGCACCCTCTTTTTCATTATCCATTAATTAAAATTAAGATAACAATGAAAGCACAAGTTAACGAAATCAAAGAGCGGTTGCAATATTTTAATGGAACAGAAATGTTCTATCAAATCCCGCTATTGAAAACACGATTTACCGATGGATTGAAATATCTTTCCGAGGTTGCCGAATGTTTTTGGCTTATTACGGATGCTTCCGTAATTGCAAAAAGTCTGATGAACCGAAGCGAATTTATAACCATCGACTTTAAAAGGTTGCCCGAAGAAAAACAGGATTATTCGGGTTACGAAGCCGAAATAATTTACAGCGATGGAAACGATAACATTTTGGAAAAACACGGCTATCGTGCCACCGATTTTCCACTCGATGAACTGCGGTTGTTTTTTGTAAATGATACGCTGATGTTACCAAGTGAATATTAAAATCTATCGCTATGGTATATCTCAATTTTACAGACTTGAGCGAGGAAGCTCAAAACCGACTTTTGGAAACGTCCAAAGAAGATGTGAAGCGAAAATTTGGGGATAGCATTCGCAAATACGTAAAAGAAAATTATGGCTGTTTTGAAACGTTGATAGAGGAAGAAGCACTTAGAAATTTATATTCCTATACCTACGTTTTCAATATATAGTTTTCGGCAAAAATGAAGCAAGCACCTCTAAAATTTTAGAGGTGTTTTTGTATGCAATTACATCTACATCAAAAAAAATTACTATTTTTATTTGGCTGAAATTCAGCATTCAAATTAAAGTAAGGTTATCCACTTTTCGACTTTCGCCGATACCCTTACACATCGAATAAATAACATATCGGAAAATCATTTTCCCTGAAAATGGCAATCGGCTTTTTAGCCGGATTGTATGGATTTTTGTCACGCGCAAGCGTGACGAAAAGGAATAGCAAGAGGGTAACGGGCTGCGCCGCGTTACATATTCCATTTTCGTTTTAATCCATTGATTTTTAATTAGTTAAAAACAAAAAGGATTTAAAATTTCCAACAATTTGCGTCAAATGGTCTTGGAACACCAGTAAACAGGGATGGATTTACGTCAAATCTTTAAAAAAGCGAAAGGAAATGGATTCATTCATCACTATCAGGTTCAAAAGAAAAACTGCCAAGCGGTTTCAGGAATTTTCAAAGATGCACTTTAAAACACACACCGAAGCGATGGAAAACATCCTTGATTTTTTCCTATATAATGAGATTTCCCCAAAGGAAAAATTGGGACCAACAGGACGTACTATCGAGGCTAAATTACTCAAAAGAATCAATGCGGTCATCGCCATAATGCGTGATGTAGAAAAAACCCAAACCAAACCTACGGTCGCAATGTTGCAATCCCTTTTTGTGATGGAAGAACCTAACAAAAAGCCATTGATAGTTGAAAAGAAATATGCCGAAGAAAAGAAAGAAGTACGCTTCCGCGAAAGGCGTAACATTAAGAACGAACTATAATTTTTTCAGCTATGTATATCACAATAACACCTCAAAAAATGGGCGGTAATTTTTCCAAAAGTTCGGCAGATTTTGTTGGCTATTTAGAGAAAGAAAATCAAGGTCTGGAACAACAGGATATGGAACATTTTTTCAATCAATACGGCGATGAGATTTCTGCTGAGGCAGTCATTAGGGAAATCGATGGGAATACCGCAAAATTGGAAAAACACGAACCAAGATTCTATTCAATTACTATTAGTCCTTCAAAATATGAATTGCAAAAACTTCAGAACAGCAGCGAAGATTTAAAACGATACACCAGAGAACTGATGAAAGATTATGTGGCTTCATTCAATAGGGAAATCAAAGGGCGACCGGTTAACATCGATGATATAAAGTACTACGCAAAAATAGAGCATCAACGCACATTTAAAGGGACAGATTTTCAGGTAAAAGAGAACCAACCGTATGCCACGAAAATTCTTCAGCTCAAAACGGAAATCCGAAACGTTCAGGAAGGACGAGCTGAGGGGAATATTAAAAAGATGAAAAAGGAAATAGCAAAATTGGAAAAACAAGCGCCCCACCAACAAAACGGAAAACGGATAGTCCAGGGAATGCGAAAAGATGGAAACCAGAGCCACATCCATATTGTCGTTAGCCGTAAGGATGCGTCCAACAGATTCAGTTTATCGCCAGGAAGCAAATACAAAGCATCCGATGTGAAGTTGAATGGGGAAACCGTAAAACGGGGTTTTAACCGAGACAAGTTTTTTGAAAGAGCAGAAAAAACATTTGATAAGACTTTTGGCTATAAGCGAAACTTTGCCGAGACCTACAAAGCCCGAAAGGATTTTGTTAAAAATCCCAATCTCTATTTCGCCGCCTTGATAAAACTTCCAGCTAACGAAAAAGCCTTGGCTTTTAAAATGATAGCAAAAACCGGATTGCCGATAGTGCCAAATATTCCAGTTAGTCAAACACAGGTTGCACTTCGGGTTCTTAAACGGTTGAGACGTGGTGCTGAAATAGCAATCAAATCAAGTTCCATTGGAATTTAATGTGTATGCAGGTGGATAATCTCATAACGATACTTTCAATTATTGGTCTGGCCAGTTGTATTTTCTATGCAGTTTTTCGGATAAGTCGGTATGCATTCATCATTAATTTTCTTGTGCTTGGTGCGATGGTATTTTATTTGAACGAGGAAAACCGACTGATTCTGATTTCTCTCTATCTGGGTTGCCCTCTCATATTAATTAACATAGGAATGTATGTGTTCCTGCATAAAACTGACAAGCCGACAAATGGCGATAGCAAATATCAGGTCAGCTTTACCACCACTAAGGGCAATTTCAAACTGGATAACATCAAACGTGGTGCATCCATCATCGGTTCCGCTGGAAGTGGTAAGACCGAAAGCGTTGTGTATGGATTTCTGAAACACTTCCGGAAAGATAGCTTTTGCGGAATTATCCACGACTATAAGGATTTTGAACTGACCGAAATGGCATATCCACTTTTCAAGGATAGCGATATCCCGTTTAAGGTCATTTCCTTTGATAAAATCATTCACAGGGTAAATCCTATCGCGCCACGCTATTTAGAGAACGAGGAAAGCGTAAACGAGGTGTCGAGAGTGTTAATCGAAAACCTTTTAGAGCAAAGAGAAAGCGGAACAACAGGAACAACAAAGTTCTTTAACGATGCAGCTGAAGGTTTGATTGGTGGGTTGATTTGGAAACTGAAAACCACCTATCCACAATTATGCACACTTCCACATTTAATTGCCATCTACCAATATCTGGACACGGACAGCCTTATCCAGTTCTTGGAAACCAATACCACATCAAGGGCAATGGCAGATGCTTTTATAAGTGGAAAGGATTCGGATAGACAAACGGCTGGTGTAAAAAGTACCCTGGCCAATGCGCTGAAACGCATTAGTACACAACGGATTTTTATGGCGTTGTCCGCGGATGAAGTGCCGCTCAATATAAACAATGAGCAAAATCCAGCGGTCATTTCAATAGTCAACAACCCGAAATTTGAAACATCATATTCGCCTGTTATTGCCACCATTATTCACACCATAACCAAACAAATGAGCGTGCGAAACAGCAAGCCGTCTTTTTTGCTGATGGAAGAAGCGCCAACCATACGGTTATTGAATATGCACCGGATTCCGGCCACGCTTCGGAGTTATGATATTGCCACTATCTATGTGATGCAGGACAAGATCCAGAACGATATGATGTATGGCGATAAGGCGAGCAAAGCTATTCTGAGCAATCTATCCTATCAGTTTTTTGGTAAGGTCAATGACCCAGACACCGCAAAATATTACGAACGCTTTTTTGAAATCATCAAGAATCCTACAAAAAGTATTAGTCGAGGGCATAACCTTGATTTTGATACCCGTATTACCACGGGCGAAAAGGAAACCCCAAAGATTAGGGCTGATATATTTTTTAGATTAAAGCAGGGCGAATTTATCACCTATGCAGATGGGAAGGATAAGAAAGTACAGTTCAAACTATCTAAAATCAACAGGCAACTACCAGAAGGAACCAAGCAATATTCAAGTGCTGATATGAACGCTAATTTTGAGCGGGTTTATGCTGAAGTGCGGTCGATATTCCAGAATTAAGTAAACGCTATTGATAGCTTAAATTAAGCTGGGAAACTGTAGGGTTGGTGTATCGATTTCAACACCCAAATTATTTAACTTTTGTTTTGTATTATCTGAAATGGACTCTAAACAAGCAATGCATAATACTTTTCTTGCTCTGCTAAAAGCAACATAACCTAACCTGGGATAATCACTTGTTCCCCTGTCAGAATGTGCATCTCTGAAATCTGTACTCGTTTCCAACCATAGATTGAGCTCGGCTTCATTTTTTGCTACTGCAAGGATGGCATCTAATTCAAGTCCTTTAAACCTATGAATATTTGAAACCATTATGGCTTCTGCATTGGTATTAGAAACGATGATTTGACGCAGGTTTTCTAATTTGAAAGGAATATCATTTTTTATAATATAGCCAAATGTATCTTTAACAAAAATGGCGAAAGAATTTTCATTAGTTATCATTTCTGAGCGAATAGCACGTATGATTTGAACAGCCATTATTCTTAAATCAAATGGTGTTAATCCGTGAGCTTCACAAAACGCACTTTGATTAGTTCCCAACGATGATAGTAGTGTGTCTTTTATTTCAGAAACGGCTGAGATCTTTGCAGACTTATCAGGGGCAAGAACATTCCCATTTAAAGCAGCAATAGCTTTTTTAACTACGTCATTTTTTTTGGCAATTATGCCGCGTTCTTTATGCGGAATATTTTCTTTTTCACATCGGGCAAAAAATTCAGGTAGCATCGATGTAATATTTTGGGTTGCATTTATAAACTTTACAGGTGTGCCAGGTATCTCGTTATGGCAATGTTGCTCAAATGTATTGTCCTGGTAAACTCGTTTGCTAAAGTTGTTTAAAAAAGTTACAATCGTCTTTACAGAGCGTCTATTCGTTTTATTTAGCTCGGTCTCATATTGATTCATTCGTGAAGCTTTGAGAATCGGGATATTTTGGAAGTTTTTAATGGAAGAATCAAAGCTTTGAATGTATTGTTCTGGGTCGCCTACGCAATATATTATTGTCTTTTTTTCCTTTCTAAGAGACTCTATAATAGAAAACATCTTATTTCCAGTATCTTGAAATTCATCGACATATAAAAACTGAATTCTGTTAGACAACATCTCTTTTATTCTTTTGTTCGTTATAGCTTTTTCAGCTAAGCTGAGCGTTTGGTCGTAAGTAATGTAGCCGTTTTTATGAAGAGAAGTTGTCAATCTACTTTTTATATAATTTTTGGCTTTGTAGTCAGGTGTCTCGCCACTATTATCAAACATTCTTTTTAGAACATCATCCGTTCCACATTGAATAAATAATTTTTCACCATTGACATCATCATTATGTAAACTTGAATACGGTATAACAATAAATTTATTCAAGAAAGAATGTATGGTCCCGATAAATAAATTAGGTGGTATGGCTATTTTCTTACCGAGCCGTTTCTTTATATTTTTTGTAGCCGAATTGGTATAGGTAACAACTATCATATAGCGATGTCGTTCCAATAATTTTAGAGCTTGGATAATTTCATCAACCATACCGTGGGTTTTTCCAGCACCAGGTCCAGCAATTACAAGTTTTGGTTTACCCACATTTACCATATTTTTTACATTAAAGGGTCTAAGAATTTAATTCCGTCCTCTATATATTTTGGGATTGAAAAACCGCTTTGGTCTTCAGTCAACGACAAAGAAAGTTGTAAGGCAAACTCACTTTTATAATCTTCAATCAATGCAAAATATTCTTCGATATCAATATCATTTGTGCCTAATTCTTCTACATATTTTTTTCCTGCATTCGGTCGTACTATTGGAATCACTTTGCACAAAATAGTCTTACCACTTCCAGATTTATTGCAGTTTATTAAATCCTTTTCAAATGTAGATAACTGAGAAATTTGGATATCTATTTCGTTTACGCCATCATATTTATTTTTAAGTTCTTGTGCTCTATTTTCAGATTGAGTCCCAATATCGCTATCCGTAAGAACTAAGCATTTAGTATGAAAACCATTCACAATTATTTGAAGAAAATTCTTAAATGCAAGCCCATTGACATTTACTACGGCAGTTGCAGATTGGTCAATTGTTTCGCCAGTCTGGATTTTATAGAATAAAGGAAAGAGAAGTTTCTCAGAAATTCCTTCTACCAATGCCAATCGTCTTGAATAAAATAAATTGACATTTTCACTATCAAGGTATTTTTTGAGGTAGTTTACCTGTCTTTTCTCTTCAGCTGTAGTTCCAAAACCATCTAATATATAATGAGCTTGAACATTGCCATTTTTGTAATGAAGGACAACGGTGTTATCGAAATCTATTTTGGTTGTAATATGGTTGGAATGTGAAGTTAGGATCAGTTGTATATCCTTTCTATAAGTACCATCCTCTTTTTTTATGAGCCCTTCAAGATTTGAGGCTAAGTGATTTTGAAGATTTGCGTGAAGATGTGCCTCTGGTTCTTCAAGTCCCACGATTCTAAAAAAAGTGGACTGTGCACGCTCTGGGTCTTCTATAAATGATAGTATCAACGAAATGAACAAAAGGTTATTTCGCCCAGTTCCATTACGTTCAATTTTTATAGGATTATCATTGTAAATTAAGCTCAATTTTCTAAGCAAGTCTGAAACATTTGGAAGAGAGAATATTAGGTCAACAACGTTATTGGACGTTTCCGTACTTAATGAAATTTTATCAAGTTGTTCAGAAATGCGATTTTTTATACCTGAAATAGCCACATTTTGTTCGATAGCTCTTTGAAGACCCACTAACCGCTTTTTCAAATCTTGATAATCGGTTTCCTCATTTGCATTTAAAACTCTAAACAACAGCCCATTATTTCTACTCGCCGAAAGTTCGGATTTTGCATCCCTCAATGCATCAAGTAGCTCAAATTTTAGTTGGTTTAGATGGTAGGCGTTTGCCAAGCTTTCATTTTGGTTACCACCGTGTATGCGATAATGGTATTTTGAAATTGGAAAATTTATTAGAATTAGTATTTCGCTTTGGGGTATTTTTTTAAATTCTTCAGGTCCTATTTCTTTTTCGTAATCCTGAAGAAATTGCCTTTGTAGGGTTATTTCTTCAATTTTATCAAAAGATGATATTGGTGCGAACGTATAAGTAAGTGTGGCCTCTGTAAAATCAGAATTACTCATCCAGTCTGTTATTACAGCCTCTTGTTTTAAATCCCAGTCTTTAAGTGTAGCTTTTATTACAATTTTAGGATATGAAATATTCTTTGGTTCAATAGAAGTATCAAGGATTGCTTTTTTAAGTTCCAGAATAGTCTCGTAATTAAAGTCTGAAATGTCTAACATACGTCTTTTGAAGAAAGATACTTCTTGGCTGAATATTAAACCTAATGAATCCAAAAGGTTGGATTTACCGATATTATTTTCGCCAATGATTTGTGTAACTGGTTTTAGTTGTACAGTAAAATTTTTAAAGTTTCTGTAGTTTAATATTTCAAGTTGGGATACATACATATAGTAATCGAAAGGTTATTTTTAGGTTATAAATTTAACAAACATTTTCCTGCATTTTGAATTAGTGTAATCCTTTTATGGTTGTTAAAACCAATTCCCACAATTTAATTTCAATATCTTTACTGTTCGATTTTTAATTAAAGAATGCCAGAAACAAACCGCATAGAATACAAACGAGAATTGTCCGATGGACTTGAAAAAGAGGTTATTGCATTTCTCAACTACCGTGAAGGTGGCATTCTATACGTAGGTATAAATAAAGACGGAAACACCTACGGTTTGGCAGATGCGGATGGCGACCAACTTAAAATTAAGGATAGGCTGAAGAACAACATCCGGCCTTCAGCTTTGGGACTTTTTGACATCGTGAGCGAAGAACGAGAAGGTAAGGACATCCTCAAAATCATTGTGGCCAGCGGTCCTGAAAAACCTTATCATCTTAGAAAGTATGGGATGAGCGAAAAGGGGTATTTTATCCGTATGGGTTCATCTGCAGAGCCGATGCCACAGAAAATGATAGACGAGCTCTTTGCCAAGCGTACCCGAAATTCCATCAGCAAAATTAAAGCCGGACGACAAGACCTGAACTTTGGCCAGTTGAAAATCTACTATGAGGAAGCTGGCTATAATCTGGGCAAAGCCTTTGCAAAGAATCTGGAACTGCTTACTGAGGATGGCGCATTCAATTATGCAGGTTATCTTTTGGCCGACAAGAACAATACCTCTATTAAAGTGGCCAAGTATTCAGGCAAGACCCGTACAGACCTTATTGAAAGCAACGAATATGGCCACGAATGTTTGGTGAAAGCCACCAAACAGGTCATTGATAAGATTGCCGTCGAGAACAGAACAACCACAAAAATTACAGCCAAGGAACGGCAACAAGCCAATCTTTGGAATCCCATCGCCTTACGGGAAGCCATCATCAATGCTTTTGTGCATAACGACTATACCAATGAGATAACACCTAAGTTTGAGATTTTTGCCGACAGGATAGAAATTACATCAGCTGGTGGACTTCCAGAAGGCTTGAGCAAGCAAGAATTTTTTGAAGGTTTTTCCGTGCCACGCAACAAAGAACTGATGCGGATTTTCAAGGATTTGGAACTGGTAGAGCAATTGGGTTCTGGCATCCCTCGTATTTTGGAACACTATGGCAAAGAGAGTTTTGGCTTTTCTGATAACTTTCTTAGAATGACATTTAAGGCCAAAGAAACTACTGTTGAAGATGGTGGTGCAAAAGGTGGTCAAATAGGTGGTCAAATAGGTGGTGTAAGAGGTGGTGTAACAGATGCTGGAATTGATGCCGCAACTACACTTACTAAAAGACAAAAAGAAGTAGTTAAACTTATAGCTGCTAATTCTTCTATAACTTACAATGAAATAGCAGACGCTTTAGGTATCAATGAATCTGCTGTTGGTAAACATATAACAGCTATTAAGAACAAAGGTGTTTTGGTACGTCAAGGTGGTACACAGGGCTATTGGGAAATCAATCTCGATAGAAATAAATAGGCTTTTCAAAAAGGCGATTTATCTTTTGAACTTCTGGCATCTGCCAGCCACTTCCCGTTTTGCTTAACCAGCTTAAAGAGACCTGGGGTTTTATCGTAAGCTGTTGTATATTTTACCCAAGCCACATCACCCATAATCGTGTCCTGCAAAACAGTAAACTTGGAATCATCTTTTGGCGTAGCATTGAACATATTTATAGTATTCATATAGTTTGAATATGCCTGTGGTGTCGAGTTGGCCTTTAAGGCTTCTTTATCCTTTTCATAAAAGCTTTCGATAACAACTTGAGCTGTAGCACTTGGTCCTGAAACTTTAGTTGTGGAATCAGCACACGAAAGGAACAGCAGTACGAGCAATAAAACACCAATATTTTTCATAGTGACTTTAATTTGGGTTATTGATATATCTGTGCGATAGTTTCATTTCAATATTTCGTTCACCATCCTTTTCATTTAGTTCTAAAATTGCCCTACGGTCATTGGACAATGAAAATTTTGGCAACACATAAACGAACCGTACCGTTTCACCTTCTGCAATTTTTGAAGGCAGATTATGTTTGTAGATCGGCTCTTGAAAAAGGCGTTGTAATGATTTCCTTTTTCCTTTCTGTCGAGTTTCAATCGAAAGGTTCAAGAAATTTAAATCGTAATCCAAGGTGGAATTATTCTCAATCTGGATAACGAAGTACAGCTCTTCTTTATCAAAAACGATATTCTCAATACTTAAGACAATGCCTTCATTCCGCTTTTTGATTCGACCTATGCGCTGTTTTCTATTGAGAAGATACGAGCAGAATTTTTGGTAATAATAGGTTCTGTTATCTACACGCTCTTCAGAGGATTCAGCAAGAATTGAATCGGTTACAGTCGGTTTTTCATTCCCGATACTACTTGATATCGGAATAAAATAATTGAGCTTAGAAAGCTGTTTTTTATACCTTACAATATACGAAAAAACCGAACCATTTCGGTTGACTACCAGTAAATTACTTTCCTTTCCTGGCTTGGCTTGCAACAGGCCGAAATACTGTTCTTTTTCACGGTTATAGGTAAAGACAAAATTATCTGAACCGGTTATGCCTTGCCGAATAGGTTCTGGAAAGAAAAGCGCAACATTCTTGGTGTCGTTCGCATAAATGGTATCGAGTACTATAATTGATTGTGCTGTAGCCTGTGCCGAGCATAGTCGAGGTACGAAAGTGGAAATAAGTATTGCTAATATTATAATTTTTGCTCTCATAATTTAGGTTTTAGAATTAATCTGTAATTGTTCAGTACGGTTACTTTTACCCTTCGGTTAGAGCGCCTGAATACTTGGGTAAGTCCGCCAACTTGTGGAACACTCGGGATATTTATATCACCAATAACATCATCGAGAACCTCTCTGGTTGCTTCTTCCCTAAAGTTGTTCTCAACATAGATGCCCTCGCTACCGTCTTGCAAATCGAAGGCTTTGAGTTTGGTGGGATGGTGCTTTATGTTTTCAATTTCAATCAAGGCACGATTGGGCTGAAAACTGATAAATCCGAAAATCGGTGTGTTCTTTGGCATCAGTTTGCCATTTATTGTAGCAGCTTTGGTAAGGCGCATCCGTAATCGGGTATTTGTCTGAACAATTTGGTCGCCATCCACGACTACATAAATTGTTTCGTCTGTATTGCCGATAATTGAAACTTCATTGGGTTTGGGCGCAGCGGCAAAGAATAGTTGATGTTCCAAGCCCAGTTCTTTAGCTTCAATTTTTTGTTCTCTTTTAACTTCAGCTGAATCCACCTTTGGTACTGTTTGTTGAACAGCTCGCCTTTGCCCTAAATTTTGATACCGCTTTTCGGAATACTTAATTTTGCCAGCATCATAGATACTATCAACAATGCGTTCTTTTTCACGTTCCGGTAAATCTGGGTCGTAAAAGCCCAGGGAATCAATCAACTTTTCATCATAGATGCTGGGTGCATTAGTTTCGCGCACTTCCTTCAGGTCGTTAATCGCATCGAGCTTGGACTCGTATTCTTTTTGGTCTTCTTCCAAATCAGGCACTAAAGTCTGTTGTAGGCTTTCATTCTCGCTATCATCATCGCCCATTACCATTATGGAATAGGAAATGAGGAATATGAAAATCACGGCCAATACCGCTACAAATACTATTTTATTCTTTTCTACTTTCATAATCGTGGTTTTTAAATGCCGATTATCGGCTCAACTTTCATCATTCAGTTTTTTTAAGGTGTTCTCGAAGTAATTCGTAATCAAAAGTCCGTGCGGATTATTGGGAAAGTTCCGGTCCACCATAATTAGGTTTCCGGTGGAAACCAATTCGTAGGTATCGATGATAGAGCCTCTATTGATTTCAAAAATGGTCGTCGTAGTGAAATTGTACACACCGTTGCTTTCTGAAATTTTTGAATCAATACTCAATACTTTTTGAACGAGCGAATATTGTAGTAACCGATTATAGACACCATCTGCTTTTTTCTGGCGATATAAGTTATCGACAGAACTATTGCCCAACCAAAGCGCCTTTTCCAAATTCCGTTCATAATTGCTCGCATCGATGTTGTAGAAGTAGTTGTGAAACAGTTCCAGATGTGCGAGAGCTTCCACCCTGAAATTCTCTTTTTGTGTAACGAGTTTCAGCGGAATAATACTACCATCGGTATTAATTGCAAAAGCACTATTGAGCGCCTTTTGATTGGTGTTGAATACCATCCAAACTGAAAAGGTGCTGGACAATAACGCACAGACAACGACTGCCAAAACGATAAACCGATTTAATTTTAGGACGTTATAAATATTCTTATAAGGTATTTTCATTTTGAATTGAATTAGTTGGTAAAGAGTCTGAGCGTAAAGGATGTGGCACGTCTGTACAATTTGAATTTTAAGAAGACAATAAATCCAACAGAGCCCAATTGAACAACAGGTGCAAAAAAGCCCTGGCCTGTATCGGTTCCGAAGAGATTGACCCAGAAATTGGTATTGATTTCCGTATAGATGGCATTGATAAATACATTGACCAGAAAGAACGCTGGCACGAGCATATAAACGGCAGCATAGAGTTTAAAGAATGTATAGGCGAGTGAACGAAACTTTTCAAAGACGGCAAGGCTTATGACCAAAGGGAAGAATGCCTGCATTATTCCCAAAAGGAAAAAGCGTTCTGCCAAGAATAGCGGATAGATGAACAAATCCAATATCCAGAGGATGGTACTTAGGATAAAAGCCAATATTTTAAAGCCGTATAATGGTGTTACCAATGCCTCATACAAAAGCGTCATTGTCGAACTTGCGGCATCAAAAAGACTTACATCTTCCTCTAATGGAATGTCCTGCATTTGCAATGGAAGTAACGCAGGTGCAGTGCCCCTATATTGTCCTTCGATGGCTACCAATATCCCATCAAAGAATCCTAACACCTGCGTTGAAAATATGACCAGTAGGACAATGGCAAAATTCTTGGCCAGTTCGCCCGGACTCAGTCCCCAAGTGTAGCCGTCCTTGTCTGCAATGCCTTCATTGTATTTTTTAAGGATATTGACCAAAAAGAATAGGACAGCGAGCGTTTTCATTCCGGCAATGGTGTATTGCGAAAAGTCGCTGGCCTGTATGGTCTGAAACACCGTATCGATGTATTCCAACCCAATCCCTAAAATGATGGTCGCGGTCATTTTTAATATTCTGTTTCTCTGTTATTGACTTTATCCTGCATTTTTCTGAAAGAAATAATGTCACGATAGCGTTTCGTTTTTGTAGTGATGTTAGAAACCATTTGTTTGGATTCCAGTTCTTTTGCTTTCAATATTTCAGCACGTTCGGCATCACTCATTTTTAAGTAATCGCTGGATAAGACTTCGTCTATAAAATCAACCGTGTCCAATGAATTTTGGACAATGGTTTCAAATGAGGCCACAACCCTATCAATTTCCTCGGGTTTGATATAGGGCGAATTCAGAATATCCTGCAAATCATTTTGCATTACATTGATAAGGCGCTGATTGTTCTGTGCGATTTCCTCAACCGCTCTAAGTTGTTGCACTACGCTCGATACTTTCTCAATTGCTTCTTTGGCATCCTTAAGGAATTTTACGGACTTAATCATTTCCGCCGTCTGTTTACCGGATTCCAAAAGTTGTTTTACCAAACTGATAAAGTTGGTATTGTCATAAACTGGCATTCCCTGACACGCAGCGCGTGCAGGCAGTAAAAGGATGAATGCCGTTGCGATAATTAAAATTTTTGTCTTCATAATATTATGTTTTAGATGTGAATTGAATGATTGCTTTTTGCATATCCTGATGCTCATTGTAGAGCTTCATTATTTCCTCATTTTCTTTACCGTCGGTCAGGTAAGCGGCGTAGACTTCCTTCGGGACTTCCAACCGAAAAATGTTACTTTCCCTACCTATTTTGATGAACATTTCGGTGTATTTGCGTGGTCCGGTAAGGTTGTTCTTGATGGATTTTAACTGGTTCAGGTCGTGGCTGGACAGATTGAGTCTTTTGACCAATCCGTCATAGCCTTTTTCATTATTCAGACTGTAGATGACCTGTGTGTTTTCAAGGATGCTTGCGGAAGTCGAGTTGTTCGGAAGCTGATTGATAGATTGCAGAATAATCCCAATTGCACCGTTCTGTTTACGTATCGCTTGATAGTAAAACTCAACGCTTTCCAATACGTTATCAAACTTCAGTTGCTTAGCGAACTCGTCAAATAGGATGATGCCTTTTTCTGCCCTGTTTTTCCAAATGGTTCTTTGGATGGCGGACTTAATCAACTTCAACATCACGGACAGGATTTCCTTATTGTCCTTTACTTCGTCAAGTTCAAAAACAATCAATCTTTTGTCCTCAATTTTATAGGTCTGGTCTTCGCTAACCTCGAATAGAAAACTGTATAGACCATCGCCGACATACTCTGACATTACGTGCAAGAAGCTTGTGACATTGAAGTAGTCGGGATGAATTTTCAAGGTGTCCAGAAGGTCTTTCTGATTCCTTTCTATAAAGCTGTAGAAACCATCTAAAGAGTGGTTTTCTGAAGTGCTATCGTAATAGTAGCGCAATATCTTTTTAACCGAAACCGATTGTGCTTTTGTGACTTTTAAATCTGAAGTAAACAATTCAAATAAGAAAACTGACAGGTCTTCCAACCGTTCTGGTGTCAAGTCATTTTGGTTACTTATATAAAATGGATTGATACCCAAATTCTTACCGCTTTCATAGCGAAGTACTGTGTATTTTTCTGGGTAGAGTTTGGCAAACTTGGTGTAAGATCCACCAAGGTCGATAATGACCAATCGCACACCACTTTCAAAATACTGGCGTAAAATGTTATTGGCTAAAAAGGATTTGCCTTCGCCCGTTGGTGCGAAAATGGCGAAGTTCCGAGCTTTGATGCGTTTCTTGCGCTCGTCCCAAACATCCTTTAGAACGGGAATATTATGCTCTCGGTCATTGAAGATGATTCCGGTATTGTCGGATTTGTAATTGGTGTTATTGATGAACAGGCAAAGCGCGTGCTTTAAGTCTGTGACATATAAATCGTTGTTTGAAAAGTTGGAAGAGAAACAACAGTAACTGTTCAGAATGTAATTTTTACGTTCTTCACCTCTTGGATAGTATGGGATGATATCGAGTTCCTTAAACTCAGTCTTGATTTTTGAGGTTATTTTATCAAGCTCTTTGGCATCTTTAGACCAGTACACGATGTTCAGATGCCCACGAATGATTCTGGCATTATCATCGGCATTGATTTGATCCAGAATGTGCTGAATCTTACCCAGTACTACTTTGTTCTGCGAACCGAAATTTGAACTTTTATTAAGCTCTTCTACTTTTTTATCGAGCAGCTTGCGCCACTTCTGTTTGTCGTCGAGATAGAGAATCTGGTTGACGATATGATTTTCGTTAAGCGTAAGCCCCAAACCATCAATAAACCCTTGATGAAATACAAAATCGTCAGAAGTGAATTTCTCATTGGTCTTGCTACTCTGTACACTTTCGCCAAAGCACAGTTCGCTATTGATGGCCAGGGCATCAAAATGGTTGTCGCCAATATTGACGCTTTTTTTATCTAAGATGATGTCGGTATCAAAGCCTTCGTTGAAACCATTGAAATAGCTATATGTAAGCTTTTGAATCTCTTCCGCTTTAAGCGAAATAAATTCCATCTTTCGGCTATTGTTGATGAAGGAAACAGAATCGCTTACAAAGTTGACAAAGCTTTTAACGTTGTCATCCAGTTCTTGTACAATTCCTTTAGAAACCTTGCGAAATGGATTGACGTATTTTGAATTATTAAGTGCCTTGTTCTTGGTCAAAATGAAGAACAGATAGCATTTATGTTCTATGTGGCCACGACCTTTAAAATGCTCGTGCGTTACTTTTTCCAGAAAGGTTGTATTTGGAAGTTGTTCTGAAGAATAGGGTTTCTTCAAATAGATATCCTGTTTGTGAACCACAGTCCCAACAGGCAGAGATTTCAAAGCCTGAAACCAAGCACCGTGCATATCCTCAAAGTCCTTTTCTGAAAGGGAATAGATTTCAGGTAGATTCCCTTCATAGCATAGAACGACATTGCCATTATTGGCAAACACGATATTGTCCTGAATATCTGTAATCGGTTGATATTTAGAAAGGTTAATCTTATTCATAGTCGAAGCCTGAATTTCTTTTGTTGCTGATAATTTTCGGGAATGCGTTGGCAGTTTGAAATAGCTTCGGGTTGTGGGTTATTCTTGTCAATGCCACATAGAGCCCAGCATTAAAAACCAGTACACCTATAATCATCCCGAAGCTGAAAGAGAAAATGATGATTAATAGCGAGGCAAGAATGGAAACCATCATTAAGGCAAACAGGGAAATGGGCAAGCCGAAAATGACTGCCCTTTTCCTGATGTTTTTATAGACCTCGAACCGCTTCATTATACAACGATTCCGATTAAGTATGTGAAGATGCCGACTACAGCGCCTGCAATCAAAACGAAAACGAGAACGCGGGTAATCCCCTTTTTGAGATCAGCATTTTCGCCAAAGAAATGTCCTGCGTTAAACAGGAACCCGATGAGGAAAATAACCCCTAATATGATTGGAAAAATAGTTCGGATGGTGTTAGAAACATCATCGACCGAATCTTCAATGCCACCAATTTGAGCAAATAGCGAAGTGGATAAGAGCGAAAGAGATGCTAAATAGAGTGATTTTTTCATAACGTAACAGTTTAAATTTTTGTGATGTTTTCGTTATGGGAAATTTACATATATTTGATTATAAATAACTGAATATCAAATATTTGTGAATAAAATATTATTTAGTTTTGTTTGAATTCCGTTGCTATTATTTGGCATCAAATGGTATGGATTTTTGAAGTGGAACTGTTGAAAACATAAAAATTGAAAATGAAAAAGTGGCTCAAAAACGTCAGTTTTATGATTTTGCTTCTCAAAAGTTGCATCCTTTTGTGTCAGAATTTGGACACAAAAAAGATAGTCGTAATTGACCCTGGCCACGGTGGAAAAGATTCGGGTGCAATCGGTATAAATGGCATCCAAGAAAAGGATGTTGCGTTGAATATCGCAAATGCCATTTTGAAGCTAAATGATGAGTTGGATAAAACTTTGGACATTTATTTGACAAGGCACACCGATACCCTCATTTCTATATCGGATAGAACGAAGTTGGCCAAAGTCCTTAAAGCTGATTTGTTCGTGTCCTTACATTGCAATCATTCGGATAATGTACATTCAAGAAGGGTTGAAGTTTACGTGGCTAATCAAAATTCTGAGTTTTCGGAAGAAGCCATTTGGTTAGCTTTTCAACTACAGGCAGACCTTAAAAAAAAACTTGGTTTTGAAAGTAGGGGTGTGAAGTTTGCAAATTTTCAGGTGTTGCGTGAAACCATTGCTTATTGCTCGTCATTATTATTAGAATTGGGGTTTTTGAGTAATTGGGATGAGAATATGTACTTGTCAAATTCGAATAGAATTAAAATCATAGCTTATTTAATATATGAATCAATAAAATATAAAAGATGAACGAACTATTTAAAGAAGTAATTCTATGTATTAAATCAACCTTATGTCGTTTGTTTTTAGAATTAAAGTTGCTATTTATTAGAAATGTGGATAACCGTAAATAAAGGAAAAGTTATTTAATTATCTTTATGAGATTTTTCCCTTAAAATGGATGAAGCATAAGAATTGAATGATAACAACAATATAAATTTTGATTTTGTAAAAGAAATTAAAGAACCTGGTGTTTACCAACTACTTTTTCCAAAGAAGGAAGTCGGGTTGGCAGTTATGGTTTTATTTGAGAAAATTGAAAACAAAACGCTACCAGATGGAAAATTCATCGAAAAGGATCTTCACGATGCGTTTGCGCAAATAAGCAAACCAAACGAGAGATACCCAAAAGAAATTTACAGTGAACATATTAAAGATCTTCAGGAATACTTTTTAGACTACAACCAAGAAACTCAAAAATATTACTTTAAGGATTATGCACATAGGTTCTATGCCTATGCAAAGGAAACTTTAGAGGGTAACTTTAATCCAACTCATATTGAAAAGATTTGTAGTCTTCTTACAGCTTCATTAAAACAAAGAGAAACTTTAGAGGATTTAAAGTTTTGGCTCAAATCAGAATTCAAAAAATATGAACCTGATCTTCGGGAACAGGTAGACTTTTTGGACAGACAGATTATTGAATCTGTAAATAAACTTAAAAACAATACCACAAATTCCGATAAGAATTTTATTGAACTCTTGCGAGAAGTAGAAAGCAATCTAGATAAAGCACAAGATCAGAGTAAAGAATTAGCAGCCGCGTATTCTGAAACTAAAGTGATACGCTCAATCCTAGAAAAACGAGAAGATACAGATTCAGAAGCAGATGATTTAATAGCAGATGTTCACTTCTTTATCAAATATCTCAACGAGAGACTGGATTCTATAGATGGAAAATTAGATAGGATTCAACCAAAGATTAGACATTTATTTTCTATCCTAAATAGACCTCAGTTCAACAGCAAGATTGAAAAGTTTCTACATTTTCTATTAGATAAGAGTACCGTGACCGGTAAAAAGGATACGGTTTTACCAAAGTCGGTACTGAATCCAGTTTTGCATATAGACACCCCTAATTTTACCATTGTTGAGCGAGAAAGAGAATTATTTCCCTCTAAGCCAAAAAAAAGAGTTTCTTACAAATCAAATGAAGTTAAGATTGAGGAAAACACAAAAAGTATATTAAAAGTACTCACTCAACAGGATTTGATTAGAAAATGGGAACAACACATTATTGCCGAAATAGAATTAAGAGGTGGCATCGATTTATCCGCAACGTTCTTTGAAATTATGGAAGATACTAATGATGGACAGATAGCTGTAAGTGCAATATACAGTTCAATACAACAAGCACGTAAATCAAAAAGATTTGATTTTAAAATGAATAAAACTAAACAGACCAACAGTAAAATAGAGCATATTAGTTTATGGAAGATGAACATACAAAAGATATAAGGGTACAGTTTTTAGACCATCCTGATACAGAAGAACTATTTGCTTCCTTAGACTATATGTTGAAGGATGGTGTACATTTTCAAAGGGAAGGAAGTCAGGCAAGATATTACAATTACATCTACTCTAATGTAGATAGCTTAAAAGCGTACTACCAGTTTTTATTTAATGTTGAATTGACATTTGGCGGTACCGAAACAAGAGGTTATTACTACTTAGATTTTATTGGTAACACAAGGGGTCAAATAGATGCTGGGCATAGATATCATATGAAGAGCGAACACGTTATAATTGGCTTTATCATTTACAAGATTTTTTTCATTGATAATCAAATTGATGTGGCTTCGGTAGAAGACTTGCAAAAAAAGATTAGGACCGATTACGAAGATTTAAAACCTGGTATTTACAGATTGATTGCAAAATCAAGGAATACCAATCCCGGGAATTTAAATGACGATGCCATAGATTCAACTGTAGAATCTGCACTTAGAGAATTCAAAAAAATTGGTTGGGTAACATTAAAGGATGATGAGTTCGACCTGTTACCAGCTTTCGATAGGTTGATTGCCATACACGAAGACCACATAAATAATATAGATGAAACTCTAAATGAATTGAAATGAAGAGATACCCTAGAATAAAAAGACTATCTACTTTGGGCATCGTGCATCATCAATCATTTGATTATGATTTTAATCCATTCAGAACAGATTTTGTTGGCGAAGGTGGTTCTGGTAAGAGTATGATTGCAGATATTTTGCAACTCATTTTTGTAGGTTCTGCTGCCTTTCATTCACCTACAGATAGTAGTGAGCCAAGGAAACCCAAAACTATGGTGTTAAGGACATCTGGTAAAGGTACAGATATGGGTTACGCTTTTATCAATATAAAACTCGAAAAAGATGCCTTTGTAGTTATAGGTATATATCTTGAAAGTACCGGAAGCTCACGTTCTTTTATTATTCAGCAAGGAGAAAATTTTGAACCAGAAGATGAATTGCTTCCATTTAGTAAAGCCCTTAGTTTTTCAGATTTTCTAAAGGACAACAGTATTTTACCAATAGAAGATTTAAAAAATCACATATTCGACACCAAAGGATATGTATGCGAATCTTGGACACGACCAGACAAGTTTCACAAACTGTTGTTTGAAAACTTTATTATACCGGTTGACTTGTCCATCAACCAAGAATCACTAAAGAGCTATGCTAAAATCATTCAGGCATTCTCTAGAGAATCTTTAGACATCAAGAAAAGCGAAAAAATTCAGGAATTTCTATTCGGAAGTGACAAAGAAAAAGAGCTGAAACTAGAATTTGATAAAGCTGTTGAAGAATTGAGTGGCGATATCCGTCAGTTTGAATCTAACAGGGATGAGATAGATATGTTAACCCACAAGCAGACAGAGCTGCAAGATCTTCTCAATCTGAAAAAGAAAAGGGACAAAGCAAAGAGCGAATTTTTAAACACAAAATTTCATTATTTAAATCAGCAGATAAATCTATCTAATGGTAAAATGACTGAAAAGTTAGATGCCTTTTTTAATAATCGAAACACATTAAATGGACTTAAGAATTTTGCAGAAACTAAAGTTGAAGAGCTGAAATTAAATATACCTGCTCTAGACGAAGACTTTGAAAAGGCTTCTGCGGAAAGGATGATATGGCAAGGAAAAAGCAAGAATTTGAAAAAGTATTTTTCTTGGATGCAATATTTTGAAAAGACAGGGGAAGAACTTTCAGAACATTATCACAGTTATCATAAAAACAAGCAGGACATTGAGCGAATAGCACAATTAAAGTCCTTACTAAAGTATAATAATATCTACGGCTTCTTCGGGAACAATGATAAGCTTGACAAGAGCACTTTATTGAATATCGCCGAAACGATAAAGGGATTTGAGTCTTCACTAGAAGAAAAAAGGAAACTCAAAGTGCTAAACAATTTGGACGATACCGCTTCACTTGCGCATTGGGCATTAAATCTCAAACGGAAGTTGAACTTAAAAGAGGAAAGTGTAGTTCACAAATATCAAAACGATAATATTACCACCGAAGAACCTACAAACGGGATAAAGGAAAGATATATTCCAGAGCCAAAACTGCTCATTAAAAATCTGCAAATCACAAAGGATCAAGATGATGGTTTTTGGATAGACTTGGGTGGGGTTCGCGAGTATATTCCGTATGTAAAAAAACCAATTTTTGATACGGGTAACTCAGATAAAATCAAAGATTATTTTTCAAAACAAAAAACAACTTTAGAAAATGATATTAAAGATTTAGAAAAGGAATTGAAGAGTTGGACAATTTTAAAAGAGCTTTTAAATAACTTGGAAAACGCATCAACATATCTTTTGTCTTGGGAATCAAAAGATGTTAACTCTAAGTTTGACAAGCACGAACTGTTTGGGGAAACCCCAGATACCATAAAGCAATATTTGAAATTACTGGATGAAGATGAACTGATAGATGACGGTTTAAGAATGGCAAATAAGGTCTATAAGAAGATAGATGAAAAGCGTTCTGAAAATATTTCGTTAATTAAGGGGTTAGAGACAAACCTAAAAACAATTTCAATTCCTGAAATCGAAGAAGATGTTAACCAACTAACCGTAAAATATAACTATGAAGTAAAAGATACGAATGGTTTTGTCAGATTGAAAAAAACGTTAGTTCAAAAAAAAGATTTCTATGACACTTTTGTTTCAAAGCTTCAAGAAGAGATAAAAAATGAAATAGCTGTTGAAGATTTAAAATTTGAAGACAAAGCAATAGATGTTTTTAAGACAGATTTGCAAAAATTAATTGCTGACCATCCAAAAATCACTTCAGAAACTTATCAGGATGAGATTGAACTTTCTTCAGATTTATTAGAAGAAAAGGATACCCTAAATGCAGAATGTCAAAAACACTACAATACTAAATACGTTTTAGTGATAAAGGAATTTTTGAAAGAAAAAGCCAATCGCTATTTAGAAACAGATGATTTTAGACAAATATGCTCTGAAATTCTACCACCAGAGATTTTTTCAGAGAAGGATTTAGAAGATGATGAAATCATTCCACGTATAAAAAAGTTACTCAATGATATCAACATCAAGAATAAGCAGCTCAACATAAGAAAACTTCAAAAACTAACGAGTATAGTGGATAAGGTTCGTAATGAAGTAAGTGAACAGATATATTACTCAAGAAAAATTAGGGATTTTATAGATGCAGATGATAAGACGATAACTGGCGGTCACAGAGCTAAATTGTCTATTAATTTTGAAAATAGCTATCCTAAAGAGTGGATGGAAGATTTTATTGATAAAATACGGGAAGACATTCGAGTATCAAGTGAGAATAATCTATTCAATGATTTACAGGGCGTTTCTAATGAATTAGAAAAATATACATCGCTAGAAGAAAAAATGCAGGAAGCATTTTATAGATGTGGCGGTTCTAGAAATTTAAAGCCTAAAATTATAGAATTACTCAACCCTAAATCATATTATGGGTTAAACTTTACTATCAAATCCTTGCACGGAAAAACCAATCCAGGAAGCACGAGTCAGACCTATGCAGCAATTGCACTTTTATGTATTGCTAGGCTATCACTAATTAATAGAGTTGCCAAGGACAAAGTAAGGGATGGGATAAGGTTTATGCCTATTGACGAGGCTGCTGGTCTAGGAAGTAATTTCGATATGCTTTACGATATCGCCAAAGCTAATGATTACCAGATTATTTCGTTGTCAATTCAGCCTTATAAAGTTGATATGCTAAACCAGTATATCTACTTACTTCATAATAATCTAGAAGAATCTGATAAAGTAAATTATGAACCAGTTCCAATATTTGGGGATTTTGATGATAACTTAAATTAACTGGAAAACTGCTCATTGCCATAATGAAGAAAAACGTAGAGTGGAAATATTTAATTGGTCTTAACCAGTTGTACGAGAAGGGTAGAACTAACCTTAGAATCGAGAATAATAGTTTTATCAAACAAGTATTGATGAGGCAGAAAAAGCTAATAAAACCAAAAATGGGCAATCCTAAAATATTGGAAGCCAAATATGGTTATAAGGACTATTACAAAGAGGAATTTTTGAGCTACTTTGAGTACTATTCCAAGTTTTTTGAAAAAGCGGGATTAGAAAGTAACGCCCACAAAACCTACAATGAAGACGATTTAAAAAGTTTGGCTTTCATTTATTATCAAAAAGACCAGCTGAAGAAGAATCTAACAACCGAATATACATTTTCAACAAGAGTCTTCAAGGGTAAAGGTGCTAAATATTTAACTAATAAACCCAGTTTGCGCAATGCCGTATTACAGCTTTTAGAGATTGATGAATTTCCAGAGAAAGACCCGAAGAATGCTCAATGGCGATTTGTAGTCGATTGTGAAGATCCTAAGTTGGTTGTTATTTGCGAAAACATAGCCTGCCTTAAAGTGCCTTATGAATACAAACAAAATAACATTGAGTTATGGTACGTAGGCGGTAATAATACAAATCCTTTAAAGGATATTTCTGCGAAGAAAATAGAATTACCTCTCTTTTATTTTTGCGATTGGGACCATCACGGACTATCTATTTATTCTAGAATAAAAGGCATCTTTCAGGAAAAAGGAAAAGAAATAAGACTAGTTGAACCTACCACATTAGATAATGCACTACCTGTAGATTCACCACACCACAATAGTAAGTGGCGCAAAAAGGAATTTTCAGGATTAAAAAAAGAGAACTTTTCTGTGCAACAACAAGACATAATTAACAACTTGATTCAAGATAATATATGGGTAGAAGAAGAATCAATGGATTTGTTAGAACTTCTGGGAATGAAAAGTTTAAATTAAAAATAAAGATTTGGTAGAGATAGAAAAAATAGATTCAAAACTTGTATTAAAATACTATTCCGACTATGAGCCTACGGAATGGCTAGATAAGAAATTAGAAACGCTAATTCCTTTTAAAATCAAGCATATTTTTAATGTAGGAAGTAAGTCTCTACTTAAAAAGATTGAAAATGAATTTCAAGAATCTGAGTACTTCTTTGAGATTGGCGAATTAATGGATGGCTACTATGGTGTTTACAGAGAAGTTTTGGGTGTGTCTAATACATTTTTCTTTCATAAATCTTTGGATATTAAACTCGACTATTTTTTCGTAAAATCTAAATCCTCACTTCTGTTGCAAATAGATAAACATTTGCAAGAAGACATTTATATTGGTGGTCCAAAAGAAACTATATTACCAATCGAAGAATTTGAAAAACTCATTAAAATTTTCCCCACTACTCACGAAATTACCCTATATCGTCAGGCAAAAGTCACATCAGTTTTAAAGAATTATTTTGACTATATTACAGATAAGGAAGAATCTTATCAAAACTATCTAAACAATAAAACACCCAACTATGGTAGCAACTTAAGAAAAACGTTTCGGGAAGCCGATATTGTCAAATATCAAACGCTTTTAGAGAAACTAAAGGAAATGCTTTCCAATGAAGTGAAGTACACAGAACATCAATGGCAAGCTGAAATTATTGAAATAATATTATTACTATTTCCTAAATACATCGCGGTATTTGACGAAGTAAAGTTTAAGGACATCTACAATAACAAAACCAGAAGACTAGATTACGGATTAATCGATTTTATGGGGAATCTAGACATTGTTGAAATAAAAATTCCTTTTGATAAGAACATCGTATCGGCTAACCCTTACAGAGATAATCACATTCCAAATAAGGATTTATCTGGAACAATAATGCAAATAGAGAAATACATATTTTATTTAAACAAAACTGGGGCAAACGGGGAAAAAAGATTGACTGAAAAATACAAAGACCAACTACCAGAAAAATTGAAAATTAAGATTACAAACCCGAATGGAATGATTATTATGGGAAGAGATAATAACCTAACAGAAAGTCAACTTTCAGATTTTGAGATAATTAAAAGGAAGTACAAGAACATAATAGATATTTTTACATACGACGATTTAATGCGTAGAATGGAAATAATGTTGGCGCAGCTAGAACGGATATAAGATTTTTGGAATTTGAGAATCTATTCTTGCTCAATGAGAGTATTAAGGGTGTGCATTCTGCTTTGTTCAGTTGTACCAGTTATTTGATGAAAAAAGCCTGGATTGTGGTTATCAGATTTAGAAATAATCTTCACGTAAAGCTGAAGATTGCTTTTTTGTAAATCATTTAATTTTTCAAACTCTGAGATTATTAGTTTTTCAGGATGATTATTTATGAAACTATGATATTTAGAGGTTAAGCCTACTATGATATCGGAAAATTGAATCATAATTTCTGATTTTGAATCTTTGAATACATAGTTGTTCAAAGTCCTTTTTCCATCAATAAGATTAAATCGACCTATAATTTTTTGGATGGCATCTTCATTGTCAAACGTATGTGTAGAGTTTTTGAACATATAAATTTGTTTGATGTAAAACTGGTAAAACTCTTCTATTAACATATTATCTTTTTCTCCGCCTAGAAAAGGCATTTTTCGCTCCATACCTGAAAAGTCAAGTATTTCTTTGAGAATTTTTAGACTTTTCTGATTTTTTACATTTTCATTGTCATAGCTGGTTATAGCTATAATTTTTATTATAAATTCAGGAATATCTTCCTCACTTATGTTTGGGTATTTAAAATCAAAAAATAGAGCTCTAGTTTCATCTAAGTGTTCTCTAAGAACTTGGTGCATAACATCTTTTAGCTCTGCAATAAAATGAGGTCCACGGTCTAACAATTCTTTACGATTCATAAGTGCAGAATCCACAATATCAACTATAGAATAATACAAAAGATTAATACTAGAAAGATGAACTAATATATCTTCATTATCAATAAATTGTAGATAGGTATTTATTTTTTGAGAGTTTAAGCAACTTATAAAATCGCCACTAGCTAAATGTTTGAACTTGATTTCCTTTACATTTTTTTGCAATTGTAAAGAATCCTTAAGCTCTTTGAAGTTGAATACATTCCCAGCATCAACTATTCCACCCAAAACAAAACTACCAGTTATTGAGGAGTTGAAATCTGTTTCTTTGGTGTATAGTTTTCTCGGGTTATTGGATTCATCATAGAAAAAATGATATTTTCCATCAAAGTTGATATGTGGAGCGAGTGATTTCTGACCATCTCTTATTTTGTTTATGGGAAAATCCATTATGAATTTATTATGTGGTAATTGTGTTGTAATTCATTGAAGCATAAGGATGGAAATCTGGCGTATAACTTATTAATTCTCCATCTATGAATTTGTGATGTCCTATATTTGGAAAGTATTCCATATCAATAGGGTGTTTTGCTTTCGGATTATGAAATAAGTTTAAACCTTCTCGCCAAGTCTCTTTTGTGTCCTCTGAGACCTTATATTTAAATGAAATTGGGTCAAAACTTTGTGGGTCTGGATTTACACAATCTCCTATTCGAATAACTATCTGTCCCTCTTCTGCAAAGCCAGCTTGAATTCCCATACGTGTGAATTTGGCTAAGGTACCTGTAGCTGAAAATAGTATCGCACTTACATATTCAGTATCAGGTTGGTCAAAAAAACCTGTTGGGATTATTTTTCCTGAAGGCTTGGTGTAACTATTTGCTTTTACAGTCTTGATGATTTCTTTACCCTTCTCATCTTTCTCAGAAATTTGCTTATGACCATATAGATACTCTGTAAGAGCAACAAAAGACCATATCATAGAGGCGTCGCTATGAAAATCTGCGATTGCAAAAACAAGAGGCCTGTTCTTTACGTGGTCAAGTTTCCAATATTCCTTTCTCAATTTAGAGTAAAGAGCACTACCATAACGCAGAGGAGTTTCATTTTTTAGCTTTTCTTCAATGTCCTGTAGAGTAGTTGAACGAGGTTGTATATGGACTAGTTTAGGAGGATCATTTTTACGACCTAAAATAACTGCTTCTACAGCAATAGTTAAGTCATCTTTTTTAATCAAAAAGTCAGGTCTATTAAATTCTCTAAGCATTTCAAATTCTAATTCTATGAAGGAAGCAAAAAGATATAGCTCCCAAAGACGTGCATCAAATCCATTTATGGATTGAAATTGTTCTACAAAATTACCATCTATATCATCTAAATGATTAGATATTTCTATAATAGCTTGTTTTGAAGCTTTTGAACCTTTACTGTTTTTGAGGTTCTTGAAATAAGGATGAAGTTTTTCTGGTGATTGATTTACCTCGAATAGCTTAAGGCCTTTTGGAGGGCCACCTTGTTCAACAATAGTCAAATTTTGAGAACTATGCCACTTCATTGAATTAGTTAGAGCGGTTATGCATTTTTCTTCTGTAGTGTAATCTGTTTTGATTTCAAATGCGCGAAACTGCCTATTTTCATCCCTTGCCATTAGTATGTAATTATAGTCTTTGTCTGTATAGTCAAGAATAACAACCCCTAAAATAGTGTTAGTGTCATTAGTATAATAGTGTAGTTCTTTGGCAAGAAAATTTATAAACGGATGCCTTGTAAAAAGCATAAAAATATCGAAGCGATTTTTATTAATTTCTATTATTTTGATAGGTATTATTTTTTTCATAAACAATGGTTCAGATTATTGAAGATCAAGTCGTAATATCTAAAAATTGTTTTAAAATCAAAATTTTTTACATTATTTCCTCTTATCCCCAGCCCCTTTATCAAAAGCAATTAAATTAAAGAGTTCCCGCATTCGGCTACGAACGCGGTTGCCGTAACGTTCTTCCAATTCCTCGGCATTGAGGTTGGTCGTGGCGTGAGTCTTTATTTTTCTTTTGGTGCTTAAATAGAGTTCGTATCGGGATAACAGTACTTCACCCATCACATTTAAATCCTTACCATAAAAACGACCGGCAGGTTCGACACCCAAGTCATCAAAACAATAGAATTTTGTATTACCATACTCTTCGACCGTTTTAAAACCGAGATGGTTAAAGCTGAATGTCACGTTACGACAAGGAATCATTTCATAGGGTCGTTGTAATGGAACGATATGTCGTAGCAATTTCATCAAACTGGTCTTGCCACAGCCTACTGGTCCGGAAAGTAGAATCCCTTTGTCAATGTCAATTCCGTAGTTCTTGCAGTTCTCTTTGTCTCTTATGAAATATGAACAAAGCTTAAGCAGAATATCCTTATCCTCATCGTAAATCCTGAATTTTTTGCCGAACAATAGTTTGCCTTTGGCATTCACGTAAATCAGAATTTTTGGAAAGTCGTAAAGAACACTTTTTCCATCAAATTTGCCGAGCGAATATTCCACGCCGCCTTCCGTAATTTTAGAGGGGTTGTCCATAGTCTTTAGTTTTAGTGGTTCGTAAGTTGTCCTTGATTTGGGACGGTAGTTTTTTCTTTGGCTTGTTTTCTAATTCAAATAATTCGGTTCTGTCCATCCAGTTGATGGCTACAGCTCGCCAATCTCGAATCGGTTCGCCATCGCCTGTTTGCCAATCTCGTTCAGCATAATGCTGGTAAAACTTTTCAGCTTCAGCTTTATCAAAATTCTTTTCTTCAAAAAAATCAACGACAGCCAGACAGTCCTTTGGCTGTTTTATTAGGTTTTCTTGTTTGATATTGTTTGTATTAGATACCAATGCTTGTCCACCTATGGGACGGTGTTGGTACGTAGCCTGTCCATTTTTGGGATGGTGGTGTCCCTCAAGTGTTACACCTCTGGGATAGTACTGTTCCGCAAGCTGTTCCAATATGGGATTGTACTGTCCCGAGACAGGTTCATCACTTGTACCGATAATGGACATCTTGATTTTACTGCCCTTGTACGGATTATTGGATGGAAAGTAGGATAAGTATTCCCAGGAATGAAGCTCGGTGATGCACCTGTGGTAAGTTGATTTTGACCCGATTTTGGCCACGCGCATCAGCTCCCTACGGTTAACATAAAATTCGTCCATAAAACGGCAACTGTTCCATTCCTGGAACAGCGCCATATACAAACTGATATGGGTAGGATTTAGACGGTCATCAAAATAGAACTTTTCAAAAGCCGCGTTAAGTAGCTTTATATAGTTCATCGGTTAAGAATTTAAACCGTGCTGCACACGGTTGGCTTCCATTACTTTTTGAATTTCTTCTGTATCGTAATAGATAATTCCACCTACTTTGGTGTAAGGTAATGTGCCATTGATACGAAGATTCTGTAAAGTGCCTGGACTTACTTGAAGTAAATCCATAACTTCAGAAGATTTGAGGTACTTTTTTAGTTTTCCTTTGGACTGATTGGTAAGTAGTTTTTTGATGTCATCGAGCAGTTCCATTTTGAATTCTCGAAGGTCGTCTGTAGTAATAATACTTGTCGGCATAATAGAACGGTTTTGTGGAAAGACACTATCTGGTCTTGTGTTTTTAATTGATAGTCCCTGACCTGATTTAACTTTCGTTCTACAAATTTGAATAGGTTTATTGAATTTTATTCCACAGTACGACCGTACTACGGT
Organism: Zunongwangia profunda SM-A87; assembly: GCF_000023465.1. Classification (NCBI taxonomy): domain Bacteria; kingdom Pseudomonadati; phylum Bacteroidota; class Flavobacteriia; order Flavobacteriales; family Flavobacteriaceae; genus Zunongwangia; species Zunongwangia profunda. The sequence continues at coordinate 1,930,189 of NC_014041.1, forward strand.
CAAAATTTAACTTCTTTAAATTTGTTTTATTTTACTCGATTTTGATAGGTCTAAGTATGCTTTTGAGAAAGCGAAAAGAGGACAATTCATTAAAAAATCGAAAAACCTTAGTTCGACCGTACTACGGTATTTTTTAAACAGTTTAAAACATAATATTGATAAAGGAATTTAAGATTTATTCCTCACTTCTATTCATTTCAGAAAGTAGAGAAGTGCTTAGGTCATCAAGAAATAGCGTTCTGCTTTTTTTTCTGTTTTTGATGTCCTGAAAGGTTTTGTAGATGTCTTTCGGTTCAATATTAAAAATTTGTTCCAACTTCTTAGAAACTTGCATAATTCCTTGATTATTTCGTTTTCCCAATCCTTTTGAACATAGTGCGTACAGCAGTTCCACATAATCTGTGTTAGAAAACGGCCAATCAATTTTTTCCATTGGTTTGATCCTCTCGTGTTTTCCATTTAGTCCATTATGAACCCTATCTTTCTTTTCATCAAAATAGGTCACTAAACAATCGTATGCCTTGTATTTTCCCAAAAGCATATCTCTTGGAGTGCAAAAATCAGGATCTTGGAAGTAGAATTTGGATGTTGTGATATGAAAGGTTTCCAAATAATCCCGTGTGTAATATTCCTTGTCAAAATGTGTAGCACCAGAATTGACATATCGACCAAAATCAATGTTATAGAGAAAGAAGCGATTTAGTTTGTTGATTTTCTTTTTAAGGAATTTTAATTGACAATCTTTATTCCCCTTAGGGAATTGGACTTCAAACGAATAGATTTCAGAAAAGTAGATAAGTCTTATTAATGGCACCTGTTTGGTCTCTTTAAAGAACTGGATTTCTTCTTTGATGGTTTTAAATTCTTTACTGAGGATTTCATTTTTATAAACAGTTAATAAATTACGGCAGGCTTTTATAGAGCGCCAAGCACATTCTAAAATGTTTTCATTTTGAACCCTTATTTCATCCAGATCCTCTAATAGCTTTTTTGATAATAATTGTGAGTTCATAAGCAGGTGTATTTTGATATGAAACCATAGAAATCGGATTTAGTTAATACGATTAGTTAGATGAGATCATAGTCCTGTAAAACGGTATAAATGAATACCACGGGTAATTTAATTTGTGGCTCATTGGGGTATTTATAGAACCCAAATTAAAATAGTCGGTCTAGGTAAACGTACAAGGGAATCTTGCCGTATTTAATTACGGAATAAACCGTATTTCTCTACGGAAACTTTGTTAAACATTGAAAACACTTAGGTGATTGTTAAGGCAATTTATTCATTTTTTTTTGGCGAAACCGCTTTAAAAACTCACGCCGGTTCTTTACACCGGTTTTCTTAAAGATGTTTGATGCGTGTTTTGATACGGTGCTTTCGGCAATGAATAGTTCGTGGGCAATTTTCTTATAGCTTAAATTACTCAAGATCGATAAAGCTACTTCAATTTCCCGTCGCGTCAAATCCTCATAGATGATCTTTTGCTTTATGGACTCTTCACGCTGTTTTTTCTTTAAAGCAAATACTTCATACATCCGTGTATTATTTTCTAAAAAGTATAAATACCTGTCTACTTCAATAGCTGTGATGGCAAAGAAGGCTAAGTTCATTACAGTAAAGGTTATCCATTGATAATCACCTATTACGGTGCATATTGGTAACAAGGCTATACTCGCTACACTTACCATAGAAAGTTTGTTCCGTCTTAAAATAAAGGCATTCGGATTTCTTGGGTTTGAAATGCGACGGTAAAAAATAATGAGAAATATGAATGCCATTATGGATATCGGAATCGTAAAAAGAAAGCGAGCTGCCTCCAAGGAATTTGTTAGAAAATACGGTATCAAGAATAAAACTACAAAGCTAACGCTCGCCATTATCGCAAGATTTCTAATTGAGGAGTTAAACTTCAATACAACAATATCATACTCTTTATATAGGTAGTAAATAATATAAACGCATAATGCAATGGCCACACCATAAGTAATGATGTATTGAAGTATTAAAGGTCCAGGAAAATTATCTGCTGGCAGAAATCCACCAGTAGCATTATAGGCTATAAACAAATAGCCAAGATACAGAAATCGTCTTAAGCTACTGCGAGTTTTCTTTCTTGAAAAATAAAAGGCAAGCAATAAAATTACCGTATCTATTAAAAGATAAAAAAACGTTGTCCAGTGTATTGAAGTTCCAAACATCTATATTCCTACTCATTGCGCTCAAATTTGTTGGTTTCTAAATTTTTTGAAACATTATTCCAAAGTAAAACCTGTCCGTTCATAGCAATATAAACATCCGGTTTTAGAAGCTGTAATGAGCTTATTGCATAGCCTAAATTAAATGGTGCATCAGTGTCTGCAGATGACCCCAAAATAAAAGATCCAACCAGTACTATGGTTTTTTTCAGGTTGAGTTTGCCGATATATTTTGCGGTATCTTCCATTGTAAAAGTACCGTGGGTTATTAAAATCTTTGTTGAATTAGCATTTCTAATCCTTTGTACTAACAGTTGTATGTCTTTCTCATCAATAGCCCTACTATCCTTTTTAAACACACTTTCAACAGCGTATTCAAAATCAACATTCGCCTTTTCAAGAAAGGTTTCAATAGTAACGCTTGATTGGGTAATGCCTTTTCCATCTACATAGTCCAACCCTTCGATCGTGCCACCGGTAGTGAATATTTGTATCATATCAATAGATTCTAACTGAACTATTAAATTTAACTAAAATGAATTCTTGCATTTACGCAACTGTTGCCCTATTTTCAAACCATATACTGTTTTAAAGTTCTTTTATTACGAACCTACTTCTTTTTAAAGTTTCTTTATGTAACATCAGTTACCAAGATTGGAATCAATTCTTAATATTTTTGTTATTAAAAGAAAAAAATTGAAAAGACCTTATCTTTACAGTCTCTTGTTTTTAAAGTGCCCGCAATGTAGGCAAGGGGAGTTTCTTGAAGCGCACCCTTACAAGCTTTCCAAAATGAACAAGGTCAAAGAGTCTTGCCCGAAATGTGGACTAAAATATAGTATTGAACCTGCTTTTTACACTGGTTCAATGTATGTGTCTTATGGGGTGGGAATTGCAGTAGGTGTTGCTGTTTTCGTCCTGACCTATTTTACAGGATTAGCAAGACATCCATTGGCCATTTTTGGTTATATCGTTTTGGGTCTGTTTTTATTAATGCCCTACATAGGTGCCGTTTCAAAATCTATTTGGGCGCACTTCTTTTTCAAATACGACCCAGAGGTTGCTAAAAAAGTAAAAGGATGATTCAAGAACTAAAAAAACACTATGGCTCTGTATTTGAACCAGCACTTATAGACGAAATAAACCAGGTCGCAACCTTTATGGAAGTACCCGAAGGGCAAGATTTATTAAAACCTGGTCAGTATATTAAATCGATGCCTTTATTACTTTCTGGAAGCATAAAAATAATGCGTCCCGATGCCGATGGAGAAGAGTTATTACTATACCATCTTGAAAAAGGCGACACCTGTGCAATGACGATGACTTGCTGTATGGGAAATACAAAGAGCGAAATACACGCTGTTTCTGAAACACCTGCAAAGCTACTTATGGTACCTATTGGTAAAATGGAAGAATGGTCGAGAAAATATAAAACTTGGCGCAATTTTGTTTTTGAAAGTTATCACGTGCGTATGATGGAAATGCTTGAAAGCATTGATAATATTGCGTTCAACAATATGGACGAACGATTGGAAAAGTATCTTCAGAATAAAATTGAAATTTTAAATAGTAAGCATATTTACACGACCCATAAAGAGATAGCTCAAGATTTGCATACAAGTCGTGTCGTGGTTTCCAGACTGCTTAAAAGAATGGAAAACGATAAAAAAATTATATTACATAGAAGTTTTATTGAAGTCTTGTAACATCAGTTACAAAAATTTAATATACCTACAAGTACATTTGTCCCATAATTGATTTGACAAATGGAAATTGTAGAAATTTTAGGATACATAGGTTCGCTTTTCATTGGGCTCGTTTTAGGATTAATTGGCGGTGGTGGCTCAATTCTTACCGTTCCCATTTTAGTATATGCACTTTCTCTCAACCCAATAATAGCTACAGCATACTCGTTGTTTGTGGTGGGTACAACTTCATTGGTAGGAGCAATTAAAAATATGAAAAAGGGTAAAGTAGATTTTAAAACAGCCCTTATTTTTGCCGTTCCCGCTTTTACAGCTGTATATTTAACAAGAGCTTATTTAATCCCAGTAATTCCAGAACAACTTTTTGATGTTAAAAATTTTATGGTCACAAAAAATTTGGCCATTATGCTCTTTTTTGCCATTGTAATGCTTTTGGCATCTATTACTATGATTCGCAATGGAAATCGGCAGTTTAATTCCGAAGTAATTGAAAAAAAATCTAATTATCTTTTATTGAGTGTACAAGGTCTTTTCATAGGAGTTGTAACCGGAATGGTAGGCGCAGGAGGTGGTTTCTTGATTATCCCTGCTTTGGTACTCTTAGCCAAATTACCAATGAAAAAAGCAGTTGCAACCTCTCTTTTTATAATTGCTATTAATTCGTTAATAGGGTTTTTGGGAGATGTACAAAATTTAGATATTGATTGGCCATTCCTATTGATCTTTACAGGAATTTCAATAGTGGGTATTTTTATTGGGATTTGGCTTAATAAATTTATTGATGGTAAAAAATTGAAAAAGGCATTCGGATGGTTTGTGCTCATAATGGGAGTCTATATTATTTATAAGGAATTAAGTACATAACAGATTTTGGAAAAGTATATTGACATCATCTTAAATTCATTTTCAGGTTACTGGAATTATCTTGGCAAGGAAATATCCGACCCATCTTGGACCAATTATTTTTATTGGTTGTTAGCATTATCCTTACTCGTGTTTCTATTGGAAATTATTGTGCCTTGGCGAAAGAAACAGTCTATAATTAGAAAAGGGTTCTGGCTTGATGCTTTTTACATTCTTTTCAATTTCTTCTTGTTTTCTTTAATTGGTTACAATGCACTATCTAATGTTGGCGTAGCATTATTTAATGACTTCTTGGGCCTATTTGGTATTACAAATATTGTGGCATTAGAGGTGCAGACACTTCCCGTATGGTCGCAACTTTTTATAATGTTCATCGTTGCAGATTTCATCCAATGGAACGTTCACAGATTGCTACATCGTGTACCGTGGCTATGGCAATTCCATAAGGTTCATCACAGCGTAAAGGAAATGGGATTTGCCGCACAGTTCCGTTTTCATTTTATGGAAACCATCGTCTATAAATCCATTCAATATGTCCCATTTGCATTGATAGGTTTCGGTATCGAGCAATTTTTTGTCGTGCATATGTTTGCCGTCTTTGTAGGCCATCTCAATCACGCAAACCTTGACTGGAGCTATGGAAAGTTAGGCTACGTATTCAACAATCCTCGTATGCATATTTGGCATCATTCCAAAGAATTGCCAGAAAAACATCCATATGGGATGAATTTTGGTCTTACCTTGAGTATTTGGGATTACCTTTTTAGAACCGCCTACGTTCCCAAAAGTGGTAGGGATATCGAATTAGGCTTTGAAGACGACACTAATTTTCCAAGAACTTTTTTGGAACAGATGAAATATCCGTTTAAGAAAACCAAAGAAGCGTAACATTGGTTACTGAAAAACAGTATTGTGCCGCATAATTTTATCATATAAAAAAAGTAATTCAGCTTTCGCGTCGTGCCTGCCAGCAGGCAGGAAAGCGTAATTTCAAAAAACATTAAAATCAAATAGTATGAAAATCGAACAAATTTATACTGGATGTTTGGCGCAGGGAGCCTACTATATTGAAAGCAAAGGCGAAGTAGCCATCATAGACCCGTTGCGTGAAGTGCAACCCTATATTGACAAATCGGAAGCGGCAGGCTCAAAAATCAAATACATTTTTGAGACCCACTTTCACGCCGATTTTGTTTCGGGTCACGTAACCCTTTCAGAAAAAACGGGTGCACCCATTATTTATGGGCCCAATGCCAATCCAAATTTTGAATCGATAACAGCAAAAGATGGGCAGGAATTCAAATTGGGCGAATTGACTTTTGTAGTACTGCATACACCAGGACATACAATGGAGAGCACTACCTATCTGTTGCGTGACAAGAACGGAAAAGACCACGCGTTGTTTACGGGCGATACGCTCTTTTTAGGCGATGTTGGCCGTCCAGACCTTGCGCAAAAGGCAGCACATATGACACAGGAAGAATTGGCCGGAACGCTCTACGATAGCCTGCGCAATAAAATAATGCCCCTTGCAGATGATATTACGGTTTATCCCGCACACGGTGCAGGTTCGGCCTGTGGCAAGAATATGATGAAGGAAACCGTGGATACATTGGGCAACCAAAAGCAAATGAACTACGCGCTGCGTGCCGATATGAGCAAAGAAGAGTTCATCAAAGAAGTGACCGATGGCCTACTGCCGCCACCAGCCTATTTCCCGATGAATGTAAAACTGAACAAAGAAGGCTATAAGGATATTGATGACGTCATCGCTCAAGGCGAAAATGCCCTGTCCCCAGATGCCTTTGAAGCGGCCGCCAATGAAACAGGTGCCGTAATGTTGGACACGAGACACCAGAACGATTTTGCCAAAGGGCATATTCCCGGCTCAATTTTCATAGGTATCGATGGTAGTTTTGCGCCTTGGGTGGGCGATTTGATAAAAGATGTTCAACAACCTATTTTATTGATAGCAGATAAAGACCGCATAGAAGAGGTCATCACACGTTTATCGCGTGTAGGTTTCGATAATACGATGGGTTATCTCGATGGTGGTTTTGAAGCTTGGAAAAAAGCGAGCAAAGAATATGACACGGTAACTTCCATTCCAGCAACAGAGTTTAAACAGATTGAAGATGACAGTAATAATGATGTTCCCGTATTTGATGTAAGAAAGTCAGGGGAGTTCCAGAGTGAACACGTTGTTAATGCAAACCATACATCCCTGTCCGAAATTAACGACCACTTAGCCGGATATCCAGACAATGAAACTTTTTACGTGCATTGTGCAGGTGGCTATCGCAGTATGATTGCAGCTTCCATTTTAAAAAGCAGGGGTATCCACAACTTAATTGATGTTCAGGGTGGTTTTAAGGCTATAAAAGAAGCAGGAGTGGAAACCACCGATTATGTGTGCCCATCCACGTTAAAATAAAAGCTTGGTTTTAGTAAAGCAAAGAGTATAAAGCGGCAAGTGATTGTCGCTTTATATTTTTAGGATTTTTTCTTAAATACTAATGTGGTCATCGCTCGCTCATCTTGTACATTAGTAGTTTTTACGGGTTCAATGAGCTCAACCGTAAATTCCTTTAGTAAGTTTTCAATCCTTTCACGAGTAAGATAATATGTCCCCTTTTGCCCATTTTCCTTATATGTGATTTCTGGGGCATTACCGTCCAGACCAATATTTGATGCCATTCTAATGAGCAATGAGCCATTGGGTTTCAGTACACGAACCAATTCTGAAAACATAGCGGTAAATTGGGTTTGGCTTTGTGCGAAATGCAAAACAGCGCAACATAGAATATGGTCAAAACTGTTTTGGTCGTACGGTAACTTATCTAAACTTCCAACACTAAAATTTTTGCCGTATTCTGGGTATTCCGCTTTCGCGAAAGCGAGAAAATCAACATCCTTATCTATTCCGTACAGCTCAAAATCGTTTTGGTAAGACCATTTTAGGTTTCTGCCCTTTCCGCATCCCGCATCTAGGATGGATTGACCTTCTTGATAGCGTCCTTTTAGGATTTGGTCAATCACGTAGATGTCAACATTGCCGATTAAATTGAAAGTGTTCTTGTAATTCATACATCCATAATTGAATCAACAATATAAAAAGAATTAATCGCGGTTTATGTAACTCTTGTTACTGTCTTTGCACGGTATTCTGCATAATTTTATACCTCAGAACAAAGGGAAATACTATGGAAAACACAATTGAAAATGGCGTAACATCAATGCCAAGAATTGGCGACGAAGCCCCCGATTTTAAAGCAAAGACAACTAAGGGCGACATCCAGATGGCAGACTTTGCAAAGGACAAATGGATAGTGATGTTCTCTCACCCAGCAGACTTTACACCCGTTTGTACCACCGAGATGAGTGGCTTTGCAACCCGTAAAGAAGAATTTGATGCACTTAACACGGAACTTCTTGGATTAAGCATCGATAGCATACACGCTCACTTAGGGTGGGTTGCCAACGTAAGGGAAAAAACAGGGGTTTATTTTGACTTCCCGATTATTGCAGATATCGATATGAAGGTTTCAAAGCTTTACGGAATGCTGCAACCCAACGAGAGTGAAACTGCAGCCGTACGCGCGGTTTTCTTTATCGACCCTAAAAAGAAAATCCGTTTGATTATGTACTATCCGCTTAACGTGGGTAGAAATATGGACGAGATTTTAAGATCCCTTGAGGCTTTGCAAACTTCAGATAAACACGGCGTGGCTATGCCGCTGGACTGGAAAAAAGGCGACAAGGTAATTGTGCCGCCACCAAAAAATCTTGAAGAAATGGAAGCACGTATCGCAGATGATAGCTGTGAAAAAGTAGATTTTTATTTAGCGAAAAAATTCTTGTAAGCAATCAAGTTGGTTTTGCAAGTTAAGGTTGGTTAGTAGGGAAGCGACGAGTAATCGTCGCTTCTTTTTTGGACTACTGTAACATAGGTTACTAACTTCTTACTTCTTCATCCTTAATTTTAAATTTTATTGGTAGTGAAAAATAATGAAGAAAATAGCAATAATTATAATACTTATGAGCACTCTCTCTGGCGCAAATGCGCAACAAAACGACACATTAAAAATCTTAACAGCTTCAGAATTTAATGAAGCCATCAAAAACAACAATGTTCAGTTGATAGATGTACGTACTGCAAAAGAATTTAGCGAAGGAGCAATTAAAAACGCATTGAATATCGACTTCTTTCAGCAAGAAACGTTCAATAAAGAATTTGGTAAGCTGAATAAAGAACAACCTGTCTATCTCTACTGTCGTTCAGGAAACCGAAGTCAGCAGGCAGCCAGGAAGTTAGACTCTTTAGGTTTTAAGAAAATCTATGATTTGAAAGGCGGTTATATGGGCTGGCCGTATAAAAAATAGCCCGATGTATCAAACAAATATGAAGACTCTTCTGACGATTTTTGCGGTTACCCTATTTGCCTTGACCACGGCTGCTCAAAAGCCCGTGGACAATCCAGAGTATCAAAAAATGCTGGACACATTGTTAACGCACTCTGTAAATGAGATTTCGCCAAACGAAGTTCAACCCAATAAGGATGTTATTTTCCTGGACACAAGAGCAAAAAAGGAATTCAAGGTAAGCCGTATAGATGGGGCGATTTGGGTAGGTTTTTTATCTTTTAATAAGCGTAGAGTAAAAGAGATTCCAAAAGATAAAAAAATAATTCTCTATTGTTCAGTAGGATACCGAAGCGAAAAAATTGCAGAAAAATTACAAGAAGAAGGCTTTACCGATATCCATAATCTATATGGAGGCATTTTTGAATGGCTCAATAAAGGTAAGATCGTGGTAAATGATAAAGGACCTACCCAAGAAATACATCCTTACAACAAACATTGGGGACAATGGCTGGATAAAGGGGTTAAGGCTTATTAAGTTGATATAGCCTACGACTTTAGAGAATAATTCAAAATTATTTTAGATTCTTAGTGATGACGGAAAAAGAGCAATATGAAACCATAGAAAAAGAAATACATAGTGATGAAAGTCCTGTTGGTATCGATGCCAAAAAAACACACATCATCATCATTCACAAATTAATGAAAATAGAAGAACGCTTGACCCAAATAGAAAATAGATTAAAATGAAAACAACACTAAAATTACAGAATGTGAAGTGTGCCGGTTGCACAAATGGCATCGCTGTACGATTGTTAAAGTTATCAGATATTCACGAAGTAGCGATAAGTAACGCAACTTCAGAAGTTACCTTCTCTTATGAAACTGTAACTGACCTCGCCAACGCAGAGCGCACACTCACAAATGGGCGATCCAACGGAAGATATAGATAATGCGATTGTGAACAAAGTAAAATCATACATAAGTTGTTTGGAAAAGGCAAAAACAAGTGGTCAAATAACTAAATTGCTCAAATTAAACGTGTTTAAAATTTATTTTGGACAGGATTGAAAAGATATAATCAAACAAGGCTAATTATTTTTTTTGTTTAAATTTGCCCTTATTCTAATGCATAAATATATCCTCATATTTTTTTCCTTTTGGATGATCGTTACCAATTCGTGTGCGCTAAAAAAGAGTGTGCTTAATTGGGTAAACAACGGTGATGTAGAAAATTATTACCAGCATTCAGAAAAAACACTTCCAGAAACTGAGGTCAGCAGTTTTTCAATTTGTAAAAAAGGGATAAAAAATGCTGTTGAGGCCATTTCATCAAATTTTGTATTTCTTGTAAAATTTGTTCAGGATTCTCAGGCGCTTTTACTTTCTTTATATGCTTCTTTTTTGGTGAGTTTTTTGCTTTTTGCAAAGTCTAGGAAAAGAAAATATGTTATAAAAACCTTACCCTTAGGATGCAGTCCGCCATTCTATATTCAGTTTCAGCGTTTGCAATACTACGCATAAACATTCCATCCATTTCTTTGTTTCGTTGATACCGGGTTTTTCGGTATGAACTCCCTTTGATTTTTATTTATCATTTTAAAAACACAGCATTATGAAATATGGAATGCTGATAATGGGATGTTTTGCGCTATCGTATTCAGTTACTTCTGCACAAACTTCAGAAAATATTCCGTTGTCACAACTTTATCAAAAGGCTGCTGCCTATCCCGGGTTACAAGCAGAAGTCTCAAGCATTAAATCTGCCGATTACGATTATAGACTCGCTAAACAAAAAATCCTACCTGACCTTAATCTGCAGGCGCAAAATACATTTGGGACTTTTGAAGGTGCTGCCGGTGCCTTTGTTCCATTGCCCGGTTTTTTTAACGTCAGTGGCGAAGGTATTAATGGAAATACCGCGGTAAACGCTATGGCCTCGGCTACGCTAAAATGGGATTTTCTTCGGTTTGGAAAATACAGGGATCAGGTTCAACTAGCTCAGGTAAACCAAGATCAGGCGCAGACGAGTTTTGATATCGAAGCGCTTAAGCTAAAACATCAGGTCACTCAAGCGTATTTTGGTTGGATTCATGGTAAAGCTATGCAAGGCTGGGCCAAGCGGGAAGCCCAGCGCAATAAAAATTTACTCCAATTATCTTCCAGTCTGGTACAATCTGGACTGGCATCTGCTGCCGATTCCTTAATTGCATCGACAAGCCTGAAGCAAGCCGTCGCTCTACAGAAAAAATGGGAAGGACAAACCAACCGTTTTCAAAATCAGCTTTTGGAATATACCGGCACTGAGGTAATGAATGAAAATGTCCCACAGCCATTCTTTTCGATCAAGAAAGCTGAAATAAACGATTCAGCCCTTAGCCACCCATTAATAACGGCAAAAGAGCAACAGGATAAAGCGCTCAAAGTACGTGAAAAGATGGTGAACCATCAGGTTTTACCCGATGTTTCCTTGCTTGCCGGGGGACTGGCAAGAGGAGTTGGATTTGGTGATGATAGTCAGGCTTTTCAAGACAGTTATGAGTTACCCATCAGTAATTACCTGGTGGGCGTGGGGCTTACGTGGGATTTAAGCCAATGGTATTCCAAAGGATTAAAAACGCGAAAAGTACAACAGGAGCAGGAACGGGTTTCCCAAGAAAAGGAAGTTGTGGAACGCTCTTTAAATGAACAGCAAAATTCACTGCAATTTCATATTGAAAAATCAAAGGAAGAAATTCAGGAAGCGGAAGGTGCCTATCGTTCAGCTTCCGAATCGTACCGCTTATTTAAGGTACGTTACGAAAGTGGTTTGATAAACCTAACCACCTTATTGCAAATTCAGCAAACCCTTCAGTTTACCGAAAAAGCACGAATACAGGCGTATTATGATTACTGGCAATATTGGAACAATTATGCCTATACACAAGCCGATTTTTCAGTGCTCACCACAGTATTCAACTAAAAAAATAGAAAACGAATGAATATAATCAGATTCGCTTTACGAAAACCGATAGCCATCATCGTGACAGTCCTTGCGCTGCTCTATTTTTCGGTATTGGCCATTCAAAAAATTAAAGTAGATATTTTTCCGGAAGTAGAAGCGCCGGCAATTTATATCGCGATGCCTTACGGAGGGCTTTCCCCTGCCTACATGGATGGATTTATGTCCAATGAGTTTCAAAAGGTACTCGTGTTTGTAGGTGGTGTTAAAAATATGGAATTTAAAAGTGTGCAAGGATTAACTTTGATGAAGTTAAGTTTTTATCCCGGTACCGATATGGCACAGGCACAGGCCGAGGTGGCCACCCAGGTATCCCGCGCCATGGCTTTTTTACCTCCTGGAGCAGTCCCCCCTCAAGTAGTGCGTTTTGATGCCGGTGCACAACCGGTTGGCCAAATAGTTTTTGAGAGTGACCAGCGGTCTACCGGAGAGCTGCAAAACCTGGCCATTACCCGTATTCGACCTTCCTTTGTAAATATTCCAGGAATTAGTGCACCGGCACCATTTGGCGGAAATGTGCGCACGATGGTGATTAATGTAAAGCCTGAAGAAATGCAGGCATATGGGCTTACCGCTGATAACATATTAGAGGCGGTAGCTAAAAATAATTTCCCCTCCCCTGCCGGGAATGTTCAGATAGGGAACACCAATTATATGGCCCCGGTCAATACTTTGGAACTTAGTAGGGAAGACTTTATGAATACACCCGTCAAAACCGGTTCGGGACCTACGGTATTTGTTCGAGACGTGGCCACTGTTACCGACGGGGCCGATAAAACCACCGCGTATGCCCTCGCTAATGGAAAGCGTACCGTTTATCTGCCCATCATTAAAAAAGCAGATGCCTCTACCCTGGCCGCCATAAATAACCTAAAGGATGCTATGCCGATGTTATCGGACGCCTTGCCGGAGGACGTATCGATCAAATTCGTGTTCGACCAGTCTACCTATATTGAAAATGCCCTTTCCAATTTATTGCACGAAGGAATTTTGGGAGCAGTCCTTACCGGCCTAATGGTACTGCTGTTTCTTGGAGATAAACGAGGGGCTCTAATTGTGGTGCTCACCATCCCGATTGCGGTACTCACCGCTATAATTATGTTATACCTGCTGGGGCAGACGATCAATATTATGACCTTAAGTGGTCTGGCATTGTCCATAGGTATTTTGGTAGATGAGGCTACAGTCACCATTGAGAATATTCATCAGCATTTTGAAATGGAAAAAACCAAACAACGAGCGATTTTAGATGCTTTATTGGAGATTTCGATACCAAAACTTCTAATTTTGCTATGTATTCTTGCGGTATTAATTCCGTCATTTATGATGGTAGGAATTCCCCGGGATATGTTTATGCCTTTATCCATTGCGGTAGGCTCGGCAATGATTGCTTCTTTTTTGGCCTCACAGACTTTTATTCCTGTGGTGGCCAATTGGATAATGAAAAAGCATCCCCAAAAACATTCCGATACAAAGAAATCCCGGTTTGATAGGTTTAAGGGGCGATACCTAAAATTTATTCAGCAGAAGGAACGCTATAAAAAGCCTATTTTCTTTGGGTATTTGTTGGTTGTAATAGCCTTGTCAGGGGTTTTATTTGTTTCCATCGGGACCGATATTCTGCCACCCAGCGGTTCTAAGGATTTACAGTTGCGGATAAAAGCCCCGGTGGGTTCTGCTTTAGATCAAACGGAAGAGTATGTGCTGGCTGTAGAAAACCACATTCGAGAACAAATTGCACCTGACAAACTGGAGATCACTTCAGGATTCGTTGGAATGCATTCGCCAAATACACCAATTAACCCTATTTTCTTATTTACCAGCGGTTCGCAGGAAGCGATTTTACAGTTTTCGCTACCGGAATCGTTTGATGTACCGGTGGATGAACTGAAAGACGATTTGCGTACCAGTCTTAAAAATGAGTTTCCTGAACTTCAATTTACATTCGAACCGATGGAACTTGTGGAAAAAATTATGGGTCAAGGCTACAACACACCTATTGCTATTGAAGTATTAGGAAAAAACCTGGATCAGGTTACTTTGTATGCCCATAAGATCACGGATGCCTTAAAAGATGAAAATTACCTGACCGATGTGCATTTGAATGAACCCGTTGATTATCCCAGTATTTCGATAAACGTAGATCGTGAACGTGTCGCACAACTGGGACTAACAATGCGTGAGGTGAGTACGGCACTTACCACGGCGACGTCTTCTTCCCGTTTTGTAAGTAAAAATGTATGGGTAGATCCAAATTCAGGTCTGGTTTTTCAGGTTCAGGTTCAATTACCGGAAAATCAGGTTAATTCATTGAATGATCTTCAAAACCTTCCGCTAAAGCCGGGGGCAATGAGCCCCGTCCTTGATGATGTGGCAGATCTGAGTTTGGCGACCGAACCGGGACAGGTAAACCGAAAAGGCCCTAACCGTTTTGTAACCGTTACCGCAAACACCAATCACTCCGATTTGGGAAGTGCCTCCCGGAAAGTTCGTAAAATTCTTAGCGAATTGGACGCCCCGCCAAGAGGCTATAGCGTTAGAATGGCCGGAGAGGTAAATGTGCTTAGCGAGACTTTATCGGGCTTGCAATCTGGATTGCTGGTCGCCATTGTGGTAATTTTCTTAATGCTGACCGCTTACTATCAATCTTTTAAAACCTCTTTGGTTATTTTGGGGATTATACCTGCTGTGGTGGCGGGCAGTCTTTTAAGTTTATCACTTTTGGGGAGTACACTCAACCTGCAATCGTATATGGGTATGATTATGGCCGTAGGGGTTTCGGTATCCAATGCGGTACTTATTATCAACCAGAGCGAACTTTTTAGAAAAGAGAAACTGGAAAATGCGGCCGAATCTTCCCTATTGGCGGTAGCCTCCCGTTTTCGACCTATTTTAATGACCGCCCTGGCAATGATTGCCGGGATGATCCCAATGGCACTGGGACTTGGTGATGGCGGATCGCAGGTCGCCCCGCTGGGACAGGCCGTAATTGGAGGATTGGTATTTTCAACTTTTACCTCCCTACTGGTTTTGCCATTTATCTATACAATCGCTTATGCAAATACCCAGCCTAAAAAAGTGTCTTTAGATCCAGACGATCAGCACAGTAAATACTATCAAAAAAACTTAAAATCCTAAAAAATGAAATTTTACATAAAATCTATTTCTTTTTCCTTACTTACCCTTCTTTTAATGGCGTGTGGTAATGCTGAAAACAAAGCAAAGAAGGAAGATAAACCTTTAAAACCTACCTATCAGGTTACCAACGTAAAAAGTGATACGTTAAAATATAAACTTTCCCTTCCCGGTGAACTAAAACCCTATGAAGAGGTGACTTTATATGCCAAAATTGAAGGTTTTGTTGAAAAGCTAAATGTAGATCGAGGAGATTTAGTAAAAAAAGGAGAAATTTTATTAAATATTGAAGCTCCGGAAATTCAACAAAAATTATTGGCCGCCCGGGCAAAGCAGCGTGAAATAGCTGAAAAGCTAAGTTTTAGTGCACAAAACTACCAACGGATGAACCGAGCTTCTGAAGTTGAAGGTGCAATATCATCAATAGAACTTGAACAGACCAAAACGCGTTTTATGGTGACAGTGCTGCTTTGAGGCTTGTAAAAGCAGAACTATCGGCCGCTGCGCAGTTGGCGGGATATCGTAATATCAAGGCGCCGTTTGATGGGGTGGTTACCAGCCGGTTTGTTTCCCCAGGTGCCTTGGTAGGAAGCGGAAAGGAACCACTTTTAAAATTGGCGCGGGAAGATAAATTGCGCCTGGTAGTGGCTATTCCTTCGAAACACGCAGATGCCCTTTCTGCAAATACCAAGGCCAGTTTTACTGTGAATGGTGCTCCCGGAAAAAAGTTTCCGGTCAGTTTTTCCCGTAGCAGTAGGGCACTCGATCCTGAGCTACGTTCGCTAATGGTTGAATTTGATTATGATAATTCAGCTAATATCTTAAGTGCTGGAGCCTATGCACAGGTTCATTTGCAATTAAGGCGTAATCAACCTACTTTAAAAGTTCCTGCCAGTAGCATTATAACCACCCCAACCCAAACCTTAATCGCAAAGGTCAAGTCGGGTAAAATTCAAATGATTCCTATTACAACGGGAATCTCTAAAGATGGAATGATAGAAATATTCGGAAATCTTGATAGCGGAGATCAAGTTGTTTTAAAAGGAAATTCAACCCTTAAAAACGGAATGGCTATAGAAGCGGTAAATGCAAAAAAACAGCTAAATAATTAAAGAGCTTTCCTAAACCGATCTAAGATTCACTTATTTTAAACAATTAATTACTAAACAATAAACAGAAATACTATGAAAACAATTTTTTGGGGTATCTTACTCCTTTTCACACAAATAATTATGGCGCAGGAATGGAGCAATCCGAGAATTAAAGGTTACGGAAAAATCCATTTTAATAAAGACCTGGGTTTCCAGCCCGATGTAAAAAAAACCTATAAGTTAGTGTTCAACATAGATAATAATGCAGAAAAAGAAGGAGTAAATATGAGGTTATGGAAAATTGCAAGGGAACTCAATTTATTAAAAGCCGCTGGGGTACCCGATCAAAACGTGCAAATAGCGGCGGTAGTTCACGGAAAAGCCATTGCCATAAGTTTGACCGACCAAGCTTACGAAAAACGCCACCAAAAGAAGAACCCCAACACAAATCTGGTAAAAGCACTTGATGATGCCGGGGTCAAATTATACTTATGTGGACAAACTGTGGCAGGTATGAAAATTGAACAAGACGAGTTGAACCCATCTTGGGAAGTTACCTTATCGGCATTGCTAACCCTACCAATTTTAGAAAGTGAGGGATATTTGATGGTTCCCTAATTATTTTGAGGCTAGTAAATATACTTATTAATAGTTAAAGGAATATCGATAATCCACTATCTGCAATAATTAATCTCTGCGTCATTCCGAACTTGATTCGGAATCTCACAAAGTTCTTAAAATCAAAGGTTATTAAGTGAGACCCTGAGTCAAGTTCAAGGTGACGACTCTTTTATGAAACATAACGGACATTCAAAAGGAATATTCATTTTATGGAACTAATATAAACACGAAATAAATTTGTAATTAGACGTGGTCAGTACGGCTATAATAGGTCTTGGCGTATGCCATAAATTTAAGAATTATTTCAATCGATTGCGAGATGTGTAACAAAGGTTACCAATCCTTAAGATAACAACCCATATCTTTAAAAGATTTAAAAATACAAAAACTATGGCAACGCATCATCAAGTGCTCATTATAGGTGGCGGTACCGCCGGTATTATGGTGGCCGCACAACTCTTAAAACAGAAAAAATCCAATAGTGTCGCAATCATTGAACCGGCAGATACGCATTACTATCAGCCTGCTTGGACGCTCGTAGGTGCAGGGACTTACGACTATGATAAAACGGGCAGGCCTATGGCAGACGTAATGCCTAAAGGTGCAAAGTGGATAATGGACAAGGCCACCAGGTTTTGATGCAGACAACAACACGGTACATACAGAGGTAAGTGGCGATATTACCTATAACTATCTGGTCGTGTCACCCGGGCTCACTTATGATTTCAGTCTGGTTCCCGGACTGGGAGATGCTATAGATAATGGTGTGGTGTGTAGTAACTATACAGACCCCAAGCATACGTGGCACGTCGTAAAGAATTTTAAGGGAGATACAGCGCTTTTCACGCAACCTACAACACCTATCAAGTGTGGTGGTGCACCGCAAAAAATAATGTATCTGGCAGAGTCCCATTTTCAAAAATCTGGGGTAAGAAAAAACACCAAAGTGGTTTTTGCCACCGCAGGTACCGTAATTTTTGGGGTAAAGGAAATAGCCAAAACCCTAATGAAAGTCATTGACCGAAAAAACATTGATTTAAGACTGGGCCACCAGCTGGTAAAAATTGACGGACCCAATCAGATAGCTTGGTACAAAATGGCCGAACACGAAGGCTATCACAACAAAGACAATGGTGTAAAAGTAGAAAAAGATGGCGAGCTTACGGGCATCCACTACGATATGCTGCACACCGCACCACCATCTGTAGCACCTAAATTTGTTCAAGAGTCTAATTTGGTTAATGATGCTGGATGGTTGGATGTGGATAAGCACACAATGCAACATAATAAGTACGCAAATATTTTTGGGCTGGGAGACGTGGCCGGCTTACCGACAGCAAAAACGGGAGCCGCCATACGCAAGCAAGTACCTGTAGTGGTAGATAATATCGATTTGCTTATTCAACACGATAAAATGGGCAAGAAATCATATAACGGTTATTCTTCCTGCCCACTCGTTACCGACTATGGAAAAATGGTATTGGCAGAGTTTGACTATGATAAAAATTTTATTCCAGACCCAAAATTGAAAAACCTATTTATTTCTGATAGTTCCAAAGAACATTGGAGATTATGGATGCTCAAAAAATACGGACTTCCCTACCTATATTGGAACAAAATGTTGAAAGGTAAGGATGTATAGCATTGGACAGGCAAAGAATAAAAAAATTGGTCATTGTCTGTATCCTTTGTGCAGCAATAGTTACAGGACTTGTTTTGTCAATACAATTTTTAAATAAATGATTATGAAAAAAAATATGGGCGGTGCAGACCGCATTATCAGAACCATTATTGCAATAACGGTAGGTGTGCTATACTGGCAAGGAATTATCGAAGGTACCTTGGCGTATGTTCTTCTTGCGCTATCGGCCGTATTTCTATTGACCAGTTTTATAAGTTTTTGTCCGCTGTATAAGTTGGTAGGATTGAATACGTGTCCAAGAAAATAAACGCTTGAAATTTAGAGTTGTGTATCTAAGGTTACAGCCATTGGTTGTGACCTTTTTTATTTTTATATAAAATTTGGAAATTATGAACATCAAACAATTTGAATACAAACCGCTGGCACATTATTCGTATGCCATCGCAAGCGAAGGTAAGGTAGCCATCATTGACCCAGAGCGCGACCCATCGCAGTATTACGCTTTCGCGAAAGCGAACAACGCAGAAATCGTTGCCGTAATAGAAACCCACCCACACGCCGATTTTGTGAGTTCGCATCTTGAAATCCATAAAAAGACAGGTGCAACCATTTACAATAGTGAAAAACTGGGCGCTGACTATCCGCATCAATCCTTTGATGAAGGCGACGAGATTAGATTGGGAAAAATTTCCCTCAAAGCGATAAACACACCTGGACATTCGCCAGACAGTATAACCATTGTGGCCACCGAAGGCGAAGACACGGCATTGTTTACGGGCGACACATTATTTATTGGCGACGTAGGCCGTCCAGACTTGCGTGAAAAGGCAGGAAATATGCAAGCAAAACGAGAGGAACTTGCCGAGATGATGTATGACACTATCCAAAATAAATTTACCGACTTGCCAGATGATGCCGTGGTCTATCCCGCACACGGTGCTGGTTCGCTATGCGGAAAAAATTTGAGGGATGCCAACAGTAGCACCTTGGGCAATGAACGTATGGGCAACTGGGCTTTTAAAGAACAGTCCAAAAAAGAATTTATGGACACCATACTCGATGGCCAGCCGTTTATTCCGTCCTATTTTGGCTTTGACGTGGATATCAATAAAGCCGGTGCAGCTGATTTACAACCTTCAATCGAGGATATTCCATTTACTGAAAAGACAACTGCTGAAGGACTTATAGTCGATATTCGGGAAGAAGCTACCTTTAAAAAAGGTCATTTAAAGGGAAGTATCAACATACAGGCAAATTCAGAAAATGCGAAGTTCGAGACGTGGTTAGGTTCTATTGTTGAGCCTAAAGAAGCATTTACCCTCGTAATAGATAGCGCCGAAAATAAGGACATCCTATTACACCGCGTGGCAAAAATCGGCTACGAAAAACAGCTTACAAAAGTCATCACGCTTGCTAATGAAAATCTGGTAAAAACCGAAAAGCTGGATTTGGCAGATTTCAAGAAAAACCCTGATAACTATACCATTGTCGATATTCGTAATACAAGTGAGGTAGAAGAAGGAAAGTTTTTTGATAGTGCCGTTTCTCATCCATTGAATGAGTTGCGAGAAACAGCCGATGAAATCCCGACGGACAAGCCTATCGTGGTGCATTGTGCCGGTGGCTATCGTAGTGCAGCGGGAAGCAGTATCCTTCAAAAAAAGATAAAAGGCACTATTGTCTATGATTTAAGTGAAGATATTAACGATTTTAAAAATTAGAATATGGAAACTATAAGCAAAAACAACATAGGATTAGACATAGATAAATCAAAAATCATTGCTGAAAAGCTAAATGAATTGCTTTCAAATTATCAGCAGTTTTATATGAACCTACGAGGGTTTCATTGGAACATCAAAGGAAAAAAATTCTTTGAGTTACATCTTAAGTTTGAGGAGCTTTATAACGATGCATTACTTAAAATAGATGAAATCGCAGAACGTGTTCTTACCTTGAGCGAAACGCCCGTTCATTCGTTTAGAAAATATCTTAAGATTTCCGAAATAAAACCTGCCGAAAATATTACCAATGGCGAACAAGCAGTTGATAAGGTTCTCTTGAAGCCTTAAAGGTATTGCTGGCAAAAGAAAGAATTACATTAAATATGGCTTCCGAAGCCAATGACGAAGGTACTGTTGCTTTGATGAGCGATTATATTGTTCAGCAAGAAAAACTGGTTTGGATGCTTTCATCCTTCTTGGATTAAAATTGATATTTTAATTAAAAAGTTAATTGATAAAAAATAAACCGTCATATCGAGATTATATGTACGTAGCAATACAATTGTCATTGTTCGTCATATATCTTTTACCGGTAAAAATAGTTTCTACACACCTTCCCGAATGGCTACGCTATTCGGGTTTGGTTTTACTGTGTTTAGGTGTGATTTTGGGGGCAGTTGCGTTGCTTCAACTCAATACAAATCTTTCGCCTTTCCCAACACCAACTTCAAACGGAACATTGATTACCACAGGTGCTTACAGGATTGCGAGACACCCTATATACACCGCCTTGATTTTTTGTGGATTGGGATATGCATTCTACAATCAGTCGAGTTATAAGGCACTAATATCTATTACATTGCTCATCCTGTTTTATTTCAAATCAAAGTATGAAGAAAAGTTGTTATTGAAACACTTTCCCGAATACAGGCAGTATCAACAAAAAACGAGAAGATTTTTATGAAAGAATATCCAGCCGATTTCTGGAACAAAATGTACGGTGCTGATGAATATAGATACGGTACTAAACCCAACAGATTCTTTAAACAACAGCTCGACAAACTTAAATCTGGAAATATACTGCTTCCTGCCGAAGGCGAAGGCCGTAATGCGGTTTATGCCGCTTCCCAAGGTTGGGATATATCCGCTTTTGATATTAGTAAGAAAGGCAGGGCAAAGGCCTTGCGTTTGGCGAAAGAGCGGAAAGTATCCATAACGTACGAACTTACAGGCGTTTTGGAATTTCGGAGTGAGACACAATTTGATGTTATCGGTTTATCCTACGCTCATTTTCCCGCGTCTATTCGTAATAAAGCACACAAGCACTTGTTACAGTATTTAAAACCTGAAGGCATTGTGATTTTTGAAGCGTTTGCGAAAGCGCAACTGGGAAACCCATCTGGTGGCCCCAAAAATGAAGCAATGTTATTTTCAGTAGAAGAAATCAAGGAGGAGTTTCCACAATTAGAATTTGAGTTTTTGAAGGAAGTAACCATCCAACTTTCCGAGGGAAATTTCCATAAGGGAAAAGCTGAAGTCATACGTTTTGTAGGAATAAATAAGATGTTTAAAAACCATTTATCCTTTATACCAATCTAAAGCTTCCAATTGGGTCAGAATTAAAATCTGGATGTACTTTTAAATACATCTTCATAGCTTCCACCGCTTTTGGAGGATGTTCTATTCTATTTTTTCCATATTTCTTGGGGACGCCCTGTATAGTGATGAAACTAACCCTATATGTTTTATCCATTTCAAGGTGCTTGCCATTGTAATATATTTCTTGGATACGATGTCCGGTAGGGTTTTCTATGCGCATATTGATTTGCAGGCCCAAAACGCGTTTCACATAGCCGCCCATTTGTTTAAATGCATCGCTAGAGAAAGTACGCTCAAGGTTCTCTTCCAGCATCTGTTTTATTTCTTTGCCCGTAAGCTCTACGGTAGAAAGGGGCGGATTCATAGGGGCGATATTGTACAGGTCATTTTCAGTTATAGATCCTACAGGAATTGGTGCACCGTATCGCCATCCGTTGGAAAATACAATTGAGGTATCAGTAGCGTGAGCTGTGGCCTTTAGTAACAATTCATCCATAGTGGAGTTAAGGGTATTATACCGATGCAATACCGTCTTTGTACGTCCTATGTTTTTATTGCGCATATCTTCATAAGGCTCTAGTGACTTGTTCACGAGTTGTGCCATCGCTTCGTTCTCGGGTATGGAATCATCCACTTTGAGCATTTCATAATCGCAAATTTTGATTTTTTTATCTTCAAGTTCAATTGTAAAATTACCAACGAAGGCGCCGTGGCATCCACATTGGACAATTTTTGCACCATTGACTTCAATGGGCTTGTAAATCCGGTTGTGGGTATGGGCACTCAAACAAATATCAATGCCGTCAACTCTCTTGAGTAGTTCAACATCTTGGGGAAAGCCATTGTGGGATAGCACTATGATAATAGCTGCATCATTGGCTTTTAGTTCTTTAATATGATGCGGAACCTCTTCCACCCCAGAAGTGAATTGGAGACCTTTGCTCATCTTCTCCGGCATCACTTTATCGATAATCATCGAGCAAAGACCCACAACGCCAATTTTCACACCTTCTTTTTCGAACATAGCCGTGGGTTGCAAAAAATGATCACCGTCTATGGTGAATACATTGCAACCTAGCATAGGAAAATCTAACTGCTTATTGATTTTCTCTAATTGGTCTGGTCCGTAACCAAAATCCCAATGTCCCACCAGGGCATCGATATTAAGAGCATTTAAAATAGGAACCATAGCCATACCGTTTGAAGCTACAATAGGTTTTGTTCCGTATAAGGTGTCGCCACCGTCAAAGAGCAATGTATTAGGATTTCCTTCTCTGATGGCTTTCACTACGCTGGCAATCCTTGCATAACCACCCGCAGTCTCAATAATCTCTCCGGTTTCATCATAGAAAAGTTCGGGATGTGGTGCAAGGTATCCGTGCACGTCGTTTATAAACAATACATTTAGTTTCATCAATTTAATCTTCTAGTGTTAATGACATTTTGTGTTTTATCGAAATTGGTTACGATCAATTTATAATTGGGTTATGATTTACACCTTCGGAATCGCTGTTCACTAAAACGTCTTTTGTGTTTCTAATTTTAAATTCTTCAAGACCATTGTCTAAAAACTCAACAAAGTTCTGCACACTCAAATCATATCCTTTTGGCGCATTTAATAAAGAACCATTTGTATCAACCAAAGTATAATAGGGCTGAGCATTTGCATTGAGCCGCTGAATCATAAAATCAAGATTTTGGCCTCCTATGGTTTTTTTCAAGCGCTCATCGTGAGCAGAAACATACCATTCCTTTTCGGGCAATTCAGTCTTTTCATCAACATAAAGTGCCACGACAACATAATCTTCCTTTAGCCTTTTAAGTACTTTTGGATCAGACCAAACAGTTGCTTCCATTTCCCTACAATTTACACAACCGTGACCGGTAAAATCTATAAACAGCGGCTTATCTTGTTTCTTTGCGCATTCTAAAGCTTGAGTATAATCGAAATAGCCTTGAATACCCAATGGTAATTCTAGCAGGTCTCCGTATTTCGGCACTCCACATTCTGCGGTTTTCATCGTATTGTTGGAAATGGAAGTGACTTGAGGTGAGTTCATCACAAAACTTTGTGAACTTAACGGAGGCATATAACCGGCCAATGCTTTTAAGGGCGCACCTACTAAACCTGGGATAAGATAAACCACAAAACTGAAAACCAACAATGCCGAAATTATACGGCCTACCGATGTCTTCTGTTGTTTTTGTTCGTGAGGAAATGTGATTTTCCCCAAGAGATAAAACCCAAGAAAAGCGAATATAACAATCCATAAGGCAAGGTAAACCTCGCGGTTTAATATATCCCAATGGTAAACTTGGTCCACAATGCTGAAAAATTTTAATGCCAGTGCTAATTCTATGAAACCGAGTACCACTTTAACGGTATCTAACCAACCACCACTTTTAGGTAAAGATTTTAACCAATTTGGGAAGACCGCAAAGAGTGTGAAGGGTAATGCAAACGCCAGGGAAAAGCCCAGCATTCCCACAATAGGTTGTATAGTATCGCCATTAGCGGCTTGTAACAGAATAGTTCCAGCAATTGGTCCAGTACAGCTAAAGCTGACCAGAACCAAAGTAAATGCCATAAAAAAGATACCCAGCACACCGCTTTTGTTCGATTTTGAATCTATTTTATTAACAAATTTATTGGGCAGTGTTATTTCAAACAGACCAAAAAAGGAAAGCGCAAATATTATGAAGATCGCAAAGAAAAATAGATTTGGGATCCAGTGCGTACTTAAAAAGTTAGCGAAATCTGCACCAAACAATACCGAAAATAGAGTACCAACGATAGTGTAAATCGCTATAATGGAAACGCCGTACAAAATGGCATAGGCAATTCCCTTCTTACGACTCGTATTGGATTTTGTGAAGTAACTTACCGTCATCGGTATCATTGGGAACACGCAAGGCGTAAGTAATGCTATTAGACCTGCGCCAAAGGATATGAAAAAGAATGTCAAAAGAAAAGATAAACCCTGTCCTCGTCTCGGTGGTCTCAAAATCATTGTCAAAGGCTTCGAGGACCATAGGTGTCGAGGCATCGGCATCGCTCTTGGCCGTATCTAATGGTTTTTTGAGAACATTGTTAAATACAGCAACGTCACTTTCAAAGGGAATACATTGGCCATTGACATCTGAACATATCTGATAGGAAACCAGCCCTTTAATATCAGGACTTTCTGAATGGATAACAAATCGCTGTTTGAATTTTGCTTTTTTTGTAAAATAGGTGTACTCACCCTCAAACAGCTCATCATATTTTTTCTTTTGCCCTATGGCTTCAACATTTCCCAGTCGCTCAAATTGTTCGTTTTCGTAAAAATTGAATTCCGTAACCATTGGCCCAAGTTTTGGGTCAAAGTCGCTTGAATACATATACCAATCTTCCGGAATTTTAGCCTCGAAAAACACGGTTATTGTATCACCTTCAACAATATTATTTTCTTGGACTTCCACATTCCATTTGGGGACTTCCATAACTTGCGAATGCCCAAAATGACTGATTAGAGCAAGGACAAATACAATCGTTAGTTTATGATATCGCATACTTTGCTATATATTATTAGTTACTCCGAAAAAGGATGGGCATTGGTAAGAATCCATCCCCATTTCAGAACAAAATCTATTTTAAACTATTCAGGAACTCCCTAAATTCTTCATTGTTATAATCTGCCATACCTTTATGTGTAAGGGCAATGTTTCCTTCAGCATCAATCACATACGTAGTAGGCAGCGCGGTCGATTCATAAACAGCGGGCATAGGGCCAGCTTGCTCATAAATGGGTAGTCCATAGTCCTTCCGCTCCATATAGGCCTTGGCCGTTTCAAAATTTTTGTCAAAGGAGAGCATTACAAAGACTACGTCGTTCCCCATATCCTTGTATAATTTTTC
Source organism: Zunongwangia profunda SM-A87 (assembly GCF_000023465.1). Lineage (NCBI taxonomy): Bacteria > Pseudomonadati > Bacteroidota > Flavobacteriia > Flavobacteriales > Flavobacteriaceae > Zunongwangia > Zunongwangia profunda. The sequence goes on from NC_014041.1 coordinate 1,956,028, forward strand.
GATACTCGGCATTTCTGCCACACAAGGTGGGCACCACGTGGCCCAAAAATTCAAAAAGATGACCTTGCCTTTGTACTTTTCCAGCGATACAACATTTCCTTTAGCATCGCGCAGTTTTAAGTTATAATCCGCTTTCGCGAAAGCGGAACTCTCAACAGTTTCTACATCACTATTATTTTGTGCAATTACTTCTACATCTGGATTCATAAAGCCAGTTGCGAGCAGCCCACGTTGCACAAAACCTATAACTTCGGTATGTAAACCCGTGGCGTAAAGTGTTATGGCCACTATCGCAAATATCCCGTACTGAATCCAGGTTTTTTTAATGTTCTTGTCTTTTTGGTTCTCTTCCATCATTAAAGTTTTATTGAAATTCGTAATCAGTTTTAGGCACGGTTGAGAAAGAATACTGTCCCAGATAATCGCAATACGCCCTACCTTCCAATGTTGGTGAAACGGGCGAGTTTTCCTGAAGATATTCTTCTACCACATCGTGAATGGTATAGTCTTTTACTTCAACATCCTCAACACCTGACATCCTGCAAAGGTTGTCAACTGGGTCGCCAGGGCGTACACAGGCCGAAATGGTATAATATTCATCATCTTCCATTGGTTCGCCGTTTACGGTTATACTATTGATTCTTTGACCCTTTTCATCTTGACTGTTGAAGTTGACCTTCATTCCTGAAAATCGTACCAGCCAACCACCGAATCGTTCGGTCGGGTCTTGCGCAAATGCGTTGTGCATTTCTTTTTCCAGCCAGTCCTTTATCTGTCTTCCCGTAGCTCTTCCTGTTTTCACCTTTTCATTCACGGGCAGTAAATTCCACAGATTTGCGCGCGTAATGGGTGCAGGGTTACCGTTTTTGGGAACTATTGGGTTACCGAACCTAAATCCGTTTGAAATAGATATGTCTGCACCCGTCTTCCAGCGAGCCGCATCTGTAATCATATTGTCCATAGGGTTCTCTACGGTAAGATATCGATAGAGAGGTTTTGTAGTATATCCTATCACTGTTTCCAGATGGTCTTTGTAAGGTGCTTTGGCCTTGTTCACCAAAGATTGAATTTCTTCATCTGCAGGAAAGACCTCTGGGTCAACGTCAATAAGTTCATATTCGTCACCCACTAATTTGCCGTCAATAAAATGAAGTGTCAGTTTACCAACGAAAGAACCGAATGCACCAGGTTCGGTGACTTTAGCGTACTTACCTTGAATGGGTTCTCGCACACGCTCGTGGGTATCATTTCCCAATATATAGTCCACATTTTCTGAAATAGGGTTATTAGCAAGTTCCACCTGTTTGAAAATACCGATATGCGTTACCAAAAAGAGTGCGTCAAGGTTTTCATTAACCTTAAAAGTGTCCACTTGCTTTCTCAAATCTTCAGTCAAACCACTGAATCCTATACCTTTACTGAAAATTGGGTTTTGACGCACGGGTACGTCCGGGTCATTAATACCCATAAACCCTATGCGTACGCCTTCTATTTCTTTGACGGAATAAGCTGGGAACAAAAGTTCGTCACTTTCTTCGTGGTACATATTTTGGGCTATGACATCTGTTTCATAACCGTTCATTGCATCCATCATTACATCTTTACCGTACACCACTTCCCAGTTGCCAGGAATGATAACGTCATAGCCCATATTTTTTATAAGTTCCGGCATAACCTTCCCTTCTGACAGCGCTGTGTAACCACTGCCCTGAATCAAATCGCCACCATCAATGATAATGGTGCGGTCTGGATTTTTCTGGCGTTCCTGTTCAAAAAGAGTTTTGATATTGGCAAGTCCTCCACGGTCTTTAAACACGATCTCTTCGTTTTCCCAGAACAGTTCAGGATGTGTGTCGAGTTGCCCGTGGATATCGGCTGTTTGAAGTACGGTAATACTCAAAGTATCCTTCGCTGTGCCGGTCCTGTCCATTTTATTTGATTTTTCTGTTTTGCAAGCAACCGGTGCCATCAATATTATCATCAGCAAAACTCTATTAAAAATTTTCATAGTTGTAAATTTTGCTTTTTAGATTCTTATAGGCTAATGCTTTTATATCCCTTTTTTTGAAGTTGAAAATTGTAAAGAATTCCGTTATCGACAACCTCAATTTTTTTAGGGACTTTTGTTTTATCGACTTTAAACTTTTTCAGTGAGAAACCGCAAGCTATAATGTGTACCCCTGCTTTTTCGGCTTTTTCAATAAAATTGCCCATTTTTTCAACGTTCGTGATATCGCCTATTTCCTTTCCGCATATGATGACTTGAAAATCGCCAAAGGCATCGCCTTCTTCCGCTTTAAGGGCTTCGGCGGTTAGAATTATGGGTTGTAATTGAGGCACTTTTTTGGTCAGTACCACATAATTGTTTGTGTCGTTGTCCATTTGCTGTGCCTGTGTTTTGTTTATGCTGAACAGGGTTAGCACCAAAAGAATTGAACTTAATAAATACGTTTTCATTTTTTTATTTTAGAAGATTACTGGTGTCGTTCAATACAAAAAAAAGAAGTCCATCGAAGATTGCTATATTTTTAAATAAAGGTCCAAGCGTTGTTATTTGACCCACTTGAATAGTTAATGTGATGGGGATTAAGACCGCCATCAATACAATAGCCGCCCATTTTGTCCTGTATCCGATTAGAAACAGGAAGCCTGCTACAAGCATTACGATACCGGATAGGATTACAAGCCATTGAGGTTCGCCAAAAAAAAAGCGCGATACCTTTAAAGCTTGCTTGTTCTATACGCTGGGCAGTTTTTTCTACATTCACAAGGTGGTTAAACCTGCTACGAGAAAAATGCCACTTACCATTATGCGCAATAGCTGAATGGAACGACGACTGATTAAAATTTTTGTCGCCATTGTAAATGATATTTAAAATGTTTTGATTTGTGCGGTGACTGTCCGTAATAGTTCATCCTGTCATATTTTTATGGATACAGAGAACCATTACGGAAGCACCGACTTTAAATTTTGAAAATGGGAGTTGGACTAAGCCAAACGAGGTGGTGGTGAATCGTTATCTAAATAGTGATAACTTAGGTTGGAAGGGAAATGCTCGCTGATAGTTGCGATGTTTTCTGAAAAACTTGTTTCCCAAGAGAACAGTTCAAATTGAAACTGCGGGTTACAAAGACTGCTAAGAATTAAAACTTGCGAATTGGATACGTCCTTTTGAGAAATTGAAAAATCCTCTGCATTGTTAATTTTCTTAGGGGAATTTTTCTTTTTGCAAAATGGCTTGACAACTGTCATACCACTATCAAAAATAAAGCCCATAGCATTTGCATCCACGGCAATAAGTTTAGCCATAAAAATGAATGTAAGTAAAATTGGTATGTAAGTTTTAGCTTTCACAATTATGACAAAAATAAAGAAAAGTGTAAAGCCGATATGTAACCTTTGTTACCTAAGTAAGAAAAATCTTATGCTTTTATTAAAAAGATTCCACTTCTAATCCTAAAACACCAAAATAATTAAAATAGAAAGCCCACACTTATAACGGCCGATGCCTAATGCCCATAAAAAATATTCCTATATACATTAATTATATAAAGTAATATTGAAATTAAGTTTTTTAGTCGTATTATCTCTATTACTTTATAAGTTAGCTGAAATTAATCATCACTTCTGTAACTATTGTTACAGAATCACTTTCGTAAAAATATCATATTTGCTTCAAATTAATTAAAATGAATTGGATATATGAGCCTTGGCCGTGGTATGTAGCGGGACCTCTTATTGCTTTTGTGATGTTAGTTTTATTGCTCGTAGGAAAGCAATTTGGGATGTCATCAAACCTACGCACGGCCTGTGCAGCCCTTGGAGCAGGAAAAGCAGCAGATTTCTTTAAATTCGATTGGAAAGCAGAGCGATGGAACCTGATGGTCGTATTGGGTGCAATTATTGGTGGTTTTTTAGCCTCAAACTATATGAGCGACAATACGGTAGAAATCAATCCTGAAATCGCACAGCAACTCTCAGATGATTATCAAATAAATAGTGCAGGCGAAAGTTATCTGCCGCCAGAAATTTTTGCGACAGATGCATTGAGTGACCCATTTATCATCGTGGTATTGTTAATAGGTGGCCTATTGGTTGGTTTTGGGGCAAGATACGCAGGAGGTTGTACATCGGGACACGCAATTTCCGGATTGAGCAATCTGCAATTGCCCTCACTTATAGCTGTCATAGGTTTCTTCATCGGTGGGTTGGTAATGATACATTTAATTTATCCTTTAATCTTTTAAAAATGAGATACATCACATATTTGGCCATTGGTATTTTCTTTGGAATCATAATGTTCAAATCCGAAGCAGCTTCGTGGTTCCGTATTTATGAAATGTTCCAGTTTGGCAGCTTCCATATGTATGGTATAATAGGTTCAGCTTTGGTTATCGGAATTCTTGGCGTTCAAGTCATAAAACGTAAGAATATCAAAACCTTGAATGGTAGCGAAATGAGTCTCAAACCTAAGAATAAAAGCGTTGCTCGATATTTAATAGGTGGGATTATCTTTGGTCTGGGATGGGCGCTTGCAGGTGCTTGCCCAGGACCTATGTATGTACTGATAGGTGCAGGATACGTTTCTATTTTGATTGTGATTGTTGGAGCAGTCGTAGGGACTTTTTTATATGGCTTGGTTAAGGATATGTTGCCGCATTAAATCGCTTAAAATTTATTATTTAATCAACAAGAGTTTACCTATGTTCTACTATTCTACGGTTTCCTTCAATTTAATTAATGCCAATGACCACTTGCTGTCAAAAGTCTTTTTAAATTAATGAGTTGATCTTCATCTTTAAAATATTTATGGCTTAACATTTTTTTGAGTTGACTGATTGCTTCTTTAGAAGTAAACCCTTTTTTTCTGCAAAGCAAATCGAACTTTTGCATCTGTTCTAATTTGAATTTTGCTTTCGCAACAAATTCTTCTGCATTTTCAGCGTCTTCATAACTTGATTGAATTTTGAAATGAGTTTCTATTGTTCCTGGCTTTCCAATTATCAACTTCTCGGCATTACTCTGAACTATTGCATTTGTAGTAAAAACGTAATCCCTATCGTGAACCATTCTATGAATTCTGGTTTGACCGTCAGCGATATTGTTAGGGAAAATTTCCAAATAATATTGAGTATCTAAAGGCAAAGTTATTACAGAGTCAGGATTGAAAAGACCTTCGAATCGAGTTGATTTGATACCGCGGATAGAAACTGGATTATCACAGGTAATCAATGGTGCATTTTTGTCATTGATTCGGTGTACATTTATCGTACAATCATATTTGAAGTCCACAAACTCTTTCCATTTTTCTAAATGTTGCACCAAGAATTTAATTCTGTTTCGCTCTTTAAATTCGTGTCTAACTTTATCAATATCCTTCATATTGAACTCGTGCCTTTCTTCTTCGAACGTAAATTTCACATCGCCTTTTTCATCGGCGTGTAATGTCATTCTATCTAAAATTTGGTCTGTAAAGGCATTTTGATGATTAAGAAATCTTGGTGTTCTAAAGTAAAGGGATAGACACACGTATAATACCTGTCTCTTTTGCTCAGGGGTCAATACTTTCACATTTTCATCAACGAGCAATTTATATATTTTGGGAAATTCTGAATCTACGTGTTCAGCATAGTGATGTTCTAAATCGTATTTTCTATCTACTTCAGCATTCGGAATTGTGTAAAGATTTTTTTTGAAGCAAATACTTTTTGTACTGATTTGTTTCAACAGAAATTCATCTTCTAACTTGTAGGCATCAACAAAATAGTTGCCGTTTTTTCCTTCAACGCCAAAATTTTTCAGGTATGAGCGAGGAATGTAATGCTGTTTTATTGGTTCGTTTTTGGCCATATCTTTAAAACTTAATTGTACAAGCCAGGAATATAGGTTTTTGGTGTAAGAAACGGTATGCTCAACCTGCCTTGAACAGTTTGGTTGAACTTATAATTTTTGAAATCTGTAATCTCAAAAAAATCATCGCGCGTTGGCTCAGAGTCTAAAGAATAGACCAACCCGAAAGGCGGATAGGTTATTTCACCAAGATAATGATACCCTTTGCTGGTTCTTGCCATTCCCCAACCATTCCTAACTTGTTTTGTGGATGTATGATAAATAAAAACTCTTAGATTTTTAGGAAATGTTTGTGAATCTTTATTCAATAGAAAGCTTGAAAGCCCTTCTAAATGTAGCAGTTGGTCACTGGTGTCAATTGCCATAAACATAGACAATATTTGCTTCAAGACGTTAAGAGGTTGTATGGCGTATTCAAAAGTGATGACCCTTGATGCCCAAACTCGATTGGTCAACGCCATCATTCCCTTATAGGCGAATTTCTTGTAGCTGTCCCCATAGTAACTACCTGTAAGGTTGTTGCAAGATTTGCATAAGTAATAGCCACCTGCACCTTGATTACTTCGAATTTTCTTACCGTATAAATAACTGTTTTTGTCGTGTATATGAACAGATTTTTGAAATAATACAGGTTTAGAATTGAAGGCGCTTTGAGGTGGAACGTGCTCAAACGTAAGTTTTCCGTAATTACCGCAAATTCTGCAAATTCCTTCTTTCTTCAACTAATACTTAGTAATTAAGGTTTTTAATTTTTTTAGTTAATCTTTTATCTTGAATTCTTTCTTTAGCTTCTCGTTCAATCCTTATACCCAGACCTTTCGTCTGATTAATATGGTTTGATGTAAGTTGATTGACATAGGCATAGATTATTCCAACTTCCTTATTCATTTTTGTGTTCCAGTCGAAGTCATAGAGTTCTTTCAATTTATCAGTCGGTGTTGTTCTGAATACGAAATTTTGGTTTCTATAGTGCCTGCCATCGTCCAGCAATATGACCATTAAAAAGACCTTACTAAAACCTATCTTTATGTATCCATCTGCTTGCTTTGTTCCTTTTTTCTGAACGCTTGTAATCTTGTTGATTTTCGGCGATTGATTTTCTAAGGATTCTGATTTTACTATTTTACATTCTATCCCAATTGCATTACTTTCATCGCCTGCATTGTAAATAAGAATATCAATATCGCCAGGTTTCTTTTTAGGTTCAGTAATTGGTTCTTTTACGCCACAATGATGGATGACAGAGGATGATGAAAATAGCTTTCTGTATAACATTTGTTTAAAATTATCATTGCTCATTAACCAATTAATAACATCGTCTTCATTTTCAAAGGTTCTGGTCACACTTACATCAGACTCAGTATTATTTACAAAAAATGAAATTTTTGATGAACCGTCTATTTGCCGAATATCTGAAATCACGAATTCTGTGACTTCATATTCAGGCTGTGGTTTTTTGCGAAAAAAAGCCTTGATACTATTTCTTATTGATGCGAATAGCTTCATTTGCTAAAATGGCAATATTTGGTCAGTAAATTGCTTGAATATTTCGCTGGCAATAGCTTTATCAAAAGCTTCTTGAGTTACCAAATCATATAATTTAGCTTTGAGAAGTTGACCAAATGATTTTTTGTCAAGGTTCGGAATATCTTCACGTAGCTCATCAAATTCATCGAAAATAATCTGTTGACCATAACCTAATTTTTCAATTTCTGAGAGTACTTGTTTTATCAGTTCCTTTAGTTCTTCATCAGAACTGCTAATTTTTGAGTAGTCTGTAACTTGCCTTTTTCTCGCCTGTTCTATGGCATATTTACCTTCTAATTTTAGTTTGGCATTTACGTTTCTGCCGTTCATACATTCAATGAATCCCCGATTTTCGAGCATCCTTCCATAATCCCAATCTTCGCTACGACCATTTAGTTTTACACCGTTACCTTCAAGAATCAAATTTAAAGAATGGTATTTTCCATCTTTGTAAAGGTCGTATAGTTTTGAAAGAATAAGGTCGAGTATGCCGTCGGTGTCCAGATTTTGACGTTCGTTCAAATCAATTTCATCAGGTCGCACAATGGCATCTGAAATAAAAAGAATTTTCAGGTAGTAGTTAAGCCCGTTTATTTCATCCTTTAGGGCCTGAATAGTGTTTTTTATCTTTTGGTCAACCCCTAATTTCATTCCCAGATTATAGCCTTTCTGAGCTCTGAACTCATAAGCGAAATTAATATGTTCCGGCTCAAAAGATTTTTTAACGAAGCTTATCACAGTATTTTCCCAAGACTGCTTTGCATCTTTTAATTCGGTAAATTCTTCTTCGCTTCTTGAAGACTTATATTTTTCAAGAAGGACTTCGCCCTCAATTATGTATTTATCGATTTGACTTTTGAAATCTATCCATTTGACCTTTAAAACCATATGCAAATTATATGGTGGTAAAGGTAGCGGAATGAAAATCAGAAATGTTAAAATTTCAGTCGAAGATGTTCACAGTTGGTAAACAATTACATACAAAAGAATATAGAAGCTACAGATGGGATTATTGATTTTATCTTTTTTTCAAGATGTAACTTAACGCTTCATTTTGAATCTCAGACTTAGATTTTCGATTGTTCTGAAGCAACCATTCATTGAGGCGATTGATATCAAAAAAAATGAGTTTGCCATTTGGCTTGCTGTGGGGAACAATTCCGGCAGAAGTTAATTTGTATAGATAGCTGCGTGAAATTCCGGTGTACTCGCAAGCCTCGTCCAGAGTAAGCACCTGTTTAGAGCCTAACAACAAACGCTCAATTCTATCGAGTTTTTCTTGAATTTCAATAATATCCATAACAATTAGTTCAATATGTTGAACTCTATAAAGCGCGTAGTTTCTTATAGTAGAATTCAGAAACTAAAGGTATAAATATGCTAAATAGAAAGTGCTGGACAACTACATTACTTATTCACAAATATCATTGAATAAGACGATTAGACTTGTTTGACTATAAATGAGTTCAAATTTAATTAGCCTCATTTAATTGATAATCTAATGATGGATTTTACCGTCCCAAATCATTGGGGAAAACACCTATGACTGACAGTTATTAACAATTAGACCACCGAAACAGTACTAAAGCGCCCTTATCTCAAAGTAAAGGAGGTTTTGGCTTTAAATTTAAACAGCAGTTTCTAAAATATCCAGGTCCAGTTTGGGGACTAAGTTTGCTGCCTCTTTCATTTTCTTGTCAATAATCTTGGCATAAATTTCAGTAGTTCTTATTTCCTTATGCCCCAAACGTTTTGAAACCGTATAGATGTCTGCCCCATTTTCGAGTAGTAAGACTGCATTGGTGTGGCGTGCAGAGTGAAACGTGATATGTTTCGAAATACCGGCAGCCATACACCAACGAAGCAATTGAAGATTCATATAGGCACTATAACGCAAGTTGGTAAAAACCCTATCTTTTGGTTCGGAACGTTTCCCCAATAATCTTCTCGCTTGTTTTGATATGTATAGATATTCCATTCCTTCAGTTTTCTTTTGCTTAAAAACTATTCGGAAAATTTCGTTATCTGACTTATCAATTCCCTCGTCCCGTACTTCGGACCAGGTTAGTTTGTGAATATCCGACCATCTTATCCCTGTCAAGGCAGAAAATAGGAAAGCATCTTTGAAAACCTGAATGTTGCAAGGGGTTTTTGCAAGCCTTTTTAATTCATCAGAGGTCAAATATTCTCTTTTGGATTCACCCATCGCAAACCCCTTCACTTTTGCGATTAAGTTTTCTTTCAAATACCCTTCTTCAAACGCAGCTCGCATAGCCGCTTTGAACTTATTGAAATAGGTATGCTTCGTGTTCTGGGATAAGTTCTTATTACTTTTTGTAACAGCAACGGTATCAAGATACTTTTTGAACCCTTTGATAAAGTCAATATCAACTTCGTTGAATGAAATATGGTTTGGGCAGTAGTTTTCTAAATGTTTTTGAGCAGCATCCCAGTTGTCATAATTGCCCTTTGTCTGATAGCGTTCCTCTTTCTTTTCCTCATAAAAATCGAGAAAACTTGTCCTTCCTTTGGAATTATTTTGGATTTTATATTTCCCTTGATAGATTGAAGCCTTCCTTATGGCCAAGATTTGTTCGGCCAGTTCAAGCTGTTCTTTGTTTTTCTTCTTTTCAGAAACCTTTGTCGGATTAGTAGTTAGATAAAGCTCTAAGTACTCAAATTCTCGAAGATGCTTAATCTTACCTTCAGCGGTGGTCTTATGACCTTTGTAGTATTCAATATAAAGACTTGTTTTTCCACTTTTCAATTTCTTCTTTCTTAGATGGACTTTCATAACAGGTGTAAATTTTTACACCTCGGGTGTAAAAAATAATTTTGAGGTGTAAATTAGGTGTAATAAAAGTATGAAAATCGGATAACCAAGAGAAAGTAAAAACTCAAGAGTTATTAACAGTAATTTGATTTACAGTCAATTACAGGCAAATAAAATCAAATAAAATGTCTAACTATTTCCCGATACAGAAATTAGCAAAAATATTACCCAGTAAATCATCATTAGTTATTTCACCGGTAATTTCTCCAAAATGATGTAAAGCCTGTCGAATATCGATTGCCAGTAAGTCTCCAGAAAGCTCCATATTTAAGCCATCTTCAACTTTATTGATTTCTTCCAGTGCTTTTAGCAGGGCGTTATAGTGACGGCTGTTCGTTACAATGGTATTATTGTTTCGAAGAGCACCGGTATTCACGAAATTCAATAATTTCTCTTTTAATTCTTCAACACCCAGTCCGGTTTTGGCAGAAAGCAAATGAAGATCCGGAATTCTGGAAGTTAAAATTTCAACCTGCTCTTCTGTTAACTGATCGATCTTATTGGCTATAATCACCAGTGGTTTTTGTGGATATTTATTCTTTATTTTTTCAATCTCTACTTGTATCATGTTCAGCGAAGTTTCATTTCCCTGAAGCTGATCTTTAGCTACACTTCCTTCAGCGAATTCTATTTTGCTTAATCGTGAAGTATCAAATAGGTAAATAACGACCTGTGCCTGGCCTATTTTTTCGAACGTCTTTTTTATACCGATACTTTCTACCACATCTTTGGTTTCCCTAATACCGGCAGTATCGATAAATCGGAAACCAACGCCTCCTATAGCCAGCTCATCTTCAATAACATCCCGGGTGGTTCCGGCAATTTCAGAAACAATGGCACGTTCCTCATTTAATAAAGCATTTAACAGGGTGGATTTACCAACATTGGGTTCTCCAACGATGGCAACGGGAATGCCATTTTTCAATACATTTCCTGTCGCAAAAGAATCGATCAGGCGTTTTAAAACTTTTTGGATTCTGGCTACCAGATTCCTAAACTGATCGCGATTCGCAAATTCAACATCTTCTTCGGCAAAATCGAGTTCTAATTCGATCAGAGAAGCAAAGTTCAATAATTCTTCCCGTAAACGCTGAATTTCGTTGGAAAAACCACCGCGCATTTGTTGCATGGCCATTTGATGAGAGGCTGCATTTTCAGAAGAGATTAAATCGGCTACCGCTTCCGCCTGACTCAAATCCATTTTAGCATTTAGGAATGCTCTAAGTGTAAATTCTCCGGCTTCTGCAGAGCGACAACCACTTCTTACCAAAAGCTGAATAATCTCCTGCTGAATATAAGGAGAGCCGTGGCAACTAATTTCGATAGTTTCTTCGCCGGTATACGATTTAGGTGCTCGAAACACTGAAATTAAAACTTCATCTAAATTGCGCTGTCCATCTACAATATTTCCTAAATGAAGGGTATGGGTAGGCTGTTCTTCTAATTTTTTCTTACTTTTTGCCTTAAAAAGTGGGGCAACAATCGAAATAGCTTCTGGTCCCGAAACTCGAATTACAGCAATAGCTCCCGCTCCCGAAGGGGTAGCAAGCGCAACAATGGTATCGTTTAATTTCATGCCTGCAAAGATAATAAAGAAAGAGCGTATGCAAAGATTTTGTAGAAAACTGTAACATTCCTTGGGCTTATTCGTCTTTTAAGTGTAGTTCTTTTTTTAGGAACGTTTATTAACCATCAAAATACCATCAAAAAATTATGGAAACGTATAGTGCAATGCGAGAAGACAGGCAAATGTTAATGATTATGCATTTGAGTCAGTTACTGGATTTTGTTACCGGAATAGGAGGTTTTATTGTACCGCTGATCTTATGGGCAACACAAAAAGATAAAATTCAGGATATGGACGAGCAGGGGAAAGAGATCATAAATTTTCAGATTAGTCTATTTATTTATTCAATAGTTTGTATTCCGTTGATATTTTTATTCGGTTTAGGATTTTTGTTTTTAATTTTAGTAGGTATCCTGGGGTTAATTTTTCCGATTATCAACGCGATCAAAGCTTCTAATGGAGAGCCAACGAATTACCCAATGACGATTAGAATCATCCAATAATATATACAATATCAAACTAAAGAATCAACTTTGGTTTCATGCATCAATCGAAAAGCAAAAACCCATTCAGGTTACTGAATGGGTTTTAATTTTATATAAAATAGAATCCTATTTAGAGCTGTCTATTTATTAGTTATTCAACATTACCGGCATTACCAGCATTGTAATTTTTTCTCCCGGATCTAATCCGTCAACCGGAGTTAAGATTCCGGCACGGTTAGGTAAACTCATTTCTAACTGTACTTCATCTGAATTTAAATTATTCAGCATTTCGGTAAGAAATCTGGAGTTAAAACCAATTTGCATATCATCTCCCTGGTAACCACAAGTTAAACGCTCTTCAGCTTTGTTGCTGTAATCTACATCTTCCGCAGAAATATTTAACTCGGCTCCGGCGATTTTTAAACGTACCTGATGCGTTGTTTTATTAGAGAAAATAGATACCCTTCTTACCGAACTTAAAAACTGGTTACGCTCTATGGTAAGTTTATTAGGATTTTCTTTTGGGATTACCGCTTCGTAATTTGGGTATTTACCATCGATTAAACGGCAAATTAATGTGGTATCATCAAAAGTAAATTTAGCATTACTCTCATTATATTCGATAAGCACTTCGCTTTCGCTACCCGCAAGAATTCCTTTTAAAAGATTAAGCGGTTTCTTGGGCATAATAAATTCTGCCGTTTGTGAAGCCGTCACATCTTCGCGGGAATACTTTACCAATTTATGGGCATCTGTAGCGACAAAAGTTAAGCCTTCTGTAGAGAACTGAAAGAACACGCCGCTCATTACCGGGCGAAGGTCATCATTACCAGAGGCAAAAATAGTCTTACTAATGGCTGAAGAAAGAATATCACCTTCGATCACTGTATTGCTTGGATCTTCAAGACTTACAGGATTAGGGAATTCTTCACCATCGGCATAAGCCAGTGCGTATTTACCATGATTAGAGCTAAGCTCTATCGTATGATTATCCTCGGCAACAAAAGTTAAAGGTTGCTCTGGAAAAGTTTTTAGCGTATCTAAAAGAAGTTTGGCCGGTACAGCGATTTTTCCTTCAGAATCAGATTCTACATTTAATTTAGCAGACATGGTGGTCTCTAAATCTGAAGCAGAAACTGTTAACTCGTCATTGTTCAAATCAAAAAGGAAATTATCCAATATCGGCAAAGTGTTGTTATTATTAATAACCCCACCAAGTATCTGAAGCTGTTTCAGCAAATAACTGCTGGATACAATAAATTTCATTGGCTTTTTATTGATTTATTTAGAATCACTTACAAAGATATTTTAATCCTGTAAAAATTGAAGCAGGAGAAAGGAGTTTTTATTAACATTAAATTGAATTTGTTGACAAGTAAATTGCTATCTTCCAGTGCTTTTTTGAAAAACCACCCTGTTAAATTGTTAATATGTCGAAAATCAGGAATTTTTTGAAGGCATTATTTCTTCCTGATATATTTCTTGCGTCTAAGCCAGGTATAAAGCAGCGCAAAAATGCCCAATATCAATAGTGGTAATGCAATGCTTATCAATTGCCATTTGCTACGTTCAGCAGCAGTTTTTTGCGGATCCAAAAATGCGATCGTTACTTTTTTGGTACGAATGTCCATTAGTCCCCGGTCATCCAACATATAGTTAACGGCATTCAGTAAAAACTCTTTGTTACCATAGGTAGTACCGGTATATTTTTGAAATCCAAGCGCTAGTGGTTCCCCTTGTTGAAGATCATTTTTGATCACGTCTCCATCCGAAATTACCAGCATTGCAGTAGGTTTGCTTTGGTCTAAATTATCCCGTATTTTAAAGGGTTTTAAGCGATTGTTGTATACTGAAGTAAATTCGCCTTCCAGTAAAACGGCGAGCGCTTGTTCACCATCAGTATACGACGCAATATCTGGTTCTTTACCAACGATATTTAAACTGATCTCACGAGGAGTCCCTTCAACCTTCGATTTTGGAGAACTAGTTAATAATATCGTTTTTTTGATGTTGTTTTTTAATGTGTCTATAGGATTTACAAAATCAAATTTTACCGCTTCTATATTATTGATGATTGGATGGTCGTTAGGGGAGGTGGTAAGCGGACTATAAAACCATGGATAGGGATTAAATCGGGTATCGTTACCATTCCCGGTAGCCAGAATAATTGGTGCCGAATATAGATCGTTTACAAGGCTGGGGTTAATTCTTAAGCCATAACTAAAGAAGAAATCCCCCAGATTAAGGTTTTGTGGTAAAGCAAAGGCTGAGCCGTTGGGATTTAATAGGCTGTCTTTTTCCATCGCAACACTTTCGGTAAGCCACAGTGATTTTCCACCGTTCATGGTGTATTGATCCAGAATATATTTCTCGTTCTCAGTAAAAGGTTGGGTTGGTTTTGCTTCAATGATAAGATCATATTCCCTTAATTCCTTTAGTGTTTTTTGCGGATTCACCGCAGCTGAATCTAAAGTGAAAGGCGCCATAAAATAATATTGTTGAAGCGTCTTTACAAAATCGGCAATATTAGCATTGGGCAATTCACCATTACCGCGCATCACTGCAATTTTCTTTTCCCTGGGGTAAATTAGCTTGTTTATCGCATCAGTAAAAGCGTATTCTAATTGTTGGACCGAGTTGGTCACACGATCTTCATCACTGCTTCCTAACTGATTTTTAAGCAAACCAATACGTACCGATTTTTCACCAAGATTGGCCATGGCCCAGGGAAAAATAATCGTTTCGCTATTTTGCCCGTTTTCCATGACATTTATGCGTGCGGGAGACATGCCCATCTGGTAAAACTGTTGAGCCACCTGTTGCGCATTGGCATCTTCAGCCAAAGGGTCTATAAAATTAAAGCTGATATTGCTGTTTTTAGCTGTATATTCTTCAAGGATTTGACGGGTTTCGTTTTGCAGGCGTCTAAATTCAGAAGGAAAGTCACCTTTTAAAAATACATCGATAATGATGGGGTCTTTAATATCGGCTATTATTTCCTCGGAAGCTTTGGAAAGAGTGTAGCGCTTGTCCTGTGTAAGATCTAAACGTTCAAAATAGTGTGAAGCAACAAAGTTTATCGCAATTAAGATTACGATAAATAAAACAACCGATTTATATTTCGAAAACTGCTTCAAGATTAGTTATTTCTTAGATTTTTTATTCTGAAGTGCGTAAGCTTTAAAAACAAAGCAATAAAACTTAAAAAGTAAATAAGATCGCGGGTATCTACAACTCCCCGACTAATACTGCGGTAATGATAGCTAATTCCGAAGTATTCTATTCCGTATTCCGGGGCTTCCAAGATTGATAATCCGGAAATTCCTTCAAATAAAAAGAAACTCAAAAAACATATAAAAACAGCTATAATAAAAGCTACGATCTGGTTTTTGGTTAAGCTGGAAGAAAATATCCCGATGGCGGTATAACAACCACTCAGAAACAATAGTCCCAGATAACTCCCTAAAGTTGCTCCTAAATCAAAATTTCCAGGAGTTCGACCTAACTCTGAAATGCAGATCACGTAAATAACCGAAGGAACAATTGCTAAAATCACTAATAGTAAAGCTCCCAGGTATTTGCCAAATATTAGTTTAGCGATCGATAAAGGTTTAGTAAGTAAGAGCTCCATGGTACCTAGTTTCTGTTCTTCAGAAAAGCTTTTCATGGAAATGGCGGGGATCAGAAAGATAAAAATCCAAGGCGCCATATTAAAGAACGGCTTGATAGTAGCGAAACCGCTATCTAAAATGTTATACTCTCCTGTAAACACAAATAAAAACAGGCCGCTAACCACCAAAAATATCCCAATGACCAGATAGCCTATAGGAGTGGCAAAAAAAGATTGTATTTCTTTATTTAAAATAGCTAACAAAGCGACTTAATTTTGATCTGAAACCCAAAGTTGATCAACACTCCAGGCTTCTGGTTTCGCATTAAACAAAATTTTGGTATTGCTCCAAACGACCTTGAAAAATGCAGAATTTCGATAATTTTCCAATGCATTTTCATTTTCCCAGTAACTATACGTAAAAAATTGACTGGTATTGTCTTTGTCACGATATAATTCTAAATGTCTACAACCTTTAAAATTGCGAATTTGCTCTTTGGTATTTTCAAAGATTTCTAAAAAAGCATCGATATTTTCAGGGCTAAAGCTCAGCTTTACGATCCTTACTAGCATAAGCTTCAAATTTTATAGTTACGGTATCACGATTTTGTAATCCAAAGAGGCTGGCCGCGCTGCCCACAGTTAAGGGATTACTTTTATAAATGGCCAGTTCGATATATCCGGCCGAATTAAATACAGCTAGTTTTTTACCATCTTCTTCGCCGCGTTTTTCTTTTTCTATCTTAAAGTTAATGCAGTCACTATAAGTTTCATGTACCTTACTAAAGGTGACCATTCTTGCACTAATGGTAAAATTTCTTCCTTTGCCTATATTCTCGAATAATTTCCTGGAAATATTGGTAATCACATTCCCATAATTATCAATATAAATTACATGCCCGATAATCTGGTTTTTATCTGAGTTGATTAAAGGCTCAATTTGTTTTAGATATTTAATCTCCTGAATATTTTTTCCTATAACATCTAAAGTACCACCGCGTGCAATATGACAGGCTACTTTCACAAAAATATCCAGCACAGGAAAGTTGGATTCAATCTTATCGTGGATATTGATTTCTACGATTTTTTCAGGCTTAATTTCTGAAGCCAATAATGACAAAATACCATTGTTGGCACAAAGAAAATAATGATCGTCCAACAATATGGCCAGATGTTTATTCTCTGGCGTTAATTCTGAATCAATCCCTATTATATGAATGCTTCCTTTTGGAAAGCTTTTGTAAGCATTTTTAATAATATAACTCGCTTCGCTAATATGAAAAGGAGAGATACAATGCGAAATATCAACAATCCTAACATCATCAAGTTCGCTGTAAACAGCTCCTTTAACCGCTGCTGCAAAGTAATCTTTCTGCCCAAAATCGGTTGTTAAGGTAATGATTGCCATAAGTGATTGTTAATATTTTTTTAAGTTGTAAAGGCTAAATTTCCTTAAGTTTGTATAAGGAGCGAAGATACTTTTATTTTGTTCTTCCAACCTTAAAATTGCGCCAAAAATATGGCGATAAATCAGGCTGCAAAAATAAATCCTGATATTTGGAACACAAATTTAACCGGTAAGAATTTTACTCGATAATCGAGATTAAATGCTCCGGTTCTTATCTAGATAGCTATCGGGATAGGAGGTATTGAAATAAAGAAATCATAATAAATGACTTATGGGCTTTCCCAGAGGTAGTTTATGCTTATAACCACCAAATTTTAACTAAAACAAAGGCTTTTGAACGAACTTGTAATCGAACTTTCAGAGATTAGTCCCAGAGATTTTTTTGGGCAGGGTAATGAACATATTGAACTTTTAAAAAGATATTTTCCGAAGTTAAAAATCGTAGCACGAGGAAGTAAAATAAAAGTTTTTGGAGATGAAGAAATGCTGGAAGAATTCGATAAGCGATTTACCATGCTTATCGAGCATTTTGGAAAGTTTAATAAACTGGATGAAAATGTTATTGAGCGCGTCTTAACGAGTGAGAGTAAGGAAGAATATCAATCTTCTAAAGAAAGCGGTGAGGTTTTGGTGCATGGAGTAAGCGGTAGATTAATCAAAGCACAAACCGCCAACCAGCGTAAAATGGTAGATCTTAGTAAAAAGAACGATCTGTTATTTGCTATAGGCCCGGCGGGAACCGGAAAAACGTATACCGGTGTAGCCCTAGCGGTTAAAGCTTTAAAAGAAAAAGAGGTTAAAAGGATCATTCTTACTCGTCCCGCGGTGGAAGCGGGGGAGAACCTTGGATTTTTACCGGGAGATCTTAAAGAAAAACTGGATCCTTACATGCAGCCACTGTATGATGGATTACGCGATATGATCCCGGCAGAAAGACTTGAATCTTTTATCGAAAAAGGAGTGATACAGATAGCCCCATTAGCCTTTATGCGTGGTAGAACCTTGGATAATGCGTTTGTAATCTTAGATGAAGCACAAAATACTACCCATGCACAAATGAAAATGTTTTTAACCCGAATGGGGAAAAATGCTAAATTTATTATTACCGGCGATCCGGGCCAGATCGACTTACCTAGAAGAACAGTATCCGGGTTAAAAGAAGCGCTTTTGGTTTTAAAAGACGTAAAAGGTGTAGGTATGGTATATTTGGACGATAAAGATGTGATTCGTCATCGATTGGTAAAAAAGATCATCGCGGCCTACAAAACAATAGAACACAACGATTAAATAAAAATAAATCAACCGATTTTAAAGAAATGAGTAATACTCTAATAAAGACCGATTATAATTTTCCTGGACAAAAATCAGTATACAAAGGAAAGGTGAGAGATGTATATGCTTTCGAAGATGATCAACTGGTGATGATCGCCTCAGACCGTCTTTCGGCTTTTGACGTGGTGATGCCAAAAGGAATTCCTTATAAAGGTCAGATTCTGAACCAGATCGCTACTAAAATGATGAAGGATACTGAAGATTTGGTACCAAACTGGCTTCAGGCAACACCAGATCCTAACGTAGCTGTAGGTGAAGCCTGCGAACCTTTTAAAGTAGAAATGGTGATTCGTGGATATCTTTCCGGGCACGCGGCAAGAGAATATAAAGCTGGTAAAAGAACACTTTGTGGAGTGGCTATGCCAGAAGGAATGAAGGAAAACGATCGTTTTCCTGAACCCATAATTACTCCGGCTACCAAAGCAGAACAGGGTGATCATGATGAAGATATCTCTAAAGAAGATATTTTAAAACGCGGAATTGTTTCTGCGGAAGATTATGCGGTATTAGAGGATTACACCAAAAAACTTTTTCAACGTGGAACCGAAATTGCTGAAAAGCGAGGCTTAATTTTAGTGGATACTAAATATGAGTTCGGGAAAACTAAAGATGGTAAAATCGTTTTGATCGACGAAATTCATACCCCTGATTCTTCAAGATATTTCTATGCCAATACCTATAAAGAATTACAGGAGAAAGGAGAGCCACAAAAGCAACTTTCTAAAGAATTTGTTCGCCAGTGGCTTATCCAGAATGGTTTTCAGGGCAAAGAAGGACAAGAAGTGCCGTTTATGAGTGACGAATATATAGAAACCGTAAGCGAAAGATATATAGAATTATATGAAAATATAACCGGAGAGACTTTTGAAAAAGCAGATGTTTCTAATATTGAAAAACGGGTAGAAGAAAATGTAAAAGCCTATTTGAAATAGGAATACTGTCTAATCACTATAGAAAAGCGATCTGTTGTAATAGACATATCGCTTTTTTTATGTTTAAATTTTTGTAAAAACATAGAATTGTTCAAGCGAAATCAGTAAAAAATCAATAGTTTTAAGGGAAAATTAAAGAATCCTTACAACCGATTGATAATTATGAGTAATTACCACATTAAAAATCTGGAAGAATATTTTCAGGTTTATAGAAAATCCGTGCGCGAACCAGAAAATTTTTGGGCAGAAATTGCCGAAGAGCATTTTACCTGGAGAAAAAAATGGGACAATGTATTAAGCTGGGATTTTACCAAACCAGAAGTAAAATGGTTTGAAAATGCTAAACTGAATATCACTGAAAACTGTATAGATCGTCATCTTTTAACTCGAGGAGAGAAAACCGCCATTATTTGGGAGCCTAACGATAGTAGTGAAGAAGCTCAACATATCACTTATAACGAGCTGCATAAAAAAGTAAATAAGCTCGCAAACGTTTTAAAAAGCAAGGGTATTCAAAAAGGAGATAGGGTTTGTATCTATTTACCAATGGTGCCAGAACTTGCTTATTCCGTTCTCGCTTGTGCCAGGATAGGGGCTATACATTCTGTTGTATTTGCAGGATTCTCCAGCAAGGCATTGGCTACAAGAACTCTGGATGCCGATTGTAAAATGATGATTACTTCAGACGGTTCTTATCGTGGTGCAAAAACACTTAATCTTAAGAATATTGTAGACGAAGCTTTAGAAGATTGTCCAGATGTATCCTCGGTTTTGGTGGTAAAAAGAACTGGTGAAGAAATTAATATGAAAGACGGGCGCGACGAATGGTTGTCCCCTTTAATGGATAAGGCTTCAGAACAATGCGCTCCTGAAATTGTGGATGCTGAAGATCCTTTATTTATTTTATATACCTCTGGTTCTACCGGCAAACCAAAAGGAATGTTACATACTACCGCAGGATATATGGTGTATACCGCGTTTACCTTCAAAAATATTTTTAATTATACCGAAGGTGATGTGTATTGGTGTACAGCTGATATTGGATGGATCACGGGGCATTCCTATATAGTTTATGGTCCACTGGCCAACGGAGCTACTACAGTAATGTTTGAAGGAGTACCGTCTTATCCTGATTATGGGCGTTTTTGGGAAATTGTAGAAAAACACAAAATCACACAATTCTATACCGCACCAACTGCGATTAGAGCTTTGGCAAAACGTAATATTGAATTTGTAGAAAATCATGATCTTTCTTCTTTAAAAGTTCTGGGGTCTGTAGGGGAACCTATAAATGAGGAGGCATGGCATTGGTTTAATGATAATATAGGTAAAAACCAGAGTCCTATAGTGGATACCTGGTGGCAAACTGAAACAGGAGGAATTATGATTTCACCAATGCCCTATGTAACTCCCACAAAACCTACTTACGCGACTTTACCCATGCCTGGAATTCAACCTAGCTTAATGGACGATGATGGCAAGGAAATAAAGGGAAATCAGGTAAGTGGTCGCTTATCTGTAAAATTTCCCTGGCCATCGATTGCCAGAACTGTTTGGGGAGATCACGAGCGCTATAAGGATACTTATTTTTCGACTTTTGAAGGAAAGTACTTTACCGGTGATGGAGCCATGAGGGATGAAGTGGGATATTACAGAATAACCGGTAGAACGGATGATGTTATTATTGTTTCCGGACATAATCTAGGTACTGCCCCTATAGAGGATGCGATTAACGAACATCCGGCAGTTGCCGAAAGTGCAGTGGTTGGTTTTCCTCATGATGTGAAAGGAAATGCACTGTATGCATTTGTAATCCTTAAGGAGTCTGGTGAGAGCCGTAAACGTGATAACTTAAGAAAAGAGATCAATCAACAAATTGCTGATAAAGTTGGACCAATTGCCAAGCCAGATAAAATACAGTTTGTAGAAGGCTTACCTAAAACCCGAAGTGGAAAAATTATGCGAAGAATTTTACGTAAAATAGCTTCCGATGATACTTCAGATTTAGGAGATACTTCAACCTTATTAAATCCTGAGGTGGTCGAAGCGATTATTGCAGAAGCTTTATAAATTTCAGAATTTATAAAAATACTATAAAGTCCGGGTAATTTATCCCGGACTTTACTAGATAATCGACATAAAATGCTTCGATCCTGGCACTATAGCTAATGGATTCGGAATTTTTCCAAAAAAGAATAAATTTTTAATAAATACCGCGTGGGTTTGACTTGAAGTGATTTACTTTTTGAATAGTTCTTTTAGTTTTTTACGTTTCAGTCGTCCCAGGATTTTTAGAAATGCAATAGCGGTAATAAACGCATCACCAATGGCGGTATGTCTATCTTTAAGATCAATATTATACGCCAGGGCCACTTCATCTAAACTATACGTTTTGTGTTGATCGATAAAATTTGATATAATCCTGGTTTTTCGATATAATATTCCGGTATCTAAAACCCTGTTCTTTAACTTCGGAAGATGATTTCTTTTAAGTGCAGCATTGATCATATTAATATCGAACCCGGCATGATGAGCCACTAACACAGAGTCTTTAATATACTTTAGAAATAACTGAATCGCTTTTTCTTCAGAAATTGTTTCAAAGCGTTCATGTTTTATCAGACCGTGTATTTCGACAGTATCGGGATTAAATTTTTCCTGTTTCAGGTAAATTTCAAAACTATCGGCAACCAGTAATTTATTGTTTTTTATTTTTACACAACCAATACTTAGAATTCGATCTTTTTCCTGATCAAAACCCGTGGTTTCAGTATCTAAGACCACAAATGTTGTCTCTGCAATAAGTTGCTCTTTTTGGTTGCTATTAAATCCAGCTGAATATTTTTGCCAGAATTCGGGTAGGTGAGATTCGTCTTTTTTAAACCAGTCAAACATTACAATACAGTTGCGGTTTCAAACCTCATTTTTAATAAATCCTGAACCGCTTTTATATATTTAAAAGCACGTTTTAATTTCATCTTATCTTCTTTATTTAATTTTGAAAGATCGATAAAACGTCCACTATCTCTATTTTGAAGTCCTTGTTTTGTCCTAAACTTCAGCAAGGCTTTCGAGGCATAAGAGCAGCCTTCAAAAAGTTCTTTGTTTTTTGGTTCTAATTGCGCCAAACGATCAAAACGCTCTGCAGTATTGCTGATATTTTTTATTTTATAAGATAAGATCAGCAGTCGGGCACTTTCGGTTAAAGGCTGTAAACCACGCTTTTTTATATCAAAAAAGTCTTTTTTCTCGCCATCCTGTTCCACTAAAAACTGTCTAAAAAATCCTAGAGGAGAAGGATTTCTTAAAGCGTTAGAACCCATAACGCTTAAAAATTTTGGATAATCGTCAATTAAGCCAAGAATATAATCCGATAGATTATTGGATAACAACGAATCGCCAAAGGTGATATCATAATCAAAGAAAATATTAGAAAGTAATATTTCGTCTGGCCCCGGTTCTTTTATCCACTTGGCTACCTGTTCTTTCCACTCGCTTAAACTTAAACACCATCTTGGGTTTTTCGCCATCATATCTGCAGGGCAATATTCATAACCCACAATCATTAATCTTTTATTTACTTTGGTGGCGAGTTGTAGAAAGTAATCTCTGGTGGCCTCTAGCTTGCCTTCCGGAGGATCTGCAAATATAATCGCGTTATCCTGATCGGTTTGTAAAAGCTGTTCCTTTCGGCCCTGGCTTCCCATACTTAACCATGCGAACTTAACAGGAGGTTCTTGTTGTAATTTAATCACGCATCTGGAAATTACTCTTTTAATCGTGGCGTCATTAAGTTCGAATATTAATTTTGAAATATGAGTAAGTGGAATATTATTTTGAATATATCCGCCAAGCAAAAGGTTGATCTTATTTCTGATTTTCTTTAACTCTTTGGTACTATGGGAACGTTGAATGGCCTTCATTAAAACCGACGGACTATTACCCTGGGAGACCATAATATCATGCTCTGAGAGGATTCCGATAACTCGTGTATTTGGGGTGCCATCTTCTGTAATACAAATATGATTGATATTGTGTTTCATCATAGTGATTTGCGCCTGTGCAATAGTTACATTTTTAGGATAGCAGATCACTGGATAACTCATAATTTTTTCAACAGGAGTATCTATAGAGTATGCACCTGTTGCAATAGAGTTTCGAAAATCCTCATCGGTAAGAATACCCACTGGCACATCATTCTTTGTGACGAGAATAGAGCCTACCTTTCTTTTGCTCATTAGTTGAGCAGCGCTCTTAATACTGGTTTCTGGAGAGGTAGTTACAATTTTTTTAATGATTGGTGCAGGTTGTAATTCGAACAGTGGACTATTGCTTATAGGCTCGATCACCTGGTTGCCAAAAAATAATTTTCCCTTGTCCTCCCTGGCGTAAGGATTACGAGTGTTGGTGGCAAAACTTTGAATAAGGAAGTTGCCTACTTTTTTATTAGATTCGGTTAAAGGCTTAAATTGTTTAATAGGAATACCATATATAATACTCTCCTCTTCAGCAATGGCATTCATGATATAATTTTCTTCTGCAAATAAAGGGCGAAGTCCAAAAATATCTCCTTCATCACAGGTGTCTAATGTTTCGTATCGTTCATTTTGGAATTTCTGTAATTGAATCGCTCCTTTATGTACAATATAAAAGAATGCATGTACATTTTCACCTTCATTAAAAAGAATATTGCCTTTGTCTATATATAACACTTCAGATTCCTCAGAAATATTTAAAAGTTCATCTGCATTTAAAAAATTAAAAGGAGGGAAGTCTTTTAGGAAATCGGCTATCCTATGGGCGATGGAGTTTTTCATCGTTATTCAAAATTTAATAACGAATTTAATTAAAAGTTTGGGTTATATCCTTATTTCATAATCCTCAATTAAGTTTAACATTACTTTTTCGGTCTCAGAAAGTTTGGTGTAATCTTTTACACTTTCATTTTTTACTTTGTTAAAATAGGGGACAATACTACCATCTGCATAAGCTTCCACAATTTTTGGGTGTACATAATAGCTTCTGCAAACAGCGCGGGTATTACCTAATCCACTGGCGGCGGCATCAAAAGAAGTTAAAATTGTTTTTTTATTTTCTTTTTCATCTTCAATATATCCCAGTTCTTTTAGTGTTTCAAAGAAAATTTTGGAAGCAGCCCATGTTCTAAAGTCTTTTGCTGAAAATAGTTCTCCAGCTATTGCATGTATATAATCATTGATCATTCCACTATCAATAGTATGCTTTTCACCATTTTCATCGTAAAATTTAAAGAGTTCCCAGCCTGGGATGTCTTCACATTGATTAATCAGCTTGATCAACTCTTTATTCTGAACGCTAATAGAATGTTCTTTTCCTTTTTTTCCGACAAATTCAAATTTCACTTCATCATCATAGGTTTTTACATGGCGGGTGCGAAAAGTAGATAATCCATAAGTTTTGTTTTTCTGCGCATAATAGTCGTTTCCAATTCTGATATGCGTTTCTTCCATAAGTCTAATGATTAGAGCCAGGACTTTTTGTTTACACATTCCGGGGAGATCAAGATCAGCATCTACTTTTTTCCTTATTTGAGGTAATTTTTTTCCGAAAGCGGTCATTTTAAAAAATTTAGTTTCATTTTTCATTTTTGACCATAATGGATGGTAAATGTACTGTTTCCGCCTTTTCTCATCTCTTCCCACGACCTGTAAATGTCCGTTTTCCAAATTAGAAATATTTACCTGTGTCCATGCCGGTGGAATGACCAGACTTTTGATACGTTCTATAATTTTAGAATCCTTAATTCTTTTTTCTTCCTTAAAATAAGAGAAGCCGCGCCCTGCTTTTTTACGTTTTATGGAAAGATGATGCTCTGAAACATAGGTGAGATTGGCTAATTTTGCCGCTTCTGAAGGATCTTCTAAAATTACATCTATATCTTCCGGGGATAATACCATTCTATTTTTTTTGTAGAAAGGTAAAGGTAATGTGCTAAAACATTTAATAAAGATCTGTGAAACCTTGCTTAAAGAAAATAAAAAAGCTCCTATTAGAAGGAGCTTTTTGAATAATTGAGAGTGTTTGTTTAGCTGAAATAACTAAAAGTTTCACCATCTTTTATTTTTAAAATACTTTCGTAAATTAGTTTTATCACGTTTTCAACATCTTCTCTATGTACCATTTCTACGGTCGTATGCATATAGCGAAGAGGAAGACTAATTAATGCTGAAGCTACTCCGCCGTTACTATACGCAAAAGCATCGGTATCTGTGCCGGTAAGTCTTGAAGATGCTGCTCGTTGAAAAGGAATTTTATTTTTTTCAGCTGTATCTATTAATAACTCTCTAAGATTGTTTTGTACAGCCGGAGCATAACTTATTACTGGACCATCACCAATTTTAGCCAATCCATTTGATTTTTGATCGATCATTGGTGTAGTGGTATCGTGGGTAACATCGGTAACAATCGCTACGTTTGGTTTAATGCGTTGCGTAATCATTTCAGCACCACGAAGACCAATTTCTTCCTGAACCGAATTTGTGATATAAAGACCAAATGGAAGTTTTTTTCCATTTTCTTTTAATAGCTTAGCTACATGAGCAACCATAAAGCCGCCAATTCTATTATCTAAAGCCCTGCAGACAAATTTATTTTCGTTCAGGATAAAAAATTCATCAGGATAAGTAATCACACAGCCCACATGTACGCCAAGTTTTTCAACTTCTTCCTTAGAACTACATCCAACATCAATACAGATATTCGATAATTTTGGCGATTGTTCTTTCTCTTTATTACGGGTATGAATGGCAGGCCACCCAAAAACCCCTTTTACAATACCTTTTTTGGTATGAATGTTTACTCTTTTAGATGCTGCAATTTGATGGTCACTACCACCATTTCGAATGACGTAAATAAATCCTTCGTCACTTATGTAATTTACATACCACGAAATTTCATCAGCATGTCCTTCAATAACTACTTTAAATTCAGCTTCGGGGTTTATAACTCCAACGGCCGTTCCGTAGGTGTCGGTAATAAATTCGTCAACATAAGGTTTTAGATATTCCATCCAAAGTTTTTGACCTTCAGATTCATAGCCTGTTGGAGATGCATTATTCAGGTACTTTTCTAGGAAATCGATCGATTCTTTATCTAAAATACTTTCTTTACTCATATTATTTTTGATTTGTAGCGAATTTAGTAAGAATTAAATTGAAGACAATTGGATATTGTTTAATTTTGGAATGATTTTAGATAATTTTTTGGATGAATTTATGCTGAATAATAATCAATTGAAAACAACTTTATTATTGCTTGTCTGCTTTATTAGTTCTATTGGAGTCTTTGGGCAGAGCGATACAATATCTCATCCAGAAGAAGATAAACGATATATGATTATTGCCGGAGACTCTATAGTAAGGGAAAGTATTGATTTAGATGAAGTCCTTATACTTAAGCGCCTTCATTTTAAAAATAATACAGATAGAAGAAGATATTTGATTTTACGCAGGAAAACAAGGAAGGTTTATCCTTATGCAAAATTAGCGGCAGAAAGACTTACATCGCTTAATGAAAGGCTAGGGAGTATTAAATCGAAGAGGGGCCGAAAAAAATATACAAAAATCGTCCAAAACTATATTGAAGATCAATTTGCCGAAGAATTAAAAAAAATGACGCATACTGAAGGACAGATTTTGGTAAAATTAATTCATCGTCAAACAGGAATTACAGCATTCGAATTAATAAAGGAGCTTCGTAGCGGTTGGAGAGCCTTTTGGTATAATACCACAGCAAGCCTTTTTGAAATATCACTTAAAGAGGAGTATGATCCAATAAATAATGAAGAGGATTATATAATAGAAGACATTTTACAGCGGTCTTTTCAAAATAATGTTTTAGAATCGCAACCATCAGCACTAGATTTCGACTTTCTGGAACTTACCGATAAATGGGATGTTTTATAATATTTGTATTTTTTCTTTGCCCAAAAGTTTTTTTTTCTTAAATTAGCTATTCTCAACTCTAATCAAATCAGGCTTTTATAAAATAGTTTTTCAGATTGATGAAAAAATCAATTTGAAAGTTTGTTTTGTATTAAAAAACGGCTGTATATTTGCACCCGCTTAGCCGCTGAGGTGGTATTTAGTAAGCGGATGTTCATTGAGAGGTATACTGAAAAAGGTTCTAAAAAAAACTTAAAAAAGTTTTGCAGGAAAGAAATAAAAGGTTGTATATTTGCAGCCGCTTAACGCCAGAGTAGATAAGGTGTTATGGCGGATGTTCATTGGGATAGCGTGATATTTTAGACTGAAAAAAAACTTAAAAAAAGTTTTGGTGGTTAAAGAAAAAGGGTTGTATATTTGCAGCCGCTTTAACGGCGAGGTTCTTTGGAAGGGTTGAGGGTTTAAAATTAAGAAAAAATAAATTTTAATTTTTTCTTGTGAGTTTAAAAATTAGTTGTACATTTGCAACCGCTTTTAGAACAAGTAAAAATGCTCTTAATATACTGAGTGACTAGGAGATACCGGATGGGGTGTTGGTAAGGTTCGATTCCTTAATTTCTACCGAAAGGGTTTTTAGGAACCCGGACTTTGAATAAGTTCATTGACATATTGAATTGACTAGACGATATCAATCTTAATTTATTAAGATTGGTATAGCGTAAAGATTAAGAATTAAGACTATAAAGAGTCAAACTTTTGAGCTTTAGACTTCTTGAGAAGGAAAACATTTATTTAGTTGTCACATATTAATGAAACAACGATGAAGAGTTTGATCCTGGCTCAGGATGAACGCTAGCGGCAGGCCTAACACATGCAAGTCGAGGGGTAACAGGGAGTGCTTGCACTCTGCTGACGACCGGCGCACGGGTGCGTAACGCGTATGCAATCTACCTCTTACTGAGGGATAGCCCATGGAAACGTGGATTAATACCTCATAGTATTATAGACTGGCCTCAGTTTATGATTAAAGGTTACGGTAAGAGATGAGCATGCGTCCTATTAGCTAGATGGTAAGGTAACGGCTTACCATGGCTACGATAGGTAGGGGTCCTGAGAGGGAGATCCCCCACACTGGTACTGAGACACGGACCAGACTCCTACGGGAGGCAGCAGTGAGGAATATTGGACAATGGGCGAGAGCCTGATCCAGCCATGCCGCGTGCAGGAAGACGGCCCTATGGGTTGTAAACTGCTTTTACAGAGGAAGAACCCTCCTTACGTGTAAGGAGCTGACGGTACTCTATGAATAAGGATCGGCTAACTCCGTGCCAGCAGCCGCGGTAATACGGAGGATCCAAGCGTTATCCGGAATCATTGGGTTTAAAGGGTCCGTAGGCGGGTCTATAAGTCAGTGGTGAAAGTCTGCAGCTTAACTGTAGAACTGCCATTGATACTGTAGACCTTGAATTAGTATGAAGTGGTTAGAATGTGTAGTGTAGCGGTGAAATGCATAGATATTACACAGAATACCGATTGCGAAGGCAGATCACTAATACTATATTGACGCTGATGGACGAAAGCGTAGGTAGCGAACAGGATTAGATACCCTGGTAGTCTACGCCGTAAACGATGGTTACTAGCTGTCCGGCCTAATTGAGGGCTGGGTGGTTAAGCGAAAGTGATAAGTAACCCACCTGGGGAGTACGTTCGCAAGAATGAAACTCAAAGGAATTGACGGGGGCCCGCACAAGCGGTGGAGCATGTGGTTTAATTCGATGATACGCGAGGAACCTTACCAGGGCTTAAATGCAGTCTGACGTATTTGGAAACAGATATTTCTTCGGACAGATTGCAAGGTGCTGCATGGTTGTCGTCAGCTCGTGCCGTGAGGTGTCAGGTTAAGTCCTATAACGAGCGCAACCCCTGTGGTTAGTTGCCAGCACGTAATGGTGGGAACTCTAGCCAGACTGCCGGTGCAAACCGTGAGGGAGGTGGGGATGACGTCAAATCATCACGGCCCTTACGTCCTGGGCCACACACGTGCTACAATGGTAGGGACAGAGAGCAGCCACTTCGCGAGAAGGAGCGAATCTATAAACCCTATCACAGTTCGGATCGTAGTCTGCAACTCGACTACGTGAAGCTGGAATCGCTAGTAATCGCATATCAGCCATGATGCGGTGAATACGTTCCCGGGCCTTGTACACACCGCCCGTCAAGCCATGGAAGCCGGGGGTACCTGAAGTCCGTTACCGCAAGGAGCGGCCTAGGGTAAAACTGGTAACTGGGGCTAAGTCGTAACAAGGTAGCCGTACCGGAAGGTGCGGCTGGAACACCTCCTTTCTAGAGCATTCTCTTTCAAAAGAGAATCGCAATTAAATAAAGGGAAGTTCAAAAGCAAGCCTTTAAGGTCTTGATTCTTAATGTCAATTCGATAAACTACAGTATTAAAGTAAAAAGTTGAAAAAGTAGAAAGTAGTATTGCTTTGTGACTTTTAACTGGTAAACTTTAAAACTGTTATGGACAGTCTCATAGCTCAGCTGGTTAGAGCGCTACACTGATAATGTAGAGGTCGGCAGTTCGAGTCTGCCTGAGACTACGACCGCGCAAAGCGCGAGTTTAAAGTTGAAGGTTTAAAAGTTTAAAGTTAAACTTGAGACACGGAAGTTCATTTGAAATAACAAAAAGGAAATTTTAGAGGTTGAGTAGCCGTTATAAGTACTGTTAACTGATAACTGTTAACTGATCACTGAAAATGGGGGATTAGCTCAGCTGGCTAGAGCGCCTGCCTTGCACGCAGGAGGTCATCGGTTCGACTCCGATATTCTCCACCAGGCAATGCCTGGAGATTTGAAAGATAATCTTCAGAGTTTGCAGTGGGAAGCATAGATTGTTTA
The DNA here is from genome assembly GCF_000023465.1 of Zunongwangia profunda SM-A87. Classification (NCBI taxonomy): domain Bacteria; kingdom Pseudomonadati; phylum Bacteroidota; class Flavobacteriia; order Flavobacteriales; family Flavobacteriaceae; genus Zunongwangia; species Zunongwangia profunda. Next base: position 1,986,393 of record NC_014041.1, read on the forward strand.
TACGTCTATCGCGACTCGCGATCGTTCATTGACATATTGAGAAATAAAGAATACGAGAAACTAACGCTTATTATGAGATAGGGTTTGTAAGAATTCTATTGTAATAATAGCAAAACAAAAAAGTTAACGACCATCGTTAAGGTGGTTGTGCGAGCATATTAGGTAAAAAGCATACAAGCTTATTAAGGGCGTATGGGGAATGCCTAGGCTCTCAGAGGCGAAGAAGGACGTGATAAGCTGCGAAAAGCTGCGGGGATTGGCACATACAAATTGATCCGCAGATATCCGAATGGGGCAACCCACTATATTGAAGATATAGTATCCGAAAGGAGGCGAACCCGGAGAACTGAAACATCTAAGTACCCGGAGGAAGAGAAAACAAAAGTGATTACGCTAGTAGCGGCGAGCGAACGCGTATTAGCCCAAACCATATCGTTTACGGACGGTATGGGGTTGTAGGACCACGACATTTTATGCATAATGAATTAGAACCCTTTGGAAAGAGGGGCCAAAGACGGTGATAGCCCGGTATAGGTAAAGCATGTTATAGATAGTGGTATCCTGAGTAGTGCGGGGCACGTGAAACCCTGTATGAATCCGGCGGGACCATCCGCCAAGGCTAAATACTCCTGAGAGACCGATAGTGAACCAGTACCGTGAGGGAAAGGTGAAAAGAACCCTGAACAAGGGAGTGAAATAGATCCTGAAACCATACGCTTACAAGCGGTCGGAGCCTTTAGGGGTGACGGCGTGCCTTTTGCATAATGAGCCTACGAGTTACCGTTACCAGCAAGGTTAAGCACTTCAGGTGTGGAGCCGTAGCGAAAGCGAGTCTGAATAGGGCGAATTAGTTGGTCATGGTAGACGCGAAACCGTGTGATCTACCCTTGGGCAGGTTGAAGCTGTGGTAACACACAGTGGAGGACCGAACCCGTTGACGTTGAAAAGTCTTGGGATGACCTGAGGGTAGGGGTGAAAGGCCAATCAAACTCGGAAATAGCTCGTACTCCCCGAAATGCATTTAGGTGCAGCGGTATATTAGTTTTATAGAGGTAGAGCTACTGATTGGATGCGGGGGCTTCACCGCCTACCAATTCCTGACAAACTC